>NZ_BBCE01000003.1 GCF_001311885.1 Syntrophomonas palmitatica JCM 14374 | reverse complement strand
AAAAGGACAGGCATAGGTGCAGTACTGGCAGCCTATGCATTTATCCGGGTCATGCAGGGTAGCGCCAGATTCGCTCTTGTAATACGCGCCCTGGGGACAGACCTTCATACAGGCCGGGTCCAGGCAGTGCATGCACTGGCGCTTTAAAAAGTTCCAATGCACGCCGGTTATCGGGTCCTCGCTCTCAATGAAGTTCACTATGGTGAAGGTATCGCCATTGGTGTCTTCATGAGTCTGGTAATTGCCTTTAAATGGTTCTATTACCGCCGGAAGCTGGTTCCAGTCCTTGCAGGCTACCTGGCAGCCGCGGCAGGCGGTACATTTGCTTACATCATACATATTAGCCATATTCGCCATGTTTAAGCCCTCCTTATATCGCACAGCCATGCTTTATATTCGGGGCAAACCGTGTTGGCATCGCCGATATGCGGGGTTAAACGATTGCAGGGGTCGCCGGTAGCGTATCCCTTGAACCCGAATTGCCAGGGCATCCCGATTTCATGCACGGTTTTGCCGTTTAAATTAAAGGGTTTCAAACGTTTGGTCACACAGGCAATAGCCTCTATATCGCCGCGGCTGGTTGATACGATAACCTTACCGCCGTTTTTGATACCCTTTTCCTTGGCCAGTTGTTCACTGAGCTCCACAAACATATTGGGCATCAGCTCGGCCAGCCAGGGCAGGTTGCGGGTCAGAGCCCCGGTCTGCCAGTGCTCCACTAAACGGAAGCTGGTGCCGATAATCGGATACTTGTCTGTCTTGCCCTGCTTGTCAGGTTCCCAAATGTTGGCGGCAGGGTTTAACGCCTGTTTATTTAAAATCGGTTCCAGTGGGCTTTCCCAGGGCTCATAGTGCTCGGGGAAGGGACCGTCCTTCATCAGGGTTTTAATTGCAAACAGAGCGCCTTTGCCATCGGTTCGCATAATAAACGGATTTATGAAGGCTGGTTTATCCGGACCAGTAGTCTTAATCATATCCGGCACATCCACACCAACCCAGCTTCCCACTACCTCTGGCTTCTTGGGATCGGGTATCGCCAGGGGGTCCCAGCGCACCAGCTGGCGTTCGGCGTCACCCGGCCAGGGGGTGATGCCGTCAGGCTGCACAGAGCAGCGGTTGTAGACGATACGCCGGTTCATGGGCCAGGCCCAGGACCAGTTGGGGAACAGCCCCAGACCGCTGGGGTCTTCATGCTGGCGCAGCTGGGTCTTATATACAAATTTACCGTCCTTTAAGGTGGTAGCGCCGCAGTATACCCAGCACCCGCAGGCTGTACTGCCGTCATCAGCCAATTTGGCAAAACCTTCCACCGGTGTGCCGTCAGCTACATTATAGCCGCACAATTCGTTAGCAACCTTGAGTACATCAGGTTCGTCCCCGCTTGCACCGTCATAATCCCAGGTCATGTTGAGAATCGGTTCATCCTGGGGAAGCTTGCTGCCGGCGTATACAGCCTTAATCTTTTTGGCTAATTGGTTATAAGTCCACAGGTCAGCTTTCGATTCGCCCACCGGGTCGGCGCCTTTCCAGCGATACTGTACCCAGCGGCCGGTGCTGGCAGCAGTGCCTTCTTTTTCATATACAGCACAGGCAGGCAGGAAAAATACCTCGGTCTTGATATCTGCCGGGGTCTTTTTGGGTACGTTAGGATTGTCAACCGGACGTTCCCAACCCTGATAGGTCCAGAAGTCAGCGGTTTCAGTCAGCCACAGGTCGATGGCCACCATCCACTTCAAATTACAGAGGGCTTCCTGCTCCTTGTTGGCATTGGGACCGCCGACTACCGGGTTGGTGCCGTTGACAAACAGCCCTTCGATTTCTCCGCGGTGCATGGCTTCAAACATGCCAATGTGCGAGTAGTTTTTCTTGGGGTCGCGTTTGGGCAGATAATGGAAAGCAAAATCGTTCTCAGGTACAGCGGCTTTGCCGTACCAGGCCTTAAGCATACTTACCACCCATTTGGAACTGTGGATTCTCCAGCCGGAGTTGGGGAATCCTTCTTTAACCAGGGGACGTAATTCCTCCAGGCTGGTAAAGTTCACTTTGTCTGCTCCCGGTGTTACCTTACGGATAAAAGCAAGCAGGTCTTTGTGTTCTGGTGTAACAGTAGGTGATTCCACATATCCGGGAATATTATTGAACAAAAGCCCCATATCCGTAGCGCCCTGAACGTTGTTTTCCCCGCGCAGGGCGTTTATGCCTCCGCCGGGACGGCCGATGTTGCCCAGAAGCAATTGCACGATAGCAAAAGCCCGGATGTTCTGGCTGCCCACCGTGTGCTGGGTTATACCCATGGCATACAAAATGGTTCCGGTCTTGTTAGGCTTGCCGGTAGCGCAGAAGGTATCCAGCACTTCCAGATACTTGTTTTTGGGCGTTCCGGTAATACTGCACACCGTGTCAATATCATAGCGCTGGTAGTGTTTTTTCATTAACTGGAATACGCAATGCGGATCCTGCAGAGTCGGATCGGTCAGCGGCAGGTTTTTCTCGTCATATTTATAATCCCAGCTGCTTACATCATATTTGCGTGTGGCTGGATCATAACCGGAAAAGAGCCCGTCGCGGAAATCATATTCATCCTTAACCAGGAAAGCGGCATTGGTGTAGTTGACAACATAATCCTTGTGGTACAGTTCATTATCCAGGATATATTTGATCATTCCGCCCAGGAAAGCAATATCGGTCCCGGAACGCATAGGCGCATAGATGTCAGCCCGCGCTGCGGTTCTCGTAAACCTGGGATCGACACTGATCAGTTTGGCTCCCCTGGTTTCCCGAGCTTTGAGCAGCCATTTCATAGTAATGGGATGATTCTCGGCGCAGTTGCTGCCCATAATGAGTGCGCAATCGGTATTCTTCATGTCCACTACATGATTGGTCATTACCCCGCGTCCGAAGGAAGGCGCCAAACCTCCTACCGATGGAGAATGACAGAGCCGGGCCTGGGTTTCCAGGTAAACCACGCCCAGGGAACGCATTAATTTGGAAAGCAGATAGCACTCTTCATTGTCCATGCCGGAGCCGCCAATTGAAGCTATCTTTTCGGTATGATTTACAATGATTTCACTGCCGTCTTCGAGCTTCTTTTTATGAACAAAACTGCTGTCCCGGGTTTCCTTGACCCTTTCCGCTATCCTATCCAGCATCCAGTCCCAATCTTTTTCTTCCCACTTGTCACTGCCCGGGGCTCTGTACAGGGGTTTTTGAATTCTCTTGGGGTTGATCTCCTGTTCTCCGGTTTCTTCGTTGTAAATTTCCCTGAGGTTGAACATAGCCGCGCCTTTGGCGCATGCTCCGCCCTGGTTGATGGGATTATCCGGGTCGCCGTGAACACTCAGCAGTTTTTGGAATTTCCCATTAGCATCCTTTTGTGCATATACCACCAGCCCGCAGCCTGACCCGCAATAGGGACACACTGTCGGGGTGGGAGTTATATTTACGATACGCAGGCCTTTAACTTCTGAAGCGGTTGCTTCCAGGTCAAATCCAAGGCTTGCTGCCAAACCAAGGGAGGCAACCGTTGCCCCGCCGCGGGTAATAAATTGCCGGCGGGTAATTCTGCTACTCATCTTTGATCCCCCGTTTCAACTTAGTTTGTTGACATGAGCGATTTTTACCAGGCTTGTCTTCTGGTAAGGCTTAAGAGCAGTCTTCTATGCGTCAATACCGTCAACGAAAAACATGGGGATGAAAGAACATTTCAGAAAGGCTTGTTATACGCAGGATGAATAAAATCAGAGGATAAATCCGATTATACGTTCAGGCAAGGTGATGAAGCCCATCCAGAACCAAGCTCTCCGTTTCCAGTATTGAATTGTCATAGAAACAAAACGAACCGACGGTCCATCGGTTATTCTTCAGACCATGAACCCGACTCTTCGTTTGCAGCCTGCTCCTGGCACTTTCATCACCTCCACTCCGCAAATTCAATCTCACCGATTCAGATAACCGGTTCAACTCCATAAATTCAGCTAAATATCGACATTACATGGGCATAATTAGCTGAATTTATATTAATATATCTTATACATAATATAAATTAATATTAAATTTATGACAATAGCCTTCTAATGGTAAATGCATCTGCAGCATAAAAATATTCAAAGAAAGGATGAATAATTATGGAGGCAGGGGTTCGCAACCGTTTGCGGGGCAAGCATACAGGCCGATGGTATGGCCCCAGGTGTCAATGTGAATGGGCGATACCGAGATCACGTCCGTGATGACGCGACAATCCCTTAATGAAGCAGGCTTCTCCGAAGGCGACACTGTTACCGCCTTAATTAAGGCCATAAATATAGTTTTTGTGAAAAATAAAAATAAATTAAATCAAAATGTGAGGTAAACCTTCATATTTTGATTAATGCCGCATAATATTAAACATATGTTCTACCAGGATAGGATCAAATTGTCTTCCAGCCGATTTTTTAAGTTCAGCCAAGGCTTCTTCAACGCTAATGGGATTACGATAAGGCCGAACCCCGGTCATAGCTTCAAAGGCATCCGCTACGGCCACGATGCGGCATTCCAGCGGTATCTCAAACTCCTTTAATCCTAACGGGTAACCGCTTCCATCCCAGGCTTCGTGATGTTTTAATATCAAATCAGCCACTAAAACCAGTTCAGGAACAGCCAGGGCAATACGCTGACCGGTTTCGCAATGTGCTTTGACAAGCGCTCTTTCTTCCGCGTTAAGGGGTCCCGGTTTCATTAATATATGATCACTAATAATGAGTTTGCCGATATCATGATATTCTGCTAGTAATATCAGCCGTTTTATACTTTCATCGCTTAAATGCGCCTGATCCGCCAGAGCCAGACAGATATCCCGCAGCCTGTCCAGATGGCCTTCCCGGGCAAAATCCTTTAACTTATAAATGTTTTTCAGGGCTGTTTTGATAATACGGTCAGAAAACCGCCGGTTGGCCAGCTTATTCTTGTACATATTGTTATCAGCTTCACAATATAATTCGTCAATCCTTTTATCTTTGCCGATACTGGTGGCATAGCCCAAAGAAATGCTTAAAGGCAATGCTTGATCGGCTTTATTATGCTGTTTTATCAAAGCCTTAATTCTCTCTATAACCTGAGTAACATCGCGCGGGGCCGTATGAGCAATAAGGATGGCAAATTCATCCCCGCCCACCCTGGCTACTACGTCTCCTTCACGAACCGCGCTGCGCAATACATTAGCGGCCTCAACGATCAGCTGGTCGCCCGCCTCATGACCCAGGGCGTCATTAATCAGTTTAAGGCCGTCCAAATCGCACATTATAAGGCTCACCGGATAATGCCTGCCCGCCTCCAGCCGCTTGATTTCTTCGGCGAAATAGGCGCGGTTATAAAGTCCGGTAGCAAAATCATGCAGGCTGAGGAATCTTAATTGATCTTCAGCCTTTTTGCGTTCAGCAATTTCCGCTTTAAGAGACTCGGAAAGCTGTAATAGTGCTTCGGTCCTTTCTTTGACCCTTTGTTCCAGCATGAGGTGAGCCTGCCGCAGCTCTTCTTCGGCGTGCAGCCGTTCGGTAATGTCACGGGCTACCACCACCACATAACGGTGGTCTTCAAACGACACCAGGCTGAAATTAACTTCGACCGGAAAAATGGCGCCGTCGCATTTGCGGAATTCAGCCAGGGAGGTTTGGCGATAACCAGGTGGTTTTTGCGCATAATCCAAGAAAATGTTTTTGGCAATCCTGGCCATATAGATATCGTATGAACTGAATAATATCTTTTCCCTATCATACCCTAGTTTCCTGCAGGCGGATTCGTTAATATCAACAATTGTCCCGCCAGGCAGTTGGAGCAAGAAAATCAAATCATAGCTCTCATCCAGTAATGCTCTGAAGCGCTTCAAATCCTGAATGCTTTGCTGCAGCAGCGGATAATAGTTCTTGCGCAGAGACCTTTCTCCTAACCCGATGAGTTGTTCACGCAGCTTTTCCTGACGGGTCAGATCCTCTTCATAAGGCGGCATGGTAAATTGCCTCCACTTGATCTGCGGTGGGGGTAACGGGATTGGTGAACATGCAGGCGTCTTCCAGAGCCCTGCTGGTCAATTCGGGAATATCATCGGGCTTCACCCCAATACCTTTTAACCCCCTGACAACCCCCACTGCCTGTCGCAGGTCTCTTATCTTAGCCAGCAAAGATGTTTTTATTTGTTCCGATTTCATTTTGTCGGTATTAATGCCCATTGCCTGGGCAATTAATCGGTATCTTTCCGGTACCGCACCATAATTAAAATCGATTACCGGTTCCAGGAGTATAGCGTTACATTCTCCATGAGCCAGGTCCAGAAGCCCTCCCAGGCTGTGAGCCATAGCGTGAACTGCGCCTAATATGGCATTTGAAAAAGCTAGACCCGCTTCCATACTGGCCAACATCATCTTTCCTCGAATTACTATGTCGTCAGGATTTTCAATCGAAGCTGGCAAAAACTCAGGGATTAATTTGATAGCTTCCAGGGCGTGCAAATCGGTTATGGGTGAACTGGCATTGGAAACAAAGGCTTCGATAGCGTGGGTTAAAGCATCCAAACCTGTACAAGCGGTTAAATAGGAGGACATAGTTGTCAAAGTGACAGGGTCAATGAGAGCCACATCCGGCACAACCGCCTTGGAGACGATAGCCATCTTAACCCTGCGAACCCTATCCATTATTATGGCAAATTGTGAAACATCAGCCGAGCTTCCCGCCGTTGTAGGTATACAAACCAGGGGAGGAATGGCGGTATTAACCTGATCAACGCCTTCAAATTCAGAAATATGCTCCTTGTTCGTACCTACAATGCCTATGCCTTTGGCGCAGTCTATGGCGCTGCCGCCGCCTACGGCTGCAATAACATCACAGTGTTCACGTTTATATATTTCAGCCCCGTTCATTACTTCATCGGTTTTAGGATTAGGAGTTACCCCGTCAAATACGATATAGTGTACATCCGCCTCACCCAGGGATTCCAGGGCTTGTTTGGCCCACCCCGCTTCAACTATACCAGGGTCGGTAACCACCAGTACCCGGCGCGCGCCCAGGTTTTGAACATAGCGTCCCAACAGCCACCTGGCGCCGACACCGAAAACTATCTCCGGAGACACAAATTTGCGCAGGTGCAGTTCATCAGGCAACAACAAGGGTTCCACTATAATCACCTCATACTTGCAGATATATTGCTGTTATTAATGGCCTTTAATCGAATAATATGCGCCCATGGTTTATTTTTCTAAATATTTCGACACATCTGTAAATATTCCTGCCATGATAAAATATGCACAATATCAAGAGACGAAATTAATGTACCGACTGTTTTTACAGCTTCAGCTCATAATGCATCGAATCCGCATATGAATTGCCCCAACTGAACCCGGCCGGTTTAAACGCCTTTTCCCATAGTATCAGGTTAGGGTCATACGGTTCCGATGAGGGGTCAATATGTCTAAAGTGGTCACTGGCGTTGATATCGATGGCAATTCCCCAGGAATGATTGCTCAAGCCCTTGCACGGATTCCAATTTACATGACGGGTTACAAAGGTTCCATCAATGGTATTAATAAGATTTAAGAGAGGGATTTCTTTTCCGTTGATCACGGCCGTACCGTTGGTTATGTATTCAAAAGCCCTGATAAAATACTCCTGGGCTGCTTTATGTACCTGAACCTGCCGGTTTAATCCAGGCAGGGTTATGGTTACGATGTTTTCAGCTACCCAGCGGGGATCGATCTCTATTCTGCCGCCGTATGTATCCCGGTAATAAAACTGCCCAAGAACACCCTGGGGTTTACTTAATAAAGGATAGTTGTTATCCGGTACAATACCTCTAGAAACTGTGGTAATGTCGATTGTATCTTCTTTTGCAATTGCCCGCGCCTTCTCGTTATTGTCAGGAACCGCAGCAATTTTGAAAGTCGGCTGGTTGGCAACATTTGTTTGCTGAACCTCAACCTGTTCTGATGTTTCACGTGAAACAGGTGCTGGTTCGACATTTTTTTCCGTTGTTATAATGTTTTTCGCAACACTGTCAGTTTTTGTTGTCTGTCTGGGTTCGGTTTGTACCATATTGCGGGCCTGTCCAGGCGATAACGCAGAGTTTACAGTCCAGGCCCCGAATAACAACACCAGTACGACAATAGCCAAATTCAGCGCAAATCTCTTATGCATATTATTACTCCCATAAAGTATGAAAACGACTCTGCTTTAACGGTGCTAAAAATCCCTCCTATTCCCATTCATAGGTTTTTGGACCTATATATATGAACAATTCTATCTATAACAATAAAATAGCGTCAAAGGTAATTAACGGAAGTAAGTGCTGGTTCTAGATCAACCTGCATTTGTAATGAATTGTCAGAACCAGGTTCCGTCCTGATCATCCTGAATAAATTTCTTGACAAAACTTGTCTTAATGTATTATAAAAGGCAGAGCGTTTCCTGGTTTAGCGGTTAAGATCGGCTTTTTGAGGCTTGTCAGGGATCGACAGACAGAAATTAATGGCTCTAAACGTTTAAGGGGAGGATAACTGCATGGGACAACCCCGGATGATTACGCTTAAACAAGCGGCAAATCTCATTCAAAATGGGGACATGATTACTTTCAGCGGTTTTACTATCTGGCGCAGGCCTATGGCTTTTGTGTATGAACTGGTGCGTCAACAAAAAGAAAACCTTCATCTTTTTGAGGTAAACGGGGGCACGCAAACCGAAATATTGGCAGGGGCGGGCTGTCTCTCTATTTGGGAATCCTGCTGGTCCGGACACGAGCTTTATGGCAAGCTGGGAGAAATGATCGCTAAGGCTCATCTCACTAAAAGCATTATCATCGAAGACTACAGTCACGCACATCTGGTAGCGCGTATTCTGGCGGGCGCTACGGTCTGCCCTTCATGCCCACCGCCGCGGCCATGGGCACTGACATACTCAACCCCGATTTTGATATGCTGCAAAAAGCGGGCCTGCGGGATGGCAAAAACCCCAAGATTCCAAGAAATAAATTTGTCATGCATAATGACCCGTTTTACGACATGGGTGATATTATCCTGGTCCCGGCCGCCAATCCCGATTGGGCCATAGTATATGCTTCCAAGGCCGGCGATGACGGCACCATTCGCATTAATGCCCAAACCTATACGGATGGCGAGATTATTCGCGCGGCGGATAAAGTTATTGTGCTGGCCGAAGAAATTGTACCCGCCAGTTACCTGCGCGAAGACCCGGTCAAAAATATCGCCGCCGGTTATATGATTGATTATATGGTTGAAATGCCCTGGGGAGCGCACCCTACAGGTTCTCAAGGCTACTACGATGTTGACGGGGACTTTATCCGTGATTTCTATTCCGCCAGCAAAAGTCAGGCAGGATTTGATAAATGGGCTGATGAATGGATTTACGGAGTGGCAGATCATGAGGAATACCTGGCCAAATTGGGTATAACCCGGTTGGAAAAACTGAAGGCCAACAGTGTGCTCGGCTATTCCAGCAGAATAAAAAGGGGGGTGCGGTAAATGAAAAACCAAAGTGATTTCGCTAAAGTCGGTGAATTCAAACCCCTGGATATACTTGCTGTAGCGGCTTCCCGAGAAGTCCGCGACGGAGACATTGTTTTAGCCGGCACTGGCCTGCCCATGCTGGCTATTATGCTGGCGCAAAAGAAAAACGCCCCTAATGCGGTATGTATATATGAGGCCGGTACTATTGACGGCAGGCCCCTGCATCTGGGCACGTCCGTGGGAGACGCCCGCTGTGCGCGTCAGGCGGCGGTAATATCAGGACTTACTGAAACCATGTACGGTCAGCTTCATTCCGGATACATTGATCTGGCCTTTCTGGGGGGAGCGGAAATCGATCAATACGGCAACGTCAATACTACCGTGGTAGGCAGCTATCTTATGCCGGAAAAAAGGTTTACCGGCAGCGGCGGAAATCCGGATATAAACGCCCTGGCCAGAAGAACGGTTTTCATCATGGTACAGGAGAAGCGGCGTTTTAAAGAAAACGTTGATTATATAACCTCTCCAGGCTGGCGCATCAAGAAATGGCCCGGAGGCGAAATGGTTCACAAACGCGAAGTGTACGGTAAATTTTTTCGCGGCGGGGTAGAAGCTGTAATAAGCAACATGGGTGTATTCCGTTTTGATGATGAAGGCGTTATGTACCTGGATACAGTCCACCCGGGATTTACTCCTGAACAAGTACGGGACAACTGCAGTTTTAATCTGAATATCTCCCGGGTGAGCGGCGAAACCATGCCCCCTACATACGAAGAACTCGAGCTGCTTTATACCCAGGTTGATCCTGAAGGTATTTTCCTGCCCTAGAATTGTGATATAAGGATATATTCTCCATGGTTTTGTTATATTTAACTTTACTTTGCCGCTATGGGTACGGCTAATTGCAATAACCTTTATTTAACTTTCACTAAATATTTCTGTCTGGTGTTCACTGCCCTCACGAATAATATCGCAGCCTGGCGTTTTATGCTAAAATAGAGAAAAAATTCGGGGAGGGATATGTTGTACAATCTGCTTCGAAACACATTGCTCTTGTTGTTTGTGGCTGCAGGGTTGTGTTGGTTTCTCTGTACTCCGGCCAGGGCGGATACTGATATTACCATAACCATCAGTGACCCGGATCATCCGGGAAGGCCGCAAGGTCAGGGAAATACCGTTTATTCAGTAACCGCATCCCCTGTTGTTAAAGCGGGAGAGAACCAGGTCCTGGGTACCCTGCGGGTAACTGGACGAGAAGGCATCAAGGTGCCGGTGAAACCCGGAGACAGGATTAAAATATCTTTACCGCCGGGGATTTGTTATATGCGCGCACCTAATGCGATCAACTACCGCAGCTATGTACGCTGGCCTGAAACTTTTAACGGCTGCCAGAACCAGATTCGTGATACCAAAGACAAACCGGGCATGGTATTTGATTGTGCCACGCCCCATTCCATGATTCTGAAAGTTGGTAATGTGGATGAATCTGCTGATGCCATGCTTTTAGAATTTATTTTCGATCAGGAGAACTACAGCAGTGTCCGCATCGCTCCGTTTATAGAGCAGGCAGCGGAATTTATGGCTGATCCTAAAGGGAAAATTACCCGTCTGGAATTCTTTAAATTGTATGCGCGGATCGCACCCCCCTGGTATACAGAAAATATTCCGGCATCAATACCAAAGTCTATGGAAGAAAGATTCTCGGATTTAGGAGCGGTAAGTCCCTTTGACAAGGAAATCATTCGTCCCTTGGTTGATTCGTGGCTTATTCGCGGATACAAGGATGGAACCTGGGCCTTGGCAAATACATAACCCGCAGTGAAGCCGTGGTGGTAGCCGGCCGAGGCTACGGCCGCCTCGGTACCCGGGCGGGATATCGTGACAACATCCCTTCCTGGGGCGATGGCGCCGTTACGTGCGCAGCGGCGGCCCAGCTTATTCCTGATTATTTTACCGGCAGTTTTCACGGCAGTGATCCGCTTACTAAAGCTGATGCTTTAGGACTGCTGCAGAATTGCCTCGAAAGAAGAACCATCGAAGGGCCCATGCCGCAGCATGCAGTGGGACAATCAATAGGGTTTTAATCTTAGTAATCGTTTTTATCAATAACCTAAAAATGGCTTCTGCTGTGTGCAGAAGCCATTTTTAGGTTATATATTATCCTGATATTGTGGTTAAAGGGAATATTATATCGAATCTAGTGCCTGAAGGACCGGTATCTACCTCAATATTGGCTCCGTGTCTCTGCGCGATTCCGTAACATACGGCCATCCCCAATCCGGTTCCATCTTCTTTGGTAGTAAAAAACGGGGTACCCAGCTTCCTTAATACCTCATCGCTTATGCCATGGCCCTGATCCTGGATCGAAAGCACCACATCGCGGTCTTGCACGAAAGTCCTTATTGTTAAGGTTCGGCCTGCCGCCATTGACTCCAGTCCGTTACGCACCAGATTCTGCATAAGCTGGCGAATCTCTTTCTCATCCAGCATTAAATCGGGAACCTTTTCTAACCTTACTTCAATGTTCTTATCCTGGGACATCGCATCGGCCTGTAATAAGGGGAATATATTAGATACTATAGTATTCAGGTTATTTATTTCCAGCTGGATTAACTTGTCTTTAGCCAGCGATAGGAATTCCTTGATTATTAAATTAGCTCTATCCATCTCTTCAATCATCAAATTATATATCTCTATATCTTCTTCATGGTCCTGTTTGTTTTTCAATACCTGCAAAAAACCTCGCACCGTTGTCATAGGATTTCTGATTTCATGGCCGATACTGGCTGCCACCTGCCCAACCATGTTCATACGGTCCAGTCGGGTCATTTCCATTTCTATTTTTTTACGTTCGGTTATGTCCATAACTATAAAAAGCAAACAGGTTTCTTTCCCAATTTCAATCCTTTCCGCGGAGTATAGTCCCAACAGCAATTGTTGGGATTTGGTTACGAAAATAGATTCAACATTGGCAATTGTCCCGTGTTCTTCTATAACCTGTTTCATGAATAACCTGTCTGCCGTATTCTTCCACAGTCCCATCTCCAAAGATGTATGTCCCAGAAGCTCTTCCCGGCTGTAGCCGGTACTAAGGCAAAAGCTCCGGTTTGCATCTATAAAACGCCCGTCCTCCAATGAGGTGATGCACATCAGTAAGGGACTGGCATTAAAGGCTTTGGAAAAACGCTCCTCAGATAAACGCAAGGTTTCTTCCAGGCGTTTACGGTCGGTGATGTTCTTAATAATTACTAATAGATGCGGGCGTTCTTCTATGTCGATTTTTCCATGGAAAACAGGGCGGTTAATATCTCTCCGGACTTGGTCCGGTGTCTGGTTTCAACCCCGCGCAGGCTGCCCTGCTCATTTAGTTTATTGATCAAGTATTCCCTTTGGGTAGGATCAACCCAAAGTCCTAACTCCAAGGAAGTACGCCCAATTACCTCATGGCGTTCATAACCGGTAAGCTGGGTCCAGGCATCGTTAACGTCAACATAGCGGCCTTCCAAAGTGGTAATTGAAATCGTATCGGGACTGCACAGAAATATCTTGGAAAACTTTTCTTCCGATTGGCGCAAGGCATTTTCGGCCATTTTACGTTCGGTAATATCACGGCTGACCAGGATAGCGCCTTCTGTCCCCTCACCATGCAACAGCGGTTTGCCGATGGTCTCCATATACAGGTAATGTCCGTCAGCATGAAGGCAGCGATATTCAAACCGGCCTGGGATCCTGCTATTAAGATGGGTGTAAAATTCATCGATTATATGCTCCCTATCTTCATAATATACCAGGTCAAAAACCAGCGTTCCCATTAATTCTTCGGGGCTATAACCGAGAACAACACTATAGGACGGGCTTGAATATTGAATAATCCCGCTATTATCCACTTTGCAATACATATCCAACATGTTTTCGGAAATTTCATGTAGTTGGAACTGACTTTTTCTTAATTGTTCCAGGGCTTGATTTCTGGCGGTCAGATCGGTTACAAAACCATAATAGTAGACAATCTCTCCATCGTCATCAATGTACGGGTGAATTAGAACTTCCACCGGCACCCGAGACCCGTCTTTACGCAAATACTCCTTTTCATAACAGAGTACCTGCCTGGTTCTATATACCTCCTCAATCGTAACAGCCTGTATATCATGCCATTTTGCAGGTGTTAGATCGCTTTTCCAGTTCAACAAATATAGTTCCGCTTCGGAATATCCGGTTAAAAGGCAAAAAGCATGATTAAATAAGGCTATGCGGCCATCTTTGAACCCAACCAGAAAAGGGTGCGAAGAATTTTCAATGGCTGCGGCCATAAGCCGCATACGCTCGTGTTCATTAAAAAGGGGCTGCCCTTCTCGCGCCTTGTTTTTATCTTGACTCCGGCAATCTTTCAACCCGTTTTCCCTTCAGCAATGGCGAATTTTTATCTGCTGCGGTCATAATAACCTATTTCATGCAAAAATTTTGTCACATTTTGACTTTTAGGCCTCTATTTTCACATAACTCATGGCAGCATTCTGGCTTTTACGCCGGTTAACAATGTGCACACCCCGGACCCTGCAAGGCGCTCCGCCCTCCGGACAGGGGAATTACCTGTATCTGAGCGCCGATCCGTTCTTTGAGAGCCGGAACATGGGAAATCACTCCGATAAGTTTGCCGTCCTGATGCAGACCCGCCAGGGTATTCAAGGCCGTATCCAGAGTTTCCTCATCTAAAAGCCCAAAACCTTCGTCAAGGAAAAGTGAATCCACACTGACCTTGTGGCTGGCCATACCGGAAAGCCCCAGGGCCAGGGCCAGGCTGACCAGGAAACTCTCTCCGCCCGACAGGTTGGCCGTAGAGCGGATTACACCCCCCTGATAATGGTCGATAATATTAAGCTCCAGAGCTTGCTGCTGATTACGCCGCAGCAGATAACGGTCCGTCATTTTCTGCAGCTGACGGTTGGCGTGACCGATCATTATATCAAAGGTCAGTCCCTGGGCAAAGTTGCGAAACTTCTTGCCATCGGCCGAACCGATCAAATCATGCAGCATCTGCCAGCGTTGTAATACAATCTTTTGTTTTTCAACCAACAGCAGCTGCTCCTGCATTTGCCGGCGGTTTTCCTGATGGTTTTTCAAAGTTTGTCTGTAAATCGCAATTTTATCTCGCAGGTCCTTTAACTCCCGCTCGCAAACCAGTTGGTTTTCTTGCAGGGTTTGGCAGGATTCTCCGGTAACCTTTTTATCTTTTTCCTGACGCCAGGCTTCCTGTTTATCGCGGAGACGGGTCTGCAGTTCCGTCTTTTGTTGTTTTAATCCTTCCTCCTGTTCCGCCAGGGCTTGTTGTTCATCAGCTGGTAATTTTGCCTGGATATAATCTCCTTCACCTGCAAAACCGACCTCTTGCAGCTGATGGGCAAACTCCTGCTCCGCAAGCTGCAGTTCGGGCGCCCGCTTTTGAACAGCATCGTTCAGGATTTTTTCGTCTTTTTCCATGCTCTCCACATTGCGCCCGGCCATTTCGGCTTCCTGGCGGGCCTGGTCCAGCGCTTCCTCGCTGTGGAGAATGTCTGCCTCCAAACGGGATTCTTCTTCATCAGGGTTGCGATTGCCATACAGGTCAAACCGTTCTTTTTGCAGCAGCTGTTGGCGCTTTTGGGATTGCTGAAGCCTGGTCTGCTCATGGCGGACAATATCTTGTTGGTTTTTAAGCCGCGTTGCCAGATTAGTCATATCGTTGTGAGCAATGCCTGTTTCCTTTTCCAGACGAATCTTTTCGTCCTGTTTGCTCTCCCAGGCGTTTTTACGTTTATTCAGGGCCTTAAGAACCGTAGTTAAACCCTCGCGGGGCAAATCAGCAATCCCGTACGCCCTTACCTCTCTTAAGGCGGCCTGGCGCAGATTATCACCCTCAGTTTCTAAAGCCAGATACTCGTTACGCAAACGTTCAGTTTCCTTTTTAGCCTGCTCCTGTTTCCAAACCGCCTGCTGCAGACCGGTGGCGGAGTCATTAAAAGCCAAACAACATTCTTCGTATTGGGCTGCCAGTTCCTTTTCGCTTTTTTGCAGGGCTTCGATTTGTTTAATCTGTTTAATATGCTCAGCTAATTTGGCTGCGCCTTGCTTCATAATCATCCGAACCGCGTCCGCAGGTTTATGCGCGGGTAATTGCAGACCCAATAGCGCAATAAGCCCATTGCTGTGTTCTGTCTCTTTAAGCAGGCGAAGTTCGGTTTCGCGTAAATTGTTAATGTTGTGTTCCAGTTCCTTATCAAGCGTAACCTTCTCCAACTTGCGTTTTTGCAGCTGCTGGTCAGCGTTTTTGCAGGCTTTGCGAGCTTTATCCAGTTTCAACTCGGCTTCACCCATGCGGGGTTCGTTCCCTCGTGCATAAGGATGCTGCGTCGCGCCGCACAGGGGGCAGGGACTTCCGTCCTGCAGCCTGGCCCTCTCTTCTTCCAGATCCCGGATGCGGCTTAATAGAGCCACTTCAGTTTCCATATGGCTCACTTCTCGTTCACAGGCGGCAGCTTTCTCAACCCATTGTTCTATTTCCAGGGTTAGTAACTGCTGTTTTTCCTCAAGGCTTTGAATCGATTCCCGGCCCATCCGCAAAGCATCTTCCATTCCGGCGATTTCCCGCAGCGACTGTTCCAGTTCCTGCAGATTTTGCTGTTCTTCCTTTATCTCATCCAGCTTGTCACGCCACCAGGCGATTTCATGTCCTTGACTCAGGGTTTGCAGTTTTTCCCTCAGATCCCGCAGCTTCTCCTGCTGGTTTTGCAGTAACTGTTCATTTCTTTCGTGTGCGGCCGCGATTTCTTCCCGAGCCTTTATCAAGGTTTTCCATGCTTCTCCCGCCTGCTGCCATTCCCGTTCCTTATTTTGCCGGGCATCATCAGTCTCGCTGAGAAGTTTAAAAGTCGCAGCTATCCCGGTTAAATTAACAACCAGCCCTTCATCCTGACAGTTTTCCCGCAGGTATTGCTGAACTTTAATCAGAGCCTGTTCTATTGTTTGTAAATGCTGCTTTCCCGCATATAACTTTTTCTGTAAATCCTCATACTCCATCTGCCCGGCAGCGATAGTGCTTTCGATTTCAGCTGTCTGCTGGTTCTGTTGTTTTATTAAAAGGTCCAGGGCCCGGACCTTTGTGGCTTTTTCCCCTTCGGTTTTACGCAGTTTTTTCAATGCATTAAAGCTTCGCAGCGCATCCTGCCAGGTTTGATTAGCCCTCTCCAGGATCTCCCTCTGTAAGGGCAGTTCTGCCCGAATACGCTCAATTTCACTTAAATCATGTGCCTGCAGATTCCGCAGGTTTGAGAGCCTGAAATAAGAGCCGTCTAAAATCATGGCCTGCCGGGATCTGACCAGTCGCAAACGGTCATTCTCAAAGTTTTTCAGGCGTTCTTCATAATTCTGCCATTCTTCCTGCAGGTTTTCGATTTCCTTCTCCAGATTATTCAAGGTCTGCAGCCAGGTCAGGGCCTCGGTCAGCGATTTTAACTGATTCTCTTGCTCTGTTTCTTGTTCAATTTTTTTCTGCAGATCCTGCTGCAGGCTTTTTGCTTCCTCTTCACTCATTATTTTTATCGCGGCAATTTCGGCCTGCATAACCTCCAGGCGGTTCTTTTCCTCCCCGCGGCGCTGGTGGACTTTCATAGAAATCTCACTGTAGATCTCTGTGCCGGTAATCTGCTCCAGGATAGGCGCCCGTTCATCCGCCGGAGCCTGTAAGAAAGCAGCAAAACCTCCCTGGGCCAGCATTATGGAGCGAGTAAACTGGGTAAAATTCATGCCGGTTATCTGCTCGACCACAGCCGCAACATCGCGGAGCTTACTCGCTATTACCTTACCGGTGTTCACATCAGATATCTCATGTTTGGCCGCCTGCAGTTCCCCATCCGGTTTTTTCTTAGCGCGCTGCTGGCTCCAATGACAGCGGTAAACCCCTTCGCGGGTCTCAAAGCTAACTTCGGCAAAACAACTTCCCGTATGGCGGGACATGATTTCATTGCTGCTGTTATTCACCCGCTCCAGACGAGGAGTACGTCCATACAAGGCCAGGCATACGGCATCGAGAATGGTTGTTTTTCCGGCCCCGGTCGGTCCAATAATGGCAAATATCCCGTCAGTTAAATAAGCCGGATCGGTCAAATCTATACTCCATTCCCCTGTCAATGAATTCAGATTTTGAAAGCGTATCTGATGTATTCTCATTTTATTCCCCCTATTCGGCCATCAGGTCCTCTGTATCCAACGCGTCAACCACTTCCTGGAAAAGCTTAAGAAGTTCTTTGCGTTCGCCTTCTTCTATTCCATGGGCCTGCAGACAGCGTTCGAAAACCTCCCTGACATCCAATTCACTAAGAACCTCTCCCTCACCCATCAGTTGTTTGTCCTGTTCCCACAGGCGATTATTCCATGAACGCAGGATTTCCAGACCAGTTCCCGCCACGATTTCATCTAGCTTCTCGCGCAAATCGCTGATTATCTCTGTTCCTTCATAGACAACTTCCAGCCAGGCCTCTGCCTGCTCTGCTTTCAGCCTTGCCAGTTCAGCCGCAATCTGTTCCCAATCTCCGTGAATACTATATAAAGCTCGGAAAACAGGAACCGGAATATACGTAACCCGCGTCCTACCGTCCGCGAATTCCACCTTTACCACCTGCTTTTCCTGTCCGGCTTCACCAAAACCCATAGGCAGCGGCGCGCCCGAATAACGGTAATTTTCCTGTCTGCCTATTTTCTGAGCGGTATGTAAATGTCCCAGGGCCAGATAGTCTATGGCCGCCGGGAAGACATCCGCTCCCACGTGGGCCAGTGAACCCACATAGAGATCCCTGACCCCGTCTCCCTTTACCGTAGTACCCCCGGAGGCGAACAGATGCCCCATAGCTATTATCGGAACCGGTTTTTCCATCCCGGCCCGAATCTCCTGTGCCCGGTCAACTACCAGAGCATAGTGAGCGCGAATCCCTTCTACCAGCTTACGCTCTTTATCCTCCACGCTCTCGCCGATTTCCACGCCGCGAATGTCACGGTCGCGAAGATAAGGAACCGCGCATACGATCAATCCCGCTTCCCCCGCCTGGTTCTGCAGAACCAGGACTTCATCATCGGGGTTTTCTTCTATGTTTGCCACAACGTAAACCTGCAGATAACGCAGCAGATCTCGCGGAGCATTTAAAAATGAAGGAGAATCGTGGTTTCCCCCTGTAATTACCACATAACGGCAGCATGATGCCGCCGCCTGGCAGAGAAAACGGTAGTACAATTCCTGCGATCTATTACTGGGAGCAGTGTTATCAAAAATATCTCCGGCCACCAGCAGAACATCTATCTCCTCCTGCGTAAGCAGCTTTGCCAGCCAATTCAGAAATGACTCAAATTCTTCATATCTTTTCCGTCCATATAAAGAATGACCGAGATGCCAGTCCGAAGTATGCAATATTCTCATAAACCCGCTCCTTTCCCCAAACCCGTATTTTTCCAGCCAAATAGGCGGCATTAATAGAACTTCACCCGCATTATACCGGGGGCAAGTGACAAATGTATGTCTCAATAATCAGCTGCCAGAAATCGCGCTGGACAAGCAATTCGCCGCCGGTAAGGCTGACTGGGGGTAAGAAGCCCGTGGACATACATGGTAGATAGAGGGTTATTGAAATTCCATATTATTACGGTAAACGCGACTTCATTCTTCTAGGCCCATCAATAATTTTGCGCAATGATCGTTAAGGCACAACCATCCCGCTTAAAACAGATGGTTGTGCCTATTATTTCGGCAGAACTTCTGATTTAACCCTTCAATAACCTCCCTTTGTAATATATACCCCCATTTGTCGACAGGTATTAAATGTGCAAGAAGTTAATTATTATATTAGAAATGCATTTTCCTCCAAATCCAGTGCCGATGTATCCCCTTCTTTAATTATGGCCAGGGTGGTTTCTACTTCGGGCACAATATTCTGCAAAAAGAATCGCGCCGCAGCAACTTTGCCTTTATAGAAACCATAATCATAATGGTCTGTTTCCAGCTCGTCAACCTTCTTTTGTGCAATTAGTGCCATGTCCAGCAACACTTTGCCACAGTATATCTTGCCGGTAGCATGCAGGATGCGGGTGGCATAAAGGCCAATCATGCCTATCTTCCCCTGGGCAAGGTAACCGCCGATAGCCGCTTGGATCTGTCTATAGCTATCGAGTCCTCTTTGCAGAATCTCAAATTCTTTGGCAAAGTTAGGGTTATCCTTGTTCTCATCAATAAAAGCCTGTATTGACTGCAGCCAGCCAGCAAACATGGTTCCCTTACGCCGAGTCCATTTGCGCGCTATAAGGTCCAAGGATTGCAGATAGTTAGTGCCCTCCCATATGCAAAAGATTCTGGAATCACGAAGCATTTGGGATATGGGGTATTCTTCCGTGTAACCATAACCGCCAAAAACCTGCAGTGCTTCATTAATGCACTGAAAAGCCATATCGGAAGCGTAAGCCTTAATAATGGGGGTCGACAGATCTGCTATATCTTTAGCATTTGCCACCAGTTCTTTATCCTGACTCCATTCAGCTATATCCAGCAAATATAATGTGTAAACAATCACCGCCCGCAGAGCCTCGATATGAGATTTTTGGAACATAAGATTACGCCTAATATCCTCATGCCGAATGATTGGAACCCTTTCACCTCTAAGATCAGCCAGCAGCCTCCCCTGAATACGCTGAGCTGCGTAGTGAGCCGCATTGTAATAAGAAACAGCCGCGGCAGCTACCGCCCCATAACCGGTATTAAGACGCTCTTCATTCATCATTTTAAACATTTGATAATTACCCTGACCGGCTCCGTTTTCATCAGGGGGGTCTCCTAAAATATATCCCCGGCAGTTGTTATCTTCGCCAAAATTGATCATACAGGTGGCTGAACCCCGCATTCCCATCTTATCTTCTATTCCAACACAATTAATATCATTGAAAACACCAGCCTCTTCCTGTGCGTCAGGCCAATATTTGGGCACCACGAATACAGATAGGCCTTTCAGTCCGGGAGCGCTTCCTTCAACGCGAGCCAAGACAAGGTGAACGATGTTTTCGGTAATATCCTGTTCAGCTCCGGTAATAAAACACTTGGTCCCCTTGATTTTATAGATCCCCGGTTCATCAGTGGGATACGCCTTGGTCAGAAGATCACCCAAATCTGAGCTTCCGCCCGGTTCGGTTACGGCCATAGTGCCGGACCACTGTCCGCTGAACATTTTAGGTAAAAAAAGGGTTTTTAATTTTTCATCACCAAAACTTTGAATTAAATTACAGGCTCCGGCAGTAAGCACATAATAGGGTGTCAATGCCGGGTTAGCGGCAGCCAGGTATTCCCAAGCGCACCCTAATATGCACAAGGGCAGAGCCGATTCATCATTATGGTTTTTGTTGCTGGACCCCAAACCATTGGATTGGATGAAATGGTACGCCTTCTTTAATGATTCCGGTACTATTACCTTGCCATTTTCAAACCGAGCCTGGATCTTGTCCCCATCTTTATTGGTGGGGGCTATTACCTCCCTGGCTATTCTCAGGGCATTGTTCAGTATGGTATCGATGTCATCTATACTGTAGGTATTCCTGAACCGATCAGTATTAAGAACCTTTGACAAATCCAGCCATTCCTTGAGAAGAAAAATGTGATCCCGGGTGGAGTGAACAAAAGCGGAAACCATTATACCATCTCCCTCTTGAACTTATTTTTAATGAACCAGCAACTCGCTTTGTAGGTCTTAGCGGGCAAACCCTTCGTCTTCCCAAGGTTGATTAGTCTATTGGCTCAACTCTAAGCATTTATCTCACAGTATCCTGTCGACTGTAAAGCAAGTGTGGTTTTGTTGCTCTTCGCTAAAAGGGTTTATTATTCCTGCATGGTATCGCAAGCCAATAAAAATCACGCCGCTGTAAATTACTTAGCCATTCAAACCTTCGATGCGTATGCTCTACGCTTTTATGCTAATCAATGTCAAGGGGACGGTTCTCACAATGTCAAGGGGACGGTTCTCATGACACTTTAATTGTCAAGGGGACGGTTCTCATATCTCTGCGCAGCTGTCAGCAACTGTAACCGCATTTAAGATGATGGACATTGTTAATGAAGCTATTTCAGGTCTAACGGTCATGCCGCAAAAATGTCCTACTGTGAGTGATGAACGCCTTATCCTGACGTCCTTGCGTCACAGGATATGATGCCAATCACGTCTTGTGTAGAGGATTCTTTCAACATCAACGATTTTTGACTTTTAATCTATTGTAAAAAAGACAATATAGTATGCAAAATCCTCAAATAGCTCTAAGCAATGCTATTAAGATAAGCCCGGATTTGATTTTCAATCTTATTTATAAATGCCTTCTTGTTCCGGTCAGACAACTTATCAAACTTGGCAAGTAAACCATCTACCTCTAATTCGTCAATCCGAATCTCGCAGGCGACTATCATCTTCTTGACTTCTTTCACTTGATCGTTTGAAAGTAGTTTGGGCCGTTTTTGAAGGCTAGCTATAGTTTGTAAAGCCTTAGCTGCATCATATTCCTTAATATCTTTGAGTTCGGGCAAATGCGCTTCCATCCATATTTTGGCTAAACTGCTCCTCTTGCCCTGTAATGATTTGCTTATACTAGCATATATTGCATCGTTATCTAATGGCGGATCGTCGCCGTCAAATTGCTCCAGGGTTTCTTGTTCACACTGATGTAATAATCTCAGAAATTCTTTATCATCGAGTTCTGAATCATCCAGGACATGGAAATGTCTTTCCAACAAATCAAGCTGTTTTTGTACTAAGACCAAGTCCTCATTGTCCTTATCGCTTTCGAAAATCTTGATCAGTATATTAACCTCCTGTTTCCAAGCGGTAATTTGTCCTAAACTATCAATCTCTTCGATTTCGTATACCTTCCCAAGGCGCTCTTTATTGCGTTCAACTTGATCCAGGCAACCCTTCTGGAACCTGGCTAGTATACTCTTTGCATCTGCAATATCACGGTCAACAATATCAGTGCGCAAACGAGCTTCATCAAGTTGCTTTACATAGGTCTGCACTTGCTCAAGCCAACTGTTTAAGGTCTGTATCGTAGTAGAATCATTAACTACATTATTGATCGACATCTGTTTAATATTGTTTACTGTTTTCCTGAGTTCATCAATAAACCGTACATTTCTCTCTATCTCTTCCACATATTCAGCTAATAACTTTTGTTCATCATCCAGGCCTAAACTAGTCAAATTCCGCTCTACTGAAATCATTTGGCGTTTGAAGTCACCTAGTTGTTCGATCGTTCGAACCGTTTGGTGCTTATACCAATTTGGAAACATTTCTTGTGTCTTTAATCTGGCATCTGCCAGGTTCTTTTGAACGATTTCAAGTTGTGCCGAGGTCCATTTATAAGCTTCTGATTCCATCAAAGACAGTAAATCTTTTAATATTACTGTTCCCCACGCTAAAATATTTAGCTTATCTCTTTCACTACCATTATGGATTTTACTGGTAGCGTCATCCAATTTATTATTGTATTCATTTATGGCAGCTTGTGCAGCCCTTGCTTTGCTGGCCAAATTTTCATACTTATAATAAAGAAGTTGTGGTATAGGAATTTTACTTTGTAGTTTAAGAGCTTTATCATGAAAGGCCACCTTCCCGCTATACGTATCCTCACTATCCCAGTCTTCCAGCAGCTTCTCCCACTCTGAGATAGTCTCTTGGGATACCAAAACCAAATCAGTACTATCAAGAATCCTAAGATTGAGAAAATTGCCCTGCAAAGCATCGGAAAGCCAGACGTCAATAGATACTACTTGGCTCTCACGGAGTAAATTAAGATTGTTTCGGCGTTTTCCAACAAAAAGAGCTAAAATCAGTCCAGCAGAAGCAATATTGCAACCATACGGTGGTGCGCATAATAAACGCATTACACGTCCGAGGTTTAATGCCTCATGATTGTCTTCGCCCGATTGCAGGAGGTTTTCCAGAAGTTCTATTATTTTTCGAAGTGACTCATCCCGTGGTTTTAACCTAAGATCCGTCATTATCAAATACGCCCCAAGCTTTGTCGAATACCTTTTCTCCACGATTCTTCTGTTGAGCTGCCTGGGTCATCAACCAATTGCGGTCTAAGAAGCCCAAGAAGAACTGTCTAGTAAAAGTTTGACAGTCTTTAGCAGCATTTCCCCGAGAAGTACTAAATCCATCAAAGGGAAACGTAATTCTCTCGCAATAAATGCTGTCAAACAACTGATATAGCATGCTAGTCAGACGGCTGGGTGGAATGGCTTTGATTGTAGCAACAAGGATGTTCCGCTCCTTCTCCAGTTTTGAGACCTGGTTTTCCATATCGAGTTTAATGCTGTTGCTCTTATCCATAATGAAATTATGAAATTTGGCTTTTTCATCATTGTCCATTTGCTCTTCAAGAACCCAATACTCAGCCACTCGCTGACCCAAGTACCCATCAGCATCATATAGCAATACAACTATTATAGGAGCACCCGTCTCCAAATCAACGTTATTTTCGGAGAGACTCTTCCTCAGCATTTGGTCAACCATTTCTTTTATGGTGTCTAGTTTGCTTTCAGCTCCAACATAGCAGTAGATCAGATGTCCCCGTGGTTCGTCAGTCTCTAACGCCTCTAGCCACATCTTCACTGCATAATTGATTTCCGTTTCAATCATGGAAACATTCGAAATATGTATCTTGTAGTCCCATTCGCGGCTAGCAATATTATTTTTAGTTCCAAAATCAGTGTTGAACAGATCAAGCCCGCTCCACTTCCGATAATTCTGCGCAAATATACTAGCCCTTTGGTCAGAATTAATTAGAGCTGCCTTTCGCTCCAAATAATCCAGGAATGTCCTTCTAGGAACAGCTTCGCCGATAATTTCATACTGGCGCAACTGGTCATTCCACTCCAAAACACCGTATTCCATTTCTAGAGAGGTAATGGCTGAAGATAATGTCTCAATATTGTGTCCGCTAAACTGTCCGAGCAATATCAAATAATCGACCTTTAATTCTACTTTAACCCCTATCTTGCTGGCAAGCAGTACTGCCTTCAGAGCCAGTTTTTCTTCTTCCTTAAGTTGATATTGATATTTAGCTATAACATTTTCATAAGCATTGGCCGTAGCCCCCTGTTGTCCGGATCTTTCTGCTGCAAGAAACTCCCCAACCAGTGATTCGTTACAGAAGTCAATAGGTACCAGCATATTGCCTGGCCTAATAGTCCCTTTGCTGAAGCCGTTATATACTTCGGCGAGCAGCGACAGCGCTGATCTTTGTTGCAAAGATTTACCCGCCGAACTTAGTTTATATAGAATCCAGGTTGAAATAGGATGTAGGGGCCAGCATCCCTCGACAACAGTTTTCATGAATCTGTCTTTATCTGTCCACAGAGAATAATTAGCTAAATCTGGAAACCAGGACTGCATATTCTTTTGGATATCTTTGATTCCTTGAATAGCAGCTAGCTGTTCCTGTAAATTAGTATGATCCTTTTTTTCTAGCAAATTAGCAATAAGAGTTTCGAGGTTAGTAGATAGGCGGGCTTTTTTTACCGCATCATATCGTGTGACATATCGATTCAAGTCGTCCCGCAGCTCGGGAGCTATCCGAGATATGTATGCCTTTAGTTCGTATTGGATAAACCCCAATAAAAAGACACCATCTCCGTTGGCTTGAACACATTCAAACAATTGCTGCAAGGCCCCGGACCCAGCCACGTGGGGTTTTTGCACCGAAAACTCTAGATACCTACCGAATTCATCAAAAATGATAAGAATACCGGCAAATGCTTTGTTCGGTCCGCAATATGTTTCCTTGGCTACCCGTATAAAATCGTGCAATGATTCTTGACCAACCGCATAGATGGGTGATCCCATCTTTTGCTCATATATTAAGCTCACCCGGCGGAAGGTATCTTCATCCTGGCATTTTAAGGCTTCGATTATACTATGGAGACTGTTATCCGCACCAAATTGCTTTTGATAATCCTTCTGCAATGATTCATAGAAAGATTCTGTAAACACCTGAGCGGTTCGAAAACGAGGACGCAGGTTATCTAAGACAGATGTATCTATCCCTGCTTGATTAAGAACCCGTAAAACCTGACGAATTATTTCTCCGCTCAAATCAAAGTCCTGCATGCCATTTAAAGCTACTACTAAGAAAGGTTGGGCAGATTTAATCAGGGCTTTGGCTTCTTTACCAATAGCAGCATCAGCCATGCTCAGGTTTTTCAATATTTCTTTAGAAACTGTTGAGTTCGGTTGGGAACACATGCAGGCAAGGGTGACGCCAAGGTGTGATTTTCCGGTTCCATAACCGGCAATAGCTAATTCAAACGGCTCTTCCGCGGAATTACCATAAATCCTCTGTAGTATGTCCAGGGTAAAACTAGCAGTGTCTACTAAGCGATGTCCTCCGTCGAAATCGTTTGCACTGACCCCATGATAGTCAGGACCATGAAAAACATAATGCTGAGCTGCTTTTTGTGCCTGGGGCAAATCATGTTCAAACCATCCGATCTGAACAGCCCCGTTAAATAATAAATCATCTCTGAATGAGACTACATCTTTGTATTTCATTCCTCTCCCCCCGATTTATAGGTCATCCCAAATATGTGGCCATATCTCCTCCGCTCTGCTTAACTTTTCTATTATCCATGGCTGCCTTTGACGATCTATGGTAATATAACCCTTTCTTTCCATCAACAAGCATACCGTTTCGATATCGGCTTCTTTCCAGAAGCATATGTCTAGCCAACCGGTCGCATTTTGCAAATCCGCAAGGGTGACTTGATTCTGTTTTGGAAAATATGATTCCATTAAGTCTAAAACAAAGGCGGAATAGGGTACGGCATAGAAATCCAATAATGGGGCCTTGCTCCTAACAACAGTATCCCCGTTAAGTTCAATGGCTCGTGTTCGTTCCAGTGCAGCATCTTCAAGATACACCCGAAGCAAGGGTCCAGTTCTGTCATTACCCGGTCCGCAG
Organism: Syntrophomonas palmitatica JCM 14374; assembly: GCF_001311885.1. Taxonomy (GTDB): domain Bacteria; phylum Bacillota; class Syntrophomonadia; order Syntrophomonadales; family Syntrophomonadaceae; genus Syntrophomonas_A; species Syntrophomonas_A palmitatica. The sequence goes on along the minus strand of NZ_BBCE01000003.1, from coordinate 164,485 downwards.
ATTCCCACTAAGTAATCCTCTAATTGCTGCTTGTCAAAATGCCCTCCCAGCATACTTCTGCCATTATTGAAAACAGCATTCCAGGCTAACGCCCCTATATCGGAGCGGCAAAGGTTCATATGCACTATCCATTGAGTTACTGCTTCTCCCAGATATTTGTCTTCCATATATACCGCTCTGCCCAAACTTGTCAGTTTCGGAACCTTGACTCCTTTTTCCGATCCGGTATGTACTTCTATTAAACCCATACCACGAGCATAATCTAGGATAGCTGGGACTTTCCCATTGGTCTTTCCCATGGGAATTCCGGTGTCAGCAGCTATCTCTTGCAGTGTGCCACCTTTCCCCAAGGCAGTATAATCCAATAAAGCAGCGATAAAATGCCGTTCTGGAATAAAGGTTTTATGAAAATTTATGGGCAACACCTTTTCACTTCCTAACTCTCGACTCGGTTCTCGATGTCATTAATCTTGATTTTGAACCACTTGTTAGGTTCCAGGGTTCCGCTTCTGTCATTTAAGGCAAATCCGAGTGAATAGCATTCCCCTCTCTTTAATGAAGCTAGCCTGGTCACCCATTCATCGCTTTTTTCTCCCGTAGCATCAGCCAATATGCCGGCATACGATCTAATTTCAGTATCAGCCGGTTTGAAGAAAAGCTTGTGACTAGCTTGGAATAGTCTATCCCGTTCGTCTTTCCCTAAATTACTAAGGGTCTGGGTTGCCAGTACCAGTGAAATGCCAAATTTTCGGCCTTCAGTTAGAAACTGTCCCAGCGGACTCTCCAAACGGTGATCAAGATTCTGAATTTCATCTAGCACTACTACCTTAGGTCTATTCTTATCGCCTTGCGCCCGGTAATATCTATAGAGATCAATCAAAGCAAACTCTGTAATGAGGCGGGCAAACTCCTTCATAAAACCCGCTAATTGAATTATATGACAGCGGGAATTATCATCAGAAAATATACGTTCCCAGCTTTGCGGATCTTCCATCCCGAATGGTTTTGTATCTACAAATGGTTGAATTTTGGTCATTACACTAGCTGCCGATGCTGCGATTGGCCCACCGCTATCACTAATCACATCCAAACGCTGCATTAAGGCAGCCATATTAAACTTGTCCCCCGATTCATTAACCCCATCCCGAATTGCCGTATATAGCGCTGATTTTTGTTGATCTCCGAGTTGATATATCTCGGAAAATACCCCGCTGACCCTCTGAGCGGTAGTAGCCGGATCCTCTGGTAATTCAAAATCTTCTATTACATCACACTGCTGTCGGAAAGGATTGATCGGCAGAGGTTCCCTACGTACAATGTGCTGTTTGGGTTTTAGCGCCTCTTTTACTATCATTTCTAATTGATTGGTAATAAACCCATTGGTGTAATCTACAATCAAGCTATTCTGTTTACACTTGGCCAATTCAAAAATGATGGATTGTACGGTATAAGTTTTTCCGGTACCTGATGCTCCAAAAATTAATAGATGCCTGTTAGGAAGATCCTTATGACCAAACTCCCAATAAATATCGCGATTCGTATTGATCGCTCTACCCAGCATTATCCTTTCGGGAATTTTCGGTTTTTCGTTCTCCGGTTCAACTACCATTTCCTTATCATCTCCGCTGCTGATCACAGGTGAAAAATTATCCTGATCAGGTTCACCAACCAACGCGATTTTAACGGCTATTCCTTCACAATCCGCATCATTACCAGGTATTTCCGCTGGTGGTGTAAATTCAAATTTAATTCGTTTCTCGCTTACAAAAATCTCTCCCGACTGTTTTTCCAGACAGGCCTTTTGTAAAAATTCTTTCCCAATCTGGACAACGCAAACATCTAAAGACTGCCCTTCATAGCTGTATTCCCAATCCGCTCTTGACGCACATTCATCACTATCCAAGTCAGTCCAAATCGCGGCTATTGCCGCCTGCCAACTGATATTGAAACATCCTTCACTTAATCTTTCCAAAGCCAGCAACGTGTCGTTATATTGGGCCATATTAGTCTCACCCTTACTGGCGATTAAGCGGTGCAATTGCATCCACCAATAGCGTTGATTAGGCGGATCATAAATGCCAATCGGTCCCTCTCCCAGCCGGGGTTTGAATTTCCATACTAACTGTTTTAAACCATTTTCAATTTGTTCCCTGGCCTCCTGGAGATATCCCTCTGACTGTTGCGCCAGTTTACACTCAACTAACTGCGCCTCAATGTTAAAATAACCATTTACTATGGATGATTTTATTCTTAACAAATCAGGACGCCGATTATTATAGGGATCGTCAAACCAGTGAATAAAAGCATCCAGAGAAAATATTTCATCACAGAAGACACCTGATTCCCGAGGCAATAGTTTTCGTACCAAAGCATTAGCGATAAACTCCCGGACAAACTTGATGGGACCTGTAGCCTTAACGACTGATAGGCCAGCAATATGCAAGGTTTCTCTACCTAAGCTTTCAGCGATCGCATCCGTTTTCTCCTTCTCAATGGGTGCAAACAGCGCTGCCGTATACGAACTGATCTTTTTGCTGATATCCAACATAGAAAAATGCTCAGTTGAAACCGTAAAATTATTCTCACCATGAGCCCCTACACCGGAACCAAAACCCACAATCTCTCTCTTAACTTGTCCTTTGTTGTTTCCCATTAGCAATAATTGTTCATCAACAGACGGATCGATACATACTACCCAGCTGCTATGAGCATGGGCTTCATTAACGATTTTCACCCAGGGATGAAAATCACTATAACTTATCACAACATGTCGTTCCTGCGAGTTGGCGTGTCTATTATTAAGCCTCGCCATCACTTCGGCGTAAGCGGATCCCAACTGGAATCGTTGATTGCTTAGAATCCTTTCCCGCTTATAATCCTGTCCTCCGCCGCTTTTCTTACAACAGGCCTTTTCTAGTACCGGGAAGCGGCGATAGTCATTTCCGATGTATAATTCACCAATGACCGGTTCAAATCTGCTCCCCTTCAGGTCGACAAAGTCAGAAAAAAACATGATATCCATTTCCGTCTGTTTCAGAAGCCGTTTAAACTGTTCCGCATCATTTTCCCTTGAAACAACACGGTAAGCAATCGATATGCGACAATTAGCATAATGCTTCATACTGGTAGACAGCTCGGCCTGCTGCCAGCGATCCTTCCAGGCATTAACCCACCGCATAACTGCGCTGTCGTCTTTACTGTCAGAAAAAATATTAATCCGCAGGGCAAACGGTTCTTCCCTATTTTTCAATAGACCAGCCAGATGGCTATCAAGGCCTGCAATGATCGGTTGAATCTCCAGACCACAATAAGCCCCGATGGTCAAGCCATCGTGGGCGAAAGGATGCAGCGACTGATAATCATCAAGTATCTGTTTGATCAGGCAGAAGCCTGTGTCTCACGGAAGAGTTCCTCATCAGCTACATCTTCCTCGTCATCTTCATATTCGAATAGTAATCGTGAATTAAGAAAGGAGCTAACCTGGTCAGCGACACCAACTAAGTGAATATAGCCGAAACTCTTCACATTGGTGTTCATAGTCTGGTTGTAGTCAGTTATGGTTCCCAATACTGGCCACTGCATGGTTGACAAATCAACTACTCGATACCAATACCTCTCAGCAAACGGCTTCTCATTCGAAGCCTGTAAGGCCTCTTCCGCGTAAAAGCAGAAGCTGTCGCAAAGGAAGCTATATTGGTGCATCATCATTTCTAATAGCACTGGATGTAACGGTGTTACAATCGCGGCATCCATATACGGCTCCCAGGCCCACTGTTGAGAAGCTAGTTTTTCGTTGCCTACTACCATGAAGCTTTCCAGAGTAATGGCCCGGCTACGCTTTGAGTACTATGGTTAATATAAGTTTTATATGTCTCATTGACCTCCCGGGTTAATGCAATACCGCTATTGTATAAAGCAGTAAAGAAGCCCTGCTACATATTTCGCCTATAAATTCCTGATAATTATGTGATATTCTAAGCAGACCATTTTTCAAGATGTCAGTGCTGCCAAGCCCTTCAATATTCAACAGATCAATGATATTACATTGTTTTTGAAACGCGCTTTGCAGCAATCGGGTACATTCTTCCTCATCCCGCGCCATGAACACTTCCGATAAATAGGGAACGGCAAAGACCGGCAACGAATTGCCGCACCTCAAATATTTCTCCCGCGCCAAGTTAAATATGTCGACCAGCAAACGCGTCTGATGATGCTCCGGTAACAACCATATAAATTCTCGCTTAAATGACTCAGACTCCATATAGCTGATTGTTATATCAAACTTGAGATTGGGTTCCCCGGTTCGAATTTGCTGGCATTTCAAATCATTATTAGTTGTTGGCGATAGGCGCCATTCAAAGTTCACCGGCAACCAGTTCTTATCTTCTTCGCAATCCTGCCGCGGGATCCGAACATTATTACCGAGGTATTCGTCTATACCTCCTAACGCTTGGATAAGGAATTCCCGAGCTATTTCATGTTCATCGTCATCTTTGCCGGCATCAAAATCGTGCTTGAACAAGATGCTGCGAATAGTAATCTTCGTAATACTTTCAAGCAGAATTATTCCGGTTTGTTTGGTCTCTTTACGCAAATCACCCAGAGCTAGCCAGAGAGCATGCAAAAACACCTCGGGAGCTACTCCTTTGATTTTGCGAACTTTAGACTTCGCAGGAGGCGGATATTTCTTAGGTTTGTAACCTAAAACCTTTTCATAAAGGTAAATAAAATCAACCGAATATAGCTTTTGCCGTGAGACTTCCGAGCGGTTTTTGATATAATCTTGCAAGGCATCCATGAATTCGTTAACGCTGTCAAATTCACCTAGTTCCTCTCTGTAAGGTTCCGGATGTTGAGTATCTTTTTGGTAGTGGTTCAGGCGTTCTATAACTTTTTCTCGTTCACTAACATTCAAAAAGGAATTGTAATTAAAGAATCGCAGAGCCGCTGATTGATACACTGAAAAGGCCTTGCGGGTACTTTTTAAACCGATCATTTTAGGTAACATAAAGGGCTTCAAGTCTTCCAGAATTATGCCATAGGCTTCGCTGCCGCTGCTAACACCGGAAAAACTATGGTTTTGCAGATACCGGCTTATTGATAATAAATCAGCCAAACCCGTATTGTATAACGAACAAAACAAATCATCCATGGCCTTTATGTAAGCAGCATGATCTTCCAGGTTGATCCAGTCCTTTAGAGATTCACCTAGCCACGATTCAAACGACTTTTTCAGGCATATCTCCCATAAGGAAGCCTGGTCCATATGGAAAAAATCGCCCAGACCTCCCTGGTCATCAATATCTTCATAGCCGGCTAATACCGCTACCAGAGTATCGACTTCGGGGGACTTGATTTCGTTGCGTAAGACGGTTAAGTTGTTGTCCTGGTTATACCAGCCTTTTTGACAAATAAACCTGAAATCGGATTGCTCGTTTGGATCTGCTCCAACCTGCCAGCGTTCCCCTAAGCGATAAGCAATACCGTATATAAATTTAATCCGCTGGTCAATCACACTGCCAAAAGACTTTTCCAGAGTATTGCCAACATCCACCAGTACACAAGACGGATATGAGGGTAGGATAAACCTGTAAGTACCCGGTTTATTACACTCGTTGAAGATATATTTTGCTATAGTCTGTGCCAAATACTGCATAATCTCTATCTCCCTGCCATTATCATTGACTGTCGCCAAAGGGATTTCTGACCACTGACCAGGCATCGGATAATTCGGTTAGAAATCCGCCTGCCCGCAGCATTCCTGTAAACCCCGATCCCTTAATTTCCTGCATAGCGTTATTGGGCGGCAGTTCACTCCACCGCATAGCATTGGCCAGTTCAACCCCTTCTATGGCCAGTCCATAGTGCAGGTACATGCGGTGTAAAAAATCCTGATAGGTTACCCTCTCGCCAGGCTGCAAAAGAGCTATAACCAGATAACGCATCAACTTATCGGTCATGACAAAATGGGCCCCAGGGCCGGTGTAGGGAACTATTATGCCCAGTTTCTTACCCAGTGATAACAGGAGCTTGAACCCGTATTTAGTATCAGCCTCCTTGTAGAGAGCTTGCTTGGTTTTTCGGGGATTATTCTCGGCATTAGCCTGCAGGTCGTCTTGCCAGAGCGCCTTTTGTATAACCCCCTGAATATACTCCAAACTGCGTTGTGCGGTTTGCCGCTGTTGCATCGGTGATCCAGGCGTACACAGTATCCACTCATAGCCAAGAGGCGTCTCACTGATTCTGACGCTGCCACCATAGCGAATACTCTGGGCACATATCGTCCGCAAGACCTGCATAGCGCAGCCGGTAATAAGCAGATCCAACCGCTCTATGGGATCGAGAGTCGCACTAAATAAACGCTTCAATTCTATTGCACAGAGATAACCTTCCGGCCAGGATTCCTCCGGACACCATCCCGCCTCCAACCAATAGTTTTCATTATTGGTTTTCTCATGAGTTCGCCTATCCAATGTTTCCAGGAAATCGACCAAATGATCCAAGGGCGAGATATAGCTATTTTTAAATGATTGGAAAGCTCTTGTAATCTGCTTATACAACTCTTCCAGATCTCTCTCGTCACCCTTAAGCTCAAATTTATCCGCCCATTCCTGTTGAGTTGCCTTGTCCATGCGGAAAATATTACATAATTGGAGATATAGAACCTCTCCCCCCCGGGCCATGAAACGATGTTTAGAAACACTAAAATATTTTTTAAACCTATCCAACATCTCTTCCCAGGTATTAGGATGATCTTTAAATGCAATTGTCTCGTTCCAAATAGTTTCCTGTGTCAGCAAGCTGGGTGAAATCGGATAAAAAGTCTGTGCACACCAGGCTCTATTAAACCCGGCTCCTTGAAAACCCCGCAGAAAATCATCTAAATAGGCTAAAACCTGGTCGCTTTTCCCGCGATTGAAGATTATAGCATTGTTCAATTTGCTAATTAGATGTCGATAGTGCTGCTCATGTACTTCATGTTTGCCATCAACTCGGGATATTCCGAAAAAAGAAAATAATTTGAGGCCCAACTTGATGGGGGGCTTATACCTTAACTTCTGCTTAGACGGCCAAAGCATCAATTTATCTATCGGGGGCAGCGGTCCGTCTGTCTTTTCTCCCGCAATATCTTTTTGGCTAAACACAACTGCCAAAACTCTGAAGTGTATTCGAGAATTGTCTGTTCAGAGATTAAACGGTTGCCGAATAACCGGATAGCAGGATTAAAATCATCGGAAGTATCAATATCAGGAAATGGGTTGGGCAATGTCACATTATCACCTCCAGGCGCTCACCATCTATCTTGATGCTAATATTCTCAAAGCTTCGGCTTCCAGCCATGCTTAAAAGCTCGAACTGTCCTTCTCGGGATGTGTTCCTAAAATTCTCTAAAAGCATTACCTTAAATCTCTGCAAACGGTCTATGTAGAATACCGACAATTCCTCGGCAACTTCACCCTGATATCTTCGAGCCACATAATCCAGGAATGGAAGATCCAGTTCCAATTCGGCCTGACCGTTTTTGTAACACAGGGTAAGTACTCGGTGGGTTATTTCCCCGGTATCATAGATGTTTTTCCTGCTCAGCGAAAAATCTTCAACATGGATCTTGCCCAGGATCATCTGGGTAGTGCTGTAACCAGGCGGTCTTAATGTAATATATAAATCTCGCGGACGGTATTCATCCTCTGGCAGCCTTACTCCGGCAAAACACTCTTGTAATACCTGTATAAGAAGTTGCAGATGCCTTTCTTCCTGCAACCTGGTAAAAGGCTGGTTTTCCTCTACATGCCGCAGATAGGTTAACAGCATGGGAGAGCGGAGAAAACATGCCAGGTATGTCTGAGCGCCGTTTTCCTCGGATGATAGCAAGAAATAGAGCAGGCGTCTTATTTGTATTCTCTCTTCATTCCGGCTGTTCTCGGTATTCTCGCGAATATGGCGAACTAACTCGGTCGCCCCCGTCAAAAGTCGCAGTTCCTCGGGTTGTATCTTCCAAATGGTTCTTTCTATGAAGGGATCCAGGTATATCCCCAGTTCCGCCTGGCGAATCTTGCGTACAGGTTGTAACTGCATGGCTTCTGGTATTTCAACCTTGCCATCATCGCCGAAAAAGCGATTAAAAAACAGATAATGGGAATATTGCTGTTCTAAGGCGAGTTTGGACATCCCCATAACATCTTCACAATACAATCCAGCCGTAATTATGTAAGCCAAATGACCAGTCATCTGCCGCATGGTCAGGCGGTTTCCGTACTCATACAGCCGCCGGTATACCAAACCGATACGTTCTACAATCAATTCCCTGTTCTCCTGTATTAGGCCTACATTAACCCGTATCGGACAATCCTGAGAACGGGAGCATGTCCTGCATGATTGCCAGTTATCAGCTTCCAACATTCTTTTAAAAACCGACAGCGCAGCGGTTATGCAATTGATCCGGCCAACATTCACGATGAGGAACTTGTCATCTCCTACCAGTAGCGGATGATCTGCCTCCAGGGCGGTAAGCAGCTGGCTTTTATCTATGTTGCTCCCCTCTAGCTGAGCCTTACTTAAATTCTCCAGCAAGGTGCCGGTATTGGATACTATTAGATAGGATTTTTCCGGATGCTGGACCGCCTCGCGGAAGATATCTTTTCTCTCTTCCTCCGGCACTTCACTCAGGTCCTTAATTATTACTAGTCCAGCATGTTCTTCTCGGGGCATTAACGGTCTATATTGACCAAAATGGTTTCGGTATACCTCAGCTGCAATCGTGGTTTTGCCATCACCCGCATTACCTGTGAGAATCACATGTTTCTTTTTTTCAAATAATTGCCGGTAAATAAAGTGTAAAGCCGGGTGTTCTACCCGAATGTTCGCAAAGAATATGTTACTGATTTGGGCTTCTGCATGGCATTTTCATTACCGGCCGAAGCATTAGATAAAGAATTGAGATAATGTACAAAAGGATTCATGTCGCCAGTGCTGATAACCCCCTTATCTGCAAAGGGAGCTACTTCGTTGGGGGGAAGTGCCCATACGCTCTTCGGCTTTTCTTCCTCCTTTATCCCTGTAAAGTCTGCTATCATATCTTCGACCTTAAGATAACGATGCTCTCGCTCAGTAGAAATTGCTTTCAAAAGGCAATCTCTCAAGTTTTCCGGCATTCTCGCCAGGCAGTCCGGGCTGAAGAAAGGCTGTTCTCCTGGCGCCGGTTGCTCGTAGGGACGCTTTCCGCAAAACCATTCCCAGAGGCTTATGCCCAGTGCAAATAAATCCCCATCTGCGGAAAACTGCATATCGGCCCCACTCAAATTATCAGGGGGAATATAGGCCAGTGTACCTTGAAAAATATCTACTCGCGGCGGTCCGGCTATTCCGCAGTCAATCAAAACGGCTTTGCCGTCTTTAGTGATAATAATGTTATCTGGTTTGATATCGCAATGCAGGATGGTTTTTATCTCGCCATTTTCGCCGACATGATTGTGGAAGGCCTGTACACCCTGCAGCAAACACAGGGCAACATTACGGAATTCTTCTACCTGGGGACTTATTTGTCTGTTTATTAATTCTCGCATGGATTCCCCTTCAATGTAATCCATTACCAGAAAATATCTATCCTCTTTCCAATGCCCAATGTTGTTGTTGCAGCCGACCACATAAGCCGATTTAACTGCTGCGGTATAATCCCCTTCACGAAAAATACGTTCACGTTCAATTTCTCGGTTGAATAATTTCAGTGCGACTATTTCTGATCGTCCATTGCGGGCTTTGTAAATCTGTGCTTCTCTGCCCTCGCCGATGAATTCTATAATTTCATACATATCATAAGTTTCGCCAACTTTCAGTCGAGCATTTTGTATCATTGCAACTGGCTGGTCAATACTGATTTGATCTGCCGAAAATGCTGTCAAAATCCTGTTCACATCGCTAATCCGATGGCGGCGGTCAGCTTGAATTAGCGCTTCAATAAGCTCGATGGTCTCTGATGGAGTACCTTTTTCTCTCAATCTCAATAATTCCGATTCGCCTAGCCTGCCACCTGTGGTTACAAACTGCCTGACCTTCTGAAATGGCCGGGAGCCAGTTATCAGTTCATAAGCTATTACCCCCAGCGCAAAAAAATCAGTGGATTCATCGATATCATGTCCCTGCAGTACCTCCGGAGCCATATAACCGTCATCGGTCAAGGCTTCAATATCCGTGATAACAGTAAGATGATTATCTTCCATTTGATAAGCCAAATCAAAATTCATCAGCTTGGGAACACCATTTAACAGCAGGATGTTTTCGGGGCAGACCGCTCGGTGAATGATATTATTCTGGTGGGCGGCGTTTAGGCCTTGCGTTATTCCGTAGCATATGGCATTGATCTCATTGATATCCAACGTCCCTTTATGAGTGTGGATATAATCTCGTAATGTACCAGTTTCCGACCAATCCGAACCTTCAATAATATCCCCGTAATTGTTCGGCACCAGCCATACCTTAAGTATGTTGGGATGCTCGTTTAATTGGGATACTGCGTTAATCGTATTAAAGGCTCTCCGTTTATATCTCTCCCGCTCTTGGCCGGTTAAGTAATCAGGAATGCGAAAGACCCTGAAGCGGTTCAAGCCTCTAGCTACTGGTCCAATAGGCCTGGCTAAAAGTTCAATGCCTTCCGGGCGTTGTAATAGGTATTGTACTGTTTCATAACCTGGTATGGCATATTTATTACTTGGCCTGGGTTGATTGAGGCCCTGTAAATAATCTGCGATATGCTGAATCTGTTCATTATTAAGCAGAGGTTTATCTGCTGCAGCTCGTTTTTTCACATAGGTTAGAAGATCCCCAATCGATGAGAAGGTAAGGTTATGCTTGGCTTCTTTGACAGCGCTCGCCGGAGAATCAGCCCCCTCCACCTCTACCTCTGGATTGGTCAAAACCACTATTGATTCAACCCAAATGTTGGGGTAGGTTCTGAAGTGATGCTGATAAATACCCTTGAGTATCTTGCATTTAAATCCATTATTCTTATGGGGATCAGCTCTAAAATGGGCATCACGTATTAACCAATTATGTGGGGCTACCTGTATTCTCCCCGACCAATGCTTGAGTTCTATAACATATAACCTTGAATGCCCTATTAGAATAATGTCATATTCAAAATAACTATTTGTTTGTTCCTCATAAAGATAAATGTTATTTAATAGCTGTCCATAAGCTTTTGAGCTATTCCTTATAATCTGAATTGCATTTTCTTCATGTTGAAAAAGAGACTTGTTTAATGTTTGTGCTTTATACGATTCTATATTTTCTTGTATTTCATCATTCCAATATATTTCTCCTAAACAAAGTTTATAAAGAGTATCTTTAATAATTCCTGATAGATCGGGATTTAATAGCATTTGGTAGACTGAATCTTCAAGAAATGCATATTCAACATTATCCAGGAGTTCTTGAGGTCCACCAATAGAAACCATAGTTTTAAGATGTTCTTGTTTATCTGGTTTAGGACAAAGAAACCAAAACCCAGAAGTCCTCAAATGAAAAAATGGATTGTATGGTCTATTTCTATCATTATCCCGGGCAAGCTTTTTAAAATAATCTGTAAATACCGCTTTTAAATTTTCATCATAATAAATTTGATTATTATGTATTTGTCCTGTCTCTATCATTTGTATTACTGCAAGCAATAATATAAACTTATGTGGTTTTGACCCTGATATAGTATTAATCTTTTTAAGTTTTTCTAAAAAATCCTGTAATTCCAACAAATCCACCCCTTTAATATGGCGATAATCATATAATATATGCTAATATCGCCGATAATTTGTCAGGTGTCTTTCCACTGTTGTCCTCTACCAACGGTTCTTTCAAAATTGCTTCACGTAATACAAGTAATTCCTGTAGGCTAATATCCTCGTTCCATGTATATTTAATTCCTTTTTCTGGAATTATCGTTTCGTAGCTCATTGCTTTTTGATATAAATCAGGATGGTTATCATACAATCCTAACCACTCTCTTTTAGTTTGATAGAAACAAAAGTAGCATCCAGATCTCTTTCGCCATTTATAATATTTAGGAAATCCTAAACCTGAATCTAGCAACAGGTTTTTAATATCCTGGAATACCAAACCGTTTTCAATGAAGGGGTGATGCTGTATTACATTACCTTTGATAGAAGTAAACCCAGAACGATCCCTCTTTTCATCTGCTCTAAGTCCTACATAGCTATGAATAGTGTAATCTGGATAGTTGGTCTGTAACCAATTTTCATACGGTATTAATTTTAGAACTTCAGTACACCATCTTTGTTTTGGCGAGGGAAGGTAAGTATAATGCCCCTGGTGAGTTGATTTTGTTTTCCATACAGACCAGTATGATTCCCAGTCTCGTTCTGATTTAATTACAGTAATAGAAATATTTAATACAGCCCTAATGCGGTCTAAAAACTCATAGGTCTCTGGCAGTTCGCAACCACTGTCAGTAAATACATATTCCAACTCCAGGTCGGGGTATTTGTCGCGCATATAACTGCTAAAGCCGCGCTGTCCTTACCGCCGGATAAGGCTAAAATGTGACGTTCCTTTTTTTTGGCATCATTATTCATGGTCCTCGGCCCCCTCTTCCAGCAAGCTACTAATCAATGCCAACATTATCTGGCGCGCCTCGTCTTTGGGCAATGCCAGGATCTCTTTTATTTTGGCGTCCACTAACACGTCTTTTTTATGAGAACGACTAAGAACCTCTCTCTTGAGTTTTCCGTTGGAACCCATAATACTCAAGACTATATTATCGTTAGCTGAATCCGATCCAAGTGCACTGAGAGCCTCTAATTGCTCAATACGGTCAGCATAGTCCCGTAATTTAGCCACAAAGGGTATAAAATCTTTGTCATTCCAAGAATCTACCGGTTTTTTCACCACTATCCCAGCAATGCCCTTAACCCACTCGGACGGATTGGCGGCCGGCCGAATCATAGACTGCAGAATTGGTTTCAGTTCACTGTCGCTACACACCTCTACCAGCGGACTGATCCGCTTAACCTGTATTTCTTTGAGTTGCTCTATATCAAAATGGTTGAAGATCTCTAGCAATGCTTGCTGAACCCGTAGGTTAAGCTTGGGATATGCCTGGTCTAACTCATTCAGGGCTTTACGCAATCTTATCTGTAGTTCTTCCTGCCAATTGGCTTCCTTTTGCTTTTCATTCAGATCTATTCCTACGGCCAACGGTATGTCTTCAAATAGTAACTGCAGAGGTTCGCTCGAATTCATTATGGCAGCCCTAATTCTTTGCGCCTCTAGAGATATTTCCCTGGTATTGCGGCTATATGGCGGAAGAGCTTCTATGTACTTGACTAGCGGTCCTACTACGCCTAGCATAGTAGCATTGCGGAGTTTCACGTTACCTTCTAGATTTGCAATATTGATTAGCTTGCGGTAGATATTAAAAACCTTCTGCTCGATTCCAGTAGAGATGAAATGTTTAAGTGTAAATAAATCCGGACGTTTAAGCAGCAAAGCTATAGATCCTTCGGTTAGATAAGGAATGTAACTACCCTCACGGAAGACTGCTATATCATCAGCATTAACCAATATATATAGACAAATATAGATAGGGGCTGGACCTTGGCGCAATCCGAATGGCGGCTGTTGCAGAATATTCAGTATAGCAGCTACACTAACCCCTTTTTCCCCAGTATTAGTTATACACTCATCGATCTGGTTCCACAGCGCAGCAAGTCTATTGTTTTCATAGGAGAGGTTTAACCGCCAGCCATCCTGATCTTTGATATGTAAGCCATCAGCCAAGAGAATAGAACGGTAAGCTGCCACTTCCGGTCCAAACCCGGTTAGGCCTAAAGATTCTTGCTCTTCTTTGGTTGCCATAGCTTCCACTAATTCTCGCCTCGCACGGGCAGCCGCGCTGGACAATTTATCATAGTTGACCATCTCATTACCTAGGCGCGGGCATCTATGATAGCACTGATCGCAGAGCCTAGAGATTTCTTCCGACAATTTTTTAGAACTGCTAATCCTGACGGGTTGTCCATTTGAATACCAGAGGATGTCCTCTGATAATGGTGAGTAGAGTTGGCTCAAGTAGTTGCGGAATTGTTGTTCCGATATATTCACCCTAAAGCTAACTTCTTTGCGGGCTACTCTATCATGTTCCAGTTCTGGACTAGTCTCAAAAACGTATCGCGAAGCAGCTACTTCCAAGGCTAACTCAACCAGCGTGGTTTGTGACGAAACATAGGCAACAATTAGCGGACGCCCATCGGCACATATAGGTGTATATAATCCGGTTGATGCGAAGTTCCGAAGCAATGAACAAACAGCCCATCAAATCCTGGAGCGGGTATCAGATTATCATTAATTGACTCGGCACTCAACCAACGACGCTCAAAACGGCGAACAGTTCCAGTCTCAAAGGCGTGACGTGAAGCAATAAATGGACTAAGCGGAAGATATTCCTGGAGTAATTTATCCAGCGAGTTAATAGCCATTTTGGCCTTTTGTGTCCGGATGGTGCCATAAACATCGAAATCGGAACCTTCCCATAGGCGTAGTTCTCGAGCAAATTCACGGTAAAATAGAACTTTTGATTTGATCAGGTCATCCAACCACTTTTTTACCGCATTGGTATCATAGCCTTTGGAGTATCTCATTATAGAATAAATGGTTTCATAATCGGCAGATATGCCTATAACTCCCGATAGCAGGTTTAGCACACCAATGCTTTTCAGCAGTGCTGTTTTTGACTCAAGTACATTCCCAGCCTCTGATATAATGTGGTGAATCTCCAACCATCTTTGGGACTCGGCCTGGTAACTAGGTGCGTTAGCACTTATGCTGAAGAAGTAGTCGTACAAATAGTCCAACCCTACAACAGGCATATAACTGTCCGAAAGTATTTCTCTATCCAAAAAAGCCGGAAGTGCTCCCCAATCACCACTGCAGAGAAAGGATAGCAATGTCCGATCATTTTGGGCAAATCGCCGGCAAAGCTCGATCAGGGCAATAGCCGTGACTGGGTGTAAGGGATATATATCCTTAATCTTTTCCAAGGTGAAGTATTCCTTATGAGACAGTTTTGAATTGCGGATAGAATCATAAGCTTCTTCAGCCCAGCAGGATAGGTTTTGTTGGAAATATGGCTCTGCTGATTGTTTCAAAGACCGGGTTATCATTTCTAACATTTGCCCGGTTGATTCAACAAAGGATATGTCTTCAAAACGTCCCTGGATTTTACGCCATTCTTGCCGCTGCGCAGTGGAAAGCCCGGCAGCATATTCATCAAAGGCCTGATGTAAACATACCCAAAGATAAACTGAATCTATTTCGGCTAATTGCTGTAGTAGGAATATATCTCCCTTATGCGGATGATGAGACATGAAGTCCAGATTCTTTCCAAACTCATCGATTACGATAATTACCGGCTTCTTGATTAATGTCATGATTTCTTTGATTATGTCTAATAAGAATTGCGAATCAATACCTTTATTTCCCTTAATCTTGTTCACTCGGGATTGCAGCTTTTCCTTTTTGGGGATATCAGCTAAATTCAGAGCATTTTTTATGGCTCTCAACACCGAGTTATTGACTGGTTCGTATGAGGCAGTAACCGGTATCTGAAGAAATCCTTGACCATCCACATTGTTAATACCCTCTATTAATTTATCAAAAAGCCTTTGATCGGCTTCCTGTAGCTTTTGCCGAGCATTAATAGCCAGAATGGTCTTCGGGTTTGCCGTTAGAGCAAGCAGGTAATTGATAAACGATGACTTACCCATTCCGTATGGTCCAGTCAGCGACCAGGCGGAAATTTTTTCCCCCAGCAGAGCATCCCCGAAACGGCTTAGGGCTTCCCTGGTCTTGTCGGTAATCTGGTAATCGTTGATTATATTTATTGACCCGGCATCTCTCTCCAGGTTTATCGAGCGGGCAGCTTCCATATCCGGCTTTACATATTCGCTAATTCTATTCATCGATTATTGCTCCTTATAATATGTAGCTAATGCTTGCCAAAATAACTCCATTGGTTCCTTTTCTAAATGAATTTGTATACCACCCGTTTGTTCAACCAGTGAAAACCCGGTCACAATTTCTGCCGCCAGTCGCAGGTTTTCCCCGCTGGCGGTCTCGGACAACTTAAATGCTACCCCGGGAGAATTGAAATCAAAAGTTAAGCGATTTAGCGATATCGCCTTTTGTTTTGAACCAGCATAATTAGCTATGTATGAAAAACAGGCAGCGGCATATATCAATGGCGGAAGACTAGTTTTTTCACTATTATCGAAACAAAACTGGTTCTTCTCTTCGGCCCGGCGAATAATCTCTAACTGAGTAAACGGACAGTCGATTTCCGATTCCGTATCATTAGAGCTGTCAGCATACATGCGTAGAATGCACGAAGCATCTTTTTCAAAGGTTCCTTCGGCCAGATTGGCTAAGTGGGGATACTTTTTTGATGCATTAATAAGTGTCTTGGCGAGATTCTTACTATCAAAAGAAAAGAGATGATTACGGTTAAACGCAAAACACCAATTTACTGCCTCTAACTTAGGAATGAACAGCTGCCAATGTAGAAGCCATAAAGATGCAATATCTTCGAGATAGGGGTCCCAACCCTCCCTATCTAACAGACATCGTCCAAATTCGGTAACACTTACGAATCCGGTCCGGTCAGCTTGAATAATTTTAAAAGCTTGACACCAAAAACGGATAGACCGGACCATGTTTTTTCCTACCCCTAACTTTTCTATGGCGTCAGGGGCTTTAAAAACATTTCCATCCAACAATGTAGCATCATATCCCTTTTTAAGCCATCCGTACCGAGGTGTAAAGGTCTCATGACGACCTATACTGCTGTGCTCAATATAGTCTTCGAGATTCTGCGTTTCGGTTAGCATGATTTAGCTTCGTTCCTTTCGAAATATTTTACCTAATTAATATAACAAATCAGACAATTGACATATATCTGTCACTTGTAAATTTACTTAACATGATTTTCTTATATTCTATAAACTTCTAAAATATCTCTCTGTTTCCTTTCTTCAACCATCCCCTTTTTCCTGCCAAATACTACAAATTATTTTACTAAAAAATTACCTAACTAAGTATCACTTGTTTTTTCACGGACACTCGTCCCACCCCGTTCCTGCTGGCGTTATTGGCGTTATTTTTTCCTCCAGCAGACCCAGAAAAACAGGGTTTTATAATCTCTTGTCCGAAAATTGCCCAGGGTTGTTCACAGAAGGCAATCTGGTTTATTGAATTGCATAAACGGCTGCTGATATAATTATATTGAGGTGATTATTATGCCAACCGCCAAAACTGAGAATAGCATTGTGCAAGATCAAATAATGAATAGGTTAAACCAACTCCCGCTAGATATGCAAAAGAAGGTGCTTGGATTTATAAATTCGTTATCTCCCAAAGGGGTAAATGGTAAAGAATTATTAAGGTTTGCCGGTATTATTACCCAAGAAGAGGCTACCGAGTTATTAAATATTATAGACAAGGATTGTGGAACAATTGACATCTCAGAATGGTAGATACCTTTTGGACACCAATATTATTATTCATTTGCTTAATGGTGAACAGCAGATAATAGAAAAGATAAGTTCAGCATCTGAAGTTTTTATATCAAGTATCGTTGTTGGGGAATTATATTACGGGGCATATAAATCACGCAAACAGAAGCAGAACATTGAGAGGCTTAATGAGCTAGTAAAAGCATTACCGGTTTTACCATGCGATACTGACGTGGCCCTTGAATATGGTGTGATTAAAGCCCAACTTTTAGGAAAAGGAAAACCTATTCCTGAAAATGATATTTGGATTGCAGCAATTGCTAAAAAACATAATTTAATATTGGTTTCCCGAGATGAACATATGGGCTATTTGGACGAAATAATTACCGAAAGATGGCAATAACCAGCGATAAATAACCCCTCTTTTTGAGGGGTTATTTCTTTTTCTGAACCCCTATATATGGTTAATGAACTAGGCCAACAAAAAGAAGCTTTGCTGCAAAAACCAAATCAAAGACTATCACTGTTTGAGTCCATCACTAAACGCGAGGTAATTCAATTCTGAAAGGACCAGCAGGAGTTCGATAGAGATAACTCAGACGACTGTAAAAAAATAATAGCCGCTAATGAAAGCGGCTATTCTCTCTGAAAAATTTGATATTATACTGAAGTACCAATTTGGTACGTCTAATCTTGGTGTCGGAGGCGGGACTTGAACCCGCACCCAGTTACGGATACGCCCCTCAAACGTACGTGTCTGCCCATTCCACCACTCCGACACAGCTACATATCCTAGCTGTGTAATTATACAATAGCTGTCTGCAGGCTGTCAACGCATCCTAACTGGTTTGTTAGACTGAAATTAGGGCTATAATCTGCTATTTATTTAAACGATGATATCTCATATCCATATCTTCATCATCTTGCGTTACAGTGCTGTTGGTCGACTGGGATTTACTAAAATCCATCTTGGTTTTATTGCCCTTGCAGCCTATTAAGGAGAACATTAATACAAAGAGCAAAAGTGACACCAATAACACCTTCAGCATCTTCTTCATACCATGACCCCCTCCCGATAATTAAAACCTCACTCCTAATCCTAGTTTATGATTGCATATAATCTTTCTGTTATATTTATCGTAATAAATTGGCAAAATAATTGGAACCAGACTTTAGTCCTGATTATTATGGTCTGTTATTCCAATTTTCGGTCTGGTGCTAATAACCTGGTTATACTTGAGGTAGTGATTTTCCCTCATGGTTTTCATCCAAAGATGGATTATGCAGTTCTACTTTAGACCAATCAATTAGTTCCAGCTTATCTATCTCCAGGCATTCCACCCCGGGGCCTGTCAGCTTTGCAGCCTTCTTCTGAAACAGCCACAAACACGGAGCATCATCTATAATTATCTTTTCAGCACGTTTTAACAAAGCGGCTCTTTTCTCGCTGTCTGCCGGTTCGCAGCGGCTTTGGTCCAAAATTTTGTCCAGCTGCGGGTTGTTATAGGCGTAATAGTTGCTGATCCCCAAACGGGAACTGTGGTAGAGGCTGTACAGGAAAGCATCGGCTTCCGGGTAATCGGCCTGCCATCCTACCCTGAAACAGCTCATCTCCATTTTTCCGATTTCTTTTTTGTAGTAATCCCAATCCATGGGCTGAAGCTGTACGCGAACACCGATTTGCTCTAATTGTTCTGCCAGCATTTCCAGTACCGCCTGGTGACCTTCATCCTGGTCATAACCGATAACCAAGGGGGGCAGCCCTTTGCCATCCGGATAACCAGCCTCATCCATCAGCTGCCTGGCCTTTTCCGGGCTGAAGCTGTAACCGCGCACATGGCGATCATAACCGTTTATACCGGGAAGCAGGACCCTGTTTAGGGGAATGCCGTTTTCCCCTAAAACCTTCTCGGCAATGGTTTTGCGATCTATAGCGTAGTTTAAAGCCCGGCGCAGCAAATAATTGTTTAAAAACGGCTGCCGATTCAGGTTAAATCCTAAGCTGTATGTTTCAAGCACTGGTTTTTGAATCAGTTTGCAGTCGGTTCCTTTACTCTGGCGCAGTTCTTTTATTTCCTCCATGGGCGCCTGATCCAAATAATCAAGTTTTCCGGCCTTAAAATCTTCTGCCGCCCTGGTCATGTCTTCATAGATTTCAAACTTAATTGCGCTCAGGGGAGGTTTGCCGCGATGATATTCTTCATTGCGCAGCAAAGTAAACTGTCGGTTATTCTGATTGTTTTTCAATATAAAGGGACCAGTGCCTGAAAGGTTTACAGGATCGGTCTGGCAGTCATACACCCAAAACATAGGGTTGGCCAGGGTATAGATGAAACTGGTATTAGGATGCTGAAAACCTATTTTTAAGGTATGATCGTTTATGACCCTAATGCCATAAATCTCGGGACTCTGGCCTTCGAGCCGCTCCCTCGTTCCGGCAATAGACAGAAACAGACCGGTATTGGTCCAATCTTTACACGATGACAGGCTGTGTTCCCAGGCGGATTTAACATAAGCAGCCGTGAGTTTTTTGCCGTTATGAAATTTGATATCTCTTTTAAGTTTAATGGTCAGAATGCGTCCATCTTGAGAATAATCCCAGCTTTTTGCCAGGAGCGGCTTCATTTCTCGTTTTTCTTCATCATAACAAACCAGTCCTTCATAAATCGCAGCCCCCAGCAAGCGTTCTTCATGTTCCCCTAACATATAGGGTTCCAGGGACTCGATTTTACCTACCAGCGGCATTAAAAGGGCGGGTAGCGAGACTGGCTGTGTAAGCGGCCATTCTTTGATAGTAGATTATACCTCCTATTAAACAGCCTAAAATAATCAGATAGATGAGCATGATTTTGCGGCGTGGATTATACAACGGTATGTCCCCCTCTCGGATAGATTTATCCGGGGACATTATATGAAATGGCAAAACAGGTTATGACAAAAAGAAAGGTATCAGTCTCAGTACAACGGTGGCTATTTTACTGTTAACGGCTGGCGTAAATGGCACGGTAGGCGCGATAATTGGCCAGCACATTCTTTACATACAGCCTGGTTTCTTCATAGGGAATATTATCGATTTTCTCCGGGTCACCGTCCCATTTCTGCTCTATCACCCATTCCCTGGTTTTGCCCCTACCCGCGTTATAAGCGGCGATTACCAAAGGCATGCGACCTTCAAATTCCTTGTTCAGGCTGGCCAGATACCAGCAGCCTAAACGGATATTGGTTTCCGGTTCATGCAGTTTTTCCGGAGTAATGTCCTCAATCCCTTGCTGTTCCGCTATCCATTTTGCGGTATCGGGCATAATCTGCATCAAACCCCGCGCCCCGGCCGAAGACTGAGCACCGGTCTGGTACTTGCTTTCAGCCCTGATGACTGCAAACACCAGGTAAGGATCGATATTATTCTCATAGGCCGCGCTTAAGACCAGATCCCGGTGCGGCTGGGGATAGAAAAATCCAATCCAGCGGGGAAAGGTAATCAGAACTATAAGAAATATGAGTATGCTGATCCATAGAATCCTGGGGAATCTGGTTTTTCTGTTGGGCAACATCAATACCTCCAGTCAGGAGATGCTTATTCTAATTAATACTTGAATCTCGCTGCTTTATTTCTATGTAATATCTGGTGGCTAAAACTTTTGTTTCCTCTACGCTGAGCATATTGTCAATTACACGGTCAGCGCGGGCAGCTTTTTCATCCAGAGGCATCTGCGAATCAATGCGTTTGACTGCGTCCTCGTAATTTATTTGATCACGGTTCATTAAACGTTTAATCTGGGTCTCACGGTCCACCCATACCACCCATACTTCATTGCAAAGCCTGTCCATATGGGTTTCATAAAGCAGCGGTATTTCCATAACCACAATGGCATCGGGATTTTTTTGACGTATGGCGTCCAGTTCAAATCGCAAACGTTCCATTACTCTGGGGTGCGTAATATGATTAAGCTCCTGCAGACGAGCCGGGTCGCTGAAAACGATAGCGCCCAGAGCCGCCCGGTTTATGCTGAGATCTTCATTCAGCACCTCTTTTCCGAAAGAGGCTGCGATATCCTGCCAGGCGGGCTGATCGGGTTCGATAATACGGTGGGATATTTCATCGGCATTGATGATTTCTGCTCCCAGTTCCCTTAAGGCTATGGTAATCGTGCTCTTGCCGCTGGCAATTCCGCCGGTTAACCCTATGATATACATAAGTTCACCCACCTGTCATATTCCTAACCAATCTCAATTATACCGATGGCCAGGAGAATTATACCGGGAATCCACATAAAAACTGCTTTCAGCGCTTCCCCTTTTACGGCTTTTCCCAAAATAATTCCGCCGTTGATTAGAATAAATTTTAACACAGCAACGGTCAGTGCAGTAAATAAAATATTAAAACCTGCCATGCGACGCCTATTCCAGCCCCCAGGGCATCCATGGCCAGGGCCAGGCCCAGAAAAAATGCTTCCTTCAGGTTGATTTCCCCCGAACTATCCATATCCGCTTTGGAAGGCTCTTTCAATATCTGTACGATCACACCCATAGGTTTGATATTAAAAGCCAGAATAGGCTCTTCCTCGTCCACAGCCAGCGCTTCCAGCCTGAACCGGCAAGCCTGCATTAAAAAATACAGGGCTACGGCTATGATAAACATAGCTCCAACTCGTGCGGCTGATTCCGGAGGAATTAAAACCGCCATTCCTTTGCCTAATAACATGGATACTGATACCGCCAGACCTGAAGCCGCCGAAATTATCAAAAGTGGCAGCAAAGGTACCTTTATCTTATTGACACCGTAAGACATACCGGCTACAAAACCATCATTGCTTACCGCCAGGGCAAAGAATAAAATGGCCAGGTACTCCAAGCTTAACACTCCCATCCCGCTAAACACTTTATAGCTACTATATGGACAGAAGTGTTAAATGGTTACCCGGCTAGTCAGAGATATTAGCAAATATTTACATTCATAAGCAGATGCTTAGACTTCTGTTATTTCTGGCATGTTTCGCAATAATGGCTGCTGCGTCCCCCTATGGTATCAACGATTATGGGCGAACCGCAGCATATACAAGCACTGCCCTTCTTCCCGTACACGGCCAGGTGATGCTGAAAGGTACCGGCCTGGTTGTTTTCATCCCGGTAATCACGGAAAGTGGTACCCCGCGCCGCTATGCCTTCATTTAGCACCTGACGGATAGCCTGCCAAAGACTTTCTATTTCCGGCGGCGCTAAAGATGAAGCGGGGCGCTGCGGCCTTATCCCTGCTTTAAATAAGGCTTCATCAGCATAGATATTGCCGATTCCGCAGATAAGCCGCTGGTTCAGAAGTAAATTCTTAATAGCCGTCCGGCGTCCGGCAAGGGTTTGTGCGAGGTACTCAGGAGTAAAATCTTTTCCCAGGGGTTCGACCCCCATGCGGCAAAAGAAATCATCCAGGTCATGGACCAGCCATATCCCGCCAAAACGGCGCGCATCCTGATATACTATTTTTTTATGTTTATCAAGGTGCATTATCATATGGACGTGTTTTTCATTGGCTTTTGCCGTTTCAGGCAGGGAATACAAACGCCCGCTCATACCCAGATGCACGATGAGATGATGTCGGCGCGCAAAAGCAAAGACCATGTACTTGCCGCGCCGCTGTATTTGTTTAACACGTTGGCCCTCCAGCAGATTCACAGCAAAATCATACCGGCGGATAATATCCTTGCGCAGTATTTCTATATTTTTTACCCTCACCCCACAGTTGTCTTGCAGTCCGCGAACTATGGTCTCTACTTCTGGAAGTTCAGGCACCTACTTACCTCCGTTCCCGCCTTTGCCCAGTTCTTTTTGATACGCTTTCCAGCCCGGACACCAGCGGGTATGCCAGCGCCATATTTTAGCTGTTATGCTTTTAGGATTCTGTTCGGCTGCCAAGCGCATTTTGCAATTATCACAATTACTCTTCATATATCTAATCCCCCCTGAATAAGATTTCTGTATTCCCGCAGCTCATACCAATCGCGGCCGGTTTTTATTGAAGCAATCAGAGGAACTTTCAGCGTATAGGCCGATTCCATGCAGTTTTTAACCAGCCCGGCCACTTCAGGTAATTCTTTTTCAGGGACTTCCAGGACCAGATCATCATGAACCTGCAGCAATATCCTGGACTTCAACCCCCGGCGGATTAATTCCTGGTAAGTTTTTATCATAGCCAGTTTTATAATATCGGCCGAGGTTCCCTGTATAGGGGTATTTAAAGCCATACGCCGGGCAAAAGCCTGGACAGTTTTATTTTTAGCGTTTAAATCAGGCAGGTAGCGGCGGCGTTTTAAAATGGTTTCCACATAGCCGTTTTTCCTGCCGAAATCAACTATTTCTTCCATATAGCGCCTCACTCCGGGATAGCTGTCCAGGTAATTATCGATATAGTATCGCGCTTCCTGGCGGCTGACTCCGGTATCGCGCGAAAGCCCAAAATCGCTGATGCCATAGATTATGCCAAAGTTTACCGCTTTGGCCCGGCGGCGCAGTTCTTCATCGACCTTTTCCATAGGTACACCGAAAATCTCCGCGGCAGTGCGGGTATGAATATCCACTCCGCGCAGGAAGGTGTCAATCAGGGTTTCGTCACCACTGATGTGGGCCAGGGAACGCAGGTCTATCTGGGAATAATCCGCTGACAATATATAGCACCCTTCGCGAGCTACAAAGGCCTTGCGTATCCTGCGGCCTTCTTCCATGCGTATGGGAATATTCTGCAGGTTGGGCTCGACACTGGACAACCTGCCGGTAGCCGTCTGGGCCTGTTTGAATATTGTATGCACCCTCCCGCTCTCTGCATGCACCATCCCCTGCAGGGCGTCAACATAAGTGGATTTTAGCTTGCTTAACTGGCGGTAATCCAGAATATATGGTATGATTTCATGTTCATCATATAGTTCCTCCAGGATTTCTGCGCCTGTAGCGTAACCGGTTTTTGTTTTCTTAACCACCCGCAGGCCTAATTCTTCGAAAAGAACCTGGCCCAGCTGCCGGGGTGAATTAATATTAAAATCAGTCCCGGCCAGTTCATAAATGCGGTTCTGGTCGCGTATAATGCCGGTCTCCAGTTCCCGGCCGATGACTGCCAGAGTAGACGGTTCGATTTTAATGCCCTCGAATTCCATAGCCGCCAGGACCCGTGACAGGGGCATTTCCACCTCTGAGAGCAAACTTGCCTGCTCAGGTCCGAGCCTGGCTGCGATATTTTCGTATAGATCCAACAGCCTGGCGGTGATGACATCATGATTATCTCGCTGACAGCCAGATTCATGTATTTCAAAAAGGCCGAGCTGACAGCTTCCCCTTCAAAAGCGGGATCATCCACATAAGCCGCCAGCAGGGTATCCCCGGCTACCCCTTCTAATTTCACTCCGAACCTGAGCAAGAGGACTTCCGCAAACTTGGCGTTGTGAAGATATTTAGGAACCAGCGGGTTCTCCAGCAGTTCTTTTATCCAGTACAGCCGGTCCTGTTTATCCGGACCCATTTCCAGGAGATGCACCTTATCATCGATGGCCAGATATATCCCCAGCAATTGGCACCACATAGGATGATGATAGTCAGTATGAATATGCAGGGAGATTTTCTGTCCGGGATTTATAGAGGCCAAAAAGGCTCTCGCCGCATCAGGACTGTTAATTAGGAACAAATCAGGGATTTTCTCAGTACTTTGAGCGTGAGGTTTATCATCCTTTGTCAAAGCTGCCAGGAGGCTGTTAAACTCCAGCCTGCGGTAGAGTTCCGTTATTTCGTTTCTATCCATTTCTTTTACCCGGAAATCATCGAGTTCATAATCCAGATCCACATCGCGGACAATTGTGGCCAATGAACGGCTGGTGAAAGCCAGCTCCCGGTTTTTTTTAAGGTTTTCGACCAGTTTGGCCCCTTTGACTTCATGCAGGTGCTCGTACAGGTTTTCCAGGCTTTCGTATTCCTTGATGAGCTTCACCGCGGTTTTAGGACCTACCCCGGGAACTCCGGGTATATTATCGGAAGCGTCCCCCATCAAGCCCTTAATCTCAATAAGTTTGTCCGGTTCAACCTCCCATTTCTTTTTGACCTGCTCTGGATCGTATAACTCGATGTCGCTGATGCCTTGCGGGTCATAAGCACATTTACCTGCGGAGAAACGAGCTGCAGGCTGTCTCCATCCCCGGTTACGATTACCGTAGGAATCTCTGCTTCTTCAGCCCGGCGGCTCAAGGTACCGATAATATCATCGGCTTCATATCCGGCCTGTTCCACGTATACTATGCCCAGTGCCGACAAAACCTCCCGCAGCACAGCGAACTGACCCTGCAATTCATCGGGCGGGGCAGAGCGGTTGGCTTTATAGGCGTCATAAACATCGTTGCGGAAAGTCTGTTTGCTCATATCGAAGGCCACTACAATGTGACTGGGCTTTTGTTCCGCCACCACCCGGTTGAACATAGTTAAAAAACCATATACTCCATTGGTGTACAAGCCCTGGCTGTTCTTTAAAAGGGGCAGGGCATAGAAAGCCCGGTATAAAAGGCTGTTGCCGTCAATTAACATCAGTTTCTGCGAATCCAATACCGCACCACCGTTCTCACATAAATGTTCTGCAACTATTATAACAAAGGGGCAGGACAAACAAAAAAAGGAAAGCATCCGCTTTCCTCTTTGTTTTCAATTTTATAATCACTTAGGGATTAACTTCTTCTACAAAGTATATATTTATATTAACCAGGCTGGCTTCTTTTTCTAAATCAGCTTTCTGCTGCAGCAGTTTTTCCATGTTGCTGTTTAAATCATTCAACCGGGCTTGTTCCTCAGGAGATATTACCGGCCTGGCCGCCAGGGCGTCACGTTCTTGTTTAACTGCGGCCGTCTGTTTTTCCAGTTCGTTAAATTTATCAGTGATATCCTCCTGACCATCCAGCGGAATCGTCGCTTTTCCCACTGAAGATAACTGACTAATAACCCTGTTAACATCTTCTGGTTTAACCTTCAGGGATATCCCCTGAGCACCCTGAGCGGACATATAAATGGCACCGTTCGAATTATAACTGTATTTGATACCGTCAGCTGCTGCCATCTGCCTGATCTGTTCCAGGGAACTGGCGGCATCTTTAACTATCAACCTGGTGGCTATTGTATTAACAAAATGCTGCTGGACAGTTTGAACATTGCTGACAGGCTTATTATCATCAGTGGCTGCTGCGCCGTCTTTGGCTGGAGTGGAATCGGTTTTACCCGCTTTAGCTGCTGCCTTCTGAGCGCTATCTGCCACTTTGAGCGGGGTGTCACCATATTTATTGACTGCCAGTTTTTCACGCGAGACAACCCGATCCAAAACCTTGTTGATAGCAACATTCGGTTTGTTAGTATCCTGATTAATCCGGTCCTGCCAGGAAGCAACCATGGAGCCAACCGGCAAAACACTGCTGGCAAAAACCCCGCCAGCCAAGGCCAGAGCTGCCAGTGCAGCTGCTATCCATCC
This sequence comes from Syntrophomonas palmitatica JCM 14374, assembly GCF_001311885.1. GTDB lineage: Bacteria > Bacillota > Syntrophomonadia > Syntrophomonadales > Syntrophomonadaceae > Syntrophomonas_A > Syntrophomonas_A palmitatica. The sequence continues at coordinate 137,494 of NZ_BBCE01000003.1, read as the reverse complement.
CTGTTTTACAGGTTTCTTTATTTCCGGCGGTCTGAATATCAGCACCTTTTCATCGGCCAGTCTGCGATGCAGATCCTCAGCAAAACCTGCAGGCAAAGCAGGCATATCCAGACTGCTCATAAGCTTTAAGACATGACGCAGCTGTTCAGCTTCCTCACGGCAAGCCGAACATGATGCCAGGTGAGATTCTACTATCTTATGTTCTTTTTCGCTGCATACCTCATCAATGTAAGGCGACAGCAAATCTCTCACTTGCTCACATCTCATAGCACGAGCCTCCTTGTGTTTTTAGACGAGACTCTAAGGCAGAAGTTCCCTCTCCATCAACTTTTTTCTCAGAATTTCTCGCGCTCTGCTTATGCGCGATTTTACAGTTCCGAGGGAGCAATTGAGCGATTCCGCTATCTCTTCATAACTAAGTTCCATTACGTCTCGTAAGACAATAGCGCTCTTGTGCTCCGGCTTCATTTCATCTAGTAAGCTTTGTATGTATTGAGAGAATTCCTTTTGTTCATATAATATGTCGGCGCCTGGGGAATGATCAGCAATCTCTTTTTCCATCTCATCGCCATCCTGGGTAGCCAGCGGCTCATCCAGCGACAGCGGGGCAATTCGTCGTTTTCGCCGCCTTAGTTCATCCAGGCATACATTTGTAGTCACACGATACAGCCAGGTGCCAAAACTGGAATTGCCCTTAAACGAACGCAGGGAACGAAAAGCCTTTAAAAAAGCTTCCTGGGCCATGTCATAGGCGTCATCCTCATTACCCATGTAACGATAAGCCAGAGCGTAAACTTTATTTTGATATTGGACCACCAGTTCCTCAAATGAACCGGTATCACCCTGAATACTTCGCTGCAGCAGAATTTCTTCAGAAGTCATTAAATTGCTCCTTTGCAGAAGTTGAAGCCAGGCAACGCAAAACCTATCTCTAATTAAGCCGAATATTTTTAAAACCTATCAGCATGCGTTTCCTGCTTCTGTGCCTCTGACAAGAGGCTCGCAAAATTAAGGCATTGTGAATTTAACTATTTTAAAACAACCGTGCAGAATTTATCAATGTTATAAACTTATTTACAGTCTAATCTTTCAACAACACTATGCCAAAATCCTTTTATATGCAATCTCCTAGTTATATCATTACAGGTTTTTCTTTCCTTAAAACCTTGGTTATATGGATTAATGGATGATGTTCCCTGTGTCATTTTCTGAAAATTTTATATTTTCTATATATTATATCTATTCCCATATATTAAAACAGGGGTTAACAGCTGCCATATTTGTCTGTTATAATTTGTACAGTATATCAAAAACTTTAAGGAGGAATGGTAATGGATATTAAGGGTTCAGTAGCACTGGTTACCGGCGGAGCATCCGGCCTGGGTGCAGCAGCAGTTGAAATGCTGGTCGACAAGGGAGCCAAAGTCGTTGTGGCCGATCTGAATGAGGAAAAAGGGAAAGAATTCGCGGCCAAATTTGGTGACAACGCAGTATTTGTAAAATGTAATGTAACCTCCACCCCCGACAACGAAGCGGCAGTAAAGACTGCCATAGACAAATTCGGCAAACTGGACATCCTGGTAAATGCCGCCGGCATCGGCAGCGCTTCCAAGATCATCGGCAAGGATGGCCCCACCAATCTTGACTGGTTCAAGATGGTTATCGACATCAACCTGACCGGCGGTTTCGATATTATGAGATTGGCAGCTTGGGAAATGTCCAAGAACACCCCCAATGATAAAGGCGAAAGAGGCTGCTTGATTAATGTCGCTTCCGTAGCTGCTTTTGACGGTCAAATGGGACAAGCTGCTTATGCGGCATCCAAAGGCGGCGTAGTTTCCATGACCCTGCCTATCGCCCGTGACCTTTCCAGAGAAGGCATCCGCTGCAACACCATCGCCCCCGGTATATTCGATACTCCGATGATGCAGCTTCTGCCGCAGGCAGCTCGCGATTCCCTGGGCGCTCAGGTTCCCTTCCCGAAACGTATGGGCGATCCCCCTGAATTTGCTCACCTGGTTTGCGCTATTGTTGAGAACCCCTATCTTAATGCTCAAGCAATCCGCCTGGATGGCGCTATCCGCATGGGCATAAAATAGGAGCATTTATAGATATAATATAATTAATATCCATGGGGGTAAGATTTTAAACAGCCGGTCACTCTTAGGTGGTCGCTGTTTTACGTATATTAAAAACAGCCATAGATATAGCCGCAAATTTTTCAACTGTGGGATTATACAAAAAAATGTTGAAGACGCATCAAGCTCCGACTCAACCTTGACAAGGCTAAAAGAGGCATTTATAATTAGGTTTGCTAAATAAATATGTAAGCCAGAGTGTCGGAATTGGCAGACGAGCGCGACTCAAAATCGTGTGCTGCGAGGCGTGTGGGTTCGAGTCCCACCTCTGGCACCACTCCTTGTACCTTGTAACCATATGGGCAATCCTTATGGTTCTTTTATTTGGTTTTGCTATTACGTTTAATTTCGTTTACATATGATGGGAATTTATGGAGCATCTTTGTAAGACTTTAAAATCCTTGCTACTATTTGGGGAGATCTGGGATTACATGATCTGGACGCGGACTCCGCGCAGATGTTTTATCAATATCTCAAAAAACTATAGAAGCTCTAAAGCGTCAGTAGAATATTTGCAGGCGCTTTTTCCTGTTTTTCTGCCTATCATTGAAAAAAAAATCAAAATATTTTAGAATTAGATTATCTATTGCGGGGGAGGAATGGATTTGAGAAAAGATTATTTATTCTTTTTTGTCCTCGTTCTCGCAGCGGCTGTAGTTGCTGGCTCTGCTGTCGGTTTCATCAGCAATTTTGATATTGTTGTGCAGCACTTAAAAAACGTTAACTCACAATCAACCCACTCTTCTGCGCTTGAACCCATAAACACAGCTGATAATGCTAAAGCAATAAGTTTAGAAGAACAAAAGGACGATCAAATATCAGTTCCGGTACAGTCTTTTACAGCCTTAACCAATGGCTCTGAGGAATTAATGGTAATAACCGACCAGGAAAAGGAACAGGTCCTCGCTATGCTGCAAATGCTGGGTATGCCCCAAGGCGGGGATTATAACCAGTTTATCAGTCAGTTTCAGAGCGCTCACTCCCTGCCTTCTACAGGTTGTCTGGATTCCCGGACTTTGCGTGTAATTATAAATGAAACCACTCGTTCTAGAGCTGCGGCTTTTTAACACGTTTATTTGAGCCATGGGGCTCTATTTTTTTCTTCTGAAACCTGCTGTCATTATGGACAGGAGATGGTTTAAAAAATGTCTCTAAATATTGAACTTCATTCTAAAGAGCTATTATTATACCCAATTCTGCAAAACATAGACCAGGGTATTTTGATCACGGATACATCTTTTAATGTGATTTTCTTTAACGAAAAGGCTGAACAGATTTTTCAGCTTAAAGCGGAAGATATTCTGGGTAAATCGGCAGATACCCTTAAACCATCGCTTCTATTTAACCGTATGATCGAAAATCATCAGCGTTTAGTATACGACCAGGTATTCGTTGACGGTGAACAGTATGTTCTAACTAAAGGGCTGCTGGAACTTTCTCCGGATACGTTTGCGGCTTACGCTATAGCCAAACCTGTGGATAACATAGAAGATTCCCATTTTAACTCACTCATGCAGAGTCCATATGAAGGCATTTTGGTATTTGATGAAAACCTACGTTTGATTTATGCTAATCAGACTTGTTATCAGTTTTTCAAAAGTAAATCACAAAATGAACTCTATGATGAAATCGCGCCAATACTTTTAAATACTCGGATTGAAGATGCTCTGCTTAAGGCGAAACCCATGACCGGTGACAGTGTCTCAGTTAAAGGGCATTATTTTGATTTGGTTTATCTGCCGATTATTCGCCACGGACACCCAGTAGGAATAATCGCTAAAAGCTTGCCATTATTCAGAAATGAAAGAACCTGGGGACAGCTTGTAGAAGAATACAATCAAGGCACCGCAAATTACTATTTTCAAAATATCGTCGGAGACAATGCTTCCCTGGTAGAACAAAAAGAATTGGCCACCCGTGCCGCCAAGACCATTTCCACGGTCCTCATTACCGGAGAAAGCGGTACTGGCAAAGAAATATTTGCGCATGCGATTCATAATATGAGTCCCAGAAGAAAAGGTCCCTTTATTAAGGTGAACTGTGCAGCCGTACCTGAGACTTTACTGGAATCGGAACTCTTCGGTTATGCGGAAGGCGCCTTTACCGGGGCTAGAAAAGAAGGCAAACCGGGCAAGTTTGAACTGGCCAATCATGGAACCATCTTTCTTGATGAAATTGGGGACATGTCTTTTGCCATGCAGGCCAAATTGCTGCGGGTACTGCAGGAAAAAGAACTGGAACGGGTCGGAGCAGTTCATACCACGAAAGTTGATGTACGGGTTATTGCGGCTACAAATCAAAACCTGGACCAACTGGTAGCCGCAAACAAGTTCCGGCAGGATTTATATTACCGTTTAAATGTGATTGTTCTGTATCTTCCTCCTCTGCGCGAGAGAAAAGATGACATCGCCCAGGTAAGTCGAGCGCTCTTGCAGCGTTTGAACCAGCAATTAGGAACCAGGGTCAATAAAATCAGCAATGAAGTACTGGAATATTTTAAAGCCTACGCCTGGCCCGGTAATATTCGTGAACTGGAAAATACTTTAGAAAGAGCTATAAATTTCTGTGATAGTGATACAATTAACATAGAACACATTCCGCCACATATTATTAATAACGGCAAAGCAGTTGGCGGCGCTCCAGCCGGCGCCACTTTAGAAACCATATTGGAACAGCATGAAAGAGAAGTGATACTTAATACCCTGCAGCGCTGCGGGGGTAATAGAAGCCAGGCAGCAAGATCCTTAAACATCCATCGTTCAGTTCTTTACCGTAAAATGAACAAATATCAAATTGGTTCCAATTAACTGTCGCTATTTTGCAACAGTGTGGCTAATATGTCTCATCGTGATAAACAGTTTATTTTGGTTTTTTGTGTTGTGCTGTTGCAAAAACGAGACAGCCTATGTTGGCAAGCTGAATATGGATCAAACAGGGAAAACCAAGCTCAGTACAGATGGGACTTGCTTTGATCCGCCTTTTGCGACCGGGTTGGTATGCTTATTGCATATTCATTATGCAATCCCGTGTCGACATTAGTCTGGTAAAGGAGGTGAATTATAACCGACAATTTTTGCAAAAAAGGATTACCTTAATTGTGCATTTGATTAGAAAACATCCATAAAAACAGTTAAAAGATATAAGGGGGTTACTATTAATGGAAATCAATAAAATCGCAGTATTGGGCGCAGGAACTATGGGAATGGGCATTGCCTGGGCAGTTGCCGGAGCAGGCAAGAAAGTCGTTCTCTATGATATTAAGCAGGAAATAGTTGATAAAACTATCGCTCGTATAGGCAAAGGCCTGGCCAAAGCTGAAGAAAAGGGACAGGCTCCCGCAGGCGCCAAGGATTTTGTAACAGGCAATATCACCGGAACCGCTGTTCTCGACGATATCAAGGATGTTGATTTCGTAATTGAAACCGTTTTCGAAAACATGGATGTCAAAAAGGACGTCTACACTAAACTGTCCGGAATCCTGAAAGACGAAATCATTGTTGCTACTAACACCTCATCACTGTCTATCACTGAAATTGCAGCTAAATATAAAGATCCCAGCAAGGTTATCGGCATGCACTTCTTCAACCCCGCTATGGTTATGAAGCTGATTGAGGTCATTCCTTGTCTGCAGACCTCTCAGGAAACCGTCGACACTGTTATGGAACTTTCTAAAGCCCTCGGCAAAAAACCGGTACTCGTCAAAGAAGGCCCTGGCTTTGTTGTTAACAGAATACTCCTGCCCGGTATGAATGAAGCTGCTTTCATTCTTCAGGAAGGTCTGGCCACCGTTGAAGATATCGATAAAGCTATGAAACTGGGCGCAGGCTGGCCGATGGGTCCCTTCACCCTCTGTGACATGGTTGGTATCGACATCGCTCTGGAAGTCTGCAACACTCTCTATCATGAGACTGGCGACTCCAAATACCGCCCCGCTCTGCCTCTGAAGCAGTATGTCCGGGCTGGCTGGCTGGGAAGAAAGACTGGCAAGGGCTGGTACGACTACAGCAAATAATATGTTTTCCCGAAATGGATAGTAGGAGGGTTTAGTAATGTCATATAGAGATAAAGAATATAAGACTATGTTAGTAAGCTTTGAGGACCCGGGGATTTTGACCGTTACCTTTAACCGCCCCAAGGCTTTTAATGCGGTTAATTCCACATTCCTTGATGAAATCTGGGAAATCACCGTAGCGGCCCAGGAAGATCCCGAAGTTAAGGTTCTCGTTTATACCGGCGCAGGACAGGCTTTTGCTGCTGGTGCTGACCTGAAAGCCGTAGCCAATTACACCGCTTTTGAAGCTCGTGACTTCCTGGACAAGGTGCACAGAGCTATTTTCGCGGTAGAAGACAACCACAAACCGGCTATTGCGGCGGTTAACGGCCTGGCTCTGGGCGGCGGCCTGGAAATCGTTATGGCCTGTGACATTCGTATAGTAGCCGATAATGCAACCCTGGGCCTGCCCGAAATTAATCTGGGCATCTATCCCGGCGGCGGCGCTACTCAGAGAATGCCGCGCAACACCTCCATTTGCCTGGCCAAGCAGTATATCTTCACTGGAGATTTCTTCGATGCAGCTACAGCAGAGAAGATGGGCATCGTAAACATGGTTGTTCCCCAGGCAGAAGTAGTGGATGCTGCCAAGAAAATGGCCAGAAAACTCGCCCGCAAATCTCCTCTGGCCTTAAGAGAAGCCAAACAGGCTATTAATATGTCCATGAATATGGATATTAAGTCCGGCTGCCGCATTGAGCAGGTTGGCTGGTCTATGCTGTTTGCCAGCGGAGATCAGAAGGAAGGCATGTCTGCATTCCTGGAGAACCGGAAAGCTGAGTTTAAGGGTAAATAATCATTTACGGTTACTGCCTGTTAGGCACTGTGACCTGTCAGCAGGGAATAGACCACTCACACCGTTTATTCTGACGTTGCCATGCAGGAAACAGTTAATGACAGGAGAACAATAGAGCGGAATCTTAACCGGGGAGTACAAGCTGCTCCCCGGTTTTTATATTACTCTGGCTATGCCTGGTAAACCTTGCCGCGAGGTGTATCATGGTAATCAGGAGTCCGTCTTCTATTATTTTGCTTGCGTCAGGTGCTCCAACAATAACTGGTATACCGGCATTTAGACCAATAATAGCCGCGTTGGACGTAAGCCCGCCTTCTTCAGCTATTAATCCGCCGATACGATCCAGGTATGGCGCCAGGTCACGATGGGCACTGGGGGTTACTATTATATCTCCAGGCTCGATTTTATTCAGATCTCCTTCGTGGTATATAATCCTGGCCTTGCCGCTAACCGGCTGTTTGCCGATTCCCATGCCGTGAACTATTATCTTGCCTGCCACATGAACTTTCATCATGTTGGTCCCGCCGGCTGCGCTGCTGGGCACCCCCGCCGTCAGGATTAAGAGATCGCCATATTCTATAAATCCCGCTTCTAAAGCGGCTTTAATTGATTCTTCCAATAATTCATCCGTACCTGAAGTTTCCGGTATTAAAACCGGTTTGACACCCCAAACCATGGATAACTTTCGCATTACTTCCGGATAACGGGTAGCGGCAATAATAGTGGCCTGGGGCCGGTATTTGGCAACCATCCTGCTGTACGCCCGCCGCGGCTGGCGCTTATAATGGCCGAGGCTTTGAGATTTATAGCCGCAGTACAGGTAGCGTAACTGATAGCATCAGTTACCGACAGGGTTCCTTGCAGGCGGCGTAACCGCAGTATTTCCGCATAAGGCAAGGCCTGTTCGGTTCTTAAGGCGATGCGGGCCATGGTTTCAACGACTCCCACCGGGTATTTACCGGCGGCGGTTTCACCAGACAGCATTATAGCGTCTGCGCCTTCAAAAATAGCGTTGGCCACATCGGAAACCTCGGCCCGGGTGGGACGGGGATTCACTATCATCGAATCCAGCATCTGAGTGGCAATGATTACTATCTTGCCTTCAGCGCTGCATTTTTCCACTACTTTTTTCTGTACCAGGGGTACTTCTTCAGCGGGTATCTCTACTCCCAGATCCCCCCTGGCTACCATGATTCCGTCGGCCACATTGATTATGGCTTCCAGGTTATCTACGCCTCCCTGGCTTTCAATCTTGGCTATAATGTCTATATCGGCTCCGCGTTGTTCTAAAATTCGTCTGATCTCTAAGACATCTTCGGCGCTTCTCACAAAAGAAGCAGCAATGAAATCCACCCGCTGGTCAATACCGAAATTGATGTCATCTCGGTCTTTATCACTCAGAAAAGCCAGGTTAATTCTTACCCCGGGTACATTAACCCCTTTTTTTTCCCCCAATTCACCCCCATTGACAACCTGGCAAATTATATCGGTTTCATTAATGCTTTCTACCAGAAGATCAATAAGTCCGTCTGCCAGCAGAATATGTTTGCCGATTTCCATTTCCTGCGGCAGATTGTCATAGCTTATCTTGACTTCGTTTTCATCACCAGGGACATCCCGGGTGGTAAGGATGAAGGTCTGTCCGCTCTTTAAATTAACCTTTTTATCGCGAAGATTTCCGGTTCTGATTTCCGGTCCTTTGGTGTCCAGCATAATAGCAACCGGCTGCCCGAATTGAGCCGATGCCTCCCGCACATTATCTATACGTTTTTTATGTTCCTCATAAGACCCGTGTGAGAAATTTAAGCGGGCCACGTTCATGCCATTCTGCATCATCTGCAGCAAAACCGGCACTTCCTCACTGGCCGGCCCGATTGTGCATATAATCTTGGTCTTTCTCATAATATTCACCTCGTTTATGAATTAACCACAGATGGACACAGATTGTTCACAGATACACACAGATGATTTTAACAACTATTATAGTGCTTCGCTGCGCTAATGAAATCTGTGTTCATCAGTGTTAAATCTGTATTTATCTGTGGTGAATCAAATTGACAGCATGCGAGCGATTTCCAGCATATTAAGATCCAGGGTGCGGGTGCCTTTTACAACTTCGCCCAGGGGAATAGCATGAATTTTTTCATCAACACCTGCGATCATCATATTGCGGTGTCCGTCTAAAATAGCATCCACCGCCGCTTTTCCCATCCAGGAAGCCAGAATCCGATCAACGGCTGTGGGGGTTCCGCCTCTTTGGGTATGTCCAAGGATAGTTATACGTGTATCCTGACCGGTTCTTTTCTCCAGCGTTTCTTTGAGATCCATTATAGGATAAGCTCCCTCGGCCACTACTATTATGCTGTGTAATTTTCCTCTTTTAATGCCTTTTTCTATTTTGCTAACAATCTGGTCAAAATCCGGTTCTATTTCCGGTATGAGAATAGATTCCGCTCCGCCGGCCACACCGGCATAAAGCGCTATTTCACCGCAGCGCCTGCCCATTACCTCAATAATAAAAACCCGTCCGTGCTGGTGGCGGTATCACGGATACGATTAATGGCTTCCAGGGCCGTGTTTACCGCGGTATCAAAACCTATGGAACGGGTGTACACTACATCGTTATCAATAGTTGCCGGTATACCTATATTATTAATGCCCAGGCGTGACAATTCCATGGCTCCGCGCAGGCTGCCATTTCCTCCAATAACCACCAGGTGTTCTATTCCTTTTTGCCGCAGGTTATTATAGGCCTTTTGCCTTCCTTCTTCAGTCATGAAAGCCCGTGAACGGGAAGTACGTAATATCGTGCCCCCGCGGTGTATAATGTCTGCTACCGAACCAAGAGACATTTCAAAAAGTTGTCCGGCAATAAGGCCCTCAAAACCCTGGTATATTCCAAAGACTTTACAGTCATGATAAATGCCGGCTCTAACTACGGCCCGAATGGCCGCGTTCATTCCCGGGGCATCTCCACCACTCGTAAGCACCGCTATACTCTGCAAGAGACTCCTCCTGAACAACCACGAAAAAGCGGCATGCGCCTTAACCGGTTCTTATTATGATGTGGCTTTGCCTCCTGGAGAACCTTCGCTGGTAATTACCCCATGCTGGCTGTAAATCTCGGCCTTGCCCCGAATTTTTATGGCTGAGGTATGTTCCGTAAACTGGAGCACGATTACCTCACCCCGGTCCAGCTTTTCGGTATGGTGAAACCGGGTATCCCTGCCTCTGGTGAGACCCATTATGGTTACCCCATTCTCCAGCGCTTTAACCACAATATAGTCTTCTCCCGAATATTCCTCGTTCATGCATACACCCCCACAATAAAATTAACCACAAATTAACAGATATTTTTCTGTAATAACACCAAAAGAACAAATTTGCCCTCGGGCGGCCAGCGGTGGCGTTTTAGATTGCTTCTTAACAACAATTTAGATTGGTCCTTATTCTGTTAAAAAACATCCGTGTTTAATCTGTGCGTATCTGTGGCTATTTACTTTTAGTTGTACCATACGTTGCTTTGGCCGCAGATGGCAGCCAGTTCCTTTTTTAAAGCCAGGCTGGCCTGGACGTTAAAGCTTTCGTTCAAAGCAATTACACGGCGGGGAGGCAGGTGCAGGTACACCTCAATGTCGCCGGGGTTATTAGCGATAAGTTCCATAATACCCCTTTTTTTATCCTCATCTTCATAATCATCGCCCGCCAGGCGCAGGTGCAGTTCCCGCAAACGACGAGGCAGGTTTTGAAGCCGTCTTAAAGACAATTTGGGAGTCTCATCCCTGGTATCAAGAAATCCCTCCACAATTACAGCCTGATCCGCGTTCAAGCGCTCCATATTCTGGCGAAACGCTGAGGGAAAAACCATTACTTCCATGCGCCCGCTCAGATCTTCCAGGTCAAAACGGGCATAACTATCACCTTTGCGGCTCACGCGGCGATTCAGGTTTAATACTGTGCCTGCCACTCTTACATATTCATCCTCCGTAATATTTTGCAAATCAGCCAGTTGATGAGTCGTGATACAACTTAGTATGTCCCGATAGGCATCAAGCGGATTAGCCGAAACGTAGAAACCCAGAACTTCTTTTTCCCGTCGCAGCTTCTCCTGATTGTCCAGCTCACCCTTGACCGCCACCTGCGGTTCTTCTACCAATTCGCTGACCTCACCGAAAAGCGACATCTGCTGGCTGGATTCACTTTCTTTTATTTTCAAAGCCAGGTTCAAACATTCATCCATTATGGATAAGGCCTGTTTGCGGGTGATGCCCAGGGAATCAAAACAGCCCGCCACGATTAAATTTTCCAGCATACGTTTGTTAAGCTGCCCCGGGTCAACCCGGCGGCAGAAATCAAACAGAGAACTAAAAGGACCGGTTTTTCTAATTTCCACAACCTGTTTTACAGCGTTAATGCCTATATTTTTTATGGCTCCCAGGCCAAAACGGATTCCTCCCGCAGCAACTGAAAAATTTTCGTAGCTTTCATTAATATCTGGCGGCAGAACATTTATACCCAGCCGCTGGCATTCTTTCAGGTAATATACCACCCTGTCCTGATTGTCTATAACGCTGCTTAAAAATGCACACATGTATTCTAAGGGATAATGGGTTTTTAAATAAGCTGTCTGGTAAGAAATCATAGCGTATGCCGCTGAATGGCTTTTATTAAAACCATAGCCGGCGAAACTTTCCATGATATCAAAAAGCCGGGCGGCCACCGCGCCATCAATGCCCTTCCCCACAGCTCCATTAACGAATTTATCCCTTTGCGCCATTAACACGTCGGGTTTCTTTTTCCCCATAGCCCGCCGCAGTTCATCGCTTCGCCCATAGTAAAATCCGCCAGTTTGCTGGCCACCTGCATAACCTGTTCCTGATACAGGATCACCCCATAGGTTTCCTGCAAAATATCCTCCAGCATAGGATGCAGGTATTCGATTTTGCGCCGCTTATGTTTGCAGTTAATAAAATCCTCTACCATACCGCTGCCCAGGGGACCGGGACGATAAAGGGCGATTACCGCGATCAGGTCCTCAAAGCGATTGGGCCTCATCTCAGTCAATAATCTTCGTAATCCTTCGCTTTCCAGTTGGAAAACCGCTACGGTATTGCCCGAGCTAAGCAGTTCATACACCGCCGGGTCATCCAGGGGAATATGGTTTATATCCAGTGCCAATCCCCTGGTTCTGTTAATTATCTCTACGGCACGGTCAATAACCGTCAGGGTTCTAAGCCCCAGTATATCCATTTTTAACAGGCCGATATCCTCTACAGTTTCTTTGGTAAACTGGGTGACCACATGTCCTTCCGGGGTCTTCTGCAAAGGCAGGAGGGTACTCAAAGAATCCTTTCCTATCACTACTCCCGCGGCATGTATGGAAGCATGTCTGGGCATGCCTTCCAAACCCCGTGCCAGATCCAGCAGCTTGCGGGCATTGGGATCGTTATTATAAGCCATCATCAGTTCAGGAGATATCTCCAATGCTCGATTCAGGGTAACCCCAAGTTCAGCCGGCACCATCTTGGCGATCTTGTCCACTTCGGCATAGGGAATATCCATCACCCGGCCGACATCCCGAATAGCGGCCCGGGCAGCCATTGTGCCGAAGGTTATGATCTGGCCACTTTATCAGCGCCATATTTTCTAACTATATAATCAATTACCCGGTCGCGTTTCTCAAAACAAAAATCTATATCAATATCGGGCATACTTACCCTTTCGGGGTTTAAAAAGCGTTCAAACAGGAGCCCGTAACGCAGGGGATCAATGGTGGTTATATTCAAAACATAAGAAACCAGACTTCCGGCAGCCGAACCGCGACCTGGCCCCACCGGTATTCCGTTCTCCCGTGACCAGTTGATTAAATCCTGTACGATAAGGAAATAGGCCGCAAAACCCATGCGCTTAATAATATCCAGTTCATAATCGAGGCGCTGCTTCAGCTCTTGACTGGCGGCGGGGTATTTTAACGCAAACTTTTCCCGGGTCAGTTTATCAAGGTAGGTTTCTGCGGTATATCCAGGGGGCAAATCAAAAGCCGGAAGATGAAATTCATCAAAACGAAAATCCACCTGGCATTGTTCGGCAATGACCAGGCTGTTAGCAATCAGGTCCGGCCGGTCGGGAAAAAGCTCTTTCATTTCCGCTGCGCTTTTCATGTAGAATTCGCTGCCAGGAAAACGCATGCGGGAGGGATCACTTAATACGGTAGCGGTTTGAATACAGAGCAAGACATCATGCAGGGTATAATCCTGACGGTTTATGTAATGAAGGTCATTGGTAGCTACCAAGGGAATACCGGTTTCATCAGCCAGTTTTAACATGGCGGGATAAACCTGTTTTTCTTCGTAAATGCCATGATCCTGGACTTCGAGATAAAAATTATCTCTGCCAAACAGATCCCTGAACCAGCAGGCCGTCTGTTTAGCCTCCTCATATTTATTAGCCAATAAAAGACTGGGGATTTCCCCGGCAATACATCCTGACAAAGCAATAATTCCTTCATGATAAAGCTCTAACAATTCCCGGTCTACCCGAGGCTTATAATAAAACCCTTCCAAATGTGCTCGGCTGACAAGCTGTACCAGATTCTTGTATCCAATATTGTTTTTGCATAACAGGGTAAGATGATAGGGATTATCATCCAGGGATTTGTCCTTATCCAGACGGCTGCGCGGGGCTGCATACACTTCACAGCCGATAATCGGTTTTATACCCTGTTTAACGGCTTCACGGTAAAAATCAATTACGCCGTATAATACTCCATGATCGGTAATAGCCACCGCCGACATATCCAGTTCCACGGCGCGGGCCACCAGGGCTTTAACCCTACAGGCTCCGTCAAGCAGGCTGTATTCGGAATGATTATGCAGATGGACAAAACCCGACGCCATATTCTTATCCTCTCTGAGCTACATCACATGGTTTCCCGCCGGTGATGGCACATAATTGTTCATAACTGATGGGCAGAGCGGTGTTGCTGCCTCCGGCGGCAGCATATACGATCTCATAACGTTTGAGACTCTCATCCAGAAAAACCGGCACCGCAGTACGCAAAGCAAAGGGACAGACACCCCCCACATGAAATCCGGTAACCTCCGCTACTTCATCCGCTGTGGCCATGCGGGCTTTAGTCCCGGCTAATTGACGAATAGCCTTGCTGTCAATTCGGATATCTCCCGCAGATACAATCATAAAATAATCTTCATTTTTGGTTTTAAAAAGAATAGATTTAGCGATCTGCCCAACTTCGGTGCCTAATGCCTCTGCCGCCAGGACAGCCGTGCTGGTATCCTGCTCAAAAATAATAATCTGTAAATCAGGGTCTCTTTCCTGCAGATACGTTCGTACCCTTGCTATAGCTTCCAACTTTTTCAACCTTTCGCAAACTCTAATTCACTATACATTATAGCTTTATTTTCCTTGTGAAAACAGACGGTGAGTGCTCTGTTATCTCACCCCACAGCTAATAAATTTAACCCCAAGAGTTTTTACCATTTATATAAATTTTTTCTATTATAAAGCAGGAATTTTTGTTATCATATAGAAAATACCAATTACTGGAATTTATTAAGGGGGATGGATAAAGGTGTTTTTTAGTTTTCTGCACAAAGATAATCCCTGGGGGCTTGATATTTCACTGCTCCAAAATAACAATCCCGATGAGGTTTTAGGTTATTTTTATAGCTCCTATTTAAAGCTGCCTATTAATACCTATTTAGAAGTAAAACGGCTGGCAGCCCAAGAACCAAACCAGGAAGCCCCGCTGCATAAGTGGATGGATTTTATCGATAGAGATTTGGGAGCTGTGCCTGACCTGGAGGCTATGATCACTAATGAATATCTGGAAACGATAGGCCCTTTCTACTACCCGTTTACCAACACCCGTTTTTATTTAACCCGGACACAGATACCACAGCAAAATTTGCTTACCGCTCAGGATATGGGAATCCTTGCGGATATGAAAAATCAACCGGAAGCCAACCAGGAATTGCATGCCTATTATAAAACCAGAAAAAACGCAAAAAAGACCGCGCGGACCGAAAGTGAACTCATCAAAGACATAAATATGTGTTTGTCTGCGCTGCGGGAAGTGGAAAAACTAAATCGCCATATGAACTTTATCAATAAAATGCTGCAAAACCGAAAAGCTCTCGTAGAGCAGAAGGACTTGCTGCCCCTGGAACCGGACTGTCTGCCCGATAAACCGCAAAAAGATGAACCCGAGACGGCTATCAGCAGCAACCTGATTCCCTTTAATTTCATTAACCGCAAGAAAAAAAGCGGCGAGAAGGAGAACAATTACAACCATCACATGAAAGTGTACATCATCCGCTATCGGGAATATGAAAAGGCCTGTGACCGTTACAAAACGGTTTTGGAACACTGGAGCACCTATTACAGGGTATTTCTCGATCATTGTTACGAAGATATCAGGTATTTTGAAGAACAATTACGGGAAGCTGAGGCCAAGCTCCACATCTATAATTCTATTCTGGTTAAATCTTTTATTAACTCCAATTACCATGATATTAAAACCCTGAGCACTTTTCGCTATTACCTGGAAACGGGCCGGTCTCATACTGTGCAGGATTGCATGAATCTTTATGAGGAAGAAACCCGTTGGCTGGAAATAAAGGCCAGTCAGGAAAGGATTGAAAACACCATTTATTTTATGCAGACCGGCAATGAAAACTTGCTGAAGGCCGGAGAGCAGGTAGACCAGATATTGAAACGGGTAAATGATAAATTGGAGGAAAAAAGGGCTTAGTGTTACAACTGGTATGACTCCTTATCATCGCGCAGGAATAATTTGAATAATACCATTCCGCCGGCAAAACCGCCCACATGAGCCCAAAAGGCTATTTGTCCGCCGCCGTCGGTTAAAAGACCGGCGGTACCGCTGTATAATTGCGATAAAGCCCAGAATCCCAGAAAAACCCAGGCGGGAATGGTTATTAAAAAAAAGGGGGGGATAAAAGTTAAGACACGCGCTTGCCGAAACATGATAAAATAAGCCCCCATTATACCGGCTACCGCGCCAGATGCACCTACTACCGGAACATTCGAGCCGGGGTTTACCAGATAATGGGCCAGGGCGGCAATGACTCCGCAAATTAAATAAAAGAGCAGGAAACGTCCCTTGCCCATTTGGTCCTCCACATTATCCCCGAAAAGCCATAATGTCCACATATTGCCTATGACATGCATCCAGCTTCCATGCAGAAACATTGAACTAAGAAAGGGCAGATAGCTGAATATATCATAAGGATACTTTTCTATCCGCGCCGGCACCAGGCCAAAAACACTCAGGGCTGAATCCAGGGCCGGTCCCAGCATAACTTCCTGATAAAAAATGTATAAATTAATTAAAATGAGCAATACGGTAATCACCGGAAAGTGGCGGCTGGGCGTGCTGTCCCGAAGCGGAATCATAATTTTCTCCTTTGATCATTAATTAGTCCATGGCTGATAAACAATATCGTTCATCTGTGGCTAATTTTCCCCTTTGGCAGATTTAAAATTCAGGCGGGTCAATCCTTTGAAATTGTGGTTGAGCATAATGGCCACCGCTTTCAAGGCTGCAAAGCGAACAATTTCGATATCATCGGTATCTTCGATTTCCAGAGGAGTATTTTTTAAAGGATGTATGTATTTGTTTCTCAATTTATGTAATACCAGCAGCAACGCTACCAGCAGGTAGATATCATCATTATGATTATGGTTGCTGGTTAATTCAACAAATACCGACCAAGCAGCCTGGCTGAGGTTATCCGGTCTTTGTTTTATGTAAGGATAAGCACAAAACGCATAAAAACCGCGTGGATAAGGTTCATCCAAATACGCCAAAAGCTGTGAATTTACATTCTGAGCAGCGGACAATACCTTCTGGAATTCTTCATTATATTCTCCGGATTTCACTTCATTTTTTATATCCTTGCATCTTCTGATCCCGCCCTCACTGAGACGAATTCCCCGCGCCGCAATCGATTCAACCGGCCTGATAAACTCCAGCAGAACATATACTCCATTCTCAATAACATCCATCATCTTATCGTTTTGATACAATTGGTATATAATTTCGCTGTCCATTATGGCCTTATAAAAAACCGCACTGTCCACACTTTCCGCCAGGGCGGTAAAACCTGGTATCTGATCGGCTAATTTAGTGTTTATTATTGATATAAGAGACTCATCCATTTCATTAGCAACCTGTTGGCGAATAGTAAATAGGCGATCATTCATTTCCAGCCAGCGTTTTTCCACCAGGATATCCTGCCAGGCCAGAGTGAGCATAATCTCCTCAGACCTTTCCGTTAACTGTATTCCAGTATTATACATTTCGTTGAGCTGTCTGATTGATAAGCTGGTTCCATCCCAGTTCTCCTGTTTCATTTTGCCTAAAAGCTCTTCCAGATCCTTGAATACGCTATGTAAACGCATAGTGTTCCTCTGCATTTTGCCCACAACATCAGCCGATAGATTTTCGAGTTCACGGATTATCCCGTCTTGAAAACCCGCCAGACGTGATTCAACCGCTTTGCCTAACATGACTCTAAATTGCTGGCTGATCTTATCAACATCGAAATATTCATCAACATCAATATTTTCCTGGTTTTCGAGCAAGCGCATTAAAAGACGCTTAATATAATCGTAGAAAACATCTTTTTCCCTGGCCATTTCATTCTGCAGAGCTGACAGCTGACTTTGCAGAAAGTCGTCCAAGTCCAATAAATCAGAATTTTTGTCTTTGCGCATATCCTCAAGGATAATGTTTAACATTTCCTGCTTCGTTATTACTTCCTGGATAAGTTTGCTCTTGCCTTCACTCAGCGAATCCCCGGCGTTAATAATATAACGGAAACGGCCGATTACACCCTCCACTTGATTTATGAATTCATCACAATCTTCCCTTAACCAGGCGATGCTGGTAATAAAATCTGTCTTAACCGTATTCAATATAGGGCTGGTGAGTTCATTAATTTCATCTGTAAAAACATCATCGCAAATTGGTTTAATTTCTGTCATCAATTCATCGACTCTAGGATTTTGCTCAATATTAACTTCCTCACGATTTGTGCTGATGGATGATATCCTTTTAATTATTAATATCCCAATAGAACCTGTAATTAAAAACACAAGCAAAGACCAGATTGAAAAACCCTGGCTTAATAATAAAAAACAGTAGAAGTTTATGAGCACCAATAACCACAATGCCATCCACAGGTAATTGTTGTTGCTTATGCTTTCTTTAATTCCGCGTGTAAAACTCATATCAGATTTATATTCCACCTTATAAATTATTTAATAGGCTTTCTTCATATTTCATCGTCATCATTGGCCAAAAACTTGACTCCAATTCAAATGACGCATAACTAATATATATTTCAAGATTTTTTTCGTCATTATTTAGCATTTTTTAATCCTATACTACATATCCAATAACCCCTTAATGCGTTTTCGCATCAGTTAATAACTCAATCCTTTTTTATTAAGAATTGTTTGACAATTTGTTGGACTCTGGCGCATACACTCCGTCTAATGCTCTATTGCATTATATGTAATGCTTTTTCGCATTTTTGACGTGTTTGTTTTCCAATATTAGTTATATTCAGCTTCATTTACGGCCAAATTAAGGGCTTAGATGAAATAAAAATAATCATTTTGCTGGCATATAATTTGCAACTTCTGTTCAACATAATACATCATCATGTAACCCCCTTAAATGTTTTAATTATATATTTGCTGCTATTCATTCTGGTGAAAGTGACACTCACAACTTCATTGTAACCCGGCACTCCATCTCATGAATAGCAGCCTCCCCTTCTTTTTATTAGCAAATTATTAGCAATGATTTCGGTTCAAAATAGATAATTTCATAATTTTTGCCTGAACACGCACCAGATTTTACCCGGCACGCAGCAATAATGCAGCTCAGTTCCGGGGAATCTGTGTTTTTTCCAAATTTTTTAAGAAAGGGGGACCAATTAACAAGGATATCAGCTTTTTAATTGAACAAACTAGTTTTATTAAATGAATGGAGGGAGGTTTATATGATTTACCAGAACCTGCTTTTGGAAAAAGAGGATCGTATTGCTGTTTTGAGTATTAATCGCCCTAAAGCTTTGAATGCATTGAATCAAGATACTTTAATCGAACTCAAGGCCGCTGTCAATGAGATAAAAGATGACCCGGGTATTGATGTTCTAATAATAACCGGTGCAGGAGACAAAGCTTTTGTGGCAGGCGCTGATATCGCCTTTATGCAGCCCCTGTCGGGAGTGGAAGGCCGGGCTTTTGGGGCTCTGGGACAGGAAGTATTTCGTTTAATTGAAGCTATGGAAAAACCCGTAATCGCAGCCGTGAACGGTTTCGCCCTTGGAGGAGGATGTGAACTGGCCATGTGCTGCGATTTTCGTATTGCTTCCGCCAGTGCTAAATTTGGACAGCCTGAAGTTGGCCTGGGGATTACTCCTGGTTTTGGCGGCACCCAGCGCTTACCCCGTATCGTAGGGCCGGGAATGGCCAAGCAGCTCCTGTTTACCGCTGAAGTTATAGATGCTAATGAAGCTTTACGGATCGGGTTGGTTAACAAGGTTGTTGCCCCCGAGGAACTTATGGATACTGTGAAAAAAATCGCCGGCAAGATTATCAAAAATGGGCAAATTGCGGTTCGTTTAAGCAAAGCCGCTGCTAATGAGGGATGCCAGACTGATATTGACCGGGCGATGACTATAGAAGCCGATCTATTCGGCTTATGTTTCTCAACTTTAGATCAAAAGGAGGGGATGCAGGCTTTTATTGAAAAACGCAAAGCTACCTTTACAGGAAAATAAATACTAAATATTGAGGAGGTAATTATAAGCATGAAGATAATGGTACTTGGTGCAGGTACTATGGGAGCCGGTATCGTGCAAACCGCTGCCCAGGCTGGATTTGAAGTAATCGTACGTGATATTAAACAGGAATTTGTAGATAAAGGTATTGCCGGTATCGACAAGCTTTTAGGCAAAAATGTTGAAAAAGGCAAAATGAGCGCAGAAGATAAAGCGGCTGTAATGGGCAGAATTTCCGGTACGGTTGATATGGCTGCCGCCGCAGACTGTGATTTGGTTATCGAAGCTGCCCTTGAAGTTATGGACATCAAAAAATCTATCTTCAAGGAACTGGACGCTATTTGCAAACCCGAATGTATTCTGGCCACCAATACCTCAGCATTAAGCGTTACCGAAATCGCTGCCGCCACCAACAGATCTGACAAGGTTATCGGCATGCATTTCTTCAATCCGGTTCCGGCAATGAAACTGGTCGAGGTTATCCGCGGCGCTAATACCAGCCAGGAAACCTATGACACTATTAAAGCTATGTCTGAAAAAATGGGCAAGTCACCGGTTGAAATCAATGAAGCTCCTGGCTTTGTTGTAAATCGACTTTTAATTCCTATGCTGAATGAAGGTATGTACTGCTTAATGGAAGGCGTAGCTAATGCGGCTGATATTGATACTTCCATGAAGTTCGGCGCCGGACATCCGATGGGACCTCTGGCATTAGCGGACATGATCGGACTGGATATCTGCCTGAAAATCATGGAAACCCTTTACAAAGAATTTGGCGATCCCAAATATCGTCCCTGCCCGCTGCTGGTTAAGATGGTCCGCGCTAATAAACTAGGCCGCAAGACCGGCGAAGGCTTCTTTAAGTATTAAAAATTGAAAAATTTAATATATAGGAGGATGTAATTAATGTCAAGAGAAGTTGTAATCGTATCCGCTTGCCGTACACCGGTTGGAAATTTTGGCGGCACCCTGAAAGATACCCCGGCAGTTCAATTGGGCAGCGTCGTCATGGCTGAAGCTGTAAAACGGGCTGGGATTAATGCCAATCAGTTAGATGAAGTTATTTTTGGCTGCGTACTGCAAGCCGCTCAAGGACAGAACGTAGCTCGTCAAGCTATGATAAAGGCCGGCATTCCCCAGGAAGTTACCGCTTTCACCATTAATAAAGTTTGCGGTTCCGGTTTGAAGGCTGTCAGCCTGGCCGCTCAGGTTATTAAAGCCGGAGATGCTGATATAATCCTGGCTGGTGGTATGGAAAGCATGAGCATGGCTCCTTATGCTCTGGATAAGGCCCGCTACGGTTATCGTATGGGTCCCGGCACCCTGATTGACTGCATGATTAAAGACGGACTCTGGGAAGCTTTCAATAATTACCATATGGGTATTACCGCTGAAAATATCAACGAACAGTGGGGCATAACCAGAGAAGAACAGGATGCTTTTGGTCTTAGAAGTCAGGAGTTGGCTCTCAAGGCTATCGCAGAAGGTAAATTCAAAGAGGAAATCGTTCCTGTAGTTATTCCCGGCAAAAAAGGTGACATCGTATTTGATACCGATGAATTCCCCAAAGCTACAACGGCGGATAAATTAGCCGGACTGAAACCAGCCTTTAAGAAAGACGGCAGTGTAACCGCCGGTAATGCTTCCGGTATTAACGACGGCGCTGCAGGTTTCATTGTTATGAGCAAGGAAAAAGCTGATGAACTGGGTATCAAGCCCCTGGCTAAAATCGTCAGCTATGCTTCCGGCGGCGTAGATCCTAAGATTATGGGTATCGGACCTGTACCCGCCAGCAAGAAGGCTCTGCAGAAAGCCGGTTTAACCGTAGACGATTTGGATTTGATTGAAGCCAATGAGCCTTTGCGGCACAATCTATTGCTGTGGCTCGTGACATGGGCTGGGCCGATAAAATGGATAAGGTAAATGTAAATGGCGGCGCTATTGCTATCGGACATCCTATTGGCGCTTCCGGCGGTCGTATCCTCTGCACCCTGCTCTTTGAAATGAAGAGAAGAGGTTCAAAATACGGTTTGGCCACCCTGTGTATCGGCGGCGGCATGGGTACTGCCTTGATAGTTGAAATGTAATTGCGGCGCATGATTCTATAAAAGTTCTAAAAATCAACATGCCTGTGCGAAGTTCCTATTTGGATTTCGCACAGGGTTTATTAATAAGTTGTAGGGTTTGAATGGAGAAGGAGGGTTAGTAATCATGGCCAGCACATTTATGGAAGAATACAAAAACAAGCTTATAAGTGCTGAAGAAGCAGCAAAGCTGGTAAAATCAGGTGACTGGATTGACTATGGTTGGTGTGTGGGACATGCTCGTGACGTAGATAAGGCTCTGGCTGCCAGAGCTGAAGAATTAGTGGATGTAAAGGTTAGAGGCGGTGTAACTCTATGGATGCCGGAAATTTTTAAGATCGAAAATCCCGGCGCACATTTTACCTGGAATTCATGGCATTGTACTGGTGTTGACCGTAAAATTCTCGATATGGGATGTGGATTTTACTCTCCTATCCGGTATTCAGAAGTCCCCAGGTATTATCGTGAAAACGTTGACCGTATTTCGGTAGCGTATTTCCAGGTTGCCCCCATGGATAAACATGGTTATTTTAACTATGGTCCCCAGGCCTCGCATCAAACCGCAGTATGTGAAAAATCCGATTATGTAGTAGTAGAAGTAAATGAAAAAATGCCAAGATGCCTGGGAGGTTATGAAGATTCCATTCATATATCACAGGTTGATTTTATTGTTGAAGGTTCCAATGCTGATCTGCCTCAGCTTGGATCAGCGCCTCCCACCGAGGTTGATTCAAAGGTGGCGCAATTAATTGTGGAAGAAATTCCTAATGGAGCATGTTTGCAGCTGGGAATCGGCGGGATGCCCAATGCAGTAGGTATGATGATCGCAGAATCAGATCTGAAGGATCTGGGTGTGCATACCGAGATGTATGTAGACGCGTTTGTTGATATATATAACGCTGGAAAAATAACCGGCGCGAGAAAATCGATAGATCGTTTCCGTCAATCCTTCGCGTTAGGCGCAGGCACTAACAAGTTATATGACTTTATAAATGATAATCCCGCTGTAGCTAGTTATCCGGTTGATTATACCAATGATCCCTATACAGTAGGCCGTATTGACAATTTTATGTCTATTAATAATGCGGTTGAAGTTGACCTTTTTGGGCAGGTTTGCGCGGAATCATCGGGTATTAAGCATATCAGCGGTACCGGTGGTCAGTTAGATTTTGTTATGGGCGCTTATCTTTCCAAAGGCGGCAAGAGCTTTATTTGTTTATCCTCAACCTATAACAAAGGCGGCCAGCCAGCATCCAGAATTGTGCCCACTTTAAAAAATGGCAGTATTGTAACTGACTCCCGCACCACAGCTCATTATATTGTAACTGAATACGGCAAGGTCTGTCTGAAAGGCAAGAGCACCTGGGAAAGGGCCGAAGGATTGATCGATATTGCTGATCCTCAATTCAGAGATGAATTGGTTAAACAGGCTGAAGCTATGAAAATCTGGAGAAGAACCAATAAACAGGATGCACAGAAGATAGCTTTGTAAAATTAGTCCTAATTGTTGTGTTTGGTGTCAATAGAGGATTTTCTTGACACTATGTCGTATTATCATTGATTAACAGATTAAGAAATGGAGGGAATAGTATTGCCGCATAATAATTATCTCTATCAGATGAGAGACATCAAATTCCAGATGAAAGAATGGCTGGACATGGAAAAACTTTTGTCCTGCGATGGTTACAAGGATTATTATGGAATTGATGATCTGGACGGTTTTCTGGATGTAAACTATAAGATTTGCCGAGATGTAATCTGCCCGGCCAATAAAGAAGCCGATGAAATTGGTTTCAAGCATGTCGGCGGCAACGAGCATGCCGTAGTCAGCCCTGATGTTTTCAAGACTGTTTATAATACGGTTTGCGAAGCTGGTCTTGGCCCGCAGTTCGGCGATCGTGAAGTTGAAGGCCGTATGCCTTTGGCCTGGTATGCTCCTATTTTAGAAATGCAGTCCGGGGCATCTCCGGCTATGGTTATGTTGTGGTGCCTGACTCAGGGCGCTACTACTGTTATCCAGTACAACGCTGCACAGAAGTTCAAGGATCTATACCTGCCCAAGATGTACTCTGGTGAATGGGGCGGTTCCATGTGCCTGACCGAACCCGGCGCAGGCTCCGAAGTCGGAGCGGTTTCCACCAAGTGCTTCCCCACCGATACCCCCGGCCTCTACAAAGTTAAAGGCCAGAAATGCTTTATCACCACTGGTGACAGTGACTGCGTTTCTAACATCATTCACCTGGTATTAGCCAAAACTCCGGACGGCAAACCCGGCACCGCCGGCATTAACTGCTTAATGGTTCCCAAATTCTGGGTTGATGATGACGGCAATATTACCAAATGGAATGATGTCACTACCGTAGGTATCGAACACAAGCTGGGCATTCACGGTTCCGCCACCTGCACCCTGGCATTTGGCGAAAATAACGACTGCTATGGCTGGATGATCGGCGAAGGTCCGGTAGACGGCCGCGGCAAAGGTATGGCTCAGATGTTCCAAATGATGAACGAAGAACGCATTAACACCGGTATCTTCTCCCTGGGTTGTATCGGGGCAGCTTACTATGCGGCTCTGGATTATGCCAAAGCGCGCGTACAGAGCCCGCACTCTTCCAATCCCAAGGGACCGAGCGTTAGGATCATCGAACATGAAGACGTCCGCCGCATGCTGATGCTGCAAAAGTCTATGATGGAAGCCTGCCGGGCGATGATCTACACCTCCTATTACTATATCGATATGTCCAAAGAAGCTTCCACGGAAGAAGAAAGAGAAGAAGCCGAAGACTTCTTCATGATCCAGAATCCGTTATGTAAAGCTTTTATATCCGATATGGCATGGCAGATGACAGCTGAAGCTATTCAGGTGCACGGAGGGTACGGTTTCATGGAAGAATACGCCCCCGCATCCCTGGCCCGCGACTGCAAGATCTACTCCTTGTGGGAAGGCACCAACTTTATCCAATCACAGGACTTCACCGGCCGCAAGTTCACTATGAAGAAGGGTGAACCTTTCGCCAAATGGATGGCTCAAATCGGCGATTTCATCGCTAACGAGAAGACTCCGGAATTCGCGGCTCAATTCGATTTGATGGCTGAAGCCTTTGCGGCTTTCAAAGAAATAGTCGATATGACCAATGGCTGGAGAGGCGATCAGCAAAAGCTGGTTCAATTATTTGCCACTCGCACAATGTATGCGGGCGCTATGACCCTGGGCGGCAAGCTTATCCTGTCGCAGGGCGTCCTAGCTGCCAAGAAGTTAGCTGAACTGGGCGAAGATCATTATGACGCCAATTTCTATAAGAGCAAAATTGCTACCGCCAAGTTCTTTGTCATGAATGTGGTTCCCAATATATTTGGAATTCTGAAGGCCATGAAGCTTGCCGACACCAGTGCGGTCGATATGCCTGAAGAATGCTTTATGTAAACTAATAAAAAACAGCCGGGTTAACAACCCGGCTGTTTTTTTATTATTGGAATTTAAGCCCGTATTTAGCCGCCTTACGAACTATGGTGGATTGGTTTACTTCTAATACCCTTGCAACCTGGTACGTAGAGTGATAACGGTTAAAGGCATTTTCTAATAATTCTCGTTCGGTAGTTTCCACCGCCTGCTTCAAAGGAACCAGTTCGCCAGGGTAAGCTGAAAAATCTACATTACTTAAGTAGGTTGCAGATCTCGCAAACTAATTATATTGTTAACACTTGTTATAACCAATCTTTCTATGAGGTTTTCCAGTTCCCTGACATTACCGGGCCAGGAGTAATCTAATAGTTTTTCCATTACACTATTATCTATTCTTTTATCCAAAGCATATTTATTATTATAAAAATTCAAAAAATAGTTTGCCAACATCGGGATATCCTCCAAACGTTCCCGTAAAGGAGGCACATTAATAGGTATTACATTCAAACGATAAAAAAGATCCAATCTAAATTGTTTATTGTCAATCATTTCCGCCAGGTTGCGATTGGTTCCGGCCAATATACGTATATCTACTTTAATAGGGGTCACTCCGCCTACCCGTACGATTTCCCTATCCTGCAAGGCCCTTAACAATTTAACCTGTAAGTTGAGCGGCAGCTCTCCGATTTCATCCAGGAATAAAACCCCGCCTTCAGCCAGCTCGAAAAATCCCATCTTGCCATCTTTATGCGCTCCGGTAAAAGCCCCGGCTTCATAACCAAATAGTTCGCTTTCCAGAAGGTTTTCAGGGATGGCGCCACAGTTTACCTTAATAAAGGGTCCGTTTTTCCTGTTGCTGCTGGAATGTATAAGACCGGCTATGAGTTCTTTGCCTACACCTGATTCCCCCTGTATAAGGACGGTTGAATCAACATTAGCTATTCTTAAAGCCAGGTTTACGACCTCTTTCATTTTGTCAGAATTAACCACCATATTATGTGAAGTGGCCAGTTTTAACTGCTGTAATTCCGTTTCATAAAACTGGCGCAGGCTTTCCATATGCTCCAGGCGGCGCTGCAAATCATTTAATTCCGTAATATCACGCACATTGGTAACCACCATTATAATATTACCCTCTTCATCAAAAATAGGGTTGCTGGTAACCAGGGCTTCTTTACCCGTTTTTGAAACCAGGGTTATGGTTACCGGTTCACGCTTCTGCAAAGCCAGCAGCGTGCCGGAACGAGAAAATATACCGTTAGCTACTAATTCCTCCATATTCTTCCCCACGCACTCGGCGGCATTAACACCCATAATACGTTCAAACCCTTTATTTAATCTGAGGGTGTTGGCTTCGCCATCGGTTACATAAAGACCGTCAAAAGAGGATTCTATAACCGCCTCCATTTCCCGTTCGCGCAACCCTTCCATCTGATCTAATTTGCGCTGCAGTTCATTTAACTCCGTTATATCACGCACATTGGTAACTACTAGGATGACATTGCCTTCTTCATCAAATATAGGTGTGCTTGTAACCAGGGCTTCCTTTCCGGTGCTGGCGACCAGACTGATGGTAACCCTCTCTTTCTTTTCCAATGCCAGCAGTGTACCGGAACGGGAAAAAACACCGTCCTCAACCAGTTCCGCCATATTTCGTCCTACACATTGTTCTTTATAAATACCCATTATTCGTTCAAAGCCCTTATTAAGTCTCAGGGTATTGGCAAAGCCGTCAGTAACATAAAGGCCGTCAAAAGAGGACTCAATAATAGCTTCCAACTCCCGGTTGAGCTGGCTGATATATTCTGATTCCCGCAGAACTTGTTCTAACTCAGATACGTCACGTAAAACCAGAACACGACCTACGATTTCCTGGTCTTTAACAACGTTCTTACAAAACGGCACAAAGGTAGATTCGCCCAACATTATTTTACTGGCGGTTATTAGTTCCGGGCTGTATAGAATTTCTACTATTTCGTGATTATTTATCACCTCGTCTATTTTTTGCCCTAACGCTTCCCCGGCATTTATCTTTAGAAAACGGCTGGCCCATTTATTAAACAGATTAATTATTCCATCTTTGTCAATGGCGATTACAGGTGTGGAAACCGCATCGATAATAGCAAAGGTTTCAGCCGTTCTATGTCTTTCCCGCATGGCATAACGCGCGTTAATTTCACCCCGGTCTATTAATCCGGCGATAGCACCGTCTTTAACGACTACCGATATAGTGTTTTGGTTATCTTCTGAATACGGAATATCTTGGTTGTAATCCATCATCTGCAGCGGGGGATAAAGCAGCTCGCCAAGTTTGGTTTGGGCGGAAAGCCCCTCCGCTAAAGCCACCATCAGCAGATCTTTGTTTACAATACCCAAAATATGACCGGAGTCATCAAGCAAAAGGGCTGCGTTTACTCTCTGGTCTAACAGAATCCGAGCCGCCTGACCGATAGTCTGGTCGCTGCGGAAGAGCAAAGGCATAGGATTCATAACTTCATGTGCCTTCATCCGCCTCACTCACCCCAAATTGATTTTTATTATATATTAACACAATTTTTCTCACTATTTCGACTATTATCATCAAACAGAAGGGGCTGTATATATTGCAAAAAGCACAATATAAACCGCCCCAGAATAAAGGTAATCCCTATTGTGTCATTACGAGCCGCAAGTTAATCAACCGGGTCGAACATGTCTTTGGGAGCACCGCACACCGGGCATTCGTCGGGAGGTTCGGGCCCTTCGTGAATATATCCGCACACCCGGCATTTCCAGCGTTTATAATGCTTTTTACCGCTTTTATCGCGGCCCAAATTACGCATAGATTCGCTGGCATCGACTTTAGGAGCTATAATTATTTCCCCTGTCAAAACACCGTCCTTAATGTAGCTGCGTTTGAAATATTTCTCTACGGGGTCATTCACCTCTACTACCCGGCACTGATCCAAAGGCAGGTTGACATCTCCTATGGAGAATATCTCCATGTCGAAGGCCACTAACATCGTAGACAAGACCGGAGGCTTATATTCCGCCCAGTCACCTGCGGCGGCTGCCCCCGCCGTGCGCCCCATCTCCAGTGAAACCGGCCATAACCCGATAAGGCGTTCACCAAACTGTGCGCCATCGCCTGCAGCAAAAATATTAGGGATGTTGGTGCGCATACTGCTGTCAACCACCACGCCCTGAGCAACTTCCAGACCCGCTTCCTTAGCCAGTTCAATATTGGGCTTAACCCCGGTAGAGAGAAGAACCAAGTCAGCAGGCAGTACTTCTCCACTGCTGAGTTTTACTCCCTCCACCTTTCCATTTCCTATAATCTCCTCGGTATCAACGCCCAGGCAGAGCTTGACTCCTTTATCTTCCATGAGCCGCTGCAAACGCAACGAAGCTGCTTCATCCAGTTGGCGGGGCATGATGCGGTTATTATGTTCAACCACCGCTGCGTTTACCCCGCAAGATACCATTTCCCATACAGCTTCTAAGCCTAAAACCCCGCCGCCGATAACTACCGCATTTTTCGCCTGTTTGATAGCTTCTTTCAATTGCAGCGCATCCTCCAGGCTGCGCAGGCTGAATACTCCCAGGTTTTCCGCGCCCTTGAAGGGCGGAATGTTGCTGCGGGCTCCTGCAGCCACGATCAGTTTGCTGTAGGGTATCAACTCACCCTGCTCGGTTTGAACCAGTTTAGCATCTTTATCTATCTTAACTGCTTTGGCATTGGTTTTAAGTTCTATCTTGTTTTCCGCATACCAGGATTCGTTAAAAACGTAGAGCCGCTGGTCCGGCAGATCCTCACTTAAAAAATCGGATAAGGCGGGACGGTAATAGGGGCGATACGCTTCTTCGGTCAGCATGATGATACTGCCGCTACGGTTGCGCTTGCGGATGGCCTGAGCCGCTGATAGTGCAGCAATTCCCCCTCCGATAATCACAAAACTATCATTAGTATCGTTTATGAATTCATCTTCCATGGACTCCCGTACAAAGTTCTCCCTGCCGACACCGCAAGCCGGACAAACGGCAGGCGGCTCAGACCCTATATGTATATGCCCGCAAATCAGACAGCGCCAGCGGGTTTGTGATTTATCGGCTTTCTTTTCCAATATAGCGCGGGCAAAATCCATTCCCAGGTTAAAAGCATCTTCCAGATTACGTTCTGAGGGTTTGAAATTAACCCGGTATCCGGGCATAACCTGCATACGCAAAGCCCGCAGGCGGTTTTCTATACCCGGTACCGCTTCACCGCTCCATCCATAGGAACCAAAAGCAAGCGCTACCTTGTCACCATGGGTAATCGGGGAAAGACGGTTCAACAGTTGCCATATGGGGGAAAGAGCGTCTCCATTAACCGTATTTGAACCTACCAGAAAACCGCTGGCGTCTATCAGGTCTTGCGCAACCCTATCCAGCAAATCGGGATCATCCAGCTTGTCCTCAATCAGTTTATAAGTCCTGACATCAAAATCGCCAATGCTCAGGATACCGTCAACCATAGCATCAGCCAATTTCTTAGTAAAACCATAAATGCTTAAATAGGCCAGGACAATCTTAGGTTTATCCGCCGCAGGCGCCGAACGTGCTGACCATTGCCGGTACAAATCCAAATAACGATCAATGTCCTGGCGAAGAACCGGGCCGTGACCGGGAGCCACCATATCCAGCGGCAGATCCTTTATTTTATCAAGAGCCTCCAGGACATAAGGCTTAAAAGGGCCGATGATTGCATCAAAATATTCTTTGTAATGCCCTGTAAAATTGCTTTCCATCAGGTCGTTAAAAAGCCTTTCATCAGGATAGTGGCTGCCAAATGAATCACAGGAGAATAATATCTTATCTTCCTGCAGATATGTATAGATAGTGTCAGGCCAGTGCAAAAACGGTGCGTTAATGAATCTCAGCGTTTTCCCGCCCAGATCCAATTCATCGCCGTCCTTAAGTTCCTGTGCATTAAACTTCCTGTTAGTGATTTCACGCAGAAATCCCAGGGCGGTAGGACTGGCTAAAATCGTTATATCCGGGGCCATTTCCAGGAGTTTGCCTACAGCTTCTGAATGATCAGGTTCAGTATGATTCATGATCAGATAATCGATCTCGGACAGATTGACCAGGCTTTTCACATTTTCAATATACTCATTAAAAAACTTGTCTTCACATACTTCAATCAAGGTGGTTTTTTGGCTGCCTTTTACGAGGTACGCATTATAACTGGTTCCATGCTCCGCAGTCATTACCAGGTCGAATATGCGCAGTTCAGGGTCGCGCACCCCTACCCAGTAAACCCCTTCCTTCATAGGAATTACTGCCATAGTATACCTCCTCTGCCATAGTTATTTTGCTTACGTAATGCAATGATATGCCAGAGATGGATAAATAACAAGCAGGAAATATTAAACTTTGTTCAATTAATTTGTTAAATTCATGCCCAGGAGGATAGGGCTGCCGCTTGAAATATCGAAGCCCGTATATTGGATAGAGAATTCAGCAGGAATATTTGATGTTAAGATATGGTAGTAATCTTCAAAATCTTGGTTTGCCTCACAGTTGAAAATATGTAATAGCCAGTACTAATCTCCGGCTATTTTTTTATTTATATCCTTAGAAATTTGGAGCGTCCGCTTTCCAGGGTGCGGAAAAAGACCTCTTTGCCCTGGTCGTTTACGACCACCAGCGAGCGGATGGAAAAAGACCGCAGGGCATCAGTTACGGAAAGGGTTCCTTCCGCAGAATTCTTGCGCCCGGTGAACGGCAGCTCGTCAGGACTGCGTCTGCACTGGGCATTCAGATTAATTCGCGATACATGATTAACTAATATATCTATTAAAGGCGCGGCATAATCCGGCGAAGAAGTGAAAACACTCGCCTGCTGCCCGTAATCGGAACTCACCAGGTAATCAACCACTTCTTCCATGCCTTTAAACGGGCTTACCGGTATTAAAGGACCAAATTGTTCAACCTGGTGGATTTTCATTTCTTTGTTTACCGGGTAGAGAACCGCGGGGTGGAATAGGTTATCCTGTACCCGGCCCCCGCCGGGATTAACGACTTTGGCTCCTTTCTGCAGGGCATCCTCTGCCAGTTCTGAAAGCCATTTGCATTTATCGGTTTCGGGCAAGGGAGTAATCCTTACCCCATCTTCCCAGGGCATGCCGCATTTCAGCTTATCAATTTCACCTGTGAATAAATCAAGGAACCTGTCCGCGAGAGATTCATGCACCCATATATGCTTTAAGGCCGTACATCTCTGGCCGTTAAATTCCAAAGCCCCGTCCGCACACTCCCGGGCCGCCAGTTCCAGGTCGGCATCCGGAAATATAAAGGCCGGATTCTTGGCTTCCAGCCCCAGGATCGTGCGCAGGCGGTGGCTGCCCTCATAGCTATCCGTTAAAATCCTGGCTACCCGGCTGCTGCCGGTAAAACCCAGGATGGTTACTTTCCCGCTGTCCATAATAGGACCTATGATAGTTTCGCCATCGCCATTTATTACATTTACCACTCCGGGAGGAAATGATTCTGAGAAGGCCTCCAGAAAAGGTATCAAACAGAGCGCTCCGTAGCGGGGCGGTTTTAATATAACAGTGTTACCCATCAGCAAGGCGGGAATTAGCATGGCGAAGGTTTCATTGAGCGGATAATTAAACGGCCCCATGCACAAACATATGCCCAATGGGCATCTTCTCACCTGGTATATGAAGTTTTCCGCGCGGGAAACGGCGCTGCTCTCCTGGTCCAGCTCCCTTAGTCTTTCTATGCTGTCCTGCAGGTATTTAAGGGTGCGCTTGAATTCATCCAGACACAATCTGAAGGGTTTGGCGATTTCCCACATTTCCAGCAAGGCGTATTTTCTTTCCATGGCCCGCATGCGCCAGGCAAAGGATTTTAGGGCTTCGATTCTTTCTTCAACCCTCATCTGCGGCCACTCGCCCATGCCGTTGCCATAGGCTCTTTCGGCAGCCGCCAATGCCTGCAAAGCCTCATCTTTCCCCAGCTCTGGATACCTGCCAATGGTAACGCCCCAGGCTTTTTCACCTTCTCTAAGGATGATTGGTGATACAACCTCGATGCCATTGCCCGGATAGGTTTTTATCTCCCCGGCAATCAGGTAATTCATGCCTTGCGGGTAAGGTTGGATTGCATATTCAGCCGGCACCAGATTAAGACCCGAATTTGTATTCTGAACCTTTGATAAAGCCATCGAAAAACTCCTCACTGGCAGTTTTTATGATTAGTATGTATAAGATGATATTATTTTATTTTAATTACCCAGGCAAGAAGCAGGTTAAACTATAACCATTTATGATGATGAACAACCATATATTAAGATAGATATATTTAAGTTGTGTATTTAAAATATCTGTGCTAAAAATAATATACAATAAGATCATATTTAAATCATAATTTTGCACAGGAGTGATAACAATGATAATTAAACCCACATCCGCATTAAGGACCGAACTGGGCGAGATAACCAAAATATGCAAAGAAAGGTCTGAGCCCGTTTATTTAACCAAAAATGGCGAGGGCGAGTTGGTCGTGATGAGTATTGCCGCTTTCGAAAGGAAAGAGGCCATGCTAAACCTGAGAGCTAAATTGCTGGATGCTGAACAGCAACGGTTAAGCGGCGCACCAACCTGTACTACTGATGATCTCAGAAAATTCGTCAAGGATTTGCACCATGAGCAAGTATAAAATAAGGGTATTGCAAATTGCTCGTGAGGATTTGGGTGAAATCTATTTTTACATCGCAAGCGATAATCCTCAGGCAGCCCTGAGCATGACCAACAAGATTATTGACAAAATTGATACTTTGGCAGAACTTCCGTTTCTAGGGAAAACCGTACCGGATAGCGAACTGGCCAAACGTGAATTCCGCATGCTTATTGTGGATAGCTACATCGTTTTTTATAAGGTTATTGACGAAGAAATTATTGTATACCGGGTGCTGCACGGTACGAGGGATTATTCCGACTTATTGAAATAATCCCTGTATGAGTAAGGGGTCTGTGGTTCTGAACACGCTTTAGTGTGATTGAATAATTATCTATAAATTCTGTGCAGCATAAACAGGGCAACACGGAGCGACCTCACGCTTGCTACCGCTTATACGGTGAAACGGCAGGCTTATTGTTTTCTGTTTTTCATTTTCCCCTGTTTGCTAGTCGCCTCTTTCTATATCCTCTTTCGGTTTTTCTACCCGCAGACCCTCCACATGCCTTTTGCTCATTATCTTGCGCTTTTTGCGGGTGTCCTTGCTTTCCAGGACAATATCCATATCGTAGTTTTCCGGGTACAGGTCCTCGCGGTCAACCTTTAACGTGAGGCGTTTGCTGTTGACGACATATTTCTTATCCATAACCAGGACCACCACATCGCCGCGCCCGTTTTCTTCTTCACAGACGATTCCGGTCCGCTGCATGGTGCTAATATAAACGCAGTCGCCTACTTTAAGATCTTTGGGTACGTATTTTTTGCGGCGTTCATAACGGGCCTTAACCTGCTGGTTCTGCTGGCTCTGCTGCTGTTCTTCTTGGTGAACTTTTATTTCTTCCTCATCCCGTAATGAAAATACAGACTGCGCAGATTCCAGGTCATAATTCTTATGCTGGCCATAGCTTATTTGATGGGCTCGTTCGATAATGTGCCGGTCCATACCCAGGCGCAGGGCAATAAGAAAGGCATTGCTTTCACCCGCTGTCCCAATCTGCAATCTGTACAGAGGTCTCAGGCTCTCCACATCAAAAGCCATCGACCATTTTCAAAACCGGGTGTGTGAGCGGCAAACTCCTTGATTTCTCCAAAGTGAGTCGTAGCCGCTATAGTCGCGCCTTTGGAGAAAACCTCTTCCAGGACCGCTATGGCAAAGCCCTTGCCTTCCGCCGGGTCGGTCCCCGCTCCCATTTCATCCATTACCACCAGGGTGTGCGGCCCGGCAAGTTCGATGATGCTCAGTATATTTTTGAGGTGAGCGGAAAAAGTGCTCAAGGATTGTTCTATGCTCTGGCCATCGCCGATGTCGGCCAATATGTCGTTGAAAACTGCGAACTCACTGTCTGTCTCAACGGGAACATGCAGGCCGCACTGTACCATCAAAGTCAATAAAGCTATGGTTTTCAAGGCCACGGTTTTGCCGCCGGTGTTGGGACCGGTAATTATTAAGGCGCGGTAGTCGGCTCCGATCTGAAAATCAAGCGGCACTGCGCTGCTTCCCAGCAGCGGGTGCCGGGCTTGTTTGATTATAATCCTGCCTTCATTATTTAAACGCACTGGTTTCATGTCCCGGCTGCGGCTGTATTTGGCTTTGGCGAACACAAAATCATAGTGGGCCATGGCCTGCATGTTAATTAAGATTTCCCGGCTGTACTCCCCCAACCTGGTACTGAGATAACTTAATATCCGGTAAACCTCATTGGCTTCTTCCATCTGCAGGATGTTTATCTCATCCTGCAGCCCGGCGATACTGTTCGGTTCCATAAAAACCGTGGAACCGGTGGAGGATGTGTCCAAAACCCGCCCAGGAAAAGATTTATGGTACTGTCTCTTCACCGGCACTACGTATCTGCCGTTTCGTGTGCTTATCACCGGGTCCTGCAAGATGCTGCCGTAGGTGCTGGAACGCAGAATATCGCCTAATTTCTGTTTGATGCGCTCCTCCTGAATTAAGAGTTGCCTTCTTATCCGGGCCAATTCATGGCTGGCGTGATCATCTACCTGTCCGTTTATAATGCTTTTCGCTATCTCGTCTCTTAATTCAGACAGTTCAAACATGGACCAGGCATAAGACGCTAGTTCGGGCAAAGAATTCTCCGTCTTGCTCATATAGCTGCGCAGTCGTTTGACAGAATCCAGGAAATTCTGGCAGGAAGTGAGTTCCTGCGGGGTTAAGACCATGGATTTTTCAGCCTTAATCATAATTTCATCCATTCCTTCCATGGAACTCAGCGGAATACTGGAGTTAATGTCCAGCATGGCACAGGCCTGGGTGGTTTCGCGCATCCAAGCATTAATGACATCCATATCAATAACCGGCTTAAGTTGCTCTAATTTCAGCCTGGCCTGTTCGCTCATAGCATATTTTTTTATTTCATCAATGACGGCTCCAAATTCGAGTATATTCATAGTATTCTGGTTCAACTTACTCCCTCCTAAAATATAACAAATACGCCCTCCGGACGACCTGCGTTATCAGTTAGATTGCCGCATCGCTAACGCTCCTCGCAATGACAAATCCGCGGTTTGTAATCCTTTATTGTGTCATTGCGAGCGCAGCGAAGCAATCTTTCCCCGTTTTCGCAGCAACAATAAGGCGTTGGCATTGCCGTTCAACGGTGATATCTAACACCCTGCCCGCGCTTCCGGACAGACTTATCCACAGCCATTCGGAAAGCATGCTTTCCTATACAAATAAATAAGCCGGGAAAGAACCTCTCCGGTAGTTTCCCAGCTAAAATAAGCTTAAGGCAAGGCACAAAATATATGCCCTACCATATATTCATACTATTTAAGGATAATCCGGTGTCGTTCCGAGTCTCAGCCCACAGCAAACCAGGCCTGCCGCCAAAGGATACGCCTGCTGCGGTTTTATAACTATAAAATTAAGGTCAGTTATTGAACAACCCCGGACATAAATACATCCTTTATCGTTTGATATGAATATTGTACTTCAAACCAAATGTAATATCAAGGCAGCCGGCGGGAAAACGCTTGCATACTATCTCAAAATGGTTTTATAATAATTTAAACTACTGGCCGGAAGGATAACTCTGACCGTCCAGATTTTAAAACCGTTACCCTGACAAATCGGGTCATCCTTATTTAAAGGGGCAAGGACATAGTGTACGATTATGATGCTTGCTCCAGGGAGTAAGCGTTTTTATTGGGAAGGAGGCTGGCAGTGGAAGAAAAAAGACTGGGTGTTATCGGTATCGTGATAGAGAACCGGGAAGCCGTCCCCAGGGTAAACCAGATACTCAGTGAATATGCCCATATGATAATCGGCCGGATGGGCCTCCCCTACAGGGAAAAAGAAGTGTCGGTCATTTCCCTTATCGTTGACGGAACAACCGAT
Organism: Syntrophomonas palmitatica JCM 14374; assembly: GCF_001311885.1. Taxonomy (GTDB): domain Bacteria; phylum Bacillota; class Syntrophomonadia; order Syntrophomonadales; family Syntrophomonadaceae; genus Syntrophomonas_A; species Syntrophomonas_A palmitatica. Next base: position 101,121 of record NZ_BBCE01000003.1, on the reverse strand, counting down.
GAACTGGGGGCATTAACGGGGAAACTGGGCAAAATCCGCAGTGTAACCGTAAAAAGCGCTTTGACCAAATCGTTGTAAGAGGACGATTAGATGATTAGACACATATAGCCGCCGATTCGAATTGAATATTGGCCCTGATAATGAGGTGTTTTACTGAGTTAAAGGGGAGCAGGTATAAATGTATTTATGAGCCGCTTGCTCCTATTCAGGGCAGGCGGCTTATTTATTCCGGTACATAAAACTATTTTAAAAGTTATATTTAAGGAGGACGATTCTAATGGAAAATCTGGCGGTACAACAATGGATTGACAATGTAATCAAACCCGAGCAGATCGAAAGGTATTTGAACCACGGCAAGGACTTTATTGATGAGCCTTTTATTCAGGAGACCCTCTTGCAAACTCGCAACCCTGATAAAAATCGGGTGCGTGAAATTATGGCCAAATCTCTGGAATTAGAGCGTCTAAATCCTGATGAAACCGCTACCCTCTTGAACTGTACGGATGAAGACCTGTGGCAGGAGATGTATGCAACCGGCCTTAAAATCAAGCATAAGGTTTATGGGCGGCGCATCGTCTTTTTTGCCCCGCTTTATGTAAGCAATAACTGTGTAAACAGCTGTGTTTACTGCGGTTACCGCAAGGAGAATAAAGAGTCTGTCCGCCATCGCTTAAGCCCTGCGGAACTGGAAGAGGAAATCAAAGCCCTGGTATCCAAAGGTCACAAACGGTTGATTATGGTCTACGGCGAGCATCCCGATTCCGATGTTCATTATATAGCCGACACCCTGCGTATAGCTTATAACACCAAGGTTGGCAACGGGGAAATCCGCCGCGTCAATGTCAATGCCGCTCCGATGTCGATTGAGGATCTGAAAATCCTGCGCGATGTAGGCATCGGCACCTTCCAGGTGTTCCAGGAAACCTACCATCATGCCACCTATAAGAAGATGCATCCCCGCGGTCTGAAAGCCAATATGGGGTGGCGGCTCTACGCTTCGCACCGGGCTATGGAAGCGGGAGTGGACGATGTGGGTATAGGCGCATTGTTTGGCCTGGCTGACTGGAAATTCGAGGTTATGGGGCTTCTGGCCCATACCATTGACCTGGAACAGAAATTTGGCGGGGTGGGACCGCATACCATTTCTTTCCCGCGTATGCAGCCGGCGGTCAATACCCCCTTTGCGGAAAAGAGTCCCAACCTGGTAGACAATGACACTTTTAAAAAACTGGTTACCGTAATCCGCCTTTCAGTTCCTTATACGGGTATGATTTTAACCGCCCGGGAAAGCGCGGAAGTGCGCAACGATGTTATCAATGTAGGCTGCAGTCAGATCGATGCTGATTCAAACATAGGCGTAGGGGCCTATAGCAAAGATAAGGTAGAAGTCAACACCCAGCAGTTTGTATTGGGCGACCAGCGCAGCCTGGATGAAGCCATTCGGGATATGGCTAGAATGGGCTATATCACTTCCTTCTGCACGGCTGACTACCGCTGCGGACGCACCGGGGGCTGTTTTATGGGCATAGCCAAGAAGGGCAAGATTCACAACCTGTGCCAGCCCAACGCCATTCTCACTTTTAAAGAATACCTCCTGGATTACGCCAGCGAAGAGACCAGACAGGCCGCTTCCTATTTGATAGATAAAGAGTTTGAAGCCCTGCCCAATGACAACATTAAGCAAACGGTAAAATCATGCTGGAGCGTATTGAAGCCGGGGAACGGGATTTGTTTTTGTAAAAAAACAGCCGGATTAACACAGAATAAATAATGTAGCACTGCATCATAACTGGCTTATGATGAAAACAGTCAATGGGAGCGAAGGATATGGATAGTATAGCAACAATCTGCAGAGAACAGCAGGGTCTGGGTATGGAAGCAGTAATCAAATCATGTCACCAGGCTTTGATAGATAAGTACCCGGGGCTGCAGCTGCGCTGGTCCCGGGTGTATGGCAAGCGCTGGTCGCATGTTTACGGTGAAGGCAACGCATCATCCCTCAACAAGCAGCGCGTAGAATTAGGACCAAACTGGGGTTTGTATATTGATAATCCTGAAGCTGTTAACGAAACTGAACTGAATTCCATTATCCAGGCCTTGAAAGCGGGGTGGCCCGGTGAGTGCAGCCGTTAATACCATTTCGTTGTCAGATAATGGCGGAAACCTTTCATGGCCGCCTTTACAGGCTGAACGTGAAGCTCTAAGCAATGTTCTGGCCAGTCAGGATGAAGATCTGTTTGCAGTTCTTCTGGACAAAGCCGAAGAATGCCGGGCAACGGTTTTGGGGAATAAGGTTTACCCGCGCGGTTTAATTGAATTCAGCAACCTGTGCCAATGTGACTGTTATTATTGCGGTTTGCGCCATTCCAATACCAGGCTGGGCCGCTACCGGCTTACGGCTGACGAAATAGTTGCTCTGGCGCGGGAAGCCTGGGAAAAGGGGTACCAGTCACTGGCCTTGCAATCTGGGGAATTAAAGAGCAGCCGGGAGGTTAAGTTCGTCAGCGAGGTCATAAAACGGATTAAGGATATAACCGCCCATGATGGCTCGCAGGGTCTGGGAATCACCTTGAGCATCGGCGAGCTTGCCTATCAACAGTACCAGCAGCTTTTTGACGCCGGTGCGCACCGCTACCTGCTGCGTATTGAGACCTCTGATCCCAAACTATTTAACCAGCTGCATCCCCCGGGACAGAGCTTTCAAAAACGGTTGGAATGTTTGCAGGCTCTAAAGGATATAGGCTACCAGGTCGGAACCGGGGTGATGGTCGGCTTGCCGGGGCAGACTTACGAGCAGTTGGCTGCTGATCTGCTGTTTTTTGTGGAGAGGGATATAGATATGCTGGGCCTCGGGCCTTATATCCCCCACCCTGACACACCGCTGGCTTCAGGTCCGGAAACAGTTATCGCAAATCCTTATAAAACCACTTTAAAGATGATGGCCCTGGCGCGGTTGCTGATGCCTTATATAAACATGGTTTGTTCTACTGCCTTACAGACCATAAGTGCAGACGGCCTGGCCATGGGGATAAAGGCAGGGGCCAATGTGGTTATGCCGGTAATGACCCCGGAAGAAAACCGCTCAGATTATTCCCTCTACGCGGCCAAGAAATATTCCAGTTTTGAACAGCTCCGGCATGAAATAAATGCTGCCGGGTATGAACTGGTCCTGGGCGAATGGGGTGATTCTCCGCATTATTTCCGGCGGCGTCAGCTTTAATGTTATTATTCAGGCAGCTTTTCAGAAAGCGCAAACGTCTCTTTGTCGAATACAACAAGGAAGACAGTCATATCGCTGTTCATTAAAAAGCTGCTGATGGTTGAGACAGCTATCGCCAGGGCTTCAGCCTTGGGATAACCATATATTCCGCTTGAAATCAGAGGAAACGCAATGGACTTGCATCCGTTTTGCTGTGCAAGAATCAGCGAGTTAATGTAGCACAAACGGAGCAGTTCCGCTTCACCATGTTTTCCATCTTTATAAACCGGCCCGGCAGTATGGATAACATATTGGGCAGGCAGGTTAAAACCGCCCGTTATGACGGCTTCTCCGGTCTTTATCGGCCCTAGTTCATCACAGGCTTGTTGCAGTTGAGCAGCCCCTGCGGCTTTAAAAATCGCGCCGCAAACTCCGCCGCCCATTTGCAGAGCAGTATTAGCGGCATTCACAATAACGTCAACCTGCATTTTGGTAATGTCATTCCTGATTATCTCCAACGGCATATTTGCACCACCCTAAACCTATTATACTTAAGTTTATTCAGCCTCAAAATCTATAAATAAAAAAGCCCCCGATATTCAAGGGCTTGACATTTCATTATATTTTATTTAAGGTCATGTCAGATGCTACCTGACCACGACTCTCCGTTGATTGAGTGGGAACTTAGTGTTGGTGCCTCCGGCTCTGTCCCGGAGGTCTTCTCTTTTTCTGATAGGGTTCATATATCAAAATAGCAGGCTTTTCACCCGCTATTAACCTATAGTCATGCTTGTTCGTATCCTTTTGGAGAAAAACAGTTTTTAGGCGCATTTTGCTAAGGCATACGCGAATATTCAATAGCCATATCTACAAGCTTGGAATTTTCAAAGAAGTCTGCGTAAATAACTTGAATATGGTTGCTGCCGGAAGTGTCCTGAAATTGACTCTTAAGAACGCTTCCCATATCCGGGTTTACTCTGTTGCTAAGATCTTTTGTGCTTCGGTAATCAATCAGGTGATTAGTAATATATCTCTGTATGACATCTGTTGTCATCTCCCTGATTTTCCCCTTCACGTCGAAGCCTACAGTCTTGGCGGCATCGAATACCCAGCCGGGGACATTCTTTAGTAGCTCATCGGTTAAAATTACCGGTAATTTCTCATGCAATCTGGTTGGTATTATTTTCGCAACATCGCCCCCATTAGTGGTCAATGTATACCATAAAGTGAACGGTTTGTTTACAGCTGCAGCTGCATTGTAGTTTCTAACCTGATCGGTTATCATCGTGTCTTTATCAGTCGAATTTGAATATTGAAAACCTTCTTTGTCATTCTGGGAATACATACCTAATTCATTATATGTCCAGAAATATTTATTATCGTCGTTGGACATTTCATTGGCATCTTTACCCATCAAAAGAATCACCTTGGATGACGGATTATCGCCCACTACTTGTTGATAGGTTTTATTAAATGGATTACCTGACTCCGGTTTGTAGGCATAACTACCAAGCTTTGTCTTAACAGCATCGGCAAAGGAATCCCAATCGTAACCGGCAAAGTGAGACATCTCAACAACGACAACTTCCCCATTTGTGGTGGCGCAGAAATTTGCTATCGAGTCCAGTACTTCGTTCATATTCACCCCGACAAGGAAATGGTGAGTACAAGCGCCGCCCGCTTTCAGATATACGCGCAAGTCGAACCAGCGGATGCCGGCATTGAGCTGCTGGGTGATATTATAGTCTTGGCACCTGGACAAATCTTTAATCTCATCGAATAAGAAATTTACCATTGGGTCCTTTATGCTTGAATCGACCCCGATCGTATAACTTTTATTCACAATTGGAATGTGAATTGTAAAATTACAATTCTCAACAATTGAGTCAAATGCGTCTTGTGCTGTGGCGTAAATAATGTTAATCGCATCACTACGCAATTTTCCAATCGGATCGTATTTAATAATATCAAGATCAACGGGGGCAAATTCGTTTTTAAAATCCCAGGTTCCGGTATCGTGGGTGGCGGGGAAAGTAATCCCGCGCAGAGTCTTGGTTTTCAATTCAGGTGTGCTGGACATCCAGTTGCGGTAGAATTCTTTTTTGAACAAATACCATCTTTCCCATTCACCTGCGTTGGTCAAATGTATGACCGCGGCTTCATCCCCTGAACCCCTGGCTGATAGGTAACTTCCCCAAGCCGATTTTACTAGTATTGCGTCGGTTGCCTTTACCGGCGCTGTTGAGGTTGGGTCTGCCGGGTTGATAATTTTCCATCTTTCCCAGGGACCGAGGCTTCTCATTGTCTGGATAGCGGCGCCTTGTCCCCATGGGTCCCGCGCTGAAAGATAGTTATTCCAGTATAAGGAACAAAATGCCACCGTATCGTTATATTTAACTACACCGCCGGCACCAAGGTGCAAAGGATTTACAATCTCCCAGTTTTCCCATTCCCCCAAATCACTCATCAGCTTTACGTCTCGCTTATCATTTCCGCTGCGTCCCGAAAGGTAGTTATAAAAATTACCGGATTTCAAGCTGATGATGTCGCCAAAATGTATTTCGGAGCTGCTGCAGATCGGGCGCCCGTATCCCTCGGGTGCTACCAACCATCTTTCCCACATATCAGTATTGCCTATCAACTCGACATGTGAATAGTCATCCCTGCCGCTGGCCGAGAGGCATTTTGCAAAATCCACTGATTTAAACAAAGCTACGGCCCCAGGCTTGACCATAGCGGTAGAACCGGTATTATCGGGATCAATAATTATGAATCTCTCCCACGGCCCGGCATCGCTCATTACCTGGACATTGACGGTATAGTCCCGGCCTGAGATGTAATTACCCCAATACTTCGATTTCAGCAGCACCGTATCGTTATATTTCACTTCCCCGCGGTAATCCCGGTCGTCATTTTTAATGATTTGCCATACTTCCCATTGCCCAATATTTTTCATTAATTCTACGTTAGTCTTATTACTACCACTTCGCCCTGAGATGTAATTGCGCCAGTGGGCTGATTGCATGGTTATGTAATCACCGTAGCGGATGTTTTGCACAGTGGGTGTGTCCCCGGGAAGCCCGACGGGCTCTTCAATGGAAACTGTGTATGTTGTCGTTTTTCCTCCGACAGTGATGGTTAATACCTGGTCATATGCTGTTTCCGAGCTATTAAAGCCGGTTATGTTTGCTTCGGTTATTGGTAGTATGACTGTTGTGTTAGTATCGCTGTACGTCCCGGTTACCTGTAAACCGGTGATATCCAGGCTATCTCCTGCCGAATAAAGAAGTTTGTTTGCCGGAACGGTTATTGCTATGCTATCAGGTACCGGCAAAACTGTGATATTATATGCTGCTGTTTTTCCTCCGGCAGTGATTGTCAATACCTGATCAACAGCTGGTTTTAAGCTGTCAAAACCGGTTATGTTGTCTTCACTGATTGGTAATATTGCTGTACAATTAGTATCATTGTAAGTCCCGGTTACCTGTAAACCGGTGATATCCAAGCTATCTCCAACCAAATAAAATATTTTTGTTGCCGGAGTTGTTATTGCTATACTATCAGGTGCCGGCATAACTGTAATGTTATATGTTGCTGTTTTTCCTCCAACTGTGATTGTTAATACCTGATCAACTGCTGGTTTTGAACTATCAAATCCGGTTATGTTAGCTTCAGTAATTGGTAGTATGGTTATAGCATTAGCATTACTGTAAGTTCCGGTTACTTGTAAACCTGTGATATCCAGGTGATCACCTACCGAGTAAATGAGTTTAGCTGCCGGAATGGTTATAGTTATGCTAGCAAATACTGAATGCGTTTCTTCTGATGTGGTGTGAGTCCCCTTACCGGGCGTAACCGTCGATGTATCCAATATCTTACCCGCAATAGACGCAGTAACTCCGTGTCCTAGAACAAGCTCGGCAACCTGTTGTTGGATAGCTACACCGGCAGCATTTACCTCTGCTTTACTAACTTTGCCTTCACCATTGACTTGGGCAGAAGCACCTGCAATGAAGTTTACAATTGTAGCTTCTTTTAGCACATTAATCATAGTACCGGCAGCTTGAGCAGATGTTTCCAGGGTGATATTTCCGTTCACCAATTCAATATCTGCTTTTGCATCAACGTACACTTTAAAATCGCCGGCAAATTGCAGTGCCGAATTGCCAGTAAACGTGGGAGATATTTGAACAACATCAAAGCCTTTGCCTGACAGGTTATTTTCTTCCAACCTGGCATCAGATTCAAGGGTCACCTTTCCTACACGGATGTACCTTCAGCTATGATTCTAGGGGCCTCACCAAAATCTTTATCAACCAGCACTTCATTCAGATTGGAATTATGTATAATTACCGAATTGGCACCGCCGCCTCTTATTAATGTCCTGCCGGTAACGTTTACGTTGTCAAGTTGGACATTACCATCCCCTACTCCGGCTGTAAGTATAAGATTGCCTTCAATTTTGGCATTTCTGATATTCACACCCGGAGAACTTACAGTCACGTTTCCCTTAATAGATGCTGAATCCTTTTCAGGTCCATAAGTACCTGCAACATTATATACTGTACCGAGCGCCTGATATAAAACCGTTACAGCTTCTGCCCTGCTAATATTACTCAGAGGCCGAATAGTATTGTCGGGATATCCTTGAAAGCAATTTTCTGTAACTGCCGAATTGAGATATTCCTTCCCCCATAGTGGTATATTGTCCGCATCTTGGTATCCATTGATTTTTGCAACAGCTTCATAATTTTTTAACTTCAGTACCGAGGAAAGTATTTTTGCTACCTCTATCCTGGTTATGGGGTTATCAGGTTTAAAGGTGCCATCTTCGTAACCTGATATATAACCGGCTGTTGTTGCTTTTTCTACATCACCTGCATACCATGCCTGTGAAGAAACATCTGAAAAAGCAGTTGCATTCTTAGCAGTCAATCCCAGTGCCAGGTTTAGTACCGCAACAAATTCGGCTCTGGTAATTTTATTATCCGGCTTAAAGGTAGCGTCTTCATAACCACGTATAAAACCTTTTTCCAACCATTTGTTCACCTGCGCGGCAGCCCAATGCCCTGTAATATCTGATGTTTGAGCAAAAACCGGCATAGCAATCGAAATCAGCATTAATATTACCACTAGCAAAATATTTACCAGGGTATTTTTTCTTGCCTTCAAGTTAACCCTCCTAATAGTTATCTCTCCGTAAGAAACCTTTCTTTTATTTTATATGCTTTTAACCCATAATTGATAGTCATCGTACTATATTAGCTAGTTATTTTGTCGAATTTAATCCAAATTCTGCGGTTAAGAAACCCTTCGTTTTGCTTTTGGGTCTAATTCTCCTTCTATCGCTATTTTGTAACTATGTCGGTTTCTCAAATATTGTTTTCCAGAAAACGGGAAGAGGCTGTCCCAAATCCGAAAATGAATTTAAGGTCAGCCTCTTAAAAAGTTCAAAAGAAATAACTGGTCGGGATGACAGGATTTGAACCTGCGGCCTCCTGGTCCCGAACCAGGCGCTCTACCAAGCTGAGCCACATCCCGACACGCACATAATATTTTAGCATCGACCGGGCTTGAAAGCAATAGGCTGTTCTTGCTATCTGCATAATCCTAATGTTTTGAAGGCACCTTCCAAATCCTGAGGTTCGTTTAGAACCTGGGCGAATAAATCCCCTGTCTTATCCAGCCTGGCAAATATGTTGCTGATAGTGAAATCCGTTGGTTTGATTTTATCGATTTCTTCCCAATTTATAGGTGCAGAAACCGGAGCACCGGCCCGGGGCCGTACACTGTAAGGGGCGCACAGGGTTTTGCCCAGCACGTTCTGCATGAAATCCACGTAAACCTTAGACCCGCGTTTTTTAACATTACGTTCGATTGTAGCGATTTTAGGCAATAACAGGCATGCCATTCCGGCAATTTTGCCGGAAAACTCCCGCAGTTCTGCATAAGTGTACTGATTAACCAAAGGCAGGTAAATATGCAAGCCCTCGGCTCCCGATGTCTTCAAGTATGATTTCAGTTTCAACTCATCCAGGATTTGTTTTAGCAGTTTGGCGATAGCAACTACTTGTTCAAAGGTGCTGCCTTCGGATGGGTCGAGGTCGAAAACGACATAATCCGGGCAGTCAATAGTGCCGGGGCGGGAAAACCAGGGGTGGATTTCAATCACCGCCTGGTTAGCCAGCATACCAGATCAGCTTTATGCCGAACCATGATAAGATGCTTTTCGGCGCCTTCTTCAAATTTCCATGGCATGGTTTTAATCCACTCCGGCATATATTCGGGGGCATTCTTTTGGTAAAATGATTTGCCCTTTATTCCGTCAGGATAGCGGGTAAAAACCAGGGGCCGGTCATGCAGGTGAGGCAGTATATACGGAGCTATCCTGGCATAATAATCGATGAGATCACCTTTGGTATAGTCATCATCAGGCCATAAGATCTTATCCAAATTGCTTATCGCAAGCTGTTTTCCTTCTATATTTACCCGGGTATGAGTTGCCATAATATTTTTCCTCCTAGATAGTGCATTCTGCGGGAGTAAGAACTGCAAATTCTTTAATTACCGGCGACCTTAGACTCATTTCCTCGGTCCATTCCTGAAACTCTATCCTTGCCCCCAAGCGAGGTTCAACGAAATAGCCGCCGGCAGGAGGGCGGGTAAGGTTGTCAAAAGGTGATTTATCGCAGCGCAGGGGAGGAAGCCCTGAACTTAATATTTCCTGTTGTTCAGAGTTCAAACCGCTGCCGGCCCTGCCGACAAAAATGAACCGGTCATCCTGGTAAACCCCGAGCAGGAGTGCATTCACCACCTGGCCGCGCAGGGTATAGCCTCCAATAAGGCAATTCTGTTTAAGCCGGCATTTGATTTTCAGCCAGTCCCGGTGCTTTTTCCCGGCTATGTAGCGGCTTTGCCTGTGTTTGGCCACAATCCCTTCCAGCCCCATGGCGCAAACGCTGTTAAATAAGGCTACACCCTGTGGAAAATCTTCTACGAGCTGCAAAAAATCCTGATTCGTTACTTTTTGCCGCAATTTTTCCTGGCGGTATTCCAAAGGTCTGTCCAGCAGCAATTCATTGTCTATGCTTAGAAGGTCGAAAACCATGTAATTTACAGGCAACATATACTGCAGATGTTCTATGGTTTTAGCCTGACTGGCCTGGTCACGGCGCATCACGGTCGGGAAACTGGGGCGTCCTCCTTTAAGAACCACAATTTCACCATCCAATATTGCCTGCCTGGCTTTTACCAGCTGCGGCAGTTTCTGCAGTTCCGGGTATTGCAGAGTACGTTCATGCCCGCGTTTGTTAATCAGTTTAACGCTATCCCCTTCTAAAACCGCCAGCATACGCACGCCATCCCATTTAAACTGATAGAGGAAATCCGCATTGTCAAATGCCGCAGGATGACTAACCGGTTCCATTACCTGGAGCAGCTTCTCTGATGCTGATATCATCAACCCACCCCGGCCTTGGCCTTTTTACGCCGCGCGCCTTTCTTGCTTTCTGGTCCTTTTCCGGCCCGGTTTTCTTCGGCTAATTGCACGCTGGCCCTCAAGGCTTCCATTAAATCCACTACTTTGCCCGGCTCTTCGGCTCTAACCGGCGAAACCAGTTCCTGACCGCTGACCTTGGCCTCGATCAATTCCCATAAAGCTTTGCGATATTCATCTTCATAACGCGAGGGGTCAAAATCAACGGAAAGGTTTTGGATCAGGCTCACCGCCATCTTGATTTCATTCTCATGCAGCTTTTCCGGGGCCAGTCCGGCATTAAGCCCGGCGGGAGAGCGTATTTCATCCGGATAAAATATGGTTTCCATGAGCAGGCGGCGTTCTTTTACTCTGAGTGCCGCCAGCGACTGGCGGCTGCGAATCATAACCCGGGCAATGGCAATTTTTCCGGTCTGCCGCATAGCCTCTACAATGAGAGCATAGGCTTTTTCACCCCCCGGCGCCGTTCAAGATAGTATGATTTGTCAAAGTAAACCGGATCAACCTGAGCCAAATCCACAAAATCGAGGATGTCTATGGTTTTGGTATTTTCTGCGGGGATGCGGGCCAAATCCTCATCGTCGATCACTACATAACTGCCTTTTTGATATTCGTACCCGCGCACGATTTCTTCGTTTTTGACTTCGCGCTGGCAGTTGCTGCAAAACTTATGATAATTAATAGGGTTCATACATTCCCGGTGCAGGTAGTGAAATTTTAAATCCTTATTTTCTGCAGCCACGTACATGCTGACCGGTATATTAACCAGCCCGAAACTTACCGCGCCTTTCCACAGGGTTTTCATAAGCTTTTCCCCTTTCCGCATTTATTTATAGCTTCCATTCTCGGCGGGGAAAATATTCAGGCTGGTTATAGAGCATTTGCTACCGCAAAATGTGGCCCAGAATATTAAAAAAACCAGGGTGGAATAAAAAATCAGAAAGGCGCCAATGAAAGCGAGATATGGAAGGGCTAAAATAATGGCCAGGCCGATTGACAGGGCCAGTATCTCACAAACATAAACTACCAGATAAGATTCTATTATCCGGCCCAGCTGCTTGAGCAGTTCGTTTATGCGAAAGGCATCCGCGGCTTCATGATGCGCGGCATATGCGGCCAGGGATAAGGGCGCTATTAATCCCACTATCAGGGCAATTATAGCCGTCAGAATAGTGCCTAAAACGGGGATAACGCCCAGGGCTATGCCAAGACCGATCGGAACCAGCATGTAAATCAGAAGAATAGCAAATGCGGATAAACCTTCGAAGAGATAATCCCGCCAGTCATGCCAATCGGGAAGTGAATTCCATCCCCGCATTCCACTACGCAGGCACGCTATCCCATATCCTAAAACCAGCAGGTTCATACCCGGTATCAAACATATCAATGATCCTATAAGCATTTTTTGCACCCAGTTATGGTCTTGAAACGGGTATTGTAAATGTTGTTTCAGATCCATAAAGTTAATCCCTCCCCCGTTATATAAATATTGCGGCTGGGAAGGGATTATATCTTTAAAATATGCTTGTTTATAACATTGTATTTTGTTTTACTTATTACCTCTAGCTTCGGCTGTAATTCCCCGAGTCATGTTTTACTCCATGTTGTCTTTGAATATCTGCCGCCTGTGCATGCCAGATTTGAAGCCTATCTCTAACCTGGCTGGAATCAGCATGGTCAACTATCAAGACTTCATTTTCACTCAGCTGCACCCCGATGTTATAATCACCGGTGCGGGGGTCGGCGCTGGCTAAAACACCTTCATATTGCTCCTTGCTGTAAAGCCCGCCTTTGAGAAAATCACTTTTGCTAACTATGCTGCCTTTGCGATTGTCCACGTTCTTTCCTCCTTATTAAAATGTTGTTGCCTTATTCTTACCCTGAATCAGCTCTCTTTATGTAAGAACCTGGCGCTGCTTTAATAGAGGAAGCTATGATTTCTTCTTTTTGCGGCCGTTTTAATTTTTTTATTTCACTTTCTCTTTTCATGGCTTCGCTTAAGGTGGGCCATTCTTCAAGATATATGATCTGCACCGGGAGACGGGCTCTGGTATACCGGGCAGCTTTGCCCTGCTGGTGTTCTTTCAGTCTGCGTTCCCAATCCAGGGTGGCGCCGGTATAATATGTTCCATCACCGCAGAGCAGTATGTAAGTGTAGGCCATCAGGTTTTACCTCCTGGTTTTTTCCTCAAAAATCGATGGCTGCGCTCGCTTGCAATCGTCACATTTAATCCGCCCAAGGTTCTTATCTCATAAATAAAGGGGAGGCTTAGCCTCCCCTTTAAAACCAATTTGGTTAGAAGCGATGGTGAGTAACCCTTAAAGGAAGATTAAACTTGTGGGTAATCGTGTTGCCCACCTCTTCAATACCATCCAGGGTCACATCAATGACCAGACATTTTAAGCGGGCATAAATACGATAGGCGTTATCCAGTTCTTCCGCCACCATCTCGTCCAGGCTGCTGATATTTTTCGGCAGATCGAAGCTGCGATACCTTTCCTTACGCAGTTCTAAAAGTGTCTCCATGTCAATAGTCAGCCCCACCATGGAAACCTTTTCTTTAAGATCCAATATCTCTTGTGGGATTTCGGTATCAATATTTATGGGATAATTGGCCACCTTAATACCCAGGTTGGCTAAATGCATAGAAAGCGGCGTTTTGGAAGTACTGGGCAGTCCCAATATAATTAGATCAGCTTCATGAATCGTGTCCAGGTTTTGACCATTGTCGTGTTCTATAGTGAACTCGATAGCTTTCATGCGATTGAAATACTGGTCGTCCAATTGATGAGTCAAGCCAGCGATGTTTTCAGGGTGCAAGCCAGTCTTGGTTTCGATGGCCGCAAAAAGCGGCTGCATCACATTAATAGCCATAACATTATTTTCGCGGGCCAGTTGATCGAGGAGAGTACACAGCTCCGGTTTTACGATAGTGTAAATTACGATAGCGTCCTCTTCGATAGCCTGATCTATTATTTTCCTAACCTGTTCCTCCTTGGTTACCCGGGAAAACCTGGTGATGCTACGTTCTACCCTAAATTGCAATACTGATGCAACCGCAATCTTCTCAGCGGTCTCACCTACTGAATCCGATACTGCGAAAATGTGCAGCTTTTCTGTCATGAAATCATCCCCCTCTCTTCTGCACTGCGATAAGGTCCCGTGCATCCATGTTTATTGACCTTTATGCTTAATTCTATTCTACAAGTCCCTGGGATTTTCCTCTTTTAAATTTAATAACAACTTTCGCTGCATGCGCTTTATTTATTATACAAGGCAAAATGCAGCTGGACTTAAGGCAAAGATAACGCTTGATTCCGCCGTATATCAACTATAGGAATTTAACCGTATATATGGTTTTTAATCATAACGCTTTAAGCTCGCCTTGCCTTCATGGCTTGAAAAAGCGTTAATCTTAACGTTAAATGAAGGCCATTAAAATGTAATATAAAATATCCTTTAGGTATAAAATATATAACAGTATTTATCAGCCGAGTAAACTGCAGCAAAAAATATTACCCTTGCTATATAAATATGATATTATTAGTTAGGGGATATTTTGAGGTGATAGTATGGATACAGGAACCGTTTTTATTCTGATTCTAATCATCTGTTTGGGTGTAGCGCTGGTGGCCGCTATTATAGGTGTATTTGTTTTTAACGGCTTCCACTGGTGGGATAAATTATAAAAACCGCTTCACTAAACACCATGCCGCTTGAGGTATGGTGTTTTTTATTTAACAGAAATAGTATGTTTATAACCCTCGCATCTGTTCACTTCTCAAATAACGGCGGTCTCGGCTCGCTAAAACCTCTTCTACCGCGGCCAGCATCTTTTCCCGGTCTTTTTGCAGGGTGCCGGTTACCGGCAGGTAATTGGAGGCATGAGAACCTACAAATTTTAGATTATCTATGGTTATATTTTCAAAAATCCACTTCATCTCTTCCAGGGTTTCAAATGCATCTAAGATTTCGAACTCGCCATGCTTAACTTTTCTATAAAGAGCGGTACCAGGTACGGGAGTCACGGTAAGTGCAGCCAGATACTGAGGTTTCATTTCATTAATAATATGAGCCGTAGCCAGGGCATGCTCATATGATCGCTCCCCTTTTCCGGCCAGACCCAGCAAAACCATGGCGGAAAGGTTTATGCCCACATTGACCAGGTTTTGCCCGGCCTGCAGCATCTCCTCATATCCAACCCCTTTATTAACCTCATGCAGCAGCCGGTCATCTCCGGTTTCCACGCCCAGATAGGCCTTGGTTAATCCCGCCGCGCGCAGGGCTCCTAATTCAGACATGCTTTTACTCAAGGTGCTTTTTGGACCCACATAGCTGCCCACATGCCTTAATGAAGGAAAGGCGCCGTAAAGCAAGGCCAGGATTTCGAGTAAGATGTCGGTATCTATTGCGATGGCGTCCCCATCACAGAGAAAAACCTTTTCCAGATCACCATAATACTTTTTGGCCATCGTAATATCAGTTTTTATCTCTTCCAGGCTGCGCACCCGGTATTTTTTATCTTTATACATGCCGCAAAACGTGCAGCCATTATGGGAACAACCTATGGTAACCTGTAAAAGATAGCTTTTAGCTTCACTGAAAGGACGAAAAATATTGCCCTCATATCTCACCTGGTTCAACTCCTCAAGTAATGTTTTTCTCAAGTTTAACCCAGTAAGTTAAGGGCGTAAATTTCTTTTTAATCATCACGATTTATTTGGCATGTATTATTTAAAAGCCCTGGGGACCTTTTTGATCCGGGGTCGTTTTGGGTTCCAAACCCTGGTTGGGGTGCGGCCCGCTCATATTGCCCGCCGGTGTTAAATACATATTTTCATTTTTTACATCAGCCTGGGGTTCCAGGGGGGGGACAGCCGCATTTTCCTCGTTGTCTGTATCTGGTGTTTGATCCGGCCCTTCTTCAGGAACGGTTTTTTCTTCTTCTTCGTTTTCTGCCGGGGTTTCTTCCACAACCGGAGCCGGTTTTTCCTCAAATACGTAATTATAGAACAGGGAGTTCATGTAATCGCGCCAAACCGGAGCGGAAACGCTCCCCCCATAAGTCGACCATCCTGTAACTACAGCTCCGCTGCTGTTGCCCGCCCAAACCGCAGTGCATAATTCCCGAGTATAGCCCACGTACCACAGGTCACGGCTGTCAGAAGTAGTACCGGTTTTGCCTCCGCTGGGCAGAGCTATGCGTGCGGCCGTCCCGGTGCCGTACTTAACCACCGACTGAAGGATATCATCCATTACCCGGTTGGCATCATCACTTAAAACTCGCCAGGTTTTGGTATTCTTCATCCAAATGTTCTTTCCCGAAGCGTCTTCTATCTTTTCGATAGCATAATACTGGTGATACCACCCTCCGTCAGCAAAGACCGCGAACGCTGCCGCCATCTGCAGGGGTGATATACCTTCACTCATACCGCCCAGGGCTAAAGCCAGGTGCTTATCCTCCGGCTTAACGGTGGTAATGCCGAAACTCTCCAAATAAGATACGGCCGTATCCAGACCCAAAAGGTTCAAGATCTCCACAGAGGCTACATTGTACGAGTTTACAAGCGCCTCCCAAACTGAAACCTGCGCCGGGGCGGGTTTCAGGTTTTTGGGGGTATAATTTCCGAAGTTGCGGGGTTTGTTGTTAATTTCCGTATCGGCTTCAATGATCCCCTTATCTATAGCCGCCGCATAATAGAGGGGTTTAATGGCACTGCCGGGCTGGCGGGCAAGTACCGCCATATTAAGCTGGTTCTTGGAAAAATCTACGCCTCCCACCATGGCTCTAATCGCACCTGTGGATGGTTCAATCGATACCAGGGCCATGTCTTGCGCGGTTATACCCTGTTTGGCCAGCGAGCGCGCATGGTTTGCTACGGCAGCTTCCGCTCTTTCCTGCATGCGGCTGTCGACCGTGCTGTATATCTTCAAACCCGCCTGGTACAATGCTTTTTTCCCCAGCATCTCTTCAAGCTGATTGCGTAAATAGATTGTAAAATAGGGATGTACATCGGTGTCAGGATCATATGGTTTGATATTCAAAGGCTGCTTTTTAATGTTTTCGCCTTCAGCAGCCCCTATTATCCCCTGTTCCACCAGCACATCGACAACCGTTTCCTGCCGTTCTTTCATACCAGTATAGTTTCGTTCCGGAGCATAGTATTCAGGAGACTGAATCAGCCCAACCAGCATGCATATCTCAGCCTGGTTCAAGTTGATTACATCCTTGCCAAAATACGATTGCGCCGCACAGGGTAATCCCGAGCATCCCCGCCCCATATATATTTCATTCATATACATATTTAGAATAGCATCCTTGCCATACTTTTCCTCAATAGCCGTAGCCAGAAAAACCTCCTTAATTTTACGGGTATAGGTTTTCTCCTGGCTGAGAAACAGCGTGCGCGCCAGCTGCTGGGTGATAGTGCTGCCGCCTTCTGCTTTATTGCCTGCCTGCAGGTTTTTAATAATGGCGCGTCCTATACCGCGCGCGTCCAAACCGGAGTGTTCATAAAATCGTTTATCTTCTACGGCTACGACGGCCTGCTCCATCAAAGCCGGAAAACTGTCACTGTAAACCCGCTGATAACCCAGACGGGTCATTACCTGTCCGTCACTATAATAAATTACGCTTTGGCTGCGAGGCTGGTATTCCCATTGGTTTATCCCGGTGGCATAAAGCATAACCCGAGGCATAGTTTCGGTAAGCGAGGCTCCAATAAAAAATGAAACTACGAATATCAGCAGGCCCACTGCCGCCAGAGCCAGCCCGTTAAATAACTTTTTCATAAAAGTCCTCCCAGGGTCTACTATTACGGTTTTGCGTCACAATCATTATTTCCTATTATTATTAAGCTAAAACAACCGGATTCTTTCATAGTATATTACATATTTACCTTAATAATCGGCAGAATAAGGTCAATTATGCGCGAAAACATCTTGTTGCTTATATAAATCATGTCTCATTCAATCGCAGGTCAGCAACAACCGCTTTATGGTAAAATTGGGTCTGTACTTGTGAAAGTCGGTTGGGGATATTGGGAGGACGTGATAAAAGATGAGTATAAGACGTCTAAGGGTGGGCCTATTTGGTGATTACCTGACCGGTTTTTTCTTCATCAAACGCTGGTAAACGTTCTCTTTGTCCATAAAATCCCCCAGGGCCAGCAAAGCCTGCTGGGTAGCCATAATGTTGCTCTTTCCCCCATTTATGTGTGAAAAGGCACCGTCCGGACGCTGGTATTTTAGTAACGCATCTGCCGGGCCCCCGCCTTTTTTCTTCCATTCTGAGCCTCCCGGGTCAATCCCCAGACTTATTAAGGCCTGTATAACCATAGCTGTGGATTCGCAATTTTCGGTACCCCAGCTGGCAAACCCCCCGCTGGCACATTGATGCTCACGCAGAAAGTCCAGAGATTTCTTGATATAAACATCGGTCTTTTTTCGCCCCGCAGAGTGAAAATGCTATTAAGGCCGCGCAGGTTACATCTATATCTGATTCTTTGGCCCCTTTTAGATAATTATAACCGCCATCTGGATTCTGCGCTGATTTCAGCCAGGCCAGGGCAGCCTCACGGTTCCACCCTGCGTTTCCTGCAACTTGCAGGGCAATAATGGACCAAATATGAGCGTTGACCAGAGATTCTCCTCCATACCGCAGATCATCAGGAAATTTACCGCTTTTCAGTTGAGCGTTTTTTATGGTGTTCGGTAAATTAAGACCTGCGAAAGCAGACGGGTCCTGTCCCGCGACTTTTAAAACCAGTATCAGGCGGGCGGCATCGGTAGTAATATTCAGATCCGCCTGATCACCTTTGGCAATATTTCTCTTAAGACCCGCCAAAGCCTCTTTACCCCGCCACTCTGAACTCATTACATCCAGTCCATTGCCGCAGAGGGCGATAGCGCTCCATCCCATTATCTCGCTGGCTTCTTGCTGGCCATGATACTTTTGCAGGCAGTTCAAAGCCTTTTGCTGTACTTCCGCGTAGTAATTGCTGTCTGCTGATGCAGAAGTAATAGAGACTGAAAATATACAAATGAGAAGCATTACCGCAGTATAGAGAATCCATCCCCCATACTTTTTCCTGCGCATTGTCGCTCTCCTTTCGCTATTCACCTTGCAGAGGCAGGGGGGTATTGCCCCCATCATCTATTATAACCCCCCAGGCCAGGGCAGGAGGAATCTGCTCTTGTGCAAACAAATCCACGGCCTTTTCCAGCCCGTCTTTGTCCCAACCTATTATCAGCCACAGTGGATTGGGATCACCCAATCCACTGGCAGCAGCCGCAATACATGCACTACCTTCGCGATACAGATCTCTGCCCGGGTTCATAGCGCAATCCAGCCCCTTTATGCCTTCATCGCTAACCCTGCAAAACATACCGGCGCGGGCGGAGTTTCGCCACAAATCCTGCAGGCAAGGCAGCTCTTTAAGTTCACTCCAACGTCCTATGATAATTGTAGGCGAAGAACGTTTTTTTAGCATCTCATTATTAACCATCTTCAAAACAATATTCGCCCCGGTTTGCTGTTCAATAAACTCCTTTAGCCTGCCGGCAGGTTCTTCACTGGCATGGCTGGCTGCAATTACCCCGCCTTTGCTGAAGGGCCAGGGATAAGCCCCCAGGATAGCCGGGGAAAAAACACTGGCGCTCCAGTCATGGAAATCCCACCATACAGTATCGCCGGGCTGCAAATGCAGGTCGCCTGAACCAACCGCCGATAAACAACCGTTATGATATAAAAACCAGTCCTGTTTGTTCTTATTCCAGGCACTTTTGCCGGTGTACCCGGAACTTATGCCATTGATGGTCTGAACAAAGCCCCCTCCATAAGCGGTTTTGACCTGCAGTTCCTGTTTAGTAATATCGAGAGCGCTCTTACCCTTTCCCAATTCCAATTGTTTGTCATAAATCACTGTTTGCCCAAAACTGCTGGTTACAACCAGGCGAACCATATTGACCTGGCCGGTTGGGGGCGTAATTTTTTGGGGCTCTGAGAGTTCACGCTTCTTTTCTCCCGCAGCAGCGATACCTGCATTTGTATGATCTGAGGCCGCCTTCTGTTCTGCAACCGGCCGATGCGATTTCTCATAACCGGCCTCCTGCTGACCCGACGGCGGCTCCGAATAACCACATCCGCCCAGGAACAGCAGCAATCCCAGCAGTATTATTAAAAGATTTCTTTTATTCACTCTCCAGCATCCTCGCAATTATCACCGCTGCCTCGGCTCTGGTCAATTTTTTATCTCCGCCAAAGCTGCCATCCTTGTAGCCCTGCATCAAGCCTTGATTGGCTGCCAGGGCAACTCCTGCATGGGCCCAGGCGGGTATAGCGTCTTTATCGGTAAATACCGTCTCTTTCAGCCGCTTTGGGGATGTTTCACGTGAAACCATTCCTGCCAGCAAACAAGCACATTCAAAACGGTTAATGGTTTCATCAGGGCGCAAACTTCCGTCGGGATACCCGGCTATCAAGCCTTTTTGCCGGGCCTTGTTCATCAGCGATACTTTACCTGTCTGCCATTCAGCCGGTATATCCTTATAGTCTTCATTAAATTTCGCCCGGAACAGGATAGCGATCATTTCCGCCCGGCTGATCGGCCGTGCAGGTTCAAACCCCTTGTCGGTTCCGCATAAGATCTTCATTGCAGCCAGCTTTTCAATAGACTGTTTGGCCCAGGCAAACTTGGCGCCGACGTCGGCAAAAATTGAACTTTTCGGTTCAGATTCAACGCTTTGTTTTTTCTGAGCCGGCGTATTCTGTACTGACGCTTGTTTTTCCACAACCGCATAGGTGGAAAAGTGTGTGGTATTAAATACTGCCCTTCCCTGCTCCACATCAATAACCGCGGGAAAGGTAACCCATTTTTTGCTGCCCGTATCATAGTAAGCCGGAGCCAATTGATTTATGTCCATTTTAGCCGCAACGGGAAAACGAATTACTATTGTCACCGCCTGATCGAACTGAGTCCCATCCGGTCCGAAATCATATAAAGCGGAAACCGTCTTAAACCCCTCCGCAGCTATGGCATCGTTATTAGGTTTCTCTTGAATACTAATTTTAAGTGTATTTTTTAAAGCCTTTTCCGGCAGCATGAGTATTATCTCTTTTTCCTGGTCAAAGATGGTTTTAGCCTGGGTTTGCGCCTCTTCGCTTATTTGCACCTTATTCGCTTCCAGTTCCTTTTGCAACAAACCAGCCCTTTCATCCGTCATCCTGTTTTGGGCATTCAGCAATAAAGTACCTTCCTTTTGGGAATTTATTTTAGAAAGCGCATCGCCCAGCAGGGCTGTAACCTGTTCCTTATTCTGTTGCTCCATTTTGGCTTCATCTTTATTTTCTGAGGATAAACCCACTGCAGCGCCCAGGTCCTGGCCCCCGTTCATTGTATAAACCCATTCCACCCGATCCCCATGCTGCAGAATCATATTATCAGCGCCGGTACCCGGAAAGCTTCCGTTTACCTTGAACAACCAGCCGCTCAGGGGATAACCGGGTTGTTTTTCACTAAGGCCGCCGATGCTTTTTACGTATCCTCCTGTTGCCACATAACTGATGGCATTATTATCCAAGGTTTTCTTCAGGGCATCTAAAACCGTGCTGGTATTCTGCCATGAATATGCGGTCGCAGGCAATATAATTCCGGTGCTGGAGTCTCCCGTTACCGAGAAGGTAGCATTATAAACCGCACCTGTGTTGGGGTTTGTGCCAGGGTCAGAAGGATTGGCGGACTGACCATTTGCGGCCGGCAGTTGGTTCTGATACTTGGAATTCCCCCTTACCAGGTCAGAAATAGCCAGCAGGGCATTGTATGTTGTCATGTTGTTAGGATTTTTTTGCGCATCCCAGGCGGCGTAAAATGGTCCGCTGTCAAGCTGGTAGGCCAGCAAGGCATCAACCATATTCCCTTTCCAGCCTTCGGTTGCAGACTGCGGGTTTTTACCCAGGGCTTTCAGAGCTTCTATGACTGCCGCAGTTGAATCCGGGCTGCCGCTGCCCCAGCTTTCAAAAAGGCCCGAATCCATCTGCTGGGTTTTTAAGTAGGTCAGGGCTTTATTTATTGCATCACCAGCTGTACCCTGGGTCTGATAAGGCGCCAGGGCGATTATGGCATGAGCGGTGGAATCAACATCTACCCCCCAGCCGCTTTCATCGAAACCCCCGCCCGCATCCTGGTGCGAACATATATACTCAATGGCTTTATTGCGGTCAAATAGAGCAGAATAGCCGTTCTTTGCGGCAAAATCCAGGGCGATTAACGGCCATATAGTCTGGTTAAGACTCGTATTGCCCGGGGTGTTAAAATCTCCTCCGGACTGCTGCATTACCTGCAGGTTATAGACATAGCCGGAAACGGTCGCGTTATCCTTGGCGGCAGCAATGCTGCCCAGCAGGGTACGCGCATAATCACTGGCCGATGATGGGGTGGCTCCGGAATATTTGGCAAAACAATCCACCCCCGCCTGTCTTAGACCCAGGGCTTCCCAATCATCCAATGCAGATTTCTGGTTATAGTAACCCTTCAGAGCGTTGAGAGCGGTCTGAAGCTGTGTGCTATCCGCGGCCTGAACTGATTGCGGAATTAAGAACGAAAACAAGATCATTATTACAAGTAACGATACTTTATATTTATAATTTCGATTCAATTTCTTCCCCCCCATATATGGTTTGCCTGTAAAACACTTGTCCCACGAGCGAAAACCCAACCTGTGAAAATCACTGCTAATCTGTGTCAGGGGGACGGTTCTCTTGACACAATTAAGATTTAAAGGGTGTCAAGAGAACCGTCCCCCTGACACGCTGACACGCGGCCAATTTATTCATAACTATTAAAACCAAAAAAGCCCGGCCCTCATTCCGGCCGGACTTGCAGCAGGCAGATCTTCCCCACCATAGCTAACGCCTCCCTTCTTATCCCCAGAAGCAGGTCTAACATTCCTGCCGGCAGGTCTCCTGGCTTAAGATCATCCTAATCCCCGCGCCTTCCCATCCCTTTCACCGATAAAACCGGACAGTGGCTTTGAGCAGGTTTCGTCCCTAATACAGTAAGGGGAACTGCAGCGGATTCACACCGCTTTCCCTTTTAGCCTGACTATACACAGACAGGCACCGGCAGAATAACATTTATTAAATTACTTCATTTCACACTTGACTGGATGCAATTTCATAACTTGCAAGCAACTTGACATTTGTGTCAATCGCGTAAATTATATCCGTTTATCAGTTTATTAGTTATTTAAGATTTTTTCAAGCTAGGCGCAATTTGCAAAAAAGATACCTTTTCAACGCGACGCGCTTTGTTTTGCCAAAATTAGCATTTATTCTAACATCAATATGATTTAAAATAAGATTGGTGTCCGTATATGTCTATGAGACATTGGCGGAATTGTAATAAATATAAATAACAATAGGGAGGGCCAGTACTGAATGGGAAAGAAAAAGGAAGAAGCCCAGGTTATAGTTGTGACTTCGGGTAAAGGCGGGGTGGGGAAAACAACCACCGTTGCCAATGTAGCATCATCTCTGGCCAGGATGGGCTATAAAATAGTAGTAATGGATCTTGACATCGGACTTAAAAAACTCGATCTCATTCTTGGCCTGGAAAACCGGGTTATCTATGATATAGTTCAGGTAATTGAAGGAGAATGCACCCTTAAACAGGCCCTGGTAAAGGATAAGCGTTTTCCTGAGCTTTATATGCTGCCGGCCGCGCAAACCCGCAACAAGGATGATGTTACCCCGGAACAGGTGAAAAGTGTTTGCGCCCAGTTAAAACCTGATTTTGACTACATAATAATCGATTGTCCCGCCGGCATTGAACAGGGTTTTCGCAATGCCATCGCCGCAGCCGATCAAGCGATAGTAATTACCAATCCTGAAGTCTCCGCCGTTAGAGACGCCGACCGCATCATAGGCATGTTGGAATCGGCTGATTTCAAGGATATCAAGCTGGTAGTAAACCGCATCCGCCCCGATATGGTGAAAAAAGGCGACATGCTAAGCGTAGAGGACCTTATGGAACATCTCTGTATTGAACTCCTGGGTGTGGTGCCTGAAGATAAAAGTGTAGTGGTTTCTACCAACAAAGGCGAACCCATCATCCTCAACGAACATTCTCTGGCCTCTACAGCATTTAATAACATTTCCCGCCGTCTTACCGGTGAAAATGTGGAAATGCTCAGTTTGAACGATGAATCCTTCTGGCAGAAACTTCGCCGCAGCCTTTTTTCGGGCCGCTAAGGGAGGGGTAAGTGGTGTTAGAGATATTTAGAAAAATATTTGCCAATGAATCCTCCAGCCGCAATGAAGCCAACAGCCGCCTGCGCCTGGTTTTAACCCATGACCGTCTGGGTTCTTCGCCCCAGCTTATGGAAACCTTAAAGGAAGAGATTATGCAGGTTATAGCCCGGCACGTAGAAATAGAAGGACAGCCTGAAGTTCGCCTGGTCACCGAAGGCAGGCATGCGGCGCTCGATATTAACATACCTATTAAAGGCAGGTAATTGTGTAAATGATCACCATCAAAGGATTGAATGACAGCCTGGTCTTTGTTTTTAACCAGGGTGATTATACAGATTACTTATCTTTTCTGCAGGAAAAATTTCAAACATCCAAACAAATGTTCAGTGGTTCCAGGGTAATATTTCAGGGCCGGGGATTGGCAAAACTGTCAAGGGAGGAAATAAGCTCACTGCAGCGTCTCTGCCTCGATAATGATATGATTTTGAACAATACTCCCCCGCCGGTTGACAAGCCTGTCCGTCAACATCATTCGAGTGACGGCAAAGATCTGATCGTTCGCCGCAATATACGCAGCGGCCAGAAGGTACATTCTGAAGGGTCTGTGGTTATATGGGGAGATGTGCATGAAAGCGCTGAGATAACCGCCGCCCGCGATATTATAGTCCTGGGTAAGCTGGGAGCATAGCCCACGCCGGCTGTTACGGAGATGAAAACAGTGTGGTTTTTGCCTTAAATCTCAGCCCCAGCCAGATACGCATCGCCAATAAGATATCACGCGCCGCCGGTGACGACACCAGAAGACCACGTCCGGAACTGGCATACCTTGAAAACGGCAATATCTGCGTAAGGGAATATACTTCCCAGGATCGCCTGCTTTAGGTCATTTTAAAATAAGCTGCCTGCGTCAACTTTAGCAAACAGACGGTATAATTGGCGATGGAGCAAGAACGGTTAAGATGTGAATGTGTGTCAACCGTGTAATTTGAGACATTAATTCATCATATGGGGGGATGAAAATTTCCATGCATAGCAAA
This sequence comes from Syntrophomonas palmitatica JCM 14374, assembly GCF_001311885.1. Classification (GTDB taxonomy): domain Bacteria; phylum Bacillota; class Syntrophomonadia; order Syntrophomonadales; family Syntrophomonadaceae; genus Syntrophomonas_A; species Syntrophomonas_A palmitatica. The sequence continues at coordinate 76,140 of NZ_BBCE01000003.1, read as the reverse complement.
GGAAATTCGGAAAAAAGCCCAAAAACAATCTCCGGGGGAAAGGACTGGCGCAAATGGCTCTTGCCCTTAATATTGGTGGTGGTTGTGCAGGGCCTGTCCATGCTGGGGGTTTTTTCACGGCTTGAGAACTCTTTATATGACTACTGGTTTAAGCAGCGGGGTAAAGTCAACCCGGGGGAAAATGTAGTAATTCTAGCGGTGGATGACAGCTCGGTTGAGCGCATCGGTCCCCTGGCCTGGCCCCGTTCGATCCATGCTCACCTGTTGGAACTGCTGAAGGATGCTAAAGTAGTATGTTTCGACCTTACCTTTGCCTCAGAACAAAGTCCCGAAACCGATAAGGCTTTGGGAGACGCTATAGCCAAACATGGTCGGGTAATATTATCATGTAAATTTACCTTTGAAAAAGACAAAAACGGCGAACAGGTGCAGTCATTAGAAATGCCCATAGGTTCGTTAATTGACAGTCGTCCCTCTTTAGGATTTGTCAATATGGCCACAGATGATGACAATGTCGTGCGCCGGCCTACTCTAGTGGATGTGAATTACGCGGGCAGCCCCCTGCCCAGTTTGGCCACAGCTATAGTTATGACCGCCGAAGATATTCCCTATGATAAACTGATACTTAAACCAGGATGGCTTGAAGTGGGCAAACATAAAATACCCATCGATAATGAAAACCGCGCTCTGGCTACCTTCTACGGTCCCATGCACACCATTAAAACCATCAGCTACGCCGATGTAATCGAAGGCAAAGTCAAACCTGAATATTTTAAGGATAAAATTATCCTGATCGGACCTGAAACCGCTGAAGACCATGACAATTACGGCACACCCTGTACTGCCAGCAACATGGTTAATGACGGATTGCTTCCTACCCCGGGCGTAGAAATTCATGCTTCTATTGTTAAGAGCATGATTACCGACAGCTGGTACCGGGAAGTTAGCCCCTGGCTGAATTTCTTGCTGCTTTTTGGTCTGGTGCTTATAACCTTCATAAGCGTTAGCGGACGCGGAGCCTGGGTGGGTCTTTTCGGAACCCTGATTGCAGCCGCCGCGGCTCTGGGGGGAGCATACCTGGCCTGGCACGCTCACTGGTGGCTGTATGGAATAACCCCGCTAATCGCGGTGTTTTTGACTTATGCCGGGACTACCGCCTATGACTTCATCCAGGCGGAAATGGAGAAGCGCAAGACCAGGGCCATGTTCTCCCGTTATGTGTCACCGGATGTCGTGGACCAGTTAATGCAGGATCCTGACAGTATAGAGTTAGGCGGCAAAAAACAGGTCGTAACCATCATGTTTGCTGATATACGCGGTTTTACCGCCTATAGCGAGAACAAAGACCCGGTTGATGTCATTAACCGCCTGAACGATTATCTAACTTTCATGACCCGCACCATCCAGAAACACGGCGGCACCCTGGATAAATACCTGGGCGACGGCCTGATGGCCTTTTTTGGCGCGCTATTTATTACGAGGACCATGTGGAACGGGCCGTACAAACAGCTATAGAAATTCAGACCGGAATAAAGGAACTGAATGATAATTGGGCAAAAAAGGAGGGCGCTTCTCCCTTGCTGGTAGCGGTAGGCATTAATACCGGGCCGGCGGTGGTGGGCAACGTTGGCAGCCCGGAACGCATGGACTATACCCTCATAGGCGAAGATGTAAACCTGGCTTCCCGTACCGAGGCTCTGACCAAACTATTCCAGACCCTGGTGCTGGTTTCTGAGCGATCATACGATGCCCTGCCGGAAGGAGAAATTAAAAATCGGCTGAAATATGTGGGCGAGGAACTGGTTAAAGGTTTCACCAATCCGATTAAGGTTTACGCCATCGCCGATATGGATCTCTTCTTTGAGAAATCCAAAGATAAAGGATTTAAGTAAATTCCAAAGGGGATATAATGACAGGTATTAGTAACAGCATGGTTGTTCCAAACGGCGATTCTTGATTGTGTCATTGCGAGCGCAGCGAAGCAATCTTCACGGATATTTAACCCATTACGATCAATTAACAGCGTTAGGCCGGGAAAGATTGCCGCGTCGCTGACGCTCCTCGCAGCGACAAGTACATAGTTTTTATAATAATGACAGGGCGGTAAGGCTGCCGCTCGCGATGACAGTTAACCTTGCCCCGCGTATTCTCCGGACATCCTTATCCACAGGCGTCTGCAGCATGCTTATGTAATAGAAAACGCCCTCCCGCTTTTAAAGCGGAAGGGCGTTTTCTTAACTTATGTGTCGGTCGTATTAGATCTTTTTAATTGTAATAATAGCCAATTAGTGGCAGGCTGCTCTCACTAACCGGGTTGGCTGGAGACCCTGCCGTCTGCGTCATCAGATTATACCATGCGGAATTTGCGTCCTTGTAATAGAGGTAGCCATAATGCCCAAAATGAATGAAGAAATCACTGCTATAATAACTGCTGTTTACATTTACCGCTACGTTGTCTATCAGGACTGAATGAGCGCCAACACAGGACGGACTTATGATTGGATCTCCTCCTGGTGATGAGGGTCCTGGCGATATCGGATTTACAGTAATATCAGCTCCGGTTACATTGTCTGTTACGCATATAGAGACTACTGAACCGAATCCCACATATGCCGAGGAATAAGTCACTTCGCCCGAACCGTTATACAAACGAGCCTCCAACGTATAGCTGCCATCAGGTACCACCAGGGTGTAAGGCATGCTGGTAGTTCCGGCCGGGACTACCAATGAAGTCAAGCTCCATTCGTTGCCTCCGCCCATATTAATCGCCTTAACAATAAGCCTGTTATCACCGCTCAGGCCAGATGGCAAGGTAACTGTACCTTGTACTGACCTGCCGCCGGTAAGAACCGTCATATTGGCATTGGCAAACCCGGTTACGCCATCAGCAGTTATATTGGTTGCACATGCGGCTGAATATACGGTTTCTGATACACTCTTGAACAAACCGCTCTGTAGATAACCCTGGTTCTTGCAATAGTCGCCATTATAAATGTTATAACCCAGCTTATAGGACTGTCCGTTTTGCAGCCGCATCGCGTAGGACGCTGAAGAACTGCCTGACGGTATAACCACATCCTGCGATTTCAGAACAACAACCGGATTCGAAGGATACAAAGCTCCTACCCCAATAGTAAGGTCCTGGGTCGCTGTTTGCCCTGACGGCAGGCTGATAGTACCTTTTACCCAGGGTCCGCCAGGTATGAATGTCAGGTTGATACCGGTTAAATCTGTATTACCTGCAGTGAACACCTGGGCGCTGGCATAATCATTTACCATGGTCCCTCCGCTGCCGTAGTAGCCGGTATCCACATATTCATAATTATTCAGGAAGTTCTGGTCGAAAATCCGGTAATAAGCCCTGGTATTTTGTCCGGCATCAGCGCTCACCCGGTAGTTGGCGGACGGATTAGCCGGCGTTAAAGATACGACGGTAGCGGTAGGCATATAACCAGATGTTGTCTCAGTATAAATGTATACCGAGATGGATCATTCACCCCGCTGGGCAGCGTTACCGTTCCTGTTATCCACCTTCCCTGCACCATGGTTACGTTGACGTTGTCAGTGTTGCCGCTGGTGAGGTTTATACCATTCACCCCGGTGCTCCGATAGGGTGGACCAGTGTAGCTGCTCGAGCAACTGACATTGCAGAATAGAGAATAATTGGAGCCTCTGGGAGCCTTAATGGAATATGATACCGAACTGCTGCCTGCGGGAACGGTAAGGACTGTATTAGCATAATAATCGTACCCGTCCGTGCTTTGCCCGTCTATCCACAGCTTCAGCGGCACACCTCCCACACCGGCTGGTGCTGGCAGATATACCGCGCCTGATACGGTCTGGGTAGCCACGTCCTGCAAGACCTTCTGGCCGCCGTTTTCAGCCAGGAAATAGGTTCCCACAGAATAACCATAACTGGTATCATTGTATAGATTTATAATCAGATTTTGCGGCTCGGAAAAGACCTTGGCCAGATGCCTGGTGCGTTCATTGATTCCTTTGCTGGCTATTTCTTGCCATCCATTAGTTGAAAACTTACCCCATAGTTGATACTTGGTAGCGGTAACCCCGGTCGGAGGCTTCACCCAGAAGTCCTGGGTCAGGACCATGCTCTGGTTTTGATAGACCACGCTGGTCACATCCGTTAAACCCCAGGCGCCTGCTGGCAGGTAGGAAAATGAACTGCTGCTGCTACTGCTACTACTGTTGTTTTCACTGCTGCTCCCGTTGCTCCCGCTGCTCCCGCCGCTGCTGCCGGATGTGCCGGTATTTGAACCGGCTCCGATATTTGTCAGGGCCTGGTTTACAGCATTAGTTACGGAAACGACATTTGTATCCGTTTGGGGAGTTAGGGCCTGGTTGGTTTCTATAGCCTGCACCCTTTCCTGCACCCAATCCTGGTTCTGCACCCACTCGTTCCTTTCCTGCTGGCTCATGGGCACGGGCGGAGTGGGAGGCGTTCCCTGAGAAGTAACCGCACTGCTCTGACCCGGATTCAACGATTGGGTTTGGCCGCCGGCTGTTATTTCCGCCTCACCTTCCAGCAAACTGGTGCTATTACCATTGTCATCCACGGCATTGCTCCAGATACTGCCCCTGATAGCCGCCACGCCCCAGGGCATATCCACTTTCACTTTGACTTTCTTCTTTTCAGCCGTCTGGTACCAGGGCTGTTCTTTATCCGCAGCAGCAAATAAACGAAGGGCCGCGTCTTTCAGACTGGCCAGTTTGTTTGCCATATTCAAGCTGGTTTTCTTCTCCTCCGGCTGGGGTGTATTTACCGTACCGGATGTGGAAGCCAGGGCGCCAAATAATTTGCCGTATTTCAGTTCCACTTCCAACAGCTCGACCCCCACGCCGGGATTGCCATCCTTCTTGATATAGTTTTTACCCTGGCTGGTTTTGAGTACAAGGATAGTGTTGCTCTTGAGCAGAAGCCCGCTTCCATCGGCAAATGCCAGTTCGGCTTCTCCGTTGCTGCCGGTTTTCACGGTATCTCCAGCGCTTAAAGCGACCGCAGAAGTAACCTTGTCTTCTTTGCCGCTACCGGATTTAATCAGAAAAACATCGCCTTTTTTGACCTTGAGGCTGGCGTTAAGCGATGCCCGGCTTAAATCTGGCTCACGGGTTAGCAGAACCGCCACTGCCCTGGCCAGGTCGCCTCGCAAAAAGTCCTGGTCGGGATAAATACTATTCCCATCCTTGCCGGGTATTATCATTCCTGCCGCCAAAGCTGTAGCCATTGCGCCTGAAGCCCAGTGTTTGCTGTCCATATCCTTTAATGCCGGCAAAGCCGCCTCGCTTTTCTGTTTGGACAGGCGCATAAACAAGCTAATCCCTTCAGCGCGGCTAAGTTTCTTTTCCGGTAGGAAGCTGCCGTCGGGATAGCCCTTCAAGTAGCCCGCCTCGCTGGCGGCAGCAATGTAACCAGCAGCCCAGTGGTCTGCCGGAACGTCCTTAAATTGTCCGGTTTTCTTTCCGGCAGCGTTAAGCCCTGCTGTTTTTACCAGTAAAGTAGCAGCCTGAGCCCGGGTCAAGCCTTCCTTCGGATGAAAGCCGCCGTCGGGAAAACCTTTAATGAGATCTTTTCCAGCCATATAATTTATGTATATAGCATTGGCATCAGCAGACGTTACATCCTTAAAGCTGGCAGCTGCTTCGCCGCTGGCCTGACTGGCATCCTGGGCGGCATAAGCTGTGCCGCAAACAGCCAGAAGCATGACCAGCATAAGAAAAAAACACACTTTCCACCTTGTTTGCTTCATCAACAACCCACCTTTAGAAAATAGACTTCGTCCACACCATCAAAAAATATTTTTCTATCACCCCTTTCGCTAATTGGGCCAGACTAATATCCCCTACAGATTTTTTTGCCGCCCAGACCGCAAATCACTGCCGCATATTAAGACTTTGACCCATTTTGTTCCATTATAACAGTTTTTAATGATGTTGACGTGTAGTTGAAACATCATTTTGACTTTTTCATTAATAATTATTTTTTCCCTAATGACCCGATAAAGAAAATAACAAGGCTGAGTAAGGCCAGTCCAAAACCTGCTACTCCTAAAAAAGCATACTCCGATACCCTGTCAGAGTGATTGGCTTGAATAATTAAGGCTGAGCCTATAAGCACCCCGGTTAAAATAAAACTCAAACTCAAGCGGCTGATAAGCTGGGTTAATTTGCGGCTGGCACGGGGGGTAAAATCCACCTGGATAGTCATCTGCAATCTTCCTTCGCCGGTATTCTTAATCAAGCGATTAAAATTGGCCGGCATCTCACCCAGGGGTTTTATATCCTGGTAATAGCGCCGCTTAATATAGCGCGCCACGTTTTCAGGTTTGAGCCGTTCACTGTATACCTTGCTGGCCAGGGGGGCAGCCACCTCGGTAAAATTAAAACTGGGGTCCAGCTTTTTCCCCAGGCCTTCTACAGTTATCAGGGCTTTCATCAAGGAAGTCATGTAAGCGGGCATACGCAGCTGGTAACGGTAGGCCAATTCCATCATTTCGGCGCGCAGGGTCTTCATGTCCAACCCGCCTATACTGCTGGAGGAAACCCTTTCAATCAGATCGGCAAAATCTTCATGGAAATCTTCCATATTATCCAGGTTCTCGATAATCCCCATATCGTAAAGCACGGCCATAGCTCTGTAAGTATCGCGTTTATTTATGCTGACCAGTAATTCGCCCACATAAACCAGCCGACTTTCACTCAGATAGCCGATTTCTCCGAAATCAATAAAAGCGATGTGGTTTTCATCTACGGCCAAAATATTGCCTGGATGGGGATCAGCCTGAAAAAAGCCGTGCAGCATTATTTGCGATAGAAAAGCCTCAGTTCCCAGTTTGGAGACTTGTCCCCGGTCCCATCCCCGTTCATCCATAGCCTTAACATCGCTAAGTTTTATTCCGGGAATATACTCCTCCACCAGCACCCGGGGAGTACTTACCTCCCGGTATACCCGGGGAATGATAACCCGCTTGTCTTTGGCAAAGTTATTATAAACCCTTTCAGTATTTCGGGCCTCACGTTCATAGTCCAATTCCCGCAGCAAGTTTTGGCATAGTCCTCTACCATGCCCAGGAGTCCCAACCGGCGAGCTTCAGGGGAACGTGTCTCCGAAACATGTGCCAACCCTTTAATTATCTCCAGGTCGCTCTTAACGTTTTCAACTATTCCCGGTCTTTGAATCTTGACGATAACCTTTTCCCCGCCTTTCAGGCGGGCCTGGTGCACCTGTCCAATGGACGCGGCAGCCAGCGGTTCGGGATTAAATTCTGCAAAAACCTCCTCCGGTTTGCCTATTTCCTGACTGAGAACCCGGACGATCTCCTCATATGACACAGGATCAACCTTGTCCTGAAGTTTTTCCAGTTCTTCAATATATACCGGCGGCAGTATATCCGGCCTGGTACTTAAAACCTGACCTAATTTTACGAAGGTTGGACCAAGTTCAACCAGGGCCTCGCGCAGATTGCGGGCCAGAAGTTGATCGGCGGGCTGTTTGATGCCCGGGTTGGTTCGCCACGATACCGGAGCCAGGTTGTCCAAACCAAAACGATGAATAAAATAGTCCAGCCCGTGTTTAGCAAAGGTCCCGACAATCTGCCGCCTGCGGCGAATATACCTGGCTGCCACCATGAACTCATTGTATCCCCCCTTATAAAGTATATAATGCCGTTTTTCTGCCAACCCTCCATGTCCAGAGGATACAAGCACTTATGAAAACAGCTTTAAAACGACTAAAGATACGGGATATCCATTTTAATCCCCAACATATTATCTTACCCTACAGTTAAAATATCGATGTTAATCTGCAGCTATTTTCTAATAACCAATAAATTTGTTGATTAAACATCACCCGGTTATTATATAATAACCATGAAAAGCCTGGTAACGCACTCAATTTTTTATGGAGGAGGTAAGGAAATGAAGAAGCCTTTTACTATTCTGTTGATTTTAATGCTTTTAGCCCTGAGCGGCTGCGCAAAATCCGCTGATAAGGCAAAACCAGCTCCGACAGCGCCTAAAGCCCCTGCCATCTCGGAAGTTACCCTGCTAAACCCGGTAGGGCCGTTAGTCGTCCCCGTGGCCGGTCTGGCTGCCGGCAAAGTAGACACAGGCAAATTAAAGGTTAAGGTGCAGTACTGGAAAAACAACGACGAGGTCATCGGACTTTTGTCGTCAAAGAAAGCTGATTTCGCGGTATTACCGGTTACCATGGCCGCCAACATCGATGCCAGCGGGGTTAAGCTCAGCATGCTGGGAGTACACGAGTGGAAGGTTTTCTATATGGTGGCCCCCAGTGCGGAAGTTTTAAAAACTGGGAATCGCTGCGCAATCAGGAGTTATATATCCCGGTTGGCAAGAGCAGCACGGTAGACTTACTGCTTCGTTCCGCGATAGAATCCCATGGCATGAAACCGGACCAGGATGTCAAGATCGTTTATGCTCCTCCCCAGGAGATTGTGACCCTTTTCCAGAGCGGCAAGGTTAAATTCGCGGCTTTGCCTGAACCTTACGTTACTTTGGCCATAAAAGGCGGCCAGGGCCAAATAGTGCTGGATTTCCAGAAATACTGGGCTGAGGTTGCCAAAGGAGCTGAGCGCATCCCGGTAGCTGGATTATTCGTGCGCCGTGATTTCTATGAAAAATATCCGGCTGAAAGCAATAAAGTAGCCGAAGCCCTGGGAGCCTCGACCGACTGGTCCAAAAACCATGTGGACCAGGCCCTGCAGCTATCCAGCCAGACCCTGCCCATTCCCGCACCAGTAATGAAAACCGCTCTGACAAGGATACAATTTGATTATATCAGCAGTAAAGCCTGTCAGGATGAAGTTTTGACTTACCTCAAAAAAATGCAGGAACTTTATCCGGAGGCTTAAAAAAACTGCCTGACAAAGGTTTTTACGCCCAATGAAATCATGGATACGATCTGGCGGGCATAAGCATTTTCCTTTTAATCTGGCAAGCCGCTTATTATGGGATAAAAACCGTTATAATACTGCCTGCTCCCCTGGGGGTATTAAAACTGATGCTAAATCTGTTGGGCAGCCCGCTGGTAATGCAGGCTGCCCTGCAGACGGTTTGGAAGGTGTTTTTAGCCCTGGGCCTGGTCCTGGTCCTGGGTATATTTCTGGGATTGCTATTAGGTTTATCAACCAGATTTTATGAGATGACGCGTCCTATCATCATGATAATCCAGGCCGTACCTGTGGTTTCCTGGCTTTCTCTGGTCATTTTCTCCTGGGGCATAGGATGGCGCGGCCCGGTATTTATCGCTTTTCTTTCCCTCATTCCCATGGCCCTGCTCACAACCGTTTCCGGGGTGAAAAACCTGGATCGCAGGCTCCTGGAAATGGCGCGGGTATATAAAGTACCTCAATCCAGGATAATTAAAGACATATACCTGGGAGCGTTAATTCCTTTCATAATTGCCATTGTCGAGGTCTGTATAGGCCAGGCCTGGAAGGTAATACTGGTGCTGAATACCTCTGCGGCGACAGCGGTTTGGGCGTGGAAATCCTCTCCGCCCGTTATGACGTAAATATTCCCAAAGTATATGCTCTGACTCTGATAGCAGTATTATTAGGAATTATCACCGAACGCCTTATAAAACAAGCGGTAGGAAGGATGTCGCAAAGATGGCAGCCCGCATAGAATTAAGAAATCTCTGCAAGTCTTTTCACAGCCTTCAGGTTCTGCATGATTGGAACCTGACCGTCAACGAAGCGGAAAAGGTGGTATTGCTCGGCCCTTCTGGTTCTGGCAAAACTACCTTTCTAAGGCTTTTGGCAGGTTTGGAAACCCCGACATCAGGAAGTATTTCTATGAACCGTCAGCGTATATCCTTTGTTTTTCAAGAACCGCGCCTGATTCCCTGGCGCAGCGTAAAGGATAATCTTTTGTTTGTTAATCCGCAGGCTGATGTAACCAGCATCCTGACCAACCTTCAGTTAAGCGGTTTTGAAGACTATCTTCCCGGTGAGTTGAGCGGAGGGATGCGTCAGAGAGTAAACCTAGCCCGGGCACTGATAAGTGAACCCGACCTGCTTATACTTGATGAAGCCTTTACTTCACTAGATTTGCCCACCAAATTAAAGATCAGCACTGATCTCTTGGACCAATGGAAATTGAATAAATTTACCCTGCTGGCGGTAACCCATGATTTAAAGGAGGCCCTATACCTGGCTGACCGCATCCTCGTATTGTCATCCTCTCCGGCCCGCATCCTCTACGATTTTAAAATTGAACTCGGGGATAAGCGTTCCTTCTCTGATCCAGAGCTATTAGCCCTGGAATCCCACCTGCTGGAAATAATTTCAGGTATTTAAGGCTCCTCTCAAAAAATACCCCCCCAATCCCAGCAGGAAAACACCACATAAGGCCAGGACGATTTTATAGACCAGAGGCGGTATTATATTTCTGCCTGCGGATATGGCGAAAGACACCAGTGAGTACCAGCCTAAATCAGCCATTATATGACCGCTGTAAAAAACCCCAACATTTAAAAATGAAGTTTTCAAGGCTTCGCCCAGGTAGGTCAGGCCAATACTGGCCCACCAGATGATCCAATAAGGATTGGAAAGACTGATCAAGAAACCGGCTGCCACCGGGTGCAGCTTAATCCCCGGCGCAGCGGATGTATCGGTCTGTTTAAGAGACAGCTTTCCTGAACGTAAATCCAGAAGAATCGTTGTTCCCATATATAAAAGAAATAACCCGCCGATAATAGAGACTACCCTGGTTACCGATGCCCTGGCAAGATATAGCGATAATCCGGCCAATAACGCCAGAATAAGCATTAGTTCCAATACAGCGTGCCCGAGAACAATCAGCGGACCTGCCCTAAATCCTCTTTGCGCGCTTTCCGCGATGGTAACTGTAAGCAGCGGCCCCGGGGTCATGGCTCCGGTAAGACCAACCACAAATGCGCTTATAAATAATCCGCCAACCTCCATCAATGTCACTCCAGGTTTAAAAATAGATAAAAATGTTAAGACAAAAATATTTTAGGATTAAAATGTCTGTTATAATATATCATATGATAGATAGATAGATAAACTATCGTGCTCGTGGTTGATGTGAGGGGGGGATAAAATTGAAAGATCAAACTCATGTTCTGCCGTTGCCCGCGGAACCACCCACCGCCTATGAACATTTATTCTGGAAGGCTTACGATATTATCCTCTTTTTAGATTACCCTGATGGCCGAATAATAGACGCCAACCCGGCAGCTTTAAAGGCCTACGACTATACCCGTGAAGAGATTCTGGCTTTAAATATCGGCGATCTCAGCGATCCCGCCGCCCTTGATCACCTGGATGAAGAAATGCGCAAAGCGTGTATGGGGGGAATACGGCTGGAAACCGTGCATCGTCGCAAGGACGGCACGCTTTTCCCGGTAGAACTTCATTCTATCGGGGTTTATCATAATAATAAATACATATTACAAAGCATTATCCGTGATATCAGTGCCAATAAGGAAATTGAAAAACTGAATCAGTTTCAGTTGGAAGAGCTTCAGGCCAGCTATGAACAGATCGAAGCCATGAACCGGGAATTGGAAGATTATCATGAACAATTAATGATAACACACGAAATGGTCAAAGAGAGGCAAGAGAAGTTGGAACTGGCCCTGTGGGGGGCTGCCGAAGGTTTATGGGAATGGAACATGTCCAGTGGTGAAATCGAGTTAGACATGAGTTCAGCCAATTTTATCGAGACCGGCTCCGATAATAAAATAAAGTTTAAGGATCTCCAGGAGCTATTGCCAATATCCATCCGGCCGACCGGGCCCAATTCACCGAGGGGATAAGGCTGCATCTTCAGGGTATCAACCCTTATTTTGAAGAAGAATACCGTTTTAAAAATGGGATTAACAAATGGGTATGGGTTTTAATTAAAGGCAAGGTAGTTAAGACCGATAGCAACGGCATCGCCTTGAGTATGGCCGGCACCCTGCGGGATATTTCTGACTACAAACAGAGCGAGTTGGAAATGGCCGCCATATTGGGTGCAATTTCCGAACATGTAGTATATCAAGACCTGGAACATAATATTATCTGGGTCAACCAGGCGGCCGCTGATTCACTGGGGCTTGAAATCCCACAGCTTATCGGACGTAAGTGTTACCGTCTCTGGCATAACCTTGAGATGCCCTGTGATAACTGCCCGCTTACATCAGCTCATAACAGCGGCCAACCGGAAAGCGGCATCATAACTTCCCCTGACGGGCGGGTATGGAATATCAAGGCTTATCCGGTTAAAGGCAGCAGTGATGAAATTACCGGCATGGTGGAAATAACCACTGATATTACCATCCAGCAGCAAAACCAGGAGAAAATACGTTCTCTCAGTATTTACGACAGTTTAACGGGTGTTTATAACCGTTCTTTTTTCGAAACTGAACTTAAGCGCCTGGATAGAAGGGATAGTCTCCCTATCAGTATAATTATGGGTGATGTAAATGGTTTAAAACTGGTCAATGATTCCGCCGGACATGAAGCAGGCAATGAAATATTAAAGTGCATCAGCCAGTATATGCGCAAAGCCTGTCGCCCAGATGATATAGTAGCCCGCTGGGGAGGGGATGAATTCGTAATATTATTGCCGGGAACCGGGCAGGAAAACACCGCCGAGATATGTGATAAAATCCACCATTATTGCGAAGAATCAGGTCCGGGCGCTTTTCAACCCAGCATATCACTTGGCAGTGCCACCAAAATAAAACCTGAACAGGATATATATAGCGTGCTCAGGCAGGCGGAAAATAATATGTTCATGACCAAACTCTTAAAAAGCCAGAGTCAGCGCAACTCGGTTTTCTCATCCCTGAAGGCCACCCTGTACGAACGCACTCATGAAACCATAGAACATGCCCAGCGTATGCAAGCCATCGCCATGAAATTCGGCAAACACCTGGGTCTGCCCGCCCATGAAATTGACCGCCTGATTCTTTTAGCCAATCTTCACGATATTGGCAAAATTGCTATTTCTGATGATATTCTCACCAAGCCCGGCTCTTTGAATCATCAGGAATGGGAGAGCATTAAAAAGCATCCTGAAATCGGCTATCGTATCATACTCGCCACCCATGAACTTATATCTATAGCTGACGATATCCTGGCCCACCACGAAAAATGGGACGGAAGCGGATATCCCCGCGGTCTCAGTCAATATTCCATTCCTAAATTAGCCAGGATTATAGCTATTATTGATGCTTACGATGTTATGACCAACAACCGCCCGTATAAAAAGGCCATGTCTAGAGAAAAGGCTCTGCTGGAACTGAGAAAATACGCAGGAACCCAGTTCGATCCCGAACTGGTAGAACGGTTTACCAAAATAATGTCTGAATAATAGTCAATATAATACGGGGAGGATGGGTATGAACGCGTTAAAAATAAAGGAGGATATATACTGGGTAGGGGTTTTAGACCCGGAGCTAAGGGTCTTTGACATTATCATGCGTACCGAACAAGGGACCAGTTATAACGCCTATGTAATCAAAGGGAAAGAAAAAACTGCCCTGCTGGAGACAGTCAAAGCCAAGTTCTTTGATGAGTATATAGCACGGGTTAAAGAAATAGTTGACCTTGAGGAAATTGATTACCTGGTTCTAAACCACACCGAACCCGACCACACCGGATCTGTGGAAAGACTTCTGCAGCTTATTCCTGATCTTACTGTGGCAGCTCACCCCAATACCCTGGAGTTTCTCTCTGAAATCTGCAATTGCGATTTTTCCCGTAAGCCAGTGGGGGACAAACGCGAACTAGATTTGGGAGGCAAGACATTGCATTTTATCAGCGCCCTGCTTCTGCACTGGCCCGACACAATTTATACATATGTAAAAGAAGACCAGGTGCTTTTCACCTGCGATTCGTTCGGCTGTCATTATGCTGATCCTCGCCTTTTTAACGATCTGATAACTGAAGATATAACCCCGGCTTATAAATACTATTTTGACATGATCATGCGGCCTTTCCGTCCTCACGTCCTGAAGGCCCTGGATAAGCTTGAGAATTATCACCTGGATGTTATATGCCCCGGGCATGGTCCTATTCTGCGAAGCAATCTTCCCCGCTACCTGAATCTTTATCGCCGGTGGTCCACACCCCCGGCAGATGAGGACCCTCGTACGAAAATAGTTATGGCCTATGTCAGCGCCTACGGATATACAGAAATGATAGCCCGGGCTGTTGAGGAAGGATTAAGAGATGCAGGCGATTTTAATGTTGTATGCTGTAACCTGCAGGATACCCCAGCGGAAAAGGTTATAAAGGAAACTGATACGGCCTGCGGGTTGTTAATAGGTTCACCTACTATCAATAAAGACACCCTCCCCCCTGTATGGGAATTCCTGAGCAAACTTTCCCCTATCATACACAAGGGGATGATAGCATCCGCTTTTGGCGCCTACGGCTGGAGCGGGGAGGCGGTTCCTAATATAGAAAAGCGCCTGGTCATGCTGCGCATGCACGTTCTGCCCGGCTTGCGGATTCGCTTCAAACCTTCTCCCGCACAACTAGAACAGGCCAAAGCTTTCGGCTGTAAATTCGGCCAGGCGGTGCTCAGGCGCAACCAAACTTCACTGGATGATGAGTTTATAGATATTACTCCTGACCGACTGAAAGAGGGCGTGGGTGAGTTTACGCGCGAATACGCCAGCCAGGATGTTGTTGTGCACTGGAACCCTGAACGCTGCATGCATGATACTCATTGTTTCATTGCGCTTCCCCAGGTATTCAATCCGGAAGCCCGCCCCTGGGTCAAGATGGATGGAGCCTCTGCGGCCGATATAATCAAAGCCATCGACCGCTGCCCCTCCGGCGCGCTCAAATACTCCATTCCTCCCGGTTCCAAGCTTGATATGGCAAAAATAACCGGGCCCGGACTTATGATTAAATAACCGCATTTCTGAACAGGGCGGGTATAAGCTTCATATAAGCTTATAACTTATAAAAAGAAGAAGCTACAGCCATTATGAAGTAGGCGGCCACCAGCATAGCTCCCTCCAGCCAGTTGGACTCGCGTCGTGGCTGATAAACTGAGCACTCAATACCGCCAGGGCTACGGCCACAATTTCGTAATAGTTAAAAAGCATATCCATTGGGCGAGCGAACAGAAAACTTAAGAAAATTAGTATGGGTGTGACCAGCAGCGCTATCTGAGTACTTGAGCCCACCGCAATCTCAAAGGCCAGGTCCATTTTATCGCGATAAGCCATCAAGACCGCAGCAAAATGCTCAGCCGCATTGCCGATTACGGGAATTATAATAATACCGATAAAGAACTTCGACCATCCTAAAGCTTCGGTAACTGGTTCAATGCCGCTTACCAGGAATTCACTTTCAAAAGCTATAAAAACAGTGCTTACAGCCAGCAGGATCAGTGATTTGGTTTTACTCCAACGGGCTTCTTCAGTGACTTCACATAAATCTGTTTTTAGCCTTGCCGCATACAATAGGCCAGCCAGGTAAAGCAGAAGCAGCACCCCAGAAACCGCCAGGCTGAATTCTTCCAGAACATGGTGATCTTTATTGGTCTGAAAGAAAACCGCCGGTATTATCAAAGCTATAGCCGCCAGGAACATAAGGCTGGTCTGGTTGTTGATATGTATGCGGTTAAACCTCTGCGGGCCGTTCTTTATTCCCCCCGCCAAAATCGACAGGCCAAGAACCAACAGAATGTTGCCCAGGATGCTGCCGGCGATAGAAGCCTTTACCACTTCAAACAACCCGGCTTGCAGGGCAAAAATAGTTATCAACAGTTCTGTGGCATTGCCAAAAGTCGCGTTCAAGAGGCCCCCTACCCTTTCCCCGGTGTAACAGGCCAGGTTCTCTGTAGCTTCCCCCATAATTCCCGCCAGGGGAATAATTGAAATGCAAGCGGCAAAAAACATGGCGATCTCATTGCCGGTGTACTTAAAATAAACACTGAACAATACGGCTGGTAAGAGATAATAAAGGAAATTCCCCAATTATCTAACCCCCTTGAAATATAATAAGACTTCTTTTTATTCTAATTATTTAGGCTGTTTTCTTGTTATTCCATAAACTCAACCAAGCCGGACCGCAGGTGGTATTTCGCAGCGGCTACAGTCAGTTTGCCTTCATGCATTAATTCCCGCACTACCGGGCTTTGTTTTATCTCTGCTATCACAGCCAGAATGTTCTCATCTTCAGCTTTTTGATAAAGGTCATTGCCGCTGGCCCCGCTTGCCTTGGCCTTATCAACTGAAGGCTGAATCTTTTTCACGATCGCGCCAATAGAACCCGGCGCCTCACCGCCATCAACAGTGGCCTTAACCGCTCCGCACTGTTCATGGCCCAGAACTACCAGCAACGGGGTCTGCAGGTGTTCGACCCCGTATTCCACACTGCCCAGAGCTGCTTCATCCATAATGTTCCCGGCCACTCTCACCACAAAAATATCGCCCAATGCCTGGTCGAAAATTACTTCAGGAGGGACCCTTGAATCTGAGCACCCCACGATTACCGCAAAGGGATGCTGCCCATTGGTACTCAATTCTAATCGTCTGCCTTCCCCCAGGTCATGCTGCGCTGTTTGACCTGAAATGTAGCGGCGATTTCCGTCTTCCAAGCGTTTTTTAGCTTCTGCTGCTGATATACTTGTCCCCTGATGCAAAACTAATACCTCCGCAAATAATTAGATATATTATT
Organism: Syntrophomonas palmitatica JCM 14374; assembly: GCF_001311885.1. Classification (GTDB taxonomy): domain Bacteria; phylum Bacillota; class Syntrophomonadia; order Syntrophomonadales; family Syntrophomonadaceae; genus Syntrophomonas_A; species Syntrophomonas_A palmitatica. Next base: position 59,449 of record NZ_BBCE01000003.1, on the reverse strand, counting down.
GTTCTGGAAATAGCGCGGCATTTCCTGCAAGATCCAGGTTTTTATTATCAGGTTGAATAAATTAAATTTACCAATTTTCCATGGTATTTTATTCAAATAAAAGAGGATATTTTAGAGAAGATGTTGAAATAAATTTATTTAATATTTTATTAAACCTGATTCGAGGGAGGGTTTGTCTCTGAATTCAAGAACCTTTGTTCAGGTTATCGGCATCAGAGAAGCCTATTGCATAAACTGTCACCAGTGCATTGCGGTATGTCCGGTTAAGGTATGCAGTGATGGCAGCGGTGAAGTCGTCAAATTCAATAATCAACTCTGTATCGGCTGCGGCCGGTGTGTAGAAGCCTGCGTTAAAAGCCACGGCGGTATAGTGGAAAAGAGCGCCCGCTTTCCCATAGACGATACCCCTCAGTTTATAAAAGATATCGCGGAGCACAATATTATTGCTCTAGTTGCGCCCTCTGCCCAATGTAATTTTGAACTGAATAAACTGATTACCGCATTGCGTATGCTGGGATTAGCTGCTGTTTATGATGTGTCACTGGGCGCTGAGATAACTGTTGCCTGTTATCATGAGGCTATCAAATCAGGAAAAGCCAAGACCCCATTAATCGGGCAATCCTGCCCCGCTATAGTCAAATATATTGAACTGCATCATCCCAACCTGATTGAACACCTGGCGCCTACAGGCAGCCCGGTTTATGACCTGGCGGTTTATGTAAAAAGCCTGCACCCCGACAGCGAGCTGGCCTTTATTTCGCCGTGTCTGGCCAAGCGCAGAGAATTCCAGGACAGCGGCATCATAAAGTATAACGTCCTTTATCAATCCTTAAACGAAATATTTGAATCTCACAACATAGTGCTGGATGAGCTTGAAGACGGCCACTTTGACCATGCGGTACAGGCTGGTTTAGCAGCAGGCTTTTCCACCCCCGGTGGATTAAAAGACTGTTACTTGCATAAGTATTCCGATATTAAATCCAGCCAGATTGCCAGGGTTGAAGGGCCAATTGTATATGAAAAATTTTTTCAGGATTTAGAGAGGGCTATTCGTAAAAACCGCCCTGGTCTGCCTTTGATAGTTGACGTACTTAGCTGTGAAAATGGCTGTAATATGGGACCGGGATGTATCAACCACCGCAAAGCCATGGATTACATTGAAAGCTCTATAAACCATCGTTCCGAGGAGCTCTGGCCGATCCGAACAATAATCAATTACTGCAGGATTTTTTGCATGAGATTTTACAAAACCATGATTTTTCCTACCATAAATATCAGAATCTATCCCACCGTTACAATCTGAGAATCCCTTCTGAAGAAGAATTAATCGCCATTTATCACCGCATGCATAAAAACGACGAAAAAGACTTCCGTAATTGTGCAGCCTGTGGTTATCATTCCTGTTTTTATATGGCTATCGCCATTTACAACGGGTTAAACAAGGTTGAAAACTGCCACCTCTACCAGGAAAAAGAGCTGAGGTACGAACAGGAAGCCTTGAATCAGATGGTCGAAGAACTGGAGCAATTAAACCAGCAATTACAGGCGGAATTTAACGAACGCAAGCATCAGGAACAGCTTCTGGTCCAAAACTCCAAATTGGCCGCCATGGGAGAAATGATTGGTATGATTGCTCACCAATGGCGTCAGCCGCTTTCTTCGATCAGCACCCTGGCAGGCAATCTCCAGGTTTTGATTGATCTCGAGATGTATGATCAATCACAATTTAAATCCTTGCTGAACGAAATAAACCAGCATTCCCAGTATCTTTCCAATACCATTAATGATTTCCGCCACTTTTTCAAGCCTGACAATCCGCGGGATACTGTATTAATCAGCAAAGTTATTGAAAGTACCCTTGGTATAATCGGCAAATCTTTAGAATATAAAAATGTAACCCTGGTAAAGGATTATGCTTTCGATAATCCCATCCTGACTTATCCCAATGAATTGATGCAGGTATTTCTTAATATTATGAAGAATGCCTCAGATGCTTTCGTCGAAAATGAAACTACCGAACCATTAATTATAATCAGGGGATTTGAATACGATGATTTTCAACTGGTAGAAATTGAGGACAATGCGGGCGGGATACCTGATGATATTATGGATAAAATTTTCGATCCTTATTTTTCCACTAAAGGGCCCGGGATCGGTACGGGCCTGGGATTATATATGTCAAAGATGATAGTTGAACAGCATTGTCTGGGTCAACTCCTGGTTAAGAATACAGAAAAGGGAGCGTGTTTTTCCATCAAGCTTCCCGTTTAGCAGCAGAGAGGAGTACTTGGTTTTGGTCAACCCCCGGGAAATTAAAGAGGCCGCTAAAGATTTAAAGGTATTATACGTTGAAGATGATAACGAATTGCGGCATAATACCTGCAGGCTTTTATCCAGTTTTTTCACCAGCATAGAAACCGCTGAAAACGGTGTGCATGGTCTGGAAAAATATTACCATGGCCAATATGACCTGGTAATCACTGATATCAATATGCCCACCATGAACGGTGTTAAAATGGCTGAAAGAATTAAGACGGAAAATCCCAAGCAGGTTATTATTGTTATTTCCGCTCATGACGAAGCTCGCTACCTGCTGGAGTTAATCAACCTGGGAGTGGATTATTTCGTACTCAAGCCTCTGGATCTAAATCAATTCATGACCGCCCTCGACAAAGCGATAAGCCTGGTGCGTTTCTATAAAATGGAGGAAAAATATAAGCTTGAATTGGAAAAGGCCGTTAGTCAGCGCACACAAGAACTTTCCGAAGCCCTTGAAGTCGTTAATGATTTGAGCAGTGAAATATTATTCCGTTTAACTGCCGCCACTGAATTGAGAGACATAGACACAGGTATGCATAACAAACGATTAGGTATTTACGCTCCCCGTCTTGCGCAGGAACTGGGTATGGCGCCTGATTTTGTTGATTGCATAGCTTTTGCTTCACCTTTGCATGACATTGGCAAGATAGGTATTTGGGACAAGATTCTTCTGAAGCCCGGACCTCTGACGGAAGAGGAATTTGAAATCATGAAAACCCACACTATCACCGGCGCAGCATTCTGGCCAATTCCAAGTATGATAAAATCCGCATGATAGAAACCATATCTTTGACTCACCATGAGCGCTGGGACGGTTCCGGATATCCGCGCGGATTGAAAGGCGAAGAAATACCTATTGAAGGCCGTATCGTAGCGATATGTGATCAGTATGACGCCCTAAGAAGCAATCGTCCCTATAAACCAGCTTTCTCCCATTACAGAAGCATGGAGATCATAACCAGAGGCGATGAACGCACCAAACCGGAATACTTTGATCCTAACGTCTTGGCAGCGTTTACTCGTATTGCTCACGACTTTGATGAAATTTTTAGAAACAACCAGGGATAACCGCGACGGGCATAACAATGCGTAACAGCAAAACCGTTCCGTGATTACACCCATTATTTTGTTTCGGAATATGTTCTCCCGGACAAACTATGCTTGATGAAGCATATCGCGAAGGGAGAACATTTATTATGTTATTTCGCCGTCAGGCTGAACAGGTATTACATCGCCGCGAACAGGCAAAAAGCGTTAAAGGGAAAATAATGCGCTGGTGGGATCTGGCCTTAATCGGAACCGGCGCTGTAATCGGAGCCGGGTTCTTTTTAGGCACAGTCCTGTCCATTCAGAGAGCCGGTCCTTCCATTGTCCTGTTATATTTACTGGGGGGCGTATGCGCTTATTTTGTTTTTGCGGCCCTGGCCGCCATGTCTATCAATGATCCTCAGGAGGGTTCATTTCGGGTATACGCGCGGAAGGCTTTCGGTTCGTCCATGGGTTTCGTCAGCGGCTGGAACTACTGGTTAGCCGGTGTTCTGATTATGTCCAGCGAAGTCGCCGCCCTGGCTATCTTTACGCGCTATTGGTTCCCGGGGATTGGACTCTGGGTTTTTGCCGCCTTCTATGCTGTGATTGGCTTTACCATTAACCTGCTCGGGGTAAAAGATTTCGGCAAGGTAGAATCCCTCTTTGGCATATTAAAAACCTCCTCACTGGTTATCTTTATTATTTTCGGGGTTCTATTGGTTTTCGGCCTCATAATACCTGACAAAACCACGGCTGCCGGTCCGTTGGTTTTGTTTCCCGGCGGTTTGACCGGCAGTTGGTCAGCTATGATATTTGTCTTGTTTTCCTATGGCGGGATAGAAGTAATGGGTTTATTATGCGGCGAGTTAAAAAGACGCCGGGAAGTCGGCCGGGCCGGCCGGGTTATGGTGATAAGTCTTACGGTAATTTACAGTCTGGCCCTGCTTTTTGCCCTCTTGATCGTGCCGTGGCAGTCAATTAATATCTCCAGCAGTCCCTTTGTTACTGCCCTGTCGTCTTTGGGGCTGCCTTATGCGGATTCTCTCTTGAATCTGCTGGTAATCAGCGCGGCTTTTTCCACCATGGTAGGGGCTTTATTCGCTGTTACTAATGTTTTAGTTTCTCTGGCTGAAGACGGAGACGCTCCGCATGCACTCATCGAACGTAATCATAAAGGAGTGCCATTACTGGCTTTGAGTATTACCGGTCTGGGCCTGGCTGTGACAGTTCTGGTTTCTTTTCTGCTTCCGGCAGGGGTGTATGAGTACTTTACCACTGCTGCCGGGGTAATGCTTATTTTAAACTGGCTGTTAATCCTGGCTTCCCATATGAAAAACCAGCCTGTTTATCACAAAGCCTGTGAAAAAGAAGAATATAGACTGCCGGGCTTTCCCTATTCAACTTACCTGGCCATGGCTATAATTGTGCTTACTATAATCGGCGCTTTATTGTTTGCCGCAGAACGCATCGGGGTATTAATAAGCCTCAGCGCAGCCATCGTAATATTTCTAATCAGCAGATTGCGAAGATCTTTAGGCCAGCCTGAAATCAACCCCGCCCCTGCCCATAAAAAGCTGCCCAAATAGAATACCCAGCCCGAATCCAGATAATTACTGTACAAAGATGATAAAACTAGAACCTAACTGCAAATGTACTGGGCATTTATAATACAATATTTTTTAGCCATTTTCCGAAAAAAAATATTATAATTAAAAAAATGTGTAACATGAAGTAAAGGGTAGTATGGGAGGAAGGTAGTAAAGGCTGGTCACAATTCAACTTTTCCCTGTGAGAGGTTGAATTTTTTTGTCAAAATTCCTTCAAACCCACCGCCTAGTTCATCGTTGTTTATATTCTCATGGTCAGGAGGGTTTATTGACAATGCCTATCACCGAAATGCTTTCGCGTAATGCCGCCGCGTATCCTGATGAATGCAGCCTGATTGAACGTGAACCCGCTGCAGGCAAACGCAGGGAAATAAGCTGGCGGCAGTTTGAACAATTAGCCAACCAGTTCGCTAATGCTTTGCTGGCCCGGAGGGTAAAAAGGGGAGACAAAGTATCCATACTTATGATGAACTGCCTGGAATGGCTGCCGATATACTTCGGTGTTTTAAAAACCGGAGCCATGGCGGTGCCTTTAAATTTCCGTTTTACTGCTGAGGAAATAGCCACCTGCCTGGACACGTCCGAAGCCAAGATCCTGATTTACGGTCCTGAATTTATTGACCGCGTTGCTTCTATAAGAGACAGACTTCCTTTGCTGGAGGACCTTATTTTTGTTGGAGACAACTGTCCCGCGAAAGCGGAGAGTTTCTGGGATATAGTTGCAGGACAGCCCGGTACCGATCCGGGAATAATATTAGCGGACGAGGAAGAAGCCGCCTTATATTTCACCTCCGGGACTACCGGTCAGCCTAAAGCTATTATTCTGACTCATGCCAACCTGGTATCTTCCTGCATTACTGAAAACAATCATCACCTGCAGAGCCATGATGACAATTTCCTCTGCATTCCTCCTCTGTATCACTGCGGAGCCAAAATGCACTGGTTCGGCAACCTGCTGGTTGGAGCCAAAGCCGTTCTTTTAAGGGGTGTGGAACCGCGCTGGATATTGGAAGCAATATCAGAAGAGAAGGTTAGTATTGTCTGGCTCCTGGTTCCCTGGCTCAAGATATACTGGACGCCATCGACAGCGGTGAAATAAAACTGTCTGACTACCAGCTGGAGCAGTGGCGTTTAATGCATATCGGCGCTCAGCCTGTGCCCGCAAGCCTGATTTTGAGATGGAAACAGCATTTCCCGCACCATATGTACGACACCAATTATGGTCTTAGCGAAGCCACCGGCCCTGGTTGTGTTCACCTGGGCATTGAAAATATTAATAAAGTCGGCGCCATTGGTGTACCTGGTTTTAACTGGGAAATACGCATCGTGGATGAAGAAGCAGATGGTTCCCAAGGGTAAAGTCGGGGAATTAATCGTTAAAGGACCCGGAGTTATGAAGGGTTACTATAAAAACGAGGAAGCCACTAAATCCTCGCTCCGGAATGGCTGGCTGCATACCGGAGACATGGCCCGTCAGGACAAGGACGGCTTCATCTATCTGGTAGACCGCAAAAAAGACCTCATTATTTCCGGGGGCGAAAATATATATCCGGTCGAAATTGAAGATTTCCTGCGTTCCCATGAAGACATAAAAGATGCGGCGGTAATCGGTCTTCCTGACCGTCGTTTAGGCGAAATCGCTGTGGCCATTGTCGAGCCCAAACCCGGCCGACTGATAAATGAAGATATGTTGATAGAATTTTGCGGCATCCTGCCCAGATATAAGCGGCCCCGCCAGGTTATATTTGATCAGGTTCCGCGCAACCCCACCGGCAAAATAGAAAAACCCAAGTTAAGGGAAAAATATCACGGTATGAATATTGCCCAGGTTATATAAAAGCTTAAAAAAACTCCCCGGGATAACCCGGGGAGTTTTGTTTTGCAAGTTTACCAGCTGCGCCGACGCTGTGAAGAATAACAGTCCCGGCAATACACGGGTCTGTCACCACTGGGCTGAAACGGGACCGTAGTCTCCTTTCCGCATGAAGCACATACTGCGGAAAACATTTGGCGATCGGAACGACCGTATCCACCATCGCGGCCGCCTCTGGACTGTGCCTTACGAGCTGCGCGGCACTCCGGGCAGCGTCCGGGCTCATTGGTAAAGCCCTTCTCCGCGTAGAATTCCTGCTCGGAAGCAGAGAATACGAACTCGCGGCCACATTCTTTGCAGGTGAGAGTCTTGTCTGAGTACATAGAAAACCTCCTCGAATTATTACCCATGCAAGTTAAGGACCTGTTATCAACGTTCTTCCCCTGCCTGAGGCAATCGAGAAGGGTCTAACTATATCCACGAGCATTATTGGGCTATGACTTATTGTAATCTCCCCTGGCAGAAAAAGCAAGCATATGTGAATATGGTTGAAAAACAACCCCTCAGTTCATATTCATCTTGCGCATGCGAATTGATAGCGGGGTAACTTCAACCAGTTCGTCATCCGCTATAAACTCCAAACATTGCTCCAAACTCATGGGGCGAGCGGGGGTAAGTTTGGTGGCTATATCCGCATTGGAACTGCGAATATTGGTCAGGTGTTTCTTTTTGCAGACGTTAACCACCAGGTCATTAGGCCGTGAATTTTCACCCACAATCATGCCGCGGTATACAGGCAAACCGGGCATTACAAATAATTCGCCGCGCTCCTGGGCGTTTTCTAAACCATAAGCCGTAGTATCCCCCGGCTCATGGGCTATCATTGAACCTCTCTGTCTGGTGATGATATCTCCCCGGTAAGGCGCATAAGCATGAAACATATGATGCATGATGCCCATGCCCCGGGTATCGGTTAAAAATTCCGATCTAAAACCAAATAATCCGCGGGTAGGTACCAAAAACTCCAGGTACATCGTGCCATCGCTTTTTTGATTCATATTCACCATTTCGCTGCGCCTGGGACCCAGGCGTTCCATTACAATACCCACATATTCTTCCGGGACCTCAATAACCAGCAATTCAAGCGGTTCGCAGCGTTCTCCATCGATTATGCGTTCGATAACCCGGGGACGTGATACTTCAAACTCGTAACCTTCGCGGCGCATTGTCTCGATCAGGATTGAGAGATGCAGTTCACCGCGGCCTGAGACCATAAAGGTATCTGGCGAATCAGTAAGATCGACTCTCAGACTTACATCAGACTCCAATTCCCGCAGCAGCCGTTCGCCCAGTTTGCGGGAAGTGACAAATGTGCCTTCGCGGCCCGCAAAGGGACTTTTATTGACCTGAATAGCCACCGCTACGGTAGGTTCATCAATAGGCACAAAATCCAAACCTATCGCATTTTCGGGTTCACAAACCGTATCCCCCACATTGAAACCCTCCAGGCCTGTGATCACTACGATTTCCCCCACACTGGCCTCTTCCACGGAGGTCTTTTTCAAACCGTCAAAAATATAAAGCCCGGCTACACGCTGGCGGGGTCCAGTTCCGCTGCTGTTTGTCAGGACTACTTCCTGGCGCACCCGCAGGCTGCCGTTGCGGATACGGCCTACAGCCTGGCGGCCCACATAGTTATCGTAATCAATCATACTGACCCCCACTTGTAAAGGCAAATCCTTATCACCTGCCGGTGCGGGTATTTTATCGATAATCATATCAAAAAGAGGCTGCAAATTTTGTCCGGGAACAGCCGAATCAAGTGAAGCCGTACCGGCCCGGGCATTGGTGTAAACCACCGGAAAATCTAATTGTTCATCATTGGCTCCCAATTCTATAAAAAGCTCCAATACTTCATCCAGAACCTCAACCGGCCGGGCCTGTGGGCGGTCAATCTTGTTAATGACAACTATAGGAAACAGTCCCGCAGCCAGGGCTTTTTTTTAAAACGAAACGGGTTTGCGGCATGGGCCCTTCAAAAGCGTCAACCAGCAGCAATACGCCGTCAACCATTTGCACAATACGTTCCACTTCTCCCCCAAAATCCGAGTGTCCGGGCGTATCTACAATATTCAGCCGGTAATCTTTATATATGATGGCAGTGTTTTTAGCCATGATGGTAATGCCGCGTTCACGTTCCAGGTCGCCGCGGTCCATAACCCGGTCTTCTACCACCTGCCGTTCATGAAAAACCCCGCTCTGTCTGAGCATCCCATCCACCAGGGTAGTTTTGCCGTGGTCAACATGAGCGATAATGGCTAGATTCCTAATTTGGTCTTGTTTCATGACTCTTCCTTTCACTGACGGGTAAAAATATCCTTACATTAAAAATGTGCACAACTTCTTTATTATACTCATCGATATCCCGTTATGCCAGTAAAAAGAAAAATACTTCCCCAAAACAACCCGTTTGATACACCATCAGGCTAGAATTGCAATTTTTCAGGCAACATTGTAGTAGGGGCAATTCATGAATTGCCCCTACCGCATCAAAAATGTATGCATAAAGTTCGTTTTTATCGATACTACAAAATGTTTTCTATATTCAAAGCCTCTTTTTCGGGAATATGTTTAACCATCAATTTCAGTTCTGAAAGCTGCCCCAAAGATAGTGATTTATTATTACTGGCCACATATTCCTGTACCCTGGCTAAAGAGAATTCAATGTTGTCCATTTCCTGATGATCCAGGAATACCGGCCACCATTTCGCTTTTTTGTCCCAGGTTCGCTGCAGTTCCTCATTATGATTTTTAGCCGCCTGCCATTTTCCGTTCTTAATATCAGTGCTAATTATGTTAATTTGTTTCGTCAATTCATCGGAAGAAGCCTGCAGAGAATAATTGCTCCAAAAACCCAGGCCCAGTATTATAACTGATAAGGTAATTATAGTAACCATTAAACGCATAAAATGCATTACTCCTCTTGCTTATTAATGCGTTGCAGATTTAAGCTGATAATACATATTCCCTAAGGCATCAACCGTAGCCAAAAGTACATCGTTAATTTCTTCTACCCCTAACTTGCCTAATTCATGCTTCAGCCATTCTGAATTATAGTTAAGTATTTTCAGGTTTTCGTGAATAACCTGGCCGTCAATAACCAGGGTAATGGGAAGCCCCTCATAGGGAGGAGCGATATTGAGATCCTTGGGCTTTACCGGGCGTTTATCTGATTTTAGGATTACACTTAGCTGTCCATTAGTTTCCAAAATAGCATAATCGACATCACTTATATTGGACACATCCTTCAGGCGCAGTTCTTCCAGCAGATCGTTAATATTAAACCGCAGGCGCTTTAGTTCTTGTTCTTTAATCTGTGAGTTTTCGATAAGAATACTGGGCTTGCCGCAGATCACTCCCCGTGCTTTCTCGCTTTTCAGTGAAATAAACGACAGGGCAACCTCCAAGGCAAATAGTATAAAGATGGGAATGATGCCGTTAATCAGAGGAATACGCGTATCTTCCATAGGAATCACCGCCAGCTCTGATATCATAATGATAACCACCAGTTCGTAAGGCTGCAGCTGGCCGATTTGCCTTTTGCCCATGATGCGCAGGAATAGCACCGTAAACGCAAACAGAATGAAGGTGCGCAATATTATTATCAGCATAATATCGTCCTTTAGAAAAAATCATTTTGGTTATTATTTGCGTTACGTTTGGGTTGTATGTAAGAGGAACTAAATCAGCGTGGATTGGATTAGAAAAACGTCCAGAAAGCTGCCCGGAGGCTTTTCCATATCAGCACCAAAATAAAATATATGCGAGGAATGAAGATAGCGAGGCAGCACATTACCTCCTTTTGGCCCATTTTTATGGTGATTTGTGTATAATCTCTACCGCTACTATCCTGGCGTCAGAAGGAAAAATTATATAATGTGAATTAATAAAATGCGGGAAATGCTGCATATTACACAAGGCCGAATTACGGATTTCCATCGCCTGATGGTTTTCTATCCTGCAGAATCCGTCTGCAACGGTTGCAAAAAAGCATTTATCATAAACAAACAAGTTCTGCGCTGGTGACGAAAGAATATAATCATTATATTGCAGCGTACCGTTCAAATTAAGGCTATATATACGCAATAAGGCTGATTTATCAGGGTTATCTTTTTGATAGGCAAAGAAAACCTGGTTGTCCCATTCCATGTAGGAGTGCTGCAGAGGTTTAAAGCCATTGGTCAGGGCATCAAATTCAGTAGTGACAGTAGTCGCCTGGTATGGCAGGCGCAGGATCTGCTCACCGAACATCCATAATTGGCCATTAGCATCTACAATTAAGTGCTGCTTATCAATCTTTCTGACAACAGCAGGCAGATTGGGAGTTATGTAGCGGGCGGTTTTATCTCCTGGTTCATAACAGGCAATACCGGCTGCGGAAATAAACCATTTCCGGCCCGATGTTTCCACAAATATATTTCTCAGGCAGTTTAACAATAATTCCGGACCAGCGCTGAATATCTTTTTCCGACCGTTTACTATGTGAACGATACGTTCCTGCTGGTTGATGTACCAGGTGCTGCCGTCGGGATCGTTCCGGTGAGGTACGCTTTTCTGATTGCCATCATTACTTGAGTCATCGCAGAGCTTCGCCAATTTTTCATACTCAACCCCTGACTCCTGAGTGTAATCGCGTTTTAAGCTAAGATTGACAATCCTTTTGCGGTCCACACTGATTCCATACAATTGATCTTCGGCAGTGCGGTAGAAATTGGTATATCCCGTTATTTTCTCGGGCCGGGCCTGGATTTTGCCGCCGGCGTCCAGCCATAATACCCTGTCATTCTTCTTATCATATTTTTTCTTATCAATTTCAAAGTACAGTTTGTGAGTACCCGCCCAGATTAAAACCCGTTTGCCTTGACATGCCAGTAATTTTACATCGTTATTCCTCAGTATCTGATTAATTGATTTATAACCGCCGGTGGTATCAACCAGCATGAGGCTGTTTTCACTTAGAAACCTCCCATTGTACTGTGGTCCGCTCAACCACAGGCTTCCATCATCACTTTCGTTTATAGATTGGGGTCTGAATTTATTAAATGCAGCCAGGTGAATTGCCCGGTTGTCGCGCCAGTATACCAGGTCGCAATAGTAATCACTATAGGGTGCAGGGATGGCCTGGGCCAAATGCGTAATTATAATGAATAACTGATTTCCCAGTTTGTTAACCTGGGTATAAACCTGGAATTCCATCGCCTCTCTGCTCATCTGCGGGTTCTTTTTGTAAAAATCGGCATCCTTTTGCTGGTAGACGGCGATGTCCAGAATTTGTTTATCGCCGTAACACAGAAAATGATCTTTTATCTTTATGAGCGGTGAAGACAGCTCCTGCATAATATTAGCCGGCTGGTTCTTCTCCCGTATCACCCGTTGTTGTTCATCAGTTAGAGACTGCAATCCGCCGGTGAAGTCCTTGGCCAATTTGTAAACTGACGAATCAATATCAAGATAAAGATACGATTGATCTTCCCCCAATATTTCTTGGACCTCATTTTTATTAGCGATGGTCCAACGGATATGGTTATCATCCGTAAAGGTCCGGGCTGAAGCTGAAACAGGACATAGCAACACAAGAAGCATGATTATTATTAATAATCTACGGCAGCTGCGCACTAATATCCCCCCAAAAAATTTTTATAACAAGAAACCACCATTAGTCACATAATACCATAATACGGTGTAAATTCAGGCATATTTCTCTTATTGCTTATTGGGGTTAATAATTCTTGGATTCATCCCGATGTTTCACATAGAACCAGCATTGTTATCATGACTGCTTGCGGTAATTGCGCCTGTCTAATAGAATGGGAAGAAGAAAGCATTTATGGTATCGGGAACCAAAGATGCATGACTGAGGAGCAGGATCGTTTGCGGTAACAAAAAGGCGGTAAATAAACATGAGCGAAAAGATGGCAAAGATTATCGGTGTTATCACTATACCACCCTTGTTTGTACTCCTGGTATTAAGCTGGATGTGGTATAACGGGAATATTGAGGGATTTAACCGCAGCTGGTATCTAATTTCCTTATCCCTGCTGGGCATAGTCCCTGTCCTGGCCTACCCGCTAAGTTACCTTCTGCCCAGGATCAGGACACAGGGCCGGGAAGGGCAGCGGTACCTGGCTTTTATACTTTCGTTAACCGGATACATAATTGGTGTGATAGTGGGTGAAACCGGTCAGGCTCCCTGGTTGGTCAGATGTCTTTTCTGGGGCTACTTGTTCTCAGGTTCAACCCTGGCCCTAATAAACCAGTTGCTTCATTATAAAGCCAGCGGTCATGCCTGCGGGATAGCGGGACCGATTACTTTTATGGTGGTTATTACCGGCGGCGAGCTCTGGTACCTGGTTTTACTGCTGCCCCTGGTTTTTTGGGCACGCATAAAACAAGACCGTCATACCCTGGGCAATATGCTGGCCGGGACAATGGCGGGATTTTTGCCTACCATATTAGTCCTGTATTACTTTATAACTAATTATCATTAGCTTCCTGCACCATCTGAACCCGGCCTTACCTATTTCCGTGTTTATTTTCCCAGCTTTAATTGTATAAACCGGCATATCTCTTTCATAGCCCTGGTAGCTTCAGGGAAAAGGGGCGCCATGGCCGGATAACAATGAAACATTCCCGGTTCTATTCTCAGTGTGACATCAACCCCGCAAGCTTTAGCTTTAGCAGCGAATCGCGTGGCGTCATCCAGCAGGGTTTCATCTGAGCCAACCAAAATTAGCAAAGGCGGCAAACCGTGAAGATCGCCAAATAACGGCGATATATAAGGCAAACCCGGGTCAAGATCACCCGCATAATGTCTGGCAAAAGCGGGGGCTATCCCTTTTGGCGACAAACACACCTTGGCATTAGTCCGGTATGATTCCCCCGAGCATGTATAATCAGTAACCGGGGAATAGACCGCCGCCGCCGCTGGCAATGAAATACCCTTATCACGCAGGGCCAGCAAAGTGGCCAGAACCAATCCTCCTCCGGCTGAATCCCCCAGTAACGCAATGTTGGAAGACGATATACCCTGATCCAGCAGCCAGCTGTAAGCGATCACAGCATCATCCAGTGCTGCAGGGAAGGGATGCTCCGGAGCCAGGCGGTACTCGAACAGCAAAGCCGGAAGGCCGCTGCGCCGCACAAACTTCGCCACAATAGCCCGGTGTGACTGGCAGGTGCCGGACACATACCCGCCGCCGTGAAAGTACAACATGACTTGATCTTTTAAAACCTGGGACGGTGTAATCCATTCCGCCGCCATATCGCCAATGCTTACTGGTTCTACTTCTATCCCGTCAGGAAGCTTGCCGAACCTCGAAGCCCCTGCTTCCACCTGCTGTCGGAAACGCAGCACCGCTTCATACTGGTACCAATCAATCTCCTGTTTATTTTTGCGTCTCTGCATTATTGACTTGATAATTCGGGCGCGCAGACTAAGCATTTTCATCACCTCTCATGTTTTCTCGTTTAATTCCTCTTAAACACAGGTCCACATATCTTTCTATAACTTCATAACGATTAAAGCGCTCCGGGGCAAAATACAACTCCTTTACGATTTCTATAAATGCAAACTCAAATAATTCCCTTAGAACATAGGTTGGCAAATCATCACGGAGTTCCCCGTTTTTTTGTCCCACAGCAATAATCTCATTTCCCAGCAAGTAAAATCCGCTTTGGTCGCTGGTATCCTCATGGAAAGAAATCATGCTTTGCATACGATAGACCATATATTTTTCAAATATCTCCTGATTTTCATATATACCCATTGTCAGGAGGTCCAGAATATAAATCATTCGTGAACGGGTATCCGGCAAACTGCGAATCTGTTGAATCCGTTCCTGGTGATTGGTCTGAAATGAACGTTTTATTATTTCATCAATGATAGCTTCCTTAACCGGGAAGTAATTATAAAGCGTACCTCTGGCTATATCCGCCTCGCGCGCTATCTGTTCCATACTGGTCGCATCCACACCTTGATCTTTGAACAGGCCAAGGGCTGTATTTATTATCTTCTGTTTAGTTTCTTCTTTTTTTCTTTCTGTACGGCTTCCGCTGCAGACCTTATAGGAATTAGTTCTTAACACCTTTTGATCATCGCCTCCTTTTAAACACTGTTTATTTATGTACAATGTCTAATTTATAATATATTAAAATAGATTGCAATAGAAATCTTAAGATGCTGGCAGGTTTAACATCAACGGATAGTCTGCGGTTTAAAGCAAGTATCATAATGCGGGCGAAATTATAACCAAATACTTGATGCAGGCACTTGTCCCCTTGAAATTATGCGTTATATTAATAACAGCAAATATATCAATTAAATAAGGAACTGCATGTGATGAAAAATAAACAGTTCAACCTGGTTATCCGGGTATTATTTCTGGTATTGTTTTTAACACTGGCAGGCGTTCTTACCTGCAGCTATATGCCGCAGCTATCAGCCCTGGCCAAGGAACCTGCACGTTTTAGAGATTTATTGCTGGCCTACGGATCGTGGAGCCAGGCGGCTTTTATCATCCTGCAAATCCTGCAGGTAGTTGCAGCTCCTCTGCCGGGTGAAATAATCCAGGTAGCAGGCGGTTATGTTTACGGGGTGCTGGGAGGCACTATGCTTTCCTTGACAGGCATCCTTTTGGGGAGTTTAGCAGCTTTTTTCTTATGTCGCTGGCTGGGCTATCCGTTATTATTGACCTTCATTAAGCCCGAAAAGGCCGAGCGTTGGCGGTTGATTATAAATACCAACCGGGCAGAAATGGTAATATTTCTTGTTTTTCTGATACCCGGTGCTCCTAAAGATATCCTGACCTTTATTGCCGGTATCACTCCTATTAAACCGGGAAACTTTTTCCTGGCGGCAATGCTGGGACGTTTTCCCGGGATACTGGTTTCCGCAGTGATTGGCGCCCAACTCGAACATCACCAATATTTTCTGGCAGCTATTTTATCACTGGCTGCGGCTCTGCTCTGCCTTTTAGGCTTTTTGTACCGGGATCGCTTTATGACATTTTTACGTCACAAACAATCTAAGGTTTAAGGCGAAAATAACCACAGATTAACACAGATTATTATGAAATTCCCCTGCCGAATAGGCTGCACAAACCTTTATAAACTAAATTACTATTTTCATGTATGGCTGCGGCCTAATGCCACAGGGGGGTTACATAAAATAAACCATTATATATTTAAGAGCAACATAAAAGAAATAAAGCCCAAAGATCAGCTTAAGAACCCAGGCCTCAAAATACCTGATTAAAGCAGCCCCTATCTGGCGCCGATAACCGTGCCAATGGCCAGGCAAAAGGCTGCCGGCAACACCACAAAACCCTGCAGCAGTTTTACCAGGCTTCCGGCCATGGTTATAGGAACTGCCGCCAGCATGGTTGACCCTACCGCGAGGTGGACCGACAGACCGATTCCGTATGTAATGCCGGGAACCAGCAGGAATCCTCCCCCTAAACCCAGGGTTCCGGTAATTAATCCCACCATAAAACCCAGCCCCAGCAGCCACACTTTTTCCGGAATTCCCCACCTGGCCGCCAGCGAATCGTATTGTCCGCTGATGTGATTGTCATTTTCTCTTCTTACACCATCTCTGGTCATTAAATAAGCAGGCAGCAAAAAGAAAATGCCCATACAAAGATTCAGCATCTGAACTTTATCCACCAGCAGGGTGAAAATGCAAGAACCTGCCAGAATGCCAAAAATACCGCCAAGGGATATATCCAGGCTGACCTTATTATGTGCATTCTTGCGGATATAGTGCCCGTGGGCACCGGACAAAACTGTGAAGATAACCGCAAAGAGGGTGGTTCCAATTGCGTTGGGCGAGCTGTACCCCAGCCAGAAATCGAGCACCGGCAGCATGATGGCGCCTCCCCCCAGACCGAGAAGACCGCCGAACAGCCCGGCCAGCACACCGACCAACATCAGGATAATGAGTTCATGATTTGATTTAATGCCATAGAAAACGAGCGGGTGATAATACAAACTGCTTATTAATCCCAGGATTAGGCAGATAATAAGAATTAGAATGAATATATAGTTTTTCAGGAAGGTTTTAATCTTCATAATATATCCTTCTGTTCAAACAACCTTGATATAATGATATTTTACCTGGCCGGCTTAAACAAGAATCCTGTCCGCAATCACAGCCTATTTGCCTGATTACCTTCAGTTCCAGTTCGAACCTAAAATCACTCTAAATGGCTTACTGAGTAAAATAAATTGCACCTATCCAATGCCTGTTCTCATTCCATTTTTTTCTATCTTTTTTTCTTTACACCGCAATATAAATGATATACATTAAATATATGGTAATGTTTTCCATTTATAATTAACGGAATGGGGGGACATATATGGCAGTGCAGAACCCTTTAGTAATTGGTACGATACCGCCTATTGAAGTCGATATTTTCCAAAATCCTTCCGCTTTTTTCCCCACCCGCGCCGCGAGGGAATCCCTGCAAAAAAACTTATTAGTGGAGGCCTTCTATCTGCACTATAACCAGAACGATATCTATAAGCGGTATTGCCGTAGTCTGGGATATGGCTTACAGGCGGCGGAGACTGATCCATATACGATTCCGCTTTTACCCAGCACAATTTTTAAAAAATTAAAGATAAGAACCTTAAGCGGAGAGGCTACGGTAAAAAAATGTATCAGCAGCGGTACTCAAGGATCCATCAGCGTAATAGAACGGGACAACACCACCCTGGAAAGATTCCTGGGTTCGGTGCAAAATACCTCTGACAACGTATATGGGACTGAGGATGCTGTGGCACTTAATCTGGGACCAGGTATCGAAGAAGCAAAAGATATCTGGTTTTCCTTTGTAATGAGCGTAACTGATGTTTTATACCCAACCATAGATTATGTGAAAAACGGGGTCTTTAATATGGCTCAGCTTGTAAATGACATTAATACATTTAAGTCCTGTTATCAAGATGTATTTTTAATTGGAGCGCCGCCGATGTTTATGGAGTTTTACCGTTATTTAAACGCTAATCATATAAAATTTGACTGCGGAAAGCAGTTATTTATAGTCACAGGTGGAGGTTGGAAAAAGCAAGAGGCAGAGTCAATAAACAATAACGATTTTAAGGACTTGACTGAACGCATATTCCCAGGCATTGAACGCTCCCGTATCAGAGACAATTTTAATGCGGTTGAACTTAATACGATAATTCCTGAATGTGAATGCGGATCAAAGCATCTCCCAGTATGGGCGGATGCTTTTGTGTATGACCTGGACACTTTCACCAGATCAAATGAGGCTAACCAAACTGGTTTGCTGTGCTTTTTAGACGCCAGCCCCACCAGTTATCCCGGCTTTATTATGACCGAGGATTTGGGACAAATAATCTATATTGACGACTGTCCCTGCGGCAGACCGGGAAAATGCATCGATGTAATCAGAAGGGTTAATACGATCGAGTCCCGTGGCTGTGCTCTGAAAATTGAACGGGACTATTTAAAACAATAAAGGAGACGAGATTATGAGGACTTCATATTTTAACATCCCCAGCCCGCAAGGATATATCTGGTGCGCCTATGATCAGGCCGAAGACAGAAGTCAGGAAGCGCCGTTGGTAATAATTGCGCCAGGTTATGAGAAAACCTCCCGCAATAATATTGCTTTGGCTTTATACCTGGTTTTAAACGGCTTTAATGTGCTGCGTTTTGACGCCAGCAACTGCACCGGTCTTAGCAGCGGTGACATTGAAAATTTTACTTTATCAAGTTTTACCCAAGACATAGAAACCGTAATTGATTACGCCTCGGACTACCTGGCTGGTTCCCATTTGATCTCCGTTATATCACTGAGTCTTTCTTCACGCTGCCTGGTTAAATACCTGGCCGGAAATCCCGGCGCCCATAATAAAATATTGGCGTTTTTATCTATAGTAGGTGTTTGTGACGTGGAATATACCGCCAGCCAAATTCTGGGGGCAAATCATTATCCCGAAACTTTTGCGGGGAGACGGTTCGGGGTGCGAAAATTCATGACTTACGATGTAAACTGGGATAATTTCTTCTTAGATGCAAAAGACTTCGGGTATTTGAGTTTTGATACCGCCATTGCCGATGCTCAGAAGGTGAATATACCTTACTTTATAAGTATAATGACCGATCATGATGAATGGAATTTAGCCTGGCAGCAAAAGGTGTTTTTTATACATCTGCAATGCGCTCATAAAGAACAAACCGTGATAGAAGGCGCTTCGCACCAGATCTGGAAAAACCCGCGCAGCGCAGAAATCGCACTGCAATATTGTGTGAAGTACCTTAAAAACCTATATCCTCATCCTTCGTTGGAAATTATCCGGCCTGATATGACGGATATAATCGAGATCAATAGACGCGAACGCAGGGTTATCATGGAATCAACCTTAACTAAAAGCCATAAATCATTGGAGGTGACGGCATGATTATAGATCTGCCCATTATTGTCTGCGGTAAGGTTATTAAGCCTGATGAACGAGAAACTGTCTTCATTAAAAATGAAAATGGCGTAAATATCAGGATTCCTATGTTAAATGAAGATGATGTGGATGAAATCCTAAACAGCCGCTTAAAAACCGGGCTGGCGGAAATGCCATTTGACGATATTACCGTCTTTTTTGAAAAGCTGGCGGCCTTTTGGTTAAGGGAAGAGAACCCTTTTAGAGATGAGGCAGTCAGATTATGTTCGCTGGTGACGGGTTTTCCGGCAGCGGTAGTAGAAAGAGATTATAAACTTATTGTTCATTTATTCCGTAACCGAGGAGATGTCTATGACCAGCTGGAAACGGAAATAGGCAACCGCTGGTATATAGACGAATGGGTACCCTCCCAGTCCTGCCTGATCCGCGCCTTTCCTCGTGGATTGGTAACCAATATTTTAGTTGGCAATATACCGATGGTATCATCCTTTGGGTTGTACAGAAACCTGGTGGTAAAAAACAACTCACTCTCCAAAGTCCCTAAAAAAGACCCTGTCAGCGCAATTTATTTTGCTCTGTCATTGCTGGAAATCAATCCAGATCACCCAATTACTAAAAGCGTCTCGGTCGCCTACTGGGAAAAGGATTCCTGGCAGGAGGAAAAATTTTTACACAATTCTGATGCGGTTTGCCTGTGGGGCGGAGAAAATGCCATTAATGAGTTGAAAAGCAAAATAAAAATGGGGACTAAAGTATTGGAATATGGACCTAAAAAAAGCCTTACTTTAGCTGATCTATCGGCTATGGAACCGGATGACAATATGCGAGACATCGCTTTGCGCATTGCCCACGATTTTAGTGTATATAACCAGGAAGCATGTTTTACCCCCCAGGAATTATATCTGGTGGCTGATGATAATCTGTTCGTAGACTTTATCGATCATCTGCAGTCAGCCTTAAATCGCTACCTGCATATATATGAAAAGGGTGAACTGAGCAGTGACAGCAAGGCCCACGTGCTCATAACCCGAACGGAAGCCCAACTATTGGGAAACACCGTTATCTCGACCCCGGATCATGGCTGGACCATTATCGTAGCCCAGGATAATAAGCGCATCGACTCACATCCCTTAAACCGCACCGTAATCATTCATCGTGTATCAGCATTAGAAGAAGCTGCCCCGCATATTAACAAGTATACGCAAACAGTCACCTTGTATCCTTGGAGGGCTTCAGAACGACTGCGCGACCTCATTTGCGGCCAGGGAGCGGACAGGATCTGCGCCCTGGGCATGGCCAATATACCCAGAACCGGTTTCCCTCACGATGGCATCTGGACATTCAATGAACTGCTAAGGTGGGTAAACGTAGAACGTGATCTCGATTTTAAAGGCAAATACGTAAATGTTAACAAGGATGCCTGGGTGGAAAGGCTATTCCGCACAGAAGCCGTAAGCCTATTCTGATTATATTTGCTGCATTTTGTGGTTTATATCTTCAGTCAAACCCAGCTGTAAAAGCCGGGTTTGACGCTATATGCTTCGCTTAAACAGGCTTTCCAGCTTCTTGTTGGTCCTCGCTGTGAAATAGTGGTGTAACAACAGGTGTTGCATAATCAGTTCAGAACCGCACAGCATTAGTTTAAAACGTCTGATAATCCGTGACTGTTTAGTCCTAGTACCCTTTGAGCTGCGGCTTGGAACAGGTTTGCCATTTAACATTACCAGGGGATTTTTCCAGAGGATACACCAACAATACAGCTTTCCCGTACAGCAGCACGGGCTTTACGGTGTCTCCCAACAGAACATGTTCCTCGTCATCCAGTATTTTACCGTCATCAATACTTCTCACTATATCAATGAAGGTTTGTGCTTTTATCTCCTTGGCCGTAACAATATCATTTTCCGCCTTGATATTAAACTTGCCCCGAAAGCGGCCGTCATTGCCACCCAGCCTGAGCCCCGCGCCTGCCAGGGCTCCTATTACCCCATCCCCGGTGCCTCCGTGCTCGGACAGGTATATTCCTAATTCAGCCGCTAAGCCATAAGCGTCATCCTTGGTTAAAACCTCGTTTTTTGCCGAATAACCGAAGGAAATCAGCCAACCCGGCTTGGTTAATCGATCTATGACTGCCACACATAAGCCAGGGTCAGCTCCCGGCGCCTGTTCTTTTTTGAGAAATTCGCCTCCGTAGTTTATGATATCATCCAGATTGTCAGGATTTATATCAGCGGCAAAACACATGGAACTGTTATGGGAAGTATAAGGTACATCCGGATGCACCAGCAATTGATGTCTGGTTACCGGTTCACATTTTCCCCATCCCTTTTCCTCCAGAGCAGCAGCCAGCTTGCCGGCGAGCTTACCGGTGCTGATTACTTCCACAAGATCTTCGGTTTTAATCTGATCTGTATCATCTATAGAAACCAGGATACGCATTATTACACCTCATCAACATTTATTTACAACAGACAAAGGAAGCTTCCGTCCAACGCCTATAAAGGCAGTTATAACAGGAAATTGGTTCATCCGCCACCATTTCATCTTCATCATCAGGTTTAAAAAGAGGGCATTGCCTGGCAAGCTCAGAAGCTTGAGACCAGTCTTCCTTAGAAAACTCACGCTGACCCTTATTGTTAATATTCCACAATCGTTTTCATCTCCCTTTATATAAAAAGCAATATAGAATCACCTGGCGATGCGCATACCGCCTCCATAAAGGATCCGTTTTACCACTTCATCACTAAGCTCCAGGTCATAAAACTCCTTATAGAACGACTTCGTTTCCGTAGTCATATCCAGGTCTTTAAACCTGTCCGGATATATGGTTTTGGCCGTCCACAGGATAGCCAGCGGTGTCTCCGGTGACGAAGGATGCCCCCAGCGGGATATGCCATTGGGCAGCTGATAAACCCTGTGATCTTTTACCGCCTTAAGGGGCGACCATTGTTTATTGCTTAAAATATAATCCACGACTCCCATTTCATTAACCAGAATGAAATCAGGGTTCCATAACAATATCTGCTCCAGGGAGGCAAAGTATTTGCCCTCCATGATTTTTAGTCTGCCGGTGGTGGAAACATTAACAGCTCCGGTAGCCGCCATCCAATCACCGGAAAGACTCCCTCTTATGTCCGTACGAGTGGCCTCATTGATGGAATGGTAAACCTTAACCCTTTTATTCTGGGGAATATCTTTTACGCGCTGCTGAACCCGCTTAATACAATCTTGATAATATTGATTATATTTTTCCGCTTCTTCAGCAGTACCAACCGTTTCAGCAATCATTCTCACCGCATACTGCTGTTCTTTCATGCTGTTAAAATCAACTACCAGAAAGGGAATTTTGCTCTTATTCATTTTTTCTACTTCAGCTTCGCTGCTGGAAGTGTCTCTCTTAACAAAAACCACATCCGGGTCAGTTCTGACTAATTCCTCAATGTTTATGGCCCCGCCGGCTTTGGGGACCGGCAGGTCTTTTATTTTAGGATACATATCAGTGATAATCAGATCCCTTTTCAATCCGCCCACAACCGCAACTATTTTATCCCCTTGCCCGAACATAACCAGGGCGTAGCCGGATTCGGGGCAAAGACAGGCGATGCGGTTAATCTGTGCGGGTATTCGTACTTTGCGTCCTATACAATCTATAATAGTCTTGGTTTTAACATGATTCTGTATTACCCGGGTTTCAGGCCGACCGCAGCCGCTGCTTAATAATATGAAATATACGAGAAATAAGGCCAGTAAGCTCCGTATTGCACTATTCGGTCTAGATTCCATCTTTCTTTCCCCCATTGTCAAATATCCGCTGCAGTACTCACGGGAATAACCTGCCGGAATTCCTGGTTTGCAACCATACATGACACTACCTGGGCATTGACCCTATAGATTTTCTTTAAATTTTCCTCTGATAAAATCTCGGTCGGGCATCCGGTTCCCAAAAACTTGCTGTTATTCATCAACGCTACTCTGGTGGTAATATTGCTGTTTTCATAATAAAAGCAATGGTTGGGAAAATGAGAAGCCATTATAACCGACAATCCTGTTTTCCGCACCAGATCTACGATAGTCTCCATGATCACCAGCTCATGCCTGAAGTCTAAATGGGCAGTGGGTTCATCCATTACCATCAGTGGCGTCTTTTGCGCCAGGGCCCTGGCTATCATAACCAGCTGCCCTTCCCCACCGCTTAATTGGGTATAACGCCGGTCGCGCAGATGAAGAATCCCCACCCTGTCCAGAGCCTCGTCCACAATATCCCGATCCTTCCGGGAGGGAGACGCAAACATCCCGATATAGGCAGCACGCCCCATCAAGACAATATCTCTAACCGTATAGGGAAAAGTCTTTTCATGACTCTGGGGCACATATGCTATCTGCCTGGCAATTATCTCCGGCCCCATGCCTTTAATATCAATGTTATTCAGTTGGATGCTTCCCGAGCGCGGCTTTAAAATACCCAGGATGCAGTCGAGCAGGGTGGTTTTCCCGCAGCCGTTGGGGCCTAACAGGAAAAATATCTCACCTTCACGTATTTGTAAGGATATATCAGACAAAACCTCCCTGTCCTGATAAGCAAAGCTTAAATTTTTAACTTCAAGCAAAGGCACCGCTTACCACCCGCCTCCCCTGGTCGTTTTCAGCAGATAAACAAAGAACGGGCCTCCCACCAGAGCGGTTAAAATCCCCAGCGGTATTTCGGAACCGGTAATCATGCGGCCCAGATTATCTATCAGGATTAAGAAGCAAGCCCCAAGGGAGAGGCTGGCAGGAATCAATATGCGATTATCATTCCCGACCAACATACGACCGATATGAGGGACTACCAAACCAATCCAGCCAACAATGCCGCTGACACATACCGCTCCGGCTGTAGCCAGAGTAGCGCATATAATCACAATTCCCTTATTAAGTCCGGTATTAATTCCAAGTGTCTGGGCTTCCTTATCCCCCATGGAAAGAACGTTTATCCTCCATCTGACAGCCATTAAGCCGGCTATCCCAATTAGCATGGGAATGCCGGCGATAAATATATCCTGGTAGCGTGCTGACGCCAGGCTTCCCATCAGCCAGAAAACAATGCTGGGCAATTCGTTTGCCGGGTCGGCAACATATTTAATAAAGGATATTAAGGCCGCAAACACTGAAGAAACAATGGTTCCGCCCAATACCAACATAATTGTGGGCGTGGTATTATAAACCCGCCCGATTAAAAAACTGAGCAGGACTGCCAGTCCCCCGAACAGAAAGGCAAAAATGTAGATCGGGGCAGTGGCTTTAAAAAGTAAGATAGCCAGGGCCGCGCCAAATCCGGCCCCGGAGGTGACGCCCAGGATTCCCGAACTTACCAGGGGATTACGAAACAGCCCCTGAAAAGATGCTCCGCTGACTGCCAGACATCCTCCCACCAAAGCCCCCAGGATAGCCCGGGGCAAACGGATATCCCATATCAAAACCTGAGACATTTCAGGAATGTTGCAGATGCTTGAGGTGATTTTACACCACAAAATCTGAGCTACTGCTGGTATGGGCACCGGATACCTGCCAATGAATAAGCTGATGAATATAAATGCCAGCGGTCCGATAATCAACAAGGCATATATAAATTTCTTCTTAATCCTATTCACTCCCAATAAACCGGAATCTGCATTCTAGTTCTGGTTTTTCTTTCTGAAATAAATGTATCCGGCCATGGCTGCTATGATTATTCCGGCAATAAGGGCATAGGTTCCATTAGGCCGTGTCTGACCCTGATCAGGTTCTTTAGGTGCAGGTTTTCCAGTGGTTTTGGCTGGTTCAGCCGGGACCTGTTTCTTAGCCTCCGGGGCTGTTGTCTGGTTATCTGTCTCTGCTGTTTTTTCCCGGGTCACATTATTTTTTTTAGCGATTAGTGATGGAAATTCAGTATTTGCTGAAGTTTCTTTAGCTGCATCAGGGGTTGTTCTGGTATCCTCGTCTACTGTTTTTGGTTCAGCCATAACAGGTTCGACAGCTTTCGTAGCCGTACCGGCGGTAACGAAATTTACCTCGGCCTCACTCCCCAAGCTCATACCGTTTTTGGCCTGTAAATCGGGAGATACTTTCAGTACATAAGCAGTTCCCGGCTCCAGCTTCTCTAAAGGCCGTACGGAAATATCCCTTCTTTTTTCAAACCCCTCGGGAGTTTGGTCATCAGCCATAATAACTTCAATGGGCACCTTGGTACCATCTTTAGCAGAGAGGGAAAAACACTTTTTGTTGCTTTCTCTAATCAATAAATAAATTACGTTTTTATTAAAATGAAGCTGAATATCCCCGGTAAGATACATCTTTTTGCCCGTCAGCCGGTTCGGATGAAACCAGGCCCAGGGGAATATTCTTGCCCCCGCCGCTGCCATCACCAGTACCTTCTGCTAATACCGGAGCGGCTATTAACAAACAAGCCAATAAAGCCAGCATAATAACTGAGATTAGCTTTAACTTTTGATAAATTTTTGCCATTCGCTACCTCCCTCCCTTAGAAAACAGAGAGCGGCAGGAGAGACAGTTCTCCTGCCGTTTTGTTGGTTCACAGGTTATTGGTAACTGTCTGGGCTGTAAAAGTCTCCAGTGCCACCCCTCCATCGGATTTCACTTGTTTGCTGGCATCATTAGGTTTATTGTATGACACTGTAACTACCTGTCCGGTGGTTACTTTTGTAGTCAGCAGCAGTTTTATCTTGGTTGGATTACTTGTCAATTGCAAACCGGTTACGATGTCCTGCACCCCATCCACCATTACGGTAAACTGTCCGCTTTTCCCATCCAGAGTGCTCTCCATGTTGCTGCTGAAAGTAACACTAATATCTCCGGCAGTTTTTCCCGTCAGGACCTCTGCACTTACAAAGGTGGGAGCGACAACGGACGGAGCAGGATTAACAAATGCCCGCTGGGTAATGGCTCCGGTTACAGTCACTGCCTGCTGGCTAGTAACCCCGATAGCGGTTATATTGATACTGTTCGCCGCGAAAGTGAACGTATCTCCATCACCCCAGTTGGCGCTGGTATCCAACTGCACGATGTAGTTCATATAAACACTGGCAGCCACTGTTTGCTGGCTGTATACAGTAAAGCTGACTACGGAAGTGCCTCCTGTTATATCCCCCATGGTACCGGCAGCAATTGACGCACCGTCATTAGTACTGCCGTCTCCATTAGGATCAGTAAACAACTCGATGTTGCTGAGATCATTTTTAGTAAGTCCTGAAATATTGCTCATAGTTATGTTAATACTGTTGCCTGTAGGTATCAGGATGTCCTCAACCGTATCAGCGGTAAGCTTAAAGGACATCACATTTCTGTTCGTCTGTGCGCCATCAGCAGGTCCGTTAGTAGCTTTGGCATTCAAGGCTGAACGGCCATCGCCATCGCTGATAGTCAAGGTGCCTTTAGCTGGGGCAGCCGGTCCGCCGCCGCTATTCCCACCAGCTACGGTAAAAGTTATGGTTTTAGCCGTTCCAAGGGTTTTGCCGTTGTTGGCCCTAAGAGCAGCGGATATAGTTATGGTGTAATTTTTTCCAGCTGTCAGGGATGAATTTGGAGTAATGTAAATATTCTCTTTCTCGCTGTCTTCAAGATAATTAGAAGCCCTAAAAACCGTAATAGCTACCGGTTGACCGGTGCTGTCAGCCATCGTAAAACAGTTCTGGTTATTGGTCCAGTATTCTCTTACCACTCCCCGGTCAAATTTAAGCTTAATCGTAGGAGTAGCTGAGACCCCAGTGCTACCGTTCACAGGATCGGAGCTTACAAGGTTTAATGGAGCAACTCCGCCTCCGCCGCCGGTGCCGTTGCCGCTGCCCGCGCCGCCAGTACATGTGTTCGCTCCTGTAGTAACAGTAACATTATTGGGGTTTTGTAAACTCGTGGGAGTTTGTTCAAAACTTGATCCGGGAACACTTACTTTAGCTGTGTTGATAGTTCCCTTTCCTGTAACCGATACCGCGGCATCGAGTGTGAGAGTAGTAACCTTGGCGCTGCTGTCAACATTGATGCTTGCCCCGGCCGCCCTGGCTGAAACCTCCATTACGGCTACCGTACCGCCATTAACTGATACATTGACTTTGGCGGCATCTACATTTACGTTAGCGAAGCTGCCGTTTAAAGTTATTTTCGCACCAGCGGGAATCGTCTCCGAAACAGTTACCTTTTCAAAACCGGCCGCATTTGAATTCAATTCTACCAGGGTTGCTCCGCTGGACAATTGCACCAGACTAACCGAAGTGCTCCCCGAAGCTACTACCCTGACCCCTTCCTTGCTAACCGTAATACTGGGCAAAATACAGTCTTCTAAGACAACGCTGTGGTCCCCGCCGCCTTTAACAGTGCTGGTGCCCTGTACGGTTACTTTCTTCAGGGTAACATCGCCATTGCCGATGCCTTCAGCTAAGAGCAAGTTACCGGTTATTTTCATGTTCTGCAGGGTAACTCCGGAAACACTGATGGTTACGTCTCCTTCAATGGTTTCTACAGTACCGGCTGAACCGTAGACTCCGGCTTTATCATATACCTTACCGGATTTAACCCGGGTATTGGCTGAGGCCGGAACATCTAAACTGTTGAGGATAACTACGGCTTCAGCCCGGGTCAGACTCTTTGTAGCTTGGAAAGTCTGATCCGGGTAACCATGCATGAGGTTTTTATTTACAACAGCGCTTATGGCTCCCTTGCTCCAGGCAGCAATATTCCCAGCATCTTTAAATTTATTTATGGCAGAATAATCTGCTGTTGTCTGCAATTTAGCAATTTTACTTAGAATACAAGCTGCTTCCTGCCGGCTGATCAGTGCGTTGGGTCGAATAGTACCATCCGGGTATCCCGATATATAACCTGCAGCACAGGCTTTAGAAATCTCTGCCGCAAACCAATCATTTGCGGAAACATCAGAATACTTAACCTGTACGGCGGCGTTGAACCCGCAGGCGCCATTCGCCATAGTAATAAATTCAGCTCGGGTGACATTTTTGTCAGGCTTAAAAGTATTATCCGGATATCCTTGGGATAATCCTTTATTAAGCCAATCACTGATCTGGGCTGCAGCCCAATTTCCCTGAATATCAGATACTGCAACCGAATCCTTGGCAGTTGCCCGGGGGGCAGACAAGACGCCTTGCGCCAATATTGATGTCTGATTTCCACAAGCCATCCAAAAAACCAAGGCTAAGAAAATAGATACATTTACTATTTTCTTTATCTTTGAATTATGCAAACGCATTTTCAATAACCGTCCCTTCTTTATCTCATATACAATACAAAAAACCAAACGTGTTGCCATAGCTGACTTTTATGAACCTTTGAAACAATCTTTCCGTAAAAAACCGCCCTCCTTTCATTTTCTCAGACGAATCAATAGATCTCCAAAATATTTAAATACCCGGCACGAAGAAGCACCGGGTATCTAATACTCATTTAAAGTCAAACTGCGAAAAGCAATACGCAAGTCAACAGTCGTTCAGCTTCTCCTTTCCAAAACGGGAGGCATGCCAGTTTCCCAACATACCCTTCGGCCTGGGAACCATAGTTTACACTTTAGGTTTTCCGGCTCGGAGATTATTAAGTTTTCGACACTAAATCACATGTTATTGAATAGTTCTAATAGTTCTGTGTTTTTATTATAATTCCTTCATAGTCTTTCAGGAAAATTTTATTCTATTTTAACAATTACCTTTCTACATAATTAACAGGGGCCATTCCGTCTAAACGGGAATGGCCCCTGTCTTGGTTATATGTTAGGGAGGGAGGTAAAAACCTTTAGTATTCAAAAGCCCCCAGAGGGATTTCCAAGGCTGAATTATCGCCTTCTTTTACTATTTCAGCGATAGCCCAAACCTGGGGAACAATATTATTGAGGTAGAATTTAGCCGTACAAACCTTGCCCGCATAGAAATCATAATCGTAATGATCCGGACCTAATTCTGCCGCCCGTTTTTGCGCAATCAAAGCCTGGTCCAATATACACCAGGCACCGTAAACAATGGAACTAGCCGTCAGAATCCGGCGGGAAAACAACGGCATCAGAGAAATCTTGCCTGATCCAAAGTAACCGCCAATGGCCATTTGTATTTCCGTCAGGGATTGGATGGCTTTGCCCAGTTTGGCAAACTCTTTCTCCAGCCCGGCGGCATCCTTGTTTGTTTCATAGAATTCTTGGAGCTGTTTGGCCCATTTGGCATAAACCGTACCTTTCTTCATAGTCCACTTGCGGCCAATCAGGTCAAGCGACTGGATATAGTTGGTGCCTTCCCAGATGGAATAGATTTTAGAATCACGAGCCAATTGCGCTACGGGATACTCCTCACAGAAGCCGTAGCCGCCGTAGGACTGAATGCACTCACCGATTATCGGCCAGGATTCGTCACTGGGATAAGCCTTGCACATGGGGGTAATGACTTCAATGAAATCATTGGCGTCCTGTCTCTTTTCGGGATCGGGATCGCGCAAGCGGATATCCATCATAAAGTAGGCCTTCATAATCATAGCTCTGCATACTTCGACATGGGATTTGCCCAAAAGCAAGGCCCGGCGGATATCTTCATGATTTATAATAGTCTGGCGCTCTCCCTTGGGGTTGGTCAGGGGGCGGCCTTGTACCCTTTCCTTGGTGTATTCACGGGCATTATAAACGGCATTGGCCATACAGGCCAGGGCCATCAAGCCTGTACCCATGCGGGCGCCGTTCATCATCTGGAACATCTGCGCCATACCCTCGCCTTTGCCCTCGTTATTGCGAGGGTCAATCCCCAGCAGCCAACCGCGGCAGTTATTTTCTTCGCCCATACTTAAAGCGGCGGTAACGGAACCGAACTGTCCCAGTTTATGTTCAATGCCCGCGGTCTGGACATCGTTATCACTCAGGCTGCCATCTTCATTGACCCAGTACTTGGGTACAATAAATAAAGAAATACCGGCGGTTCCAGGTTTGGCTCCTTCAACCCGTGCCAGGTAAAGGTGAATAACGTTTTCAGTGAAGTCATTGTCGCCGCCGGTTATAAATATCTTATTCCCCTTAATCTTAAAGATGCGCGGATCATCGGTGGGATAAGCCTTGGACAAGATATCTCCTACATCAGAACCGGCTGTAGGCTCAGTTAAACACATGGTTCCTGACCAGGTGCCATCCATCATCTTGGGCAGGAACATCTCTTTAAGTTCCTCGGTGCCAAAACTCTGGATCAGTTCGGCGGCACCGGTGGTTAAACCAACATAGGGCATAAAAGCCGGATTGGCCGCGGTAAGCATTTCCTGAGTCATAGCCCAGAGAAGCTGGGGCAGAACCGTTGCGCCTTCGCTTTCATCAAGATTGGCGGTCCCCCAGCCGTCTTCCTGCAGCTTGTGGAAAAGCGGACCAAATGAAGGCGGGGTAGTGACCTTACCGTTGGAAAAAGTACATCCGATACTGTTGCTTTCTTCGTTAGTGGGCTCTATCATTTCTTTGCACATCTTGCGGAAGGGTTCCAGAACCGATCTGACTTCTTCCTTGGAATAATAATCACAAAACTCCTTATAAGCAAAAATCTGCTCGGTAGGAAGCCATTCCTGGGCAATGAATTCAAAATCACGAGTGTTCGCGTATGCAAAATTAGCCGACATTAAATTATCCCCCCAAATTAAGAACCAGTCTTTTTTATATACCCGGTTCCCATATTTTTGCCTTTTTCCTATGAGGCCGGCTCACTCACCCCCTTTAATGCCTCTAATCCGAAAATGCTTATTATGTGTGCGTATTATTTATTTGCATAAATTATATCATATGGATTACTTGTCTGGGCAATAAATGAGCATCAAATAAAAAAGCCACCTTGAATTATGACCAAAGTGGCCTATTAACCCTGGGGCGGCAGCCTGATAACGATAATTTACATATTCCAGCGGAATTTCTCCTGCAGGTATTCTTGGATCGCAGTTCCGATTTAAATTTCCCGTTGAAAATAATTTCTGTGTTTTAACCCTCGATCTCCATGAAGAACCCGGGGCAGAGACAATTTTATGGTAGCATTTCGTGAAGAGATCTCTTGTGGGAATACATATTCTTGTCCGCCAATCGGAAAACGTCCTCCATACTTTGAGTATTGTCAGCGCGAATAGCGTAACCCAAACATATGCTTAAAACTGTATTCTCTATCATTTTCTGATGACAATTCTCTTTAATAGTCTCAATAACCCGCTCAACATCATTTTGTGTGATGTTTTCCAAAAAGATGATGAATTCATCGCCGCCGATTCGCGCTACTACATCATCACTCCTGACGGCATTTTTCATGGCCCTGGCGGCCTGGCGAATCATTTCATCACCTGCTGCATGGCCAAATGTATCGTTAATCTTTTTCAGCCCATCCACATCACCGAGAATAAGGGCAACCGGAGCAGTTCCTTGCTGGTCCAGACAATGCATAGTATGCTCGAAAAAATTCCGGTTGTACAATCCGGTCAGGTTATCCACATTGGCTATTTTCTCAATTTTACGTTTGGCTTTTTCCATGGGAGTAATATCGGTAAATATATCTATGTAAGCAATCGCTTTGCCATTAGTTTCGCTGACAATCTGCGATTCTAACGACATAACCTGTTCCTTTCGCGCCGGAAAATCAGTAAACCAGTAGGTATAATCATCGGTTTGAATAGGATGGATGGGGAGAAGCTGCATAAGGTTTTCTCTTTTTCGCCCCAATATTTCTTTAATACCAGTGCCCATCAGCTCTATCGCGGCATGGTTCGCATCAGTCAACCGGTATTCATTGTCATATATAAAAATTAGGTTGGGAAGGCTGTCAACCAGCTTGATTCTCGCCAGGGGGACTAGATCATAAGCCGAATAAAAGAAAACGCCATACAGAAAAAACGCTAATGATACGGTCAAGGCACATATAGTGAGATCATAAGCCTGTATCCATCCGCGAAGATCAATAATATTTGTAATAAAAGGAAAAGCAATAGCAATTAAAAAAATAGTGGTCTGTAATCTATTCTGAGAAGATTTGAAGTAATTACGAACGAGTAAAACCATACTGGCTGTCAACACTGAATAGTTGAATATGGCAAAGACATAAAACCAATAGTTATTGTAAGCATGAATATAAAATGCTCCATCGGGCTGGTATATTATTTGGAAGCTTTTACGAAATAAGTGATGCCAAGGATTAGTCTGGGAAAAGAATATGGTGAGAATAGGTATTACGCTTAACAAGGCTATTTGCTTGGTCTGTATCAAACGTCCTAAACCTGTGTAATTCATGACAATCCACAGAATTACTACAGGCAGCAAAGCACTGCCGACAAATTTTAATTCGTGGAATATAACGGCTATATTTGGATCTGCAGCAAAACTTCTTAAAGTAACGCTTACACTCCATTCCAAAATTAAGAGGCCAACCAGCGCCAGGCCCCTGGCAAGCGGACGTTTATGGCGGTTGAAAACAATGTATAAAAACATCACTGCATTTAAACATGATAACAGCAACAGAACATAGGCAGTCGTTATCTGCGCCACAAAACCACCCCAGCTGCAAAAATATCTGGAATAACTTGATTATACACCAGCCATCCCCCCAGATATATAACCCGTTCTCTAAATCTCCCCGTCTGTTCAATACTAACTCATTTATAGAATCTCGAAATATTATCCGAATTTGAAAAACATTCAAATATCACAGTAACATTTTTTTCAGAATATTCATACAATATGATATCCTCGTGTCTTACAATTTATAAAATTTATAAAAGAAAGGAGGAAAATATTTGGAGGTTTGTTATTAGCGCTGGCTATCACGCTTTCTTTAATTTCCGGAACAATTAGTATGGTTTATGTCTTCAAAAAGTTTTACCTGGATTCATAACAGCTATTTATTGGTAATTCAGTTGCAAAAACAAGAGTTTATTTAAGAAGGGAGGCGACGAACGAGTGACTGAATTACAAAAAACTTTTCTATTTTATACCTTTCTTTATTTTATTTTAAAAGGCGCATTATACGTGATACTCTATGTAGCTTTAATAGTTGCAGAAAAATTAGCCAGGCGGCGGCATGAAGAATTTTTAGCCTATCGCCGCAAAAAAAGGGCCGATGAACAGGTACGATGGAAAGTGGCCTACAGTTTATATGATAAGAAAAGAAAAAATCAAGAAAAAATGCCCTTGTTGCTATCTCAATTAATACACAACCCCAATTCATTTTCAGCCCATTCTTATGTCAAACCGCTGGTCTAACTCAATTCTTTTAAAAACATTTTAAGATCTTCAACATATAAAAATCCAAACCGGGGGAAAGATTTATTTTGAAGTTTCAGAATATTATGAGTATTTAGGGAGGAGTGGGAAAATGGAACTAGCGATAGCAGTTGGGTTAGCTGTATCTATCGCTGGTATCGGTGGCGCAATTGGTATGGGCATACTTGGCGGCAAAGCATTCGAGTCAATAGCAAGACTGCCGGAAGCAGCTGATGAAATCAGGAAACTTCTAATAATTTCTCTGGCTTTTGTGGAAACATTAACTATTTACGGTTTAGTCATTGCACTGATGTTGTTTCAGAAAATGCCATCCTGATTTGCAACAACAACTCAGGTTTTCCAGATTTAAATAGATATCAGATAGTTTGAGCAAAAAACATTACTGCTTACTCAAACCAATTGTATATCTAGTTTTAATTCTGGGGTGTCAGATGTCCTGTGGTCTGACCCCTTCTCTTCTTGTTTTTCACTATTCCTAAATTCCTTTTACCGCTGATTTTCCCCAACTAGAAGGCTTACGAAAACCCCCAACGGATACTATCTTTGTTTACCCACCATTGGTTTCATTAGCCAGGTTTAATTAGCCTGACCTAAAATTGCGGCTTCCCTGCGCCACAGTGCCCATAGTACGGTTAAAAAAACCAGGCTCAGACATCCCAGGGCTATTATGAACGGGATAGTTAGATTAAAATATCTTGGAGCTCTGACTCAGTAATTATTTCTGACAGAATTTATAGCCCGGCTCTGTAAATACTTTGAATTCCAGAACAGTTGTTGACAAAACACGAGCAAGTGGGTATATTAATTTATAATTTAATATCACAAAAGCATTGACGGAGAGAGTACGTTTCAGCCAACGAACGTTTCAGCGAGCCGGGGAAGGTGCAAGCCCGGTGCTAGTAGTTTGAAACCGAAAATCACTCCTGAGCTGCGGACCGAACGATGAAATCCAGTAGGCTCCGACGGTTTTCCCCCGTCACAGGGAACGCATATGATGGTATGTCGTATTAATGGGTGGTATAGCGAATGTCTTTCAGGCTTTCGTCCCTTTGGGACGAAAGCTTTTTTATTTTTAACGACAGGGGGAAAAACAATGGCAACCAACGATATGGTAGAAATCCGCTGGCATGGCCGGGGCGGACAAGGAGCCAAGATGGCCTGCATGCTGCTGGCAGACGTGGCTGGTTTACAAGGCAAGTTCGTGCAGGGATTTCCTGAATATGGACCGGAACGCATGGGAGCCCCAATCACAGCATTTAATCGCATCAGTGAAAAACGCTGCACTATTCATTCCTTCATATATAACCCGGACTATGTAGTGGTGGTAGATGAAACTCTGCTGGACAGCGTCGACGTTACCGGAGGACTGAAAGAAAACGGGGCAATAATCATCAACACACCCGGTTCTCCCCAGGAGATGCGTCCCCGCCTGCGGGGTTGGACTGGAAAGGTCTGCACCATAGATGCCCGCCGGATTTCAGAAGAGATCCTGGGCAGCAACCGTCCGAACACCCCTATGCTGGCCGCAGTGGTTAAAGTAAGCGGCGTTTTAGAACCTGATCGTTTTTTAGCCGATATAGAAGAATCCTTTAAACATAAATTCGCATCCAAGCCGCAGCTTATCAAAGGAAATATGGAAACCCTCAAAAAATCCATGGAGGAGGTGCAGGCAGGATGATTCATGCAAAGGATATAAATGAACGTACCCCCTGGCAGGATTTGACCCCTGGCGGAGAAATCTACGAACCTGGAACGGCACGGCTCTTTAATACCGGTACCTGGCGGACCGACACTCCCGTTTTCCACGAGGAAGCCTGTAAACACTGCATGCTGTGCGTTCCCTTCTGCCCCGACAGCGCTATTCCGGTGAAGGACGGGAAACGGCAGGACTTTGATTACATGCACTGCAAAGGCTGCGGCATATGTAAGGAAGTATGTCCCTTCCCAGCGATTACCATGGTGACTGGAGGTGTACCCAGATGACTGCTTGTCTTTCCGGCAACGAAGCTATAGCTTATGCCATGAAACAAATAAATCCTGATGTCATGGGAGCATTCCCTATTACTCCCTCTACCGAGATCCCCGAATACTTCGCCCAATATGTAGCCGATGGCGAGGTTAATACCGAGTACGTAACCGTAGAGTCCGAACACAGTTCTATGTCGGTATGCATTGCCGCGCAGGCCGCAGGAGCCAGAGCGGTCTGCGCCACTTCTTCCTGCGGATTAGCTCTGATGTATGAGCTTTTGTACGTAGCGGCTTCATGCCGTCTGCCAATTACCCTGGCCTGCGTCAACCGGGCCCTTTCAGGCCCAATCATTATCAACCACGACTACTCCGATTCTATGGGCGCCGTGACAGCGGTTGGATCCAGATTTATGCCGAAAACAATCAGGAGGCCTACGACAATTTTATTATGGCCATGCCGATCGGAGAGACCCCAAGCGTACGCTTGCCGGTGATGGCTTGCATGGATGGCTTCATTACCAGTCACGCCGTAGAAAATATTGAGCTTTTGGAAACAGAGACGGTGCGCAAGTTTATCGGTGAATATAACCCCGAACACTATCTGCTTAAAAAAAGAAAATCCGCTGGCGGTAGGACCTTACGATTTGAGTCCCTATTACATGGAACACAAGGTCCTGCAGGCTGAAGCCATGAAGGCAGCCAAGGCCCGCATACTGGAGGTAGCCGAAGAGTTTGAGAAAATATCAGGCCGACGTTATGGCCTGTTTGAAGAATATATGATGGAGGACGCACAACTTGCTCTGGTTCTGATGGGATCCAGTGCCGGAACTGCTAAAGCGGCAGTTGATAAGCTGCGGGAGAATGGAGTAAAAGCAGGGCTGATTAAGGTCAGGGTATTTCGTCCTTTCCCGGCTGAGGAACTCGCCCGGGCTTTAGCCAATACCAAGGCTGCAGCTGTCATGGATAAGTCCGAGGGCTTTTCCGGTTGCGGCGGTCCTTTATTCGCCGAGACCCGCAGCGCTTTATATGACCTTAAAGATCGCCCCTATCTTATAAATATTGTTTTCGGTCTGGGCGGACGGGATATAAGAGTCGAGGACTTTGAAAAGGTGTTCGGGCGGCTGGCGGATATTACAGAGACCGGCGAAATTGGCCCTTTATATGTGCATATGGGACAGAGGTCAAAGGAGGGGACAGTATGAGCACAGTATATAACCTGAAACGGGAAGTGGAAAAGCCGGTACGGCTCACCGGGGGGCATCGCCTCTGCGCCGGCTGCGGCGCGGGGGTGGTCGTGGCCGGGGTGCTGCGGGCTCTCGACAAAGAGGATCGGGCAGTGGTCACTAATGCTACCAGCTGTCTGCAGGTTTCTACCTTTATGTATCCTTACACTGCTTATATGGACAGCTATATTCATTCCGCTTTTGAAAACTCCGCTGCCACCTGTGCCGGAGTGGAAGCCGCCTACAACGCTATGAAGCGCCGCGGCAAGGTAGAAGGAAACGTCAAGTTCATTACTTTCGCAGGAGACGGCGGTACCTATGATATAGGGTTCCAAGCCCTGTCAGGCGCAATGGAGCGCGGTCATGACATGGTCTATGTCTGCTACGATAATGAGGCCTATATGAATACGGGAATTCAGCGATCGTCTTCAACGCCGCGTTTTGCCCGCACCACGACCTCGCCGTTAGGTTCTGTTCAACCGGGTAAGCGGCAGGATAAAAAAGATTTGACTGAAATAATGGTCGCTCACCACATCCCTTATGTCGCTCAGACTGCCCCTTTAGGAAACTTCAGGGATCTGCATCTTAAGTCTCATCAGGCCATTTATACTGAGGGACCTTGCTTTTTAAATGTATTAGCCCCCTGCCCCCGCGGATGGGACTATCCCATGGCCAAGCTGGCGGAAATCACTCAGCTGGCGGTGGATACCTGCGTCTGGCCTCTTTTTGAAGTACAGGAGGGAGTATGGCGTTTAACCTATACGCCAAAAAAGAAGCTGCCCGTAGAAGATTTTCTGCGTCCTCAGGGCAGATTCCGCCATATGTTCCAGAAGGGCAACGAATGGATGATCGAAGAAGCTCAAAGGTTTGTTGACGATAAGTGGGAAAAGTTACTGGAACGTACTGGCGCTTAATATCTTGAATACAAAGACAAATCCTAAAAACATGGTATGATAACTTTAATAAGGAGGTTTTGCCGATGAAACAAACAATGTTCACTAATGAGGTCATCCTATCCTGGCTCCATTACTTTGCCGATAACGTT
This sequence comes from Syntrophomonas palmitatica JCM 14374, assembly GCF_001311885.1. Taxonomy (GTDB): domain Bacteria; phylum Bacillota; class Syntrophomonadia; order Syntrophomonadales; family Syntrophomonadaceae; genus Syntrophomonas_A; species Syntrophomonas_A palmitatica. Next base: position 21,720 of record NZ_BBCE01000003.1, on the reverse strand, counting down.
GATATAAACCTGGCAGAACTGAAAATGTTGGATATTACCGGAAAGAATAAAAACCTGATCCCAGCGGTTATGACCAACCGGGCTGTTTTAGTCTTTACTGACGCTGGACATCCGGACATCTTTTACGATATGTGGAATGCGGAACTGGGCGACTGCATTATCTGGTACAATGAGGGTTCAGAACCTTCGGGAGAAATGAAGCACGACAGGGTAGCAGACATGATCAACCGCGGCATTAACGCCTCCGCAGCAATGCTGGTCATAAATCCCAACGCAGCCACTAATGCACAGATAGGTATTGAGAACAGCCGTTTCGCCTGCGGCTCGGTTCATTATGTGTGCCGGGAAGGCCGGGCGGTTATCATGAATAAGCTCAATTTAGGAGACCGGGATAATATATGCATCATCTCCGGCGAGAGCATCGCAGTGGAGGCAGCCATAGCTGTCGCCGAGGGCAGTGTTATTGCGGTGGAATATGATCCCCGCGACCGGGACACCATGAAAGAGAATGTTGATAAATTCGGCCTGAACAACGTAACCATCGTGGAGACTCTGGAAGATGGTATCCTTGAAACCCTGCCGGTTCCCAACCTGGCTTTTATTGTGGGCTCTCCAAAGCTTGACAGTGAAATAAAGCGATTGCGGTCCATAAACCCCGCCATGGATTTTGTCTTTTATACTCTGGATTTTGATATCTTAACCTCTCTTCCGGCATTGTTAAAGGAAAACGGCCTGGTGCGCACCGAAGCCATCCATTTGGAAGTATCGCGAGTCAACAGCAAAAACATGGTGGAGCCCTTTCCAGCTCCGTGGATAATCTCTGCTAAAGTAAAAGGATAAGAGCAGGCGGATGGACGGCACTGCTCCCTGCAAGCCTATCTTTCCATTTTCTCTGCCCTCTTTTATCTATCCCCATATTCGCTGCGCTCGTAATGACACGTTCGATTGCATTTTTGACAACCCCCGAAGGTCTTATCGGCTGCCGCTTATGAGGCATACTCTCCTATGAACAAATTCGCTCTGCGGGCGATCAGCGCTATCGTTTTAGATTGCCGCTTCGCTGCGCTCCTCGCAACGACAAATACATAGTTTTTCTGCAAACGCGCCATAGTTTCTGTCATTGCGAGCGATAGCGAAGCAATCTCTCCCTGTTTTCGCAGCCATGACAGGGCGGCGGTACTGCCGTTCACAATGAACTCTACGATTCCCCTGTCCACGCCCCCGAGTACACTTATCCGCAGCCGTTTGCAAATCATGCTTCCCTATACATAAAAAACGCCTCAGCATCCTGAGACGTTTTGGCTGAATATTAATTACGGGGCAATTTTTACTTTCTGGCTGATGCTGCAGCTAAGTTTATTAGCGCTATCATAGGCATCTGCTTTGATGGTGATAGTTTTACCGCCATAGCCTGTAAAATTCAGCATAGCTTCATACGGAGATCCCACTGTTTCGGCCGCATATTTCCCGTTGATATAATAAACAACTTTGGTTGTATCCAGTCTATGATTACCCACAAAAGCACTGATTTTTGAGTCCTGGCTTCCAGCGGCGCCAGTGCTGGATTGGATAAATCCACATAAATGACTGGACTGGTTGAATTCATATCACTCAAAAAATAAGGACTGGCAGTCGCCCTCTTATAAGCACTTAAAATATTCTGGTTGCCAGACAGCAAGCATTTGCGAGCCGCTCCCCAGTTTTCTTCATTATCCCAATAAAACACGGCTTTGACTGCCGGATAGCGGCGGGCGATTTCATCGTAGAACTCTTTAAGGTCCTTTGCGCCTACCTGGGAAACATCCGTATTCGTAAATTCCACATTCTGGATCGGCGCTCCCTCAGACAAATAGATCGGTTTTCGTGCAGCATAGGCATCATAGATAGGTTTGATTCGATCTGTAAATTTAGTGTTGTGTTTACTCTTTCCATTGGCCAGATAAGGCGGATAAGAACTTACGCCAACCCAATCAACATATTCATCGCCCGGATACCATTGAGCCGCCGGTCCAAAAGGCCAATCATTCGGGGCCCAGCACATGGCGACATTCGGCGCTTCATTATGCATCACCCGGGCCACCAGTTGGAATTTTTCAATATATTTTTTGGGGTCTTTTCCCCATATACTGCCCGGGTCATTCATTTCGTTGGCAAAGCGAAGAAATATCGGAATCCCGCTATCAGCGGCCTGTTTGGCGAAATTATGGAGATAGCTGTCGTCTTGAACCTGATCGATTCCATAATAAGGCTCCAGCGCGATCTGCATCCCAACATTCAATTTTTTCGCCCGCTCATAGTGCGTTTTGTAATGGTTAAAATCCATGCTGCCGTAACGCAGATAAACCATATACATGGCATGTTTCTTACCGGTTAAACCAGGCACACCATCAAAATAAAACGGATTTCCGGTGTAAGCGTTATGTACCACACGGTCGCCTTCCGCATAAATGCCCAGATAAGACCCAATCTTAGGTTCAAATTTGGCGCCATGATAGGCCTGTTGATCCCCGGCTTGCACAGCCTTTTCCACATACAGCTTCATCTCATTGGCAGCAGTCTTGGCCGCCGCACAAGATGGAGGGACATTCATAATTACAAACAAAAAAACCAAGCATAAACACAATATTTTCTTCATCTTCGTCCTCCCTTGTCGTTTGAGATAATTTTGTGCTTTTTCTCCCTTCACAGTATATCATTGGGCAATATTACATTGCTACTGCATATAGGCATAATATTGCCTCAATGTTATCGCTTCTGGAATTTAGATTTATATCAGGTAAGCTGCTGCTTATGCAAACGCCAAAAACCTACGATGTTCGTCATCAAAATATCTGCTTTTATTAGAATACGGTATTATCAGTTAACATTATATTTTATATTGTAAAATGGTAATTTTTGTGATATGCTGTCTGCAAATACGACAAATATGATGTGGAATACAAGAATTACTATATAAAGCTCTGATTTTGGTCATGCTTGCATATCATCACCATAACTCACATGTTTAAAGCCAGATCATATTGCCTTCATTGCGGGATACAGGGTCTTACACAATGATAATGGAGGGGAGAAAGATTAATGTTAAAAAAGCGTCTGTTTATAATATTTTGCCTGGTTTTAGTCTTTATTGCAGTCGCTCCTCTGGAGAGGGCGAAGGCCGGCACAGGATGGGAAAAATGGTTCAGCAATGGCTCGGTTGAAACCAGGCCGGCCCGTTACATTTCCGTGTACAGCGCGGAGCTGGTGGGCTATGTGGATTGGAAGAACCGTCACGGAGGGCAGGATCTGGTACTTAGCGCCCATTTCAAGTACATTGACCTGACTGACTCCAGCAAGGGTTGGCAGACACTGACGGTAACCCCGGTGCCCACCCGCGGCGGTGAATACGCTGAAGAAATACACGGACTGGTCCCCGGGCATACCTACCGGTTCTATACTTATGTGAAAATGACTTCCTCGGGAAGCCATGAGGACAGCGCCCACAGCCAGACGTTTACTACCATTGGGGGCAACGGCAGCCCCTGGTCGGCCTACAGCAGCGATGGAGTGGTGGCGACTTCTCAGCCCAGCGGCATAGGCAAATTTGAAGCCGTACTGAGAGGCCACGTGGAATGGCAAAACAGGCATGCCATGATCGACCTGGTGCGGGACGCCCATTTCAAGTACATAGACCTCACCGACTCCAGCCAGGGCTGGCAGTCGGTAACGGTAACGCCTGTACCCACCAGCGGCGGCGATTATTCCGTGCGCCTGAAAGGGCTGGCCCCCGGCCATACCTACAAGTATTACACCTATTTGAATATGACCATGACCGGCGGCCATGAAGACAGCGCCCATACCCAGACCTTCACCACCGAAAAAGGAACCGGCAGCACATGGTCGGCGTACAGCAGCAGCGGCATTGTGGCAACGATGGCCGCCGAGAATGTTACCCAGTACAGCGCCGACCTTAAGGGACATGTGGAGTGGCAGAACAAAAACGCTATGATCGATCTGGTACGGGACGCCCATTTCAAGTACCAGGACCTGACGGATACCAGCAAGGGCTGGCAGTCGGTAACGGTGACCCCTGTACCCTCCGGCGGCGGTGATTTTACCGTGAACTTGAAGGGATTAACCCCCGGTCATGATTACCAGTTTTATGCTTATCTCAATATGACCGTGTCCGGCGGGCACGACGACAGCGCCCACACCATGAGCTTTTCCACCCTGCCGGGCAACGGCACCCCCTGGGAAACATACAGCAGCAACGGCGTGGTGGCAACCCTGGAAGCCGCAAATGTCACTAAATACGGAGCCGACCTGAAAGGCTATGTGAAATGGCAAAACCGGCATGGGATGATTGACCTGGTTAAAGGCGCCCATTTCTGGTACACGGACAACACTAACAAATACGCGGGCGACCGCACAGTAGAGGTAACGCCGGTACCTTCAAATGGCGGCTACTTCACCGCCCATCTGTCCGGTCTGGTTCCAGGCCATACCTATATGTTTTATGCCTGCGTCGATATGACAGTTTCCGGCAGTCACAACAATGTAAAACATATGCAGAGTTTTACTACCCAACCGGGCGAGGCCGGCTCCTGGCAGCCGCCCAATGTAAATTCCGGCGGGGACAGCGATGGTGTCCTGGCCACTTTGCCAGCTACCAATGTCGGGCAGTACTCGGCCGATCTCAACTGTCATGTGGAATGGCAGAACAAATCAAACATCATTTTTGAAAAAGATTATATAATTGAGCTGGGTTTTAACTACAGCGATGGAGTCACAACAGGAAAAACCACCTCGGCGCTGTTTTGGCCGCCGCCCAGTACGCCCCTTCATACCAAAGGCGGCGATTATACCGTACACCTTAAAGGGCTGCAACCCGGCCATACCTATACCTGCTTTCCTTATGTGATTATGCAAGGCACGGAAAGCAAATGGATGTCCGAGGCGCCGAAAATAACCTTCACTACCCTGCCGGGAACCGGCACACCCTGGAGAAGCAACAGCAGTATCGGCATCATTGCCACCCTGCCTGCCAGCAATGTGGCCGATTCCAGTGCTATCTTGCGCGGGCATGCTGAATGGGAGAACCAGAACTACAAGAAAAATCTGGTGAAAGAGGCTGGTTTCAGGTATCAGGACATTACCAGCGGTGAAAAAGACTGGAAAACTAAAAAGTTGATCTGGCCACCCAGCAACGGAAACGATTTCTCCGCAACCATTTCCGGTCTGACGAAAGGTCATGCCTATCGCTTCTATCCCTTCGTGAGTATATACAATGAGGGAACCTATGACGACAGCCTTCATGCCTTTGTTTTCACCGCCGGCGGCGGAAAGCAGTTAGATATTAAAGCCAGCCTGCCGATTGGCGTGGTTGGGAAAGGGTACAATGGCACCCTGACCGCTGCCGGGGGCGACGGCAACTATACCTACAGCGGCACCATCACCGCCTGGGACAGCTCGATCCCCGAAGGTGACGGCCTCCATTTTTATCCCAACGGCGTTATTGCCGGAACACCAAAGGCAGCTACTCCGACCTCGCCCCAGAAATTGCCCCTGCAGGTCTGGGCCACGGTAGTAGACAGCAGCGGCAACACCGGCAGCGGCAGTTTTGCCATTGATGTTATCGAGCAGCTGCGGGTTACCACTGCGAGCCTGCCCGGCAGCCTGACAGGAGTCCCCTACAAGACTTCTGACGGGAAGACCGTCACTCTCGCCGCGGCCGGAGGTACAGGCCCCTACAAATGGAGCGGAACCATTACCCCGGCCAATGGACTAACATTTAATTCCGACGGGTCTATTACCGGCACCCCGCAGTCGGCGGTCACATCCAAGGTTCATGTTCTGCTCAAAGACAGTGCGGGCAGAATCGCCGAGACTGACCTCAGTCTGCCCGTGTTTACTCAGTTAAAGATTACCAGCGTCAGCCTGCCCGGAGCGATAGCCGGATCTGGTTACCAGTCCCCTGACGGTAAGGCGGTTGCTCTGACTGCTGCAGGCGGTGATGGGAAGTATACCTGGAGCGGAACCATTACGCCGGCCAACGGGCTGACTTTAAAAACTGACGGGGCTATTACCGGCACCCCGCAGGCATCCGGCGAATCGACCGTGAACGCGGCCGTAAGCGATGGCAGCGGCAACAAGGTAAACGGCAGCTTCAAGATTACTGTATACAATAAATTGCAAATCACCACTTCTGTGCTGCCCGGCGGCCTGACCGGGGCCGCCTACCAGACCTCGGACGGGAAAGCCGTAACTCTCACAGCAACAGGCGGCGCTGGAAAGTATACCTGGAGCGGAACCATCACCCCCGCCAACGGCACTCTCCAGGTAACCAGTGACGGCAAGATAACCGGTGTTCCTGATGTTGCTTCGGGGAGCACGCCCTTAACCGTCGCGGCGGAAGTCAAGGACAGCAGCAGCAATAGCGCAAAGGCCAGCTTTAAGCTTTTTGTCAACGATCCGCTGCCACCGGGAATTGTCGGTCAGTTATATACAATGGACCTGGCCGGCAGCGGCGGTGACGGGAAATACACCTGGAGCGGGACCATCACCCCAGCCAACGGCACCCTGAAGGTAACCAGCGACGGCAAGATAAACGGCACCCCGCTACGGCCACGGGGAAGAAACCCTTAACCATCCAGGCTGTGGTAAAGGACGGAAGCGGCAACGCCGGAGGCATCAGCTCCAGTTGTCGGTACTTGACAAAACCGCCCGGCCGCTCACCATCACCACTACCAGCCTGCCGGAAGCAGCGGCGGGACAGTCCTACAGCGCTTCCCTGACAGCTACAGGCGGTGACGGGAAATACACCTGGAGCGGCAGCATCACGCCAGCCAACGGCCTGACCCTGAACGCCAGCGGTTCCATAACCGGCACCCCCCAGTCAGCCACAGTGTCAACGCTCAAGGCAACCGTCGCTGACAGCAGCGGCAACCGGGCTAAAGCCCAGTTTACCATCCAGCCTAAAGGAACCATCACTATGAACTTGGCCGAAACTACGATAGATATGGACAACAACAGCCAGCTCAAGTGCTTCTTTACCGTATACCCGGAGGATGCCGCTGTTTCCGCCTTCTCCAGCAGCAGCACCACCGCCGCCTGCAGCCTGGGCGGAAGTGACGGGAATTACTGGCTTGTCCTGACGGCCGGGACCCCCTCAAGTCCATATGACACAACGGCCACCATCACCGTGTCGGCCAGCAAGACCGGTTTTACAGGGACTGCCCGGAGTCTCCACATACAGGTACCCTACAAAGCCCCGCAGATAAAATTATCAACCAGCAGCGACTCGGTAATTAGAACAGCCCCAGGGCTTACAACCCTCACCGCCGCGCCGGGTACGGCAATCGGATCAACCCGGTTAACCCTTGGTTTTAATGGCGCCGTCTCCTATGCCGTACGTATCCTGGGAGACGTCTTCGCCGTACCGAACGTGGGAGGCCTCCCCTCCGGCGCAGATGCTTATAACCCCGGTGACAATATAACCGGTGTGACAGCCGGAATGCGCCTGGGCATCTATGCCCTGAATAATAACGGCAGGGTCATCGCCTTTAGCAGTCATGTACTGTCAGCATCAGAGATCGCGGCCTTTGTACCGGTCACTGACATAACCGGTGTACCTACTGCGGCAACGGCGGGAACTGATTTGACCCTGACCGGTACGGTTGAGCCCGGCAACGCCACGAACCAGACCATGGTATGGAGCATAAAGAATACCGGCGGGACAGGGGCCACCATATCCGGCAATACCCTCTCGGTGCCAGAGGTAGGTACTGTGACCGTAACCGCCTCCATCGCCAACGGACTAGCACCCGGCACTGACTATGCCAAAGACTTCAATATTACTGTTAATCCGGCCTTTGTACCGGTCACTGACATAACCGGTGTACCTACTGCGGCAACGGCTGGTTCTGATTTGACCCTGACCGGTACGGTTGAGCCCGGCAACGCCACGAACCAGACCATGGTATGGAGCATAAAGAATACCGGCGGGACGGGGGCTGCCATATCCGGCAATACCCTCTCGGTGCCAGAGGTAGGTACTGTGACCGTAACCGCCTCCATCGCCAACGGACTGGCGCCGGGAACAGACTATGCCAAGGACTTCACTATTGAGGTGAGAGTCGCAGCGCCCTCGATTGAAGATAAGGATGTCGGTCCGGATGGCGACATTTATATTAATGAACTAAGTCACACGGGTGCCGCCTCTTTTGCTATATACGTTCAGGACAGCGCGTTCATCATACCTAATGTGGGAGACAGCCTCCCCGCCCTCCCGGCAGGTCATTCTTATACCTCTTACACCACAGGACAGGGATCAATAGCAATAACAGCAGGGCCGTACCTGGGAATCTATGCCCTGGATGCAGACGGCAGGATTATCGCCTTTTCAAGATGGAGGATGCAAGAAGATGGAAGCCTGATTGAATATTGAAAAGTATGATTTAGTATACCAGGGATAAATTATGCCGTATTGATATTTAAAGGAGGAATCGGCACATGAGAAAATTATCGTTTATACTGATCATCCTGGCAGCAGCACTGCTGGCCTTAATGCCGCAGACGGCTCTGGCGTCTGTTACCATCAGCGCCCTGGCGGCCTCGGCCGACATGGCGGCGGGCACAGCCATGGTGACCGGTAAAGTCAGCTCCGGTTCGCCCGCTGGCATATCCATCCAGATAACGGATACCAATGGCAGCCAGGTCTATTCGGGCAGCACCACCTCCTCATCTGACGGAAGCTTCACCCTGACCTGCAGCCTGGGAGAAAACAAGTCTGCAGAGTACCTGGTCAAGGCAACGGCGGATAACGTGGATATGCCGGCTTTTGTCTTCCTTGTCCCTGGTAATACCTCTGCCGTAAACCAGGACAAAACAGACAACGATTCCGGCCCATCAGCACAGGTGGTTGTCCCCCTGCTGCCGCCCCCAACCGTAGCCGTAAGCGCTCCCCTGAACAACGCCAAGGCCACTATTGGGACAGCCGTCACCATATCCGCCTCCGGAACAGGCTGCGACCACATGGCAGCCTGTTATAAAGACTCCAAGGGACAGGTCACCTGGCTCGGGGTGCAAAACGGCAACAGCTACAGCGCATCTTTTACGCCGCAGCTTGGCGGTACCTACACCGTAACCATCTACGGCAGGAACACTCCCAAAGACACTGACCCCGGCTCCCTGGGAACATCAGCCAGCTCTGCAATGGTTGCGGAACTACCCATCCGACTGTAAGGCTGCTCAGTCCCTCTGATGCTTACAGCGGTTCGACCTGCCCGCCCGGAACTATAACCATTTCCGCTGTGGGGACTGGCTGCGACAACATGGAAGTCGTTATCATGAAAAACAATAAAAGCACCTCGCTGGGAGTACAGCAGGGCAACACCTACCGGGCCACCATAACGGAGACTGGAAAGACAGATATTCTCGTCACCGTTTACGGCAGAAATTCAGCTAATTCCAAGGATCCCGGCTACAAACAGGTTCAAAAAAGCACATACTTATATGTAAGAACGCAGTGAGACCAATATATCAGCCCTCCAGACATTTATTATTTTTGCTGATCAAAACAAAGCTTAACACAATGGTAAATGCTTCTGTCACAGGAGCCACGAGCCATACACCTGTCATGCCTAATAATGATGGTAAAGTTAAAATACATATCAACAATACCACCAATCCTCTGGATGAGGAAATTAGGGCTGATTCTTTTGCTTTTCCAATCGAAGTGAAATAGAAGGAGGTGATGGTATTAACTCCTGAAAATAAAAAAGAAACAACAAAAATACTTATACCTGATTCAATCAAAGATTCAACCGTTCTACTATTGACAAAAATACCGCTATACCAATCAGAAGCAATTAACATAACCATCATGGCTGCCGCTCCAGTCAGGAACACCAGCAAATTAGTCATCTTACGAATCGTTTGGCTAAGGTTAAGTTCTTTCGCACCATAAGAAAAACTGATCAAGGGGCTGGCTCCTTGTCCAAATCCAATAATAACCATATTAAATAAATACGCCACATATCCTACTATGGTAAATGCAGCCACCCCGGCAACACCCGCTGTTTTCATTATTACCCAGTTATAGGCAAACATTGAAATACACAGGGACATCTGTCCGATTAATTCTGAGCTGCCGTTTAATACCGTATCCCGCAATACGCTTTTAGAGAATTGAAAATACCTGAATTTATAAACATCTGATTTTTTCAGGAAAAACCCAACCATACAAACCAGCCCGATATTAAGAGAAATCAGCGAGGCCCAGGCAATGCCGCCTATGCCCCAATGAACCAATCGTATAAATAAATAATCCAACAACACATTGCATATTACCGTTAAGATATTAATCATCATAAAAAGCTGGGGTTTGCCTTCTCCCCGGATAAACATACCCAGGGCAGCATTTACAATCATAACCGGATACGCTAATACCATAATGGAATAGTAACTGTAAAAACACCGGGCAACCTGGGCATCCATATTCATCAGACCCATAATAGGGTTGAAAAAAAACCATACCAGCAGACTTATCAATACCGATACAATTATGGCAGAAACAACCGTTTGGTTAAAAACATCATTACTTTTCTTTAGATCCTGCGCTCCCAACGCTATTCCCGCAATCGCAATACCGCCGACACCAAACATAATACCAATCGCTAAATAAACATATAATACCGGCAAACCCAGTGTTACAGCCGCGATACCTTCTTTCCCAACATAATTGCCGATAAAGAACCCATCAACTATGGTTATGAGTGAAGTGAGGACCATAGATATTATAGAGGGGATGGAAAATTGGAAAATCATGACTGCCGTTTTATCTTTTATCCTTTGTAAATCCATAAAAAACAGACTCCTTTCAAATCGGACTATTGCTTAAGCAGCAGTTCAATTATAGAAAGAAGCCTGTTTTTATACTTCTGAATTCTTGCTCTATCGAATCGGTATATATAGATCAATTACAAAACACATATTATCATTATCAACAGCCCGATAAATTTCAAATCCATATCTTGCATCCATTTCATAGCCGCTGCCCGGCAGCCAAATGTGGAATATTCCCTGGAAAGCAGCAAATATCTCCGGTATTCGGCCCTCAAATTGATAGACCGCATATTTGCCGCCTGGTATCGTTGTAACATTATCCAATGAACAGTTTTCATCAACCGTCATGCAGACGTCATATAAGCATTGCTCTATACTGGTTATGGAAGGATCGTCGTAAGACCTTTCAATCAAAAGGGTATCTGCCTGCAAATAATCCTTATATTTTTTCTGTGAAGTCGCACCAGTTTTTTCCCAGTTCAATATAGTTCCCGATATGTCTTTCATAAATAACCACCAAATCATTTATCTCCTGAATGGTAATCCGTTGATTGTATTCTGCAAATGATTTAAATCTGGCTAACTTATCAGGAAAAATAGGATGGTTTACAAACGAAGTATTCATACCCTTGCGGAATTCTGCCGGAGAGATATTATAGTGCTTCTTAAATGCGGAACTGTAATTTGATGGACTGTATCTATAATTAAATCCGATTTCGGTAATCGACTTGTTTTTTTCAATCTTCAGCCTAAAAGCGCTTTGTTCCATCTTTAACCGTTTGATGAAGGCATAGATGCTTTCCCCGGTTTCTGCTTTAAAGATTCTGCTAAAGTGGTATTTTGAAAAATGACAATGGTTGGCAACATCTTCAACGGATATTTCCTCATCTAAATGTTGCATGATATATTCAATACTCTGATTCACGAATCTGTTTGTAATCATAACACACAACTCCCCCGGCCCATGATCCAAAGACGATAACCTTATAAGATTTTAAATTAAGGTCCATTCGGGGTAAAAACGGGATTCATTCCTGCTTTTATTCTATATCACAGAAGTTAGTCTGTTCAATGTTTGTATTGCTATAGCATCTGCAAAAGGCAGCATAATCGATAAACCCGCAGGCAGGGCGATCAGCGTGGTGTCAAGGGGTGTCAAGGGGAGGGGTGTCAAGGGGACGGTTCTCTTGACACCTTTTTTGTCCATTTGGCCAGGTGTCAAGAGAACCGTCCCCTTGACACCCTATGGGAATCAGCCATTACACTAAATATAGATGTTTACCGGTCAATGGGTCGAGGCGGAAAAGGTTGCACAGCTCATTGAGAATCTGTATATTGGCCAGCCCGACATTCATTACCGTATCATTACCGCCATAATATATGGCAACCGTATCGTCCTTGCCGGCTAATGCGCCGCAGCTGAATACTACATTAGGAACGTGAATGTAATCAGTCTCTTTTACCGAACAATCACTTGCAGCCGGCATTAATATCGGTTTAGCGCTGATACGAATTTTATTAGGATTGGCTGGGTCTGCAAGATCGTGGAAAGCCACGCCAAGGGTGTACGGGTTGCCCGCCATGGTTGAACGTACGCCATGAAATATATTCAGCCACCCATACCGAGTCCTGATTGGCGGTGCGCCTGGCCCGATCTTAGCCTGGAATGCACTGGGTCCGTGACCGCTTCGCATAATTACATGGCTTATTTCCCATGGTCCGGTAGGACTGGGGGCGAAACCAGCGCATATTTCTCCAAATGAACCGCCGATGTGACTGAAACCGGACCTTTCCTTTACTTTATCGTTGGGGCGAAGCAAGGCTATCCAATTTCCATTCGTATCAGGTTCAGGGAATATGACTACATTGCGCATATCCTGCTGGGAAATGGGGCCATAGCGAACAACCGTCTTAAAGTCCCTGGTTGCCGCCAGCATTACCACCACCCTATCGGGAATATGTTCGTGATAAGCACTGTATGTCAATATATGTGACCCGCCGCCAACCGGGTTAATTCTGACATCTTCCACCCCGCCGGCTTCAGCTTCAATAACAGAACTTATATCAACGCCTTCAGCATATATGTCATTCTCTGTCGCAGGCAACAGGAATGGTCTGGAATCCACTATCCAATTATTCAGGCCGTTATCACTTACAGCTTTGCCAATTACGCTGCGCCCATCTGCAATGTGGGAACGAAACAGCATTATAGTTTGACTCTTGCCGTTAGCGTCTGTCACTGTTGCTATTCCCGCGTTATGAACCGTGTAAGCATATAGACGGTTATCGTCTCCCCAGGCTTTATTGACTTCATGGCATGTTAATATTGGGTTGCCAGGATAGCGTAAGACCGGTTCATTAATCGTTACTATCCCCTCAAATTCACTTAACTTAACCTGCGCTTGCGTACAACCCATTTTCTTTCTCCTTTTTATTGGGTATAATTTTTAGATTATGCTAATTTGTAAACTAAAATTCTATAAAAGTCCCTTACTCTGGGATTACTGTTGAATAATATTAGTTCTTTTTGCCAAATGCTTCTTCGCCCTGATGAAGTGAAAACAAAAACCTGGTCCACAATTTTGTAAACCAGGTCTTAGTCTAAGAATTGGTTATATTAAGAAAATGGATGCGCAACATGTTAAAACTAAATCAAACTAAAGAGGCTGCTTGTTGGCTGAACAGGCCACACAAAATAATTATACCGAATAATAGTTAATCAGGCTTCCTCGCAGGATGATATCCCGTTCATCAGCTGACAGCTTCTTTAAAAACAGGTTGATTTCCCTCATGCCCTGGCTGCCGATGATCTGAGCCTTAATTACTTCATCACCGTTTTGTAGTTTTTCTCGAATATCCGGGATAAAAACCAGGTCCCCCGCCTCGAAGCTCACGTCTTTGTCGACGGTAAACGGAAGCATTCCCCAATTTATAAGGTTGCTGCGGTATCTTTTGGTGGCATATTCGACCGCAATATTGGCCCAGGCTCCCAGTACCTTCTGGCATGAGGCCGCCTGCTCGCGCGCGGAACCGTCGCCTGGCTTAATTGCGTATACCACACTGCCGATTTCTACGGTTTTCAGCAGTTCAGCTACGCTGGCAAATCGGCTGTTGTGAGAAATAACCCTGGCAGCGATTGCTTTGAGTTCATCTGAGATAACCGGCTTTTTTTCCGGATGCTCTATAATCTTGCGCCGCTCCATCTCCAGATCTCTTATGGCCTTGGCTTTGCCACATAACCAGGGTCCTTTCTTGATAATGTAAATTCAGCCAATCTCTGCGGATTGGACCTGAAGGAAGAGGTCTCCCCGGAAGGAATCAGCTCATCGGTGGTAGTAACCGGATCAGTAATTACCGCAGCTACTTCCAGCACCAGGTTCTGCGGCAGGGCGCTCATGGCCGGCCAGTCAGCGATGTTGGGGCCAAATTTGAGAGACTCGTTAATGGCAGGCTTTTTAAAACCATCATATACCCGGTTGGCATATATCTCCGCATTGAAGGTATACCTTACCCTGCAGGCTTAATTGCCGCCTCGGTAGCCGGAGTCAAAATGCCGCCATTCAAAGCGGTAGCGGCAATCGATCTGGCATCCATCAGGGCTACCGAAGAAATCTGGCCTTCACCTGGTTTCGAACCCTCCGGTTGGGGAAGTTGCGGGTTGAATGCCGGATGCTCAAACCTCCATTGGCCGGTACGTCACCGGCACCGAAACATGGGCCGCAGAAGGCGGTTTTAATAGTTATACCCGCCGCCAGCATTTTTGCGGCAGCGTTATTTCTGATCAATTCGTAGTAGATCGGCTGGCTGGCGGGGTATACGCTGAAAGCTAGTTCCCCATGGCCAATCGAGCGCCTGTCCACCATGGCGGCGATTTCGTACAAATTCTCGAAGGAACCGCCGGCACAGCCGGCTACTACCGCCTGGTCCGCCTTGAGCTTGCCGCCTACAATCTTATCGGTCAATTTAAACTGTATGTCGGGATTCTCGATCTGTTTTTGCCCCTCTGCCTCTACACTGCGTAAAATATCATAGGCATTCCGGTTAAGCTCGGCAATGGTAAACACGTTGCTGGGATGGAAAGGCAGGGCAATCATAGGTTCAATCTTACTCAGGTCAACCATGATGAGACCATCATAATAGGCAACTTTGCCCGGCTGTAATTTGCTGTAACATTCGGGACGGCCGTGGGTTTTGTAGTAGGCTTTTACCTTGTCGTCTGTTGCCCAAATAGAACTTAAACAGGTGGTCTCGGTGGTCATAACGTCAATGCCGTTGCGGTAATCCACGGATAATTCCGCGATGCCGGGGCCGATAAATTCCAGGACCTTGTTATTAACAAAACCGTTGCCAAACACCGCCCCGATAATAGCCAGCGCCACATCCTGCGGACCCACCCCCGGATTGGGCTTCCCCTCCAGGTAGACGGCAACGATATCCGGGCAGGCTACGTCATAGGTCTTTTGCAGGAGCTGTTTTACCAACTCAGGGCCGCCTTCGCCAATTCCCATAGTACCTAGTGCGCCATAACGGGTATGGCTGTCAGAGCCCAGGATCATGCTGCCGCAGCAGCTCATCATTTCTCTCATATACTGATGGATTACCGCCTGATGGGCCGGGACATAGATCCCTCCATACTTCTGCGCCGCAGACAGGCCAAAAACGTGATCGTCTTCATTAATGGTACCTCCCACCGCACAAAGGCTGTTATGGCAGTTGGTCAAAACATACGGAACCGGAAATTCCTGCAGACCGCTGGCCCGCGCAGTCTGAATGATCCCCACGTAGGTAATGTCGTGCGAAGCCAGGACATCGAAGCGAAGCTTCAGATAATTCATATCGCCGGAAGTATTATGTTTAGACAAAATGCCATAAGTAATAGTATTCTTCCTGGCCTGGTCACGATCCAATTTGCTAATATCGGGAGGTAGGTCTGCACTGTCATTTAAAATATGAGCCCTATCATCCTGAAGCTGCAAAAGGGTTTTCCTGTTCCACAGGAATACCCCGTTATTTACTAAGCGAACCAAAACAGCACCTCCAAATAAATGTCAATAAATAAGTATTAGATAAAACCAATTAGTATTTTAACACAACATCACGCCATAGTAATAATAGTGAACGTTTATGGAACAGATTTGCGTTGACTTGTGTGATAAAACCAAATTACAATTATTTTAGAGTTGTTCGGAGGCTGCTGATTTTAAAACTAGCCGAATCGCACGACAGATTTCATTCGTTTCGCCAGATCAAGATCTTCATGGTGCATCCCGGTAATTATTCCTGTGTTTTCATTAAGTTATATTGAAAGGGTGTATGTTAATGCAAATGTCAGAATTCATTGCCAAATTGGACGGCAGCGATCAGAATCTGGCGGATCGGTTGTCCAAATGCAAGAAACCGGAAGAGGCCTATGCCATTGCTCAGGAATACGGCGTTGAAGGGGATATTCTGAAAGTAAACCGACCATTTTAGCATCGATGACATCCTCTCCGGTTAATCGTTTTGAGCAGGTTACCGGGGAAGCGCGCCTCAAGCACTGGTCCACAAGACGGCGGCGGCGGCAATGGAAACGCCGCTGGCGACCGATTCAACTACCGAGTCTGACACATCAACTGCGCCTCCGCCAGCGACATTGATCAGATCTTCTTCCGTCAGTTCCTGCAGGGCCTTGTACAGCCGGTCCATTTCAGTCACAAATCCTCCCGGCTGGCTTCCAAGCCATAGGATTGAGCGGCCGCATAAGCCTCATCCGGATTCTTGCATCGGCTCATATGCTCAAACAATGCCGCATCACTGCCATCCAGGCAGCTGATAAACTCCTGTATGTTCATGGTCGCACACCCCCCCCATTTTACGATTGGTCATGATATAGTATTATAGTATATAAGCAGTGAATTTGAAAACCTGGTCGCATCTAATCAAAGCTACACATAAAAAAATATATATCTATTGGAAACCGTACAACTCGACAGATATAATATGAAACGAGGGTAATTTACCCTCGTTTTGCCATCTCCAAATTTTACTTCCATTTTTATAAACGTCATCGGGAAGGGGCATATAGAAATCAATAGCTCCGGACGGCTGGTCGATGGGACTTATTGAAGGACTGGCCCCTCGTTTTTTTGCGTCTGCCAAAGTATCTTAGTTTAACACCCAAGGCTTATTGTATTTTGCTATGTTACACCAAGAACGTCCGAACTCACTGAAAAGTAATAGCTTTGCCAATCTGTCGGCAATGCTGACGATGAAAGATAATCTTAGGACTGGGACACCGTATCTGTTCTCTTATCCCTTTCCTGCATTATTGTAACAATAACACTTACTGCCTCCGCACGGGTGGCATGTTCCCGCGGCCGGAAGGTATTGTCCGGGTAGCCCTTTAGCATGTTGGCTTTCATCGCCGCCAGTACACTCCCCTTGGCCCAGGAAGATATGAGGGCGTTATCGGTAAAGGAAGTATCCCCGCTGGCCTCCTGCAGCTTGGCCGCGTTGACAACCATGACTGCCAACTCTTCTCGAGTTATCAGGTTGTCCGGCCTCATGCAGCCATCGCCGTAGCCGCTGATAATACCTTCGGCCGCCGCTATGGCAATGCCGTCTTGTGCCCAGTGGCCGGCAGTATCCTGAAAGGGCGCTTTATTTCCGTTGGTCTTCAGGTTCAAGGCTTTTACCAGTATGGTAACGATTTCCGCCCGGGTGATTTTTCCATCCGGCCGGAAGCTGCCATCCGGATAACCGCTGACAATTCCCATTTCCGCCAGCTTTTCAATATTAGTCCGAGCCCAATTCTTATAGGTATCGGAAAAGATTTTTTTAACCCGGGAAGGACTCGGCGTTTCTTGACTGGCCTCGGAATTACCAGCTGCCTCATTTTTGGCCAGAACAGCAAACTGGGTAAAGTGATCGACGGTTATGGTTACTTTATTCCCCGAGACGGTGCCGCCCAGGATAACCCACTTGGAACTGTTGGTATCATAGTACCCGATAGCAGGAACAGTACCTGCCGGAACCCTGGCCGGGTCGAATTCCAGGGTGATGGTTACCGGCTTGCTGAAGGTATATGATTTGGCTTCTCCCACCTGGAATTCATAGGTCTGCCCCAGCAATGTAAAGCCTGAGGGTACAGCCGCCGGAGTACTCAGCCTGGTTATTACCACATTGGTATCAGCGCTGCCCTGGAGAGCTCCAGGGGGTATAGTGACTGATGCTTCACTGTTTAGATTAACCGTACTGCCCTGTGAAGGAGATACTTTAACCTCACTGGTGGTTGAGTTGACAGGCGAGGAAGATGAGGAACCTCCTGTATTGCTATTGGTTATTATCGTCCACCGGGCATACAGGGTTACGTTCGCGGTCCCCATGGTCAAAATGTTGCCCGCACTATAGGCGGTACCGCTGCCGTCTGCTTGGGTGTTCCACCCGGCAAAGCTGTATCCGCTTTTCACCAGACTGCCCGTGTTGCCAATCACGGTTACAGTATCATTTTGATAGTATTGATTGCTGTCCGTCGGTACTGACCCGCCGGTATTGCCGTTGCCGTCATAGGTTACGGTATAAACCGGTGCCCACTGGGCATACAGGGTTACGTTAGCGGTTCCCATGGTTAAGTTGTCACCTGCATTATAGGCGTCTCCGCTGCCATCGGCTGCTGTATTCCACCCGGTAAAGCCAAAACCTGTTTTCACCAGACTGCCCGTGTTTCCAATCACGGTTACAGGATTATTTTGATAGTACTGATTGCTGTCCGTCGGTACTGACCCGCCGGTATTGCCGTTGCCGTCATAGGTTACGGTATAAACCGGTGCCCACTGGGCATATAGTGTAATATTGGCGGTTCCCATGGCAAAGGTACTGTCTGCATTATAGGCGTCTCCGCTGCCATCGGCTGCTGTATTCCACCCGGTAAAGCCAAAACCCGTTTTCACCAGGCTGCCCGTGTTGCCAATCACGGTTACAGAATTATTTTGATAGTATTGATTGCTGTCCATCGGTACTGACCCGCCGGTGCTGCCGTTGCCGTCATAGGTTACGGTATAAACCGGTGCCCACTGGGCATATAGTGTAATATTGGCGGTTCCCATGGCAAAGGTACTGTCTGCATTATAGGCGTCTCCGCTGCCATCGGCTGCTGTATTCCACCCGGTAAAGCCAAAACCCGTTTTCACCAGACTGCCCGTGTTTCCAATCACGGTTACAGTATCATTTTGATAGTACTGATTGCTGTCCGTCGGTACTGACCCGCCGGTGCTGCCGTTGCCGTCATAGGTTACGGTATAAACCGGTGCCCACTGGGCATATAGTGTAATATTGGCGGTTCCCATGGCAAAGGTACTGTCTGCATTATAGGCGTCTCCGCTGCCATCGGCTGCTGTATTCCACCCGGTAAAGCCAAAACCTGTTTTCACCAGCCCTCCGGTATTACCCAAAATGTTCACTGGAACATTGGCTTCGTAATTATTGTTGTCCGTTGGAACACTTCCCCCGGTGCTGCCGTTGCCGTCATAGGTTACGGCGCAGCCCGAGTTCATGTCTGCGGGTACTTCAACTATTTTCTCCGAAGGAATAATACTGCCAATATGGGTCCTATAGCCGGCGGCTTTGGCGGTATATAAAACTGCGTCGGTGCCCTTCTGAACGACGCAGCCGGTTAACCCGTTTGTGTCAGTAATATAATCATGATTATCCAGGGTAACCGTTGCTCCCGAAATATTGCCGGCCCCGACCATTACGTTAAAGCGCAGGTAGCTCAGGTCATTAGAATTGGTGTCTTTCAGGGTACCCGGGTTTGTTGAACTGCCGCTGCCGTAGCCTATATGCTCGGATTCGTTCTTGGTTCCGGTAGCAATAATGGTGGGATTGCCAGTGACTGTCACTGTGGAACCTTCACCACCCTGTCCACCTCCTATGCCTGCGCTTTTATTGCCTCCGACTGCGGTTATCGAACCTCCGCTGATGATAATCCTGCCCAAGCCGCTTTCATGGCCGCCGCCAATGCCCGCTCCGCTGTAATCGCTGGACATGGGGGGTACCTGGCCGCACCCTCCGATTGCGGTTACATTACCTCCGCTGATGGTGATATTAGGTCCGAAAATACCCTCCTTACGGCCGCAGCCTATACCTGCACCGCCATATCCTCCGGTCGCTTTTATATCCCCGCCAGAAATTGTGATAACCCCGCCGTTATGCATCTCCCCTCCGCCGATGCCTGCTCCGCTTAACCCGTCGCCGAGGCCTGCTCCGGCTATCCCGCCGCCTTTTGCGGTAACACTTCCGCCATTTATGCGGATACTTCCGGTCGTATCATAGGATAAACCTGCATACTTCCCACTGCCAATGCCTGCCCCATAGGCGCCGCCGGTTGCATTTACGGTGCCGCCGTTTATAATTATGGTACCGCTGCTTTTCAAATAACCGCCGCCGATGCCTGCGGATAGTCTTCCTCCGGTTGCTGTTACGACTGTTGCCAGCCCATCTATAGTTATCGCGCCCCCGCGGCCGTTATAGCCACCGCCGATGCCTGCTCCGCCGTAATTTGAACGGCCGGTGCCGCCGGTTGCGGTCACATTGCCTCCGGTTATGGTGATATTGCCGCCCTGCCCATTACAGCCGCCGCCTATGCCCGCTCCGCCGTAGTCATTGTCACGACCTCCACCTTTTGCGATTACCGTACCTCCAGTTATGGTGATATTGCCGCTGCCGGCACCGTCACCACCACCTATACCCGCAGCCCCAAATCCGGCCTCAGCGTTCACCGTGCCTCCGCTTATGCTTATATTGTTCCCGCCGCCATAATGACCGCCACCAATGCCTGCTCCGCCGCAGTATATTTCCGTATCGCTTAGTTGGCCTGATCCGCCGGTTGCGGTTACATTACCTCCAGATATATTTATATTTCCGCTGCCGGCCCGGTCATTACCGCCAATGCCTGCTCCGCCATATCCCCCGGTGGCAGTTACCGTACCTCCGGTTATGTTGATTGTATCAACGCGGCCGATGCCGGTACCTCCACACGATGCGGTAGAATTTATAGTCCCGCCGTTTATGGTGATAGTACCGCCGGAACTTCCGATACCGCCGCCTATACCGGCCGGGCCGCCACTGCCGCATCGTATAGTAATATCTCCTCCGTTGATAGTAATGTTGTTAACTCTGCCATCTGAACCGCTGCCAATGCCGGCACCCTGACCGCCAACCCATGCATATATAATGCCTCCGTTTATAGTGATTACGCCACTGCTTCCACCGTTCCCACCTCCGATACCAGCCGTAAGTTTAGTTGCCTGATTGGATTTTACATAACCTCCATTTATGGTGATATTGCCGGCGCTTTCACTTTCACCCCTGTGTCCGCCGTAACCGCCGATACTGCCCGTTACGGACAGAACATCGCTGCTATCAGCATCAGCAGGGTCTTTTTTGTCTATTACCAGGGTTTTGCCTGCTGGTACGTGAATAGAAGCCCCTTTTGTTGAATTGATCGAGCAGGAGCCTTTTATGTAAAGATTAACGGTTTGATTGGTCTGAATCTCTATACAGTTTTTTCCGCTGCCAGCATCCGTGATGCTCAGGTTATCAAGGGTCAGATTCAGACCTGTATTCCTGTTGTCCGGTATCAGGATCTGAACGGCATTGCTGGAGGAACCGGTGATAGTTATATTGTTCGGCTGGTACACCGCATCGCCGACGCTTATAGTCCCGCCGTAGCTGCCGTCAATTTGATAGACCGCGTCACTTTCCGAAATGGTATAATCGCCGCTTCCCGATATCGTTGTCACTGCTTGAGCAATTGGCGGCATAACCACAGGCATTATCGCCAGCATAAACACCATAACTAAAAACCATGTAAAGCTCCTTAGGTATTTTTGATCATGATAAATCATAAACTCACTGTGT
>NZ_BBCE01000002.1 GCF_001311885.1 Syntrophomonas palmitatica JCM 14374 | reverse complement strand
TTTGATGAAAAGCTGACCAGTGCTATTATTGACCGTCTGGTCCATTACAGTCACTTATTAGTATTCAGCGGCAAAAGTTACCGACTGGAGCATTCCATAATTAAACAGTAATACCATCCCGGGTGCTGCATTTATTTTTTGCCGTTTGTTGCATTTTCTACTTGCCAAACACAATAATTGCCTGTTTTTCTGAGTTCAGTGTATTTGTTAATAACTGCCTGTGTATGGATTTGCTACACTATTTAGCATGTTGTATGTCATTTTTACATTATACAACACGCTTTTCCATAATTATATCATTAAGATTGGGCATAATGTCATAATTTTCATCAATAATCCCGTTTTTTATGGTTCCAATATTTTATCGTTAAAATATCCCCAAGCATTAACCATATTAATGGCACATTTTTAGTATTTTGATATAATTGAATTTAAAAGCAAAAAACGACAATAAACTATTACGAAAGTAGATGGGGTCCTGGTTTGGAAGCAAAACTTAAACTGATTACCGCTGTTGTTTCACTAATGGCGGTAACATTAATAAGCACAATGGGACTGGCTTATTTTGAACACTGGTCCATGTTTGATGCCCTGTGGGTAACCCTGGTAAGCATTACTACCACCGGTTACGGCGACATTGTGCCGATGACTGCCGGGGGCAGGGCTTTTTTGCTCACGATTTTACTGGCAGGAGTGGGGATAGTAACCTATTCCCTTATGACCATTATTACAATTCTGGTGGAAGGACAGGTAAGAAGAGTTATGGAACGTGACAAGGTAATGAAAGAAATAGCAAAACTTGAAAATCATATTATTGTATGCGGTGCAGGACGGGTTGGGGCCAGTGTCGCTCAGGTTCTAAAAGGAGAACGCATTCCGTTTGTTCTCATAGATCATGATCAGGAGATAATTGATGCTTTAGAAAGTGAAAATTACCTGGTGGTACACGGTGATGCCACTCAGGATGAAGTCCTGCTGAGCTTGGGGTTAAAAAGGGCACGAGGTATCGTATGTGCTCTGCCAGAAGATGCCTTTAACCTCTTTATCACCCTGAGTGCACGTGACATGAACCCAGGTCTAAAAATTGTATCCCGCGCAGAAAGACCCGAAACTATCCAGAAGCTCCTTCGAGCCGGGGCTGATAAGGTTATTTCCCCCACGCAAATCGGCGGATATCAACTGGCCATGGCTATGGTCAAACCCGTTACGGTTGATATGGTAGACACGCTGTTTACTTCCAGCAACCAGCAGCTGCAGCTGGAGGAAATGCACATTACTTCTTCTTCTTCGCTTGTTGACCATCCGATCAGGTCTGCATTCGGAAATGACAGGAAGGTTACTATCATAGCCATAATCCGGGCGAATGAAGTTCTGATGAATATACGCGGAGACGATCATATTCGTGCCGGCGATACCTTGATTCTGGTCGGTCCGCGCAGCGAACTCGAAAAAATCGAATCGGCTTCAGCAATGTAGATATAATTTACCTGTCTCAGTTGTTTTATCCAATCATAATCTTGCCTATAGGATAATGTATTTCAGGTTGTTTTTCCTTATATGCCAGGGCAAATCCCAAAGTCAGCGGTCCTACCCTTCCTAAGAACATGGTTATTATTATCCACACCTTTGCCATGACAGTGAGGTCAGGAGTCAGGCCCAGGGTCAAACCAACTGTGCCTAACGCAGAAGCAACCTCAAAAAGCACCTTCACCAGGTCATGCTGATGACTCAGAGAAACCAGGAAAGTCATTATTACCAGGGTAAACGTAAACAACATAAACACAGTTAAGGCTTGCATAACATCCTGGTTTTCCAGTCTGCGTTCGAAAATCTCGGTGTCTTTTTTCCCGCGCAGCTGGCTGTAAATAGCCAGCCATATGATCGCAAATGTTGATGTTTTGATGCCTCCCCCGGTTGAACCAGGCGAGGCCCCCACAAACATTAGTAAAATAATAACCAGGTTGGAAGTTAGATATAATTTGGTGATATCTATTGTGTTAAACCCGGCTGTACGCGGTGTAACGCTCTGGAAATAAGATGCCAGAATTTTGGTGTTTAGCGGCATTCCTTTCAGGGCATGGTTATATTCACCTATAAACAGAAGCAATGTACCGACAAGAATTAGTACCGCGGTCATGATCAGCACAACCTTGGAATGAATAGATAAGCATCGTTTTCGGGGGTAATTGTACAGTTCATATGTAACATAAAAACCCAGGCCGCCAAGGATAATCAGTGCCGAAATGACCAAATTAATAGTTACATCGCCGCTGTAATCGGTCAAGCTTTTAAATCCTCCCATTAAATCAAATCCTGCATTATTAAAGGCAGAAATGGCATGGAATACGCCGAACCAGGCAGCTTTGGCCCAGCCAAAATCACCAGACCAGCGTAATGTCAGTATCAATGCGCCTAAACCTTCAGCCAGAAAAGTGAACCTGAGAAGATACCTGAAAACCCTGACTACACCACCTACTGCTGATACATTTATAGCCTGCTGCATAACCAGCCTTTGACGGAGCTGGATCTTCTGTCCTAACAGCAAGGCAAAAAAGGCCGCGAAGGCCATTACCCCCAGTCCTCCCACCTGAATAAGCAGCAGGATGACTATATGACCGAAGAGGGTCCAGTTCGTACTTGTGTCTACAGGCACCAAACCGGTGACACAGGTAGCGGAAGCAGCCACAAAAAGGCAGTCGATATAGTTGGTATGACCATCAGCCGAAGCCCAGGGGAGATAAAGTAATATGCTTCCGGACAATATTAATATGAGAAAGCTTAAAGTCAGCCATTGGGCGGCGCTTATCTTTTTAGACCCCATGGATTAAACCCTCTCGTCACACTAATCTATTCTATGGCACGGAGTTGTTCCAATCCGCTATTGCTGCCCAATGCAACCAGAACATCTCCATTCAGCAGTTTTTCTTCGGGGGCTGGAGCTACGATGATATCTTTGCCGCGCCGGATTGCCAAAATGGTAACACGCAAACGTTTACGGAGACCGATGTCTGCCAGGGTTTTATTTACAAAAGCCTGGGGAGTAAAAAATTCAATGATGCCATAATCAGGCGACAAACTAATCTGCTCCAGGAAGTTGGCGGATACCAGAGAACGCGCCAGCTTTATGGCCATATCCCGTTCAGGATAGATGACCAAATCAGCCCGATTTTTTCCAAAACCTTGCCATGGAGCGCATTTTGAGCTTTAGCTATAATTTTTTTAACGCCCATTTCCTTCAGCATTATTGTGGTTAAAATATTAGCCTGCACATTGCTGCCGATGGAAACCACTACCACGTCAAAATTGCGTATACCCAAAGCTTTTAAGGTCGCTTCATCCATGGTATCGGCCTGGACAGCATGTGTAGCATATTCAATCGCATCATTTACCCTTTCAGCATCCACATCAATGGCCAGGACTTCATAACCCATGCGGGTCAGTTCCCTGGTAAGACTTTCTCCAAAACGGCCTATGCCAATAACGGCAAACTGTTTGTTTTTCATATCGATTGCTCCCTGTCAGCTAATCTCACATTTCTAAACTGTTATTATAGCACTCTGGATTTGCAAGTCTATCAATTATTTTGGCATCATTCTTCTTTATTAACCATTTAACGGATATTTATTGAAAACCCTCTAAAACTTCTTTAGAATATTTTGTAATAGGAGGTGACCCTATAATGGAATTACAAGGTAAATCTATCTCAGAAACCGCTACCACGCTAAGCCAGATTATCCTGCCTTCACAAACCAACCCTGCGGGAACAGCACATGGAGGCGAACTGTTAAAGATGATGGATAACTGTGCCGGCGCCTGCGCCACAAAGCACTCGCGCAGTATCGTTGTTACGGCCGGCATTGATAATATCTGTTTTCATGCCCCCGTTTTCATGGGCAACCTGGCTACATGTCATGCCAACCTGACTTATGTCTCCAATCATTCTATGGAAATCGCTGTTAGCATAGACGCTGAAGACCTCCTTCAGGGAACCAAGCAATGCTGTATGACAGCGTATTTTACTTTTGTTGCTTTAGGACAGGACATGAAACCCGCTCAGGTCCCGCCATTGATACTGGAAAATGAACTGGAAAAACAGGAATTTGAAGCTGGCCGCCTGCGTTCACAGGAACGAAAGGCCAACCCGCAAATGTGCTGGATCTCGCTATATTAGAGCAGAAAACCAAGCAGGAGGTATACCGTCAGGCATACCTCCTGCGTTTTTTTCAAATTCTTATTTCTTTTTACCTTTAGCAGCGGCTTTGGGTGCTTTGCCTTTGGCGGCCTTAACTTCTACTGCAACTGCTTCTTTGAGAGATTTGCCAGGTTTGAATGCCGGTACTTTGGTGGCAGGAACTTTAATTTCCTGTCCGGTAGCAGGACTGATGACCTTTCTCTCTTTGCGGTCACGAACTTCGAAGCTGCCAAATCCAATAATCTGGACCTTATCTCCCTTGGCCAGAGCAGCCTGAATGGTGTCAACCATTGCATCCAGTGCCTTAGCAGCGTCTTTCTGGGTAATTTCCGCTTTTTCCGCCAGAGCTTTCACAAGTTCCGATTTGTTCACGACAAGTCCTCCCTTTAAGTTAATTTAACCATATTTTACATTCCCCAAAAAAAGGGCAATTCCTGCTAATTTAAAAAATTTTTTTGAATTTTTTTTCTTTTTGGGGCTGCTATACTAATATATTGCCAGTTTAGTCTGACTTTATGCATCGGATTCCCTAATTTACGGGACTTTTATAAGATAAACTCCATTTCATAGCGTAACTAATCAATAATCTCCATTACCGTCAGAGAACGGTCTTTGTTAAGATCATAGAATTTTTCTCCGACCTTTACGACCGGGCGAGTCGGTTGAGTCGGGTCAACGTATATTACCAATCCCCGTTCATTATTTGACAACAGCACCTCATTACCCACATAGAAATTCGTAACCTTGTCATAAAAAACTTTGCTTATACGTGGGTCCAGCTTGCCAAAGGATTCCTCCCAAAGAATCTCTGCCGCTATATACGGCGAACGCTTGGTGGAATAAACCCGCGTGGAGGTAACTGCGTCATAAACATCAGCCACAGCCACAACAGAACTGCAAAGCCCTATATCATAACCTTTTTTGCCCATTGGATATCCTGACCCGTCAGCCCTTTCATGGTGCATTAAAGCAGCAGTCGCAATATTATTGCTGACCGCTTCGCTCTGAATCAGCAGGTTGTACCCCATCACTGTATGTTTCTTCATTTCTTCGTATTCGTCATTGGTTAATTTGCCTGGTTTATTTAAGACATGATCGGGAATAAAAACCTTGCCTATATCATGAACCAGTCCCGCTTCACCAAGTTCCTTAATAGTTTCCTTGTCATAATTTAGCCAGCGGCCTATCAAAATACAGAGCAGGGCCACATTTACAGAGTGGGTAAACAGGTAATCATCCTTATCCTTCATGAGCCTCATTTGGCGGAAAAGGTCACCAGCGTCAAAAACCTGTTCTAACAGCAAATTGGTAGTATCGCTTATTTCATCCATCTCTAACGGTTTACCCAGCTTGGCTTCCAACATAAACGATTTTACAACCGTCAGCGAATCGCTATAGACATCATCAAATTTCTTCTCTGATTTGAGTTTGGGGCTGGCCTCCATAATAAAAACTTCGGTAATATTTCGAGATTTAAAACTTTGCAGGTGTTCATTACTTATTACTGTACCAGCGGGAAGAAGAAGTTGGGCATTTGATGTAAAAATATCTTTACCCAGCTTAACTCCAGGTTTCAGACTGCCTATATTTATCCTCAGCACAGCCAACACCTCAAATATTTCAGATTTTGCACATGGCTATTCTATTCTACAAAATACTTATTATTCCTTTAATTTATTGCTCAATAAATTACAGCTGTTATACATTATAAAAACAATTTGTTAACCTGGCGGTAATAATATTTATATCAAAACCCCGCTGTTTGCAGGCATTTGACAGTAATTCATCCAGGAACGGAACTACGATTTGTTCTGTTCCCTGGTGTCCGGCATCTATTATAGAAAGACCTGCAGCCTTCGCATCTTGAGCTTCATGGTATTTTAAATCGCCCGTAACCAGCACTTCGCACCCCTGTTTTACACACTCGCCAGTAAAACTTGCCCCCGCGCCGCTGACAACCGCTATTTTTCTCACTATTTTCTCCGGCAACCCCGTGAAGCGCACACTGTCCAAACCCAGACACTCTTTAATCATCTCCGCCAAATCGCTCACCTTGCATGCCCTGGGCAGCAGGCCTTTTCTGCCTGGACAATAACTGCGGCCTTCGTTTTCCAGACGGTACAAATCATAAGCGGGTTCTTCATAAGGATGACTGTCAAACATAGCCTTCAATATTGTATTTATGTCCTTTCGGTATGCAATGGTTTCAAGCCGATATTCATCCACCTCTTCTAAAATACCCGGCGTGCCGATATAAGCGTGTGCATCCGCGCCGGGGCGAAAACTGCCCGTGCCGCGAACCCGGAAGCTACAGTCGGAATAGTTTCCTATATAGCCAGCGCCAGCCCGGCTCATGGCTTCGCGCACCATCTCTGCATGGCTTACTGGAACAAACACCACTATCTTAAACAATTCATCACGCACGGCCGGAAACAAAGGTTCAATATTAATAAGACCCAGTTTCTCTGCCAGTATCTGATTCAAGCCGTTTTCAGCCGCATCCAGGTTGGTATGGGCCGAATAAACACTTATCTTGTTTCTGATCAGCTCGCCTATTATTCGCCCAGATGGAGTATCAAGATCAATTTTCTTAAATGGCTTAAAGAAAAGAGGGTGATGAGTAACAATCAAATCGATTTTTTCCGCCTGGGCATGATGTAAAACCTCATTATCAATATCCAGAGCTGTCATCAGCCGTTTGACCTTCTGTTCCCGAGAGCCTATCTGAAGCCCGACATTATCCCAAGATTCAGCTAATTCAGGCGGGAAATGCTGTTCTAAAATGGCTATAATGTCCTTAACCCTGGCCTGCATTTATCAATCCCTCCAATTCCGCAATCTTAGCATAGTATGCTTCAATATTTATCTTTGGGTTGTTCCGTGCGTTTCTCGCATTATCCACAACCCGCCGGTATTTTTCTAACCATTGCATCTGGTACTCTCTATCCAGCCGGTCTTTGTTATAAAGAATTATTGGCCCGATGTCCGCTTCCAAATCGCTGAGCTGAAAGACCCTGCCTTGATATTTTGCATGAATAATTACGTAATATTTGCGGTTTTCCTTTATGACAAGCTCATGATTTATGGTTAAGCCCTGCCGGGCCATTTCCCGGCGCAATACATAGGGTTTACTCATGGGCTGAAAAACATACTCTGCAAATGAAGCGGTTTTTGATTTGTCAAAAGCCAGAATAGCAGCCATGGTATCCCCGCCCATACCAGCCAGGACAACCGTATGGACCTCACCAGGAGATAACACCTGAAGACCATCTCCTTGTCGGACTTCTATTAAACTGCTGCAGTCACTCTCGGCAACCGCGGTGCGCAAACGCTCGTAAGGCCCGTTCCCCAGTTCACTGACGATGCTCGCTGCGCCAGATTTTGTTGCAGGAGATAAATGGGCAGTAAAGCATGATCCGAACCGATATCCGCCAATGATGTATCGCGTGAAACAAACTGACTGACAGCCAATAAGCGTTTGGTCAACATGAAATCCCCCGATTAAGCTTTTCCTCATTATCTATGAATACAAACTTAATCGCAAGCAGACACAAACAGGGAACAGGGGGACGTTCTTTGTGTTTCACTTTTTAAATCAAGCACAAAGAACGTCCCCCTGTTTCAAATATTATTTATTTTCTGTTAAACCCGGGGAAGAGATTTCAGACTCTCCTGCAGTTCAGTATCGGATAGTGCCACGTCTTCCGTTTTCCCGGAAAGATACATGTCATACGAACCTAGGTCAAGGAATCCATGCCCGCTCAGGTTAAATACTATAGTCCGGCTTACCCCTTCCTTTTTAGCTTGCAATGCTTCATCAACAGCCACTCTGATAGCATGAGCAGATTCAGGAGCCGGTACTATTGATTCGGTCTGCGCAAACAGCATCGCCGCTTCAAAGGTAGGATTCTGCATGACCGCTACGGCTTCAATCAAGCCATCATGATAAAGCTGGCTAACCAGGGACGAATCGCCGTGATAACGCAAACCTCCCGCATGAATTCCCGAAGGCATAAAATCATGGCCCAGGGTATACATCATACTAGCTGGAGTCATGCCGGCTACATCGCCATAATCATAAGCAAACACGCCCCGGGTTAATGTAGGACAGGCAGCAGGTTCAACTGCTACCAATCTTATATTTTTACCGGCTATTTTATCAGGGATAAACGGGAAGGTAATCCCTGCAAAATTACTTCCACCCCCGCAGCAGGCTATAACTACATCAGGATAATCATCCACCATTTCCAGCTGCATTTTTACTTCCTGGCCAATAACTGTCTGGTGCAGGCATACATGATTCAGAACACTGCCAAGCGAGTAATTGGTATCATCTCTTTTGATCGCGTCTTCTACCGCTTCACTGATGGCAATAGCCAGAGTGCCATTGCTGTCCGGATTCTTCTCCAGGACTGCGGCCGGCTTCGGTTAGATTACTGGGACTGGGTACACATTTGGCGCCATAGACTTCCATAATAGAACGCCGGTATGGTTTTTGATAAAAACTCACCTTGACCATATATACCATGGCTTCCAACCCGAAAAGCTTGCAAGCCAGAGATAAGGCCGTTCCCCATTGACCTGCTCCAGTTTCGGTGGCAATTCTTTTTATGCCTTGGATTTTATTATAAAAAACCTGCGGCAGAGCAGTATTAAACTTATGACTGCCTACAGGGCTTACGCCTTCGTATTTATAATATATCTTGGAGTTCACATCGAGGGCTTTTTCCAACTGACGCGCGCGAAACAAAGGCGACGGTCTGTATTGCTTATACAAATCTCTGACTTCAGAAGGAATCTCAATCCATCTCTCCTGTGAAACCTCCTGCATAATTAACTCTTTGGCAAATATCGGTTCCAGGTCAGACGGAGCCAGGGGCTGCATGGTCTGAGGATTCAGTCCTGGAGGCGGAAGGGTGGGCATATCTGCCTGGACATTATACCAGAACTTGGGAATTTTCTCTTCGGGAAGCATAATTTTAGTGAGCTCATCTCTGCTCATCTCCGCTTATCTCCTCTCTAGTTTTAAATTTTTATTTGAAAGAAATTGTAACACAAGCAAAACGGTCACACAAGCAGGTAACCGTTTAGTATATAGTTATGGCGCCTCCCATTTCCGTTCCCTCCCATTTATAATGTTCTTCTTTCTCTACACCGTGTCGTTTCTGGTGTTTATATAGAAAATTTTCTGACTTGCTAAATGGCAAGCAATCTTAAAGCGTAGGTGTATTGTAGCGCCGCCAATACTCAGAAGAATACTTTTATCCAATACTGCGTTTTTCCCAACATTAAATTTACCTTTACAATTTAGCATTTTTTTTAGATATTAAAAAAAATAACCACAGTTCACAAGTAACGGAGGATGTTATGCCTGCGGATTTTGCCTGGAGAATTGTCGACATAATATTCTTCATAAACCTGTTTTTGGTTCTGGCAGTAGTGGTCTTCGAGCGGCGCAACCCAACCGCTACCCTGGCCTGGATTCTCCTGCTCGTCTTTATGCCTGTAATTGGATTTATTTTTTATGTGTTTTTGGGGCAAAGCTGCGCAAGAAGAAGATTTTTTACCTTAAGGAAGAAGAAGAACAGGAACTGCTACCTGTCCTGGCCCAGCAGGAAGCCAGTATACACACCAACAGCCTGGTCTGCCGTGATCCCAGAGTTAAGGAATACCAGGACCTCATCCACCTGCAGTTAAACAGCAATCAGTCGCTTTTAACCCAGGACAACCAGGTAACGGTTTTTGATGATGGCAACGAACTCTTCGAACAGATGCTGGCTAGCCTGAAAACAGCCCAGAACTATATTCATATCGAATTTTTTATTATACGCAATGACAAACTGGGGCGGAGAGTAATGAAACTGCTCACTGAAAAAGCGAGCGAGGGAGTAGAAGTTAAATTTCTTTATGACGGAATGGGCTGTATACGCCTGCCGCGCAATTTTTTTCATAAACTTAATCGGGCCGGAGGAAAAAGTGCCGTATTCTTCAAACCATTTTTGCCTTATATTAACCTGCGCATTAACTACCGCAACCATCGCAAAATCTGCATTGTTGACGGCAAAGAAGCCTATATAGGCGGTTTTAACATCGGGGATGAATACCTGGGACTGTCACATCGCTTTGGATACTGGCGCGACAGTCATGTGCTCATTAAGGGCAGCGCAGTTGACGCCATAGAAATGCGCTTCCTGCTGGATTGGCGGTATGCTGCTCAAGATCCCTTGCTGCAGATAATTAAGTACTTTCCCGAACGCGAACCGGGAGAAGGCACCTTAGCGGTACAAATAGTATCCAGCGGTCCCGATTTGACCTATTCAGCCATCAAAAACGGCTATATCAAACTTGTAAGCAAAGCTCGCCAAACGGTCTATATTCAAACACCTTATTTTGTTCCGGACAACAGCATATTGGAGTCTCTTAAAATCGCCGCCCTCTCTGGTGTCGATGTGAGGTTAATGTTGCCTGCCAAACCTGATCATTTCTATGTTTATTGGGCTTCATTGTCATACGTGGGAGAATTGCTGGAAGCGGGCGTACGCTGCTATATGTACCAGCGCGGGTTTCTGCACAGCAAAACCATAGTATGTGACAGTTTTGCTTGTACTGTTGGAACTGCCAACCTGGATATCCGCAGCTTTGATTTGAATTTCGAAATAAACGCTTTCATATATGATCAGGATATCGGCCAGCAGTTAACCGAACAGTTCCTGCGCGATATTAATGATTGCGTAGAAATTACCCCCGAAGTCTATTTTTCCAGACCTCTGCGCGTCAGATTCAAGGAAGGTCTGTTCCGGCTAATGTCACCCATACTGTAGGCAAATTGGCGTTCTTGCCCCAAATTCATTACACTTTATATAATTACAAAGATTCAAAATCAAATGTTTAAAAGGAGGCGTTGGTTCCGCCCTCGATTAAAACCGACCGCATTAAGCCAGTACCATCTCTCCTGGCCTGTAATCCCTAGCCTTCAATAAACGGTGCAGATTAACCGCATGATTGTGCCGTATCTGTCCTATTTCGCTTTATTCCCCAAATACATATATAAAGCGATGGTAAACGCCATTATCGCCAACATAGGGAAAACGAAATAATTGATGTTGGGTTGATGGTAGTTTTTCAAGGCCATCTGAATCGTGTACCAGGAAATCACCGTGAACATCCAGACGGTTTCAGTCTTTAACCATATCATAAACGTTCGGGCCATCTGGTATTGAACCCGGGCATTTTCCTCTGTAATCGCCCACATGTAGTTATAGATTTGGGGAAAGCGTTGCATTATGGTCATGGGCAGATAAATAAGCAGTATGCCAAGAGCGGGCATCATAAACAGGGTATTTTTGCCTCCCCAGCCGTCTACCTGACCGGCGCCGTTAAAATGGGTGGGAATAGTCGCGGGAAGCTGCGGATAATACCTGGCTATGGCTCCCGCCATTATCAAAATTCCCAATAGGGCCAGGAATTCACCCAGCCAGTCCAACGGTGAATTGGCAATTTTAAAAATCGGTCTCTTATTTTTAGAGAGATTTCCTTTCTTCATTATGATTGCCCTCCCTAATGGTGAATTTCTTCATGTTAAATTATACTAGCAGATCATTATTATCAAAATAAATATCCTGACTGCAAGAAATTATTAAATGAACAACAAAATACGAGTCAATAATTATATATTACTAAATGTTATTTTTAATCTGACATTTTATTATTTATAATACAAATGGAAAATATTTATTAGGGAGGAATGATAGTGAAGAAAAGGTCTCTAATCAGTTTATTGCTCGTATCCTTATTAATTGCGTTGCTGGTATCCGGCTGCACCCAACAAACACCCGAAGCTGACAAGCAGCCAGCCGAGCCTCAGAAAACTTCGATCAAGATCGGCGGTTCCAGCACCCTCGCTCCTATAGTAGCCAAATGCGCTGATAATTTTACGGAAGAATTCAAGACCTGGAACAAGGTAGATGCCAGTCTGCCAGAAGAACCTATAGTTATCTTTGTTTCCACAGGAGGTTCGGGCTTCGGTTTAAAATCGGCCCAGGACGGAACCTTTGATATCGGCCTGGTTTCCAAGAGCTTGAAGGATGATGAAAAAGCCCCCTTTGCTCAAGGAGAAATAGTACAAATAGGTTCGGATGTTCTGGATATCGCGGTCAACCCGCAGAACCCTGCGGCAAAGGTAAAACCTAATCTTACCAGCGCGGAATTAAAAGATATCTTCTCAGGCAAAATAACGAGCTGGAAGCAGCTGGACCCCAAACTGCCGGATAAAGAAATCGTAGTAGCGGTCAGAGATATCGGCGGCGGCGCCAGCGAGGTTTTTGACAAGGCGGTTATGAAAGGAACTCCTATCTCGCCTAAAGCTCAGCAGATTCCCTCCATGGGCGCCCTGGCAGCCAAGATTATGGATAACGCTGACGTAATCGGTTATGTTTCGTCAGGGCTGGTCAATCAGAACCCAGATAAACTGGTGCCGATTAGCGTAGATGGCGTAGCTCCCACCCTGGATAATATCAAATCGGGCCGATACATTATTGGCCGCCCCCTGCTGGTACTGAGCAAAGATAAGTTTGATATCCGCGAGAAATTGTTCGTAGATTATCTTAGCTCGGAAAAGGGCCAGGCTGTAGTTGAGGAAATGGGCTATATTAAGGCTGCTAAATAATCACTCCTTCTCTTAAGGGGCAGGTTGGTTTTCCTGCCCCTTGTTTTTAATTTTAAATGAGGTTACTTGTATGACGGCACTGAAACATAAGTCCTGTAAAACCGATGCTGGTCTGGGGCTGATCTTTTTTCTTACCGCCTTGTTCTGTGTTTTATTGCTGGCATCTCTGTTGCTTTTCCTATTGCTGGAGAGTTGGCCGGTATGGACCAAGGTTGGAGTTTGGAAATTTATCAGCGGTCAAACCTGGCTGCCTCTGTCAGTTTCTCCACAGGTGGGGGTTGCTCCCATGCTGGTAAGCACCATTTGGGTGTCTGGCGGGGCATTGCTATTGGCTGCGCCGCTTGGTTTTGCCTGTGCGGTTTTTATGGTTGAATTCGCTCCCAGGTTGCTGGCGGCTGTAATACGCCCGGTGCTTAACCTTCTTACCGGGATTCCCTCAGTTGTATATGGTTTTCTAGGCGCCTCCATACTGGTAAACTTTTTTGAAGTCTCCTTTGATTTGCCCAGCGGCGAGTCGCTTTTTGCCGCTTCGGTAGTGCTGGCCATCATGGTTTTGCCCTTTATAACCGCAAACAGTGAAGCTGCGCTTCGATCAATTCCTGCCGAGTATCGCCATACCAGTCTGGCTTTAGGTGTATCAAGACCTTATTATGTAGTGAAGGTTTTGTGTCCTGCGGCTCGCAGGGGTATGATGCTGCGCTGGTATTGGCCTTTGGACGGGCAGCCGGAGAAACTATGGCGGTTTTAATGATGGCAGGCAATACTATGCTTATGCCTGGTTCCTGGTTTAATCAAGGAGAACCGCTGCCGGCTTTGATTGCATTGGAACTGGGCAGCGCTTCACCTGGAACCCTTCATTATCAGGCCCTATTTGCTGCAGGCCTAGTCTTGATGATGGTTGTTATCCTGGTAAATCTATTTATAAACCGCTTATTGGGGCCGGACGAAAAAGGGGTGAAACCCTTTTGATAAAAAACATGTATTTGCGGGATAAACTTTTTATTCTCGGTCTATGGTTTTCTGCAATTATCGTACTAATAATACTGGGATGTATTATCCTTTACCTTTTCAATAAGGGAGGTTCGTTTATAAGTCTTGACTTTCTCACCGGGCGTCCCCAGGGTTCCCCTCTGGGCAGCGAAGGAGGCATCCTGCCTGCTCTAATGGGCACCTTGTGGCTGGTGGCTATAGCTTTGCTGGCAGCAGGTCTTCCCGCACTCTTTGCCGCCATATATTTAAACGAATACGGTCCGCAGAGAAGAAGCAGCCGGTTGATGAACCTGCTCTTGCAGAGTATGGCCGGGGTCCCGTCCATCATAACCGGGTTGTTTATTTATGCCCTATGTGTGGTCAGACTGGGTTGGGGCATATCACTGCTGGCAGGAAGCATGGCTTTGGCTTTAATGATTTTTCCGGTTATAGTCGTATCTATCCGAGAAGCTCTTGGAGCAGTAGATTCTCAAACCCGCCTGGCAGCTGCTGCTCTCGGTGTCTCAAAGACCTACAGCCTGCGACGGATTATTCTTCCCCAGGCTGTGCCCGGGATCCTGGC
The DNA here is from genome assembly GCF_001311885.1 of Syntrophomonas palmitatica JCM 14374. GTDB lineage: Bacteria > Bacillota > Syntrophomonadia > Syntrophomonadales > Syntrophomonadaceae > Syntrophomonas_A > Syntrophomonas_A palmitatica. Next base: position 183,558 of record NZ_BBCE01000002.1, on the reverse strand, counting down.
CGCTTTTCTCCTGGCGATGGGTTATGCCGCCGGAGCTACCGCTCCCATCATGGTAACCGCCGCCGCTATCGTGGCTCCTGCTCCGCAAAGTCTATTTCAGCCCGTCATGGCTCTGCCTTATCACCTCTATATCCTTTTTAATGAACATGTATCGATGCAGCAGGCTTATGCCACAGCTCTGGTACTGTTAATACTACTGTTGTTAATAAATGCTCTGGCACTTTATCTGAGAAGCTGGCAGGAAAGGAAACAGGCAGGATGAAAAACACAGCCATAGAAATCACAAACTTCAGCAGCCGCTACGGCCAGCAGGACGTACTGCAAAACATATCTTTAACTTTTTCCAGCAAGGCAATTACCGCCATAATTGGTCCTTCCGGCTGTGGGAAAACCACTTTGCTGCGCAGTATAAACCGCACTGCCGAGTTGGAACCCGGCTACAGCTGCACCGGAAATATTCATTTGTTCGAGACTTCCATATTCGCCCTGGATGCTTATACCGTACGGCGCCAGGCAGGTATGGTTTTTCAGACTCCTGTGGCTCTGCCGCTCAATATCCGTGAAAATATACTCTTTGCGCCCCGTTATTATGGTTTGCGCCGCCGGGCTTTACAGGATCAACTGGTAGAAAGCTGCCTGCGCAAGGTGGGTCTCTGGGAAGAGGTTAAGGACCGGCTGCAGCGACCGGCCTCCCACTTATCAGGCGGGCAAAAACAGCGACTGGCTATAGCCCGGGTTTTGGCTGTAGAACCGCGGGTGCTCTTACTTGACGAACCCTGCTCCAGTCTTGACCCCGCTTCAACACAACAGGTGGAGGACACTTTGCGTGGTTTGGCATCGGAACTGTGCGTAATAATAGTAACCCATAACCTGGCACAGGCACGCAGGATTGCAAACGAAATCGTTTTCATTCTAAATGGACAGCTTATCGAAGCAGGAGCTGCAGAAAATATTTTCTCCTCTCCGCAACAGGCCAGGACCCGTGACTTCGTAAGCGGCTTATTCGGTTAATCGCTTGATCGCGCTTTATTTTATTACCATCTGCTTGTCTTTTGCGGCAAAGTCTTTTTTATGGTATGTATTAAGTAATAACCTGACACCTCTGATAGATGAAGGGGGATTGCTTGATGAAGCTGGCCAGAATTCCCAAAAAAACGGTTGACATAATCAGCACTATATTCAATGGTTTTGACGGGGCCTTAATAGTAGATGAAAAGGGACAGATCATTACAATTACGGAAAACTATGCAGAAGTATGCGGGCTTAATAGAGAGGACGTAGAGGGCAAGCATGTCCTGGAGGTTTTTCCCAAGAGCCGCATGATGGAAGTCCTGGCAACCGGCAAACCTATTTTCGCCGAGTTATGGGAAGCAGGCAAAGAAACCGTATTTGTAACCCGGGTACCGATAACATCAAATGGACGGATCATCGGCGCGGCAGCAGTAAGCGTTTTCAGATACATGGATGAAGCCCGGAGTTTTGCCAAACGTATGAAAAGCCTGGATCAGGAACTGGAATATTATAAATCGCAGGTTCGCAAACTCTCGGGAGCACGTTATTCCTTTGACGCTCTGGTTGGAACCAGTTTGCCTATTGTTAACGCCAAAAGCCATGCTCAACAAATGGCCAAGAACAAGGCCCCGGTACTGATAACCGGTGAAACCGGCACCGGCAAGGAGCTATTCGCCCATGCCATACACCAGGCCAGCCCCAGGCGTGACCGTCCCTTTATTCGGGTAAACTGTGCCAGTATTCCAGATAACCTCAGCGAATCAGAACTCTTTGGCTATGAGGAAGGAGCATTTACCGGAGCCCGCAAAGGAGGCCGTCCTGGTAAATTCGAACTTGCTCATGGCGGCACCATATTTCTGGATGAAATTAATGAACTCCCTAACCACGTTCAAGCTAAACTGCTGCGGGTGCTGCAGGAAGGAGAAATCGACCGTGTGGGAGGAACTGAAGTCAGTTATGTTGACACCCGGGTTATCAGTGCTACCAGCGCCAATCTGGAAGAAATGGTGGCAAAAAAGCAATTCCGTCCTGATCTGCTTTATCGTATTAACGCCCTGCTCTTAAGAATACCTCCTTTAAGAGAACGGTTGGAGGATATTCCCCTGCTAAGCGAGCATTTTATCAATACCTGCAACTATGAGTTGGGAACCGCCGTATCCGGCATCGACCCGCGCGTATTACAGGCATTTGCAAATTATGAGTGGCCAGGCAATGTTCGCGAACTTCGCAATGTTATCCAGAGAGCCTGTTTAAATGCGGGATCAGATATCATCAGGATAAACCATATCCCTAACGAATCAGCCCGGTTCATAAACCAGAAACATGAACCTGCCAGCATGAATTTACAGGAGCATCTGGATGAAGTCGAACGGGAGTTTATCGCCAATGTTCTCAAATCTGTGCGCTGGAATCGGAATAAGGCAGCACAGATACTGGGCATTCATCGCACTTCTCTTTGGGCCAAAATGAAGAAATATGACCTGCTAAACGAATAATGGATTTGTTTTATCAACATTTTGTTGTCTTATCGCAACACCTTGTTTTGTCAACCACGTTCTTTCTCTCCTTACGACCCAGGCGCGTTTATTATTCATTTCCTATTAATCATCCCCTCTTTGAATGTTGATTAAACGCAACATATTGCTGTGAGAATAGGCAGATGATCTTAACCCTCAATCCCTTCAGCAATATATACCAACTACCTATTTGGCTGCATCTCTTATCTTTTTTACGCTTTTCGCCCCTGCCTGGCACCATTATTGCTTAATAAACAGCCAGAGAAATAAAAGGGGGTTTCAAAAAATATGAGGACGTATCTGGATGAATACAGAAGCAAACGAATTACTGCGGAACAGGCTGCGCAGTTAGTTCATGCCAACGATGTCATTGAGTATGGACAATTTGCCACCAAACCGGTAGACTTTGACCGCGCCTTGGGGGCAAGAGCCGGAGAAGAGGGTTTGACAAATGTTAATATAAGAGCAACCGGCAGCGTATTGCCCATCCCCGAAGTAGTTAAAAATGACCCGCAGCACAAATCATTCTATTACGGCAGCTGGTATTTTACTGCCCTGGATCGTAAAATGTCAGACCTGGGGCTATGTATTCACTACCCATTTAGTTACCATGAAGCCAACAATATTGGATACAATCCCTGTTACCAGCACCGCTGGGTGGATATATGGGTAGCACAGGTTTCTCCTATGGATGGAGCCGGGTGCTTCAATTTCGGTCTGGCTAGTTCTCATAATTACTCAATGGGTAAAAACGCCAAAATCCGTATAGTTGAAGTTAATGACAATATGCCCCGTTGCCTGGGCGGTTTTGAGGAAAGCATCCACATCAGTGAGGTAGACTATATCATTGAGGGTTCTAACACTCCGATTTTTACCACCCCTCCATCACCAGCGCCATCTGCCGCAGAAAAGAAGATTGCTGAATATATTGTCGAGGAAATAAAGGATGGATCCTGTATTCAGTTAGGAATAGGCGCTCTGCCTAACACCATCGGTATGATGCTGGCTGAATCAGACTTGAAAGATCTGGGTATCCAGAGCGAAATGTTCTGTGATGCCTATGTGGCTATGTATGAAGCAGGTAAAATCACAAATGCTAAAAAGGCCGTAGACCGCTTTAAATCAACCTATACCTTTTCACTGGGCACTAAGGAAACCTATGATTTTCTGCACGACAATCCCCGTCTGGCCTCCTGTCCGGTTGTTTATACAAATGATCCGGCCAGGGTCAGAGCCAATGATCGCATGGTTTCCATAAATAATATTCTGGAAATTGACCTGTTGAGTCAGGTCTGCTCGGAATCCAGCGGCTTAAGACAGATTTCCGGTACTGGCGGCCAGCTTGATTTCGTTATCGGCGCTTTTGAATCTCGGGAAGGATTGAGTTTCCTGGCTTTTTCTTCTACTTTTACCGACAAAGACGGCAAAATGCTCTCCCGCATTAAGCCATATTTAACACCCGGGGCTGCGGTTACGGTTCCCCGCACCATGGTGAGCTGGGTTGTTACCGAATATGGAAAGGTAAACTTGAAAGCGCGTTCCATATGGGAGAGAACTGAATCGTTAATTAATATCGCCCACCCTGATTTTCGTGATGAGCTGGTAAAAGCGGCTGAAGAGATGAAAATCTGGCAGCCCAGCAACAAGATTGCCTGTTATGCTTAGATATTAAGGGATTACCCCTCAAAAATTTCCCTGGCCAGGCCTGGTTTTCTATAAACCAAGGCCTTTTTTTATATATTGACTTCCAAACGTTAAAATATCCTGTCCATTTTTTTTGATCCTTAATAAGTTCCAGCAGATGATATGTAAATAACAACAAGCTATTAGTTATATAGTTAAAGCAGATATTCTTTTAGGGTTCTTGTTTGCTTAGAAATCGCGGCGGGAGAAATTCCGCCAGGCCAGGATCAATAGGGCGGTAATATAAATAACGGTATACAGAGTCATCCAGCCGCTGGGTACCAGGGCCGCACCAAAAGGATCAAATCCATTAAATACACCCTGCCCCAGTTTGCCGCTGGCCGTACTGATCGCCAGCCGGTAAACCGAATCAGATGGATTAATAAGACTGCTCAGGATTCCCACATTAATTAGATTCTTACTCTGCATAATTGCAGCCACCTGCTCGATAAAGCCTCCGATAATGGCCACGATGAGGAGCATAAAACATGTTACCCCGCCCGCCATAGTACTCAAGCTGGCCGAAAAGAAAAAAAGTCAAAGCCAGCAGCACCATAGGATACATTATGAATATCCCTATGCCTTTAATCATCGAAAGGGTTTCCAGGGGCATTTTAAAATAGTAACTGCTGATTAGGGAGATGGCCAGCAGCAAAATGACGCTGTAGAGAACCATAACAGATAAATAAGCAGTAAACTTGCCGATAAGTATTGAACCCCTTCCCAGGGGGCGGGAGGCCAAACCCAGTATGGTTCCGCTTTCTATCTCCCGGGACAGGCTTCCACTGGCCAATGCAATACACAGGGTTCCAATCATCAAGGTTGAGATATACCAGCCTAAACACATAAACTGGTAACATACGGTTACCATCATGCTGCTTACCGGTCCTTGGCTCATATCCCTTGCAGCATAGTATTCGCCCAGGGCGATAAGCCCCAGGTACATAAGCGTAAAAACCAAACCCAAATAAAACAAGCGTTTACTGGCGATTTCTTTTATAGTAAGCCTGAAAATATGTTTCATTTTTACCCCCGTCAAAATCTATAAGGCCAATGCTTCTCACTTCATCAGATCCAGGAAAACCTGTTCCAGACCGCCTTTAACAGTGTCGACCCGATAAACCCGCGTTTTGCAGCCTTTTAATTCATCAATAATTTCGGGAATTTCCTGGCGGTGATCTATCAACAGGTTAAAGTTTGAACCATTTCGCTGCAGCAATCGCCCCTGCTTTTCCCATCGCTGCAGGAGTTCTGCCGGAACCCCCTCAGCCTCGATCTGGATCTCATGGCTTTCCTGCATGAAATCTTCAATCTTTCCTGAGGCCACCATCTTACCTTTACGGATGAATCCCAAATGGCTGCAGGTCATCTCCACTTCACTTAAAAGATGGCTGTTTAAAAAAACACTGGTGCCTTCTGCTTTAAGCTGTGAAATAATATCTCGAACCTCTATTCTGCCTACCGGGTCCAATGCTGATGTGGGTTCGTCCAAGAACACCAGAACAGGTCTGTGAATCAACGCTGCTCCCAGGGCCAATCTCTGCTGCATACCTTTGGAATAACCCTCGACCTTTTCTTTTTCCCTTCCCTTGAGCCCGACTAGTTCCAGAGTGCGTTCAATAGCCTGACGTTCCTGATTTGCCGGTATATCATAAACCCTCGCATTAAAACGCAGCCATTCATAGGCTGTCAACCAGCCATACAAACGGAACAATTCGGGCAGGTAACCTATATTTTTGCGATTTTTAACCTCACTAACCGGACGCCCCTTGATAACAGCCTCTCCGCTGCTGGGATGAACCAAACCCAGCATGATTTTAACCAGGGTGCTTTTCCCGGCGCCATTGGGTCCGAGCAAACCAAAAACCTGCCCCTCCCCCAGGGAGAGGCAGATTTCATGACAAGCTAAAATAGAATCGTAATATTTGGTTATGTTTCTGGCTTCAAGCAGCATATCCAATCTCCAGTAATGATATTTCTGCCAGCTATTGCAAGCTTTCAGCTACTTCCCGCAGGTCTGGATGCTGACCCAGCAAAGGTTCCAGCGAGTAGATAAGTCCCTCTTCCTCCCACATCAGAGAAGGATGACCGTTGTTTGTAACCAGAACTGCTTCCTGCCCGCGAACTTTGATTTTTTCTACACTTTCTCCTGGTATTACCAGAGTATGTTCCCAGTCATCCACGGCCTGCAGCTGCCGTTTGACTGTTTCCGGCCAAAGAGGCAGATTCACCAGAGCTGCGGCTGCTTCGCGTACATTTACTCCTGACGGGACATGCACTTCGGGAGCCGGGCCTACGAATACCCTATATTCTGAATATGTTGCATTGATGTAATTACCCATTTTTACAACCACAGTCTGCCCGTCTAGTTTTTGCGGCAATAATGCCTGACTTCCCAGGGTAGTCAGAATCTGGTTTACTTCTTTGACTTTTGGAGTAATATACATTGTCGGTACTTTTTGCAATTCTATACTCTGGGCTTCGGCAGCCGGCAAGCGGGGCTGAAAAGAAAGCTGGCTTAGTTCAGCAGCCTGTATGGTTTTTTCTTCACCCGGTCCATCTGTACGGATTTCGCCCAGACTGGCTATGTCCAGTTTAAGATCACCCTTTTCCAGGGCCTGTTGTATTTGCTGGATATCATCTTGACTGATGCTGATGCTGTGCAATTTTTCCACCCGAAAAACCTGTAAGAAATCGGCCACTGCCATCCGCACTGAAGGCAAAAATGCCATCATGCCCACCAGCACTATTGAAGCGGCAACCGCTGACCAACGTTTCATTTTCATGCTGAAAAATCCTCCTTTATCCTTCTTTAAACTTGATTGAATCTTACGCCACACCCGATCCTGTCCTCTTGGCTCTATTACTTCCATACTCTCAAGAATTGGCTGCAGCTTTTCCTGGCCAAACGCAAGGGCCTGCTGAATTTCCATCAATCTGCGGGCGCAGCGGGGGCAGCTATTTACATGGATTTGAACTATCCTCATCTCCTGAGCCGACAGTTCATGTTCCAGATATAGTAGAAGTTTTCCTTCGTCCTGACATTTCATGGTTATGCTCCCCCTCCTTTCCCATATACTCTTCCCTAAACTTAGTCATAGCCCGCGCCAGAAGCGTTCCCACCGAACCCGGGGCTATATCCAGAGCCTCCGCTATGCTTTGATATGATTCTCCTGCCATCTTCATTTTCAACAGTATCTGATCCCTCCAGGACAGACGAGATAGGATATCTTCTACTTCAAGACGTTCTATCTGCTGTTCGGTATTATTTTCCCGGCTAATTGTTTCAGGATCCTGCAGTATCTCATGACTGGCAATCAAGGTGTGCCGTCTGCCGTAATTGATAGCCAGGCGGCCGGCCACCTTTTTCAACCAGGCCCGCGGATACTCTATCTCACCCTGGTTGTCCAGCCTGAACCAGCGCAGGAATGTTTCCTGGCAGATTTCTTCCGCCGTTTCCCGTTGCGAACACAGGTACAAGGCATAACGATACAGGGCGGGGTATTCCTGATTATAGAATTCAAGCGCTTGATCCTGGTTGAGGCGTCCCAAATGACTCCCCCCTATTGTGAAGTTCGTCATATATATAGACAATCAAAAGGTTATTATTCTTACACTGTTGTTAATATTTTTACATCTGGTGACTATTCAAGTCCAGCAACAGCCAAGATAAGTTATTAGAACTCCTGCCTACAGGTAGCTTTTTCATTGTACAATTGCTAAAATAGGGCTTAATACACCGCACATCAAAGCATAATTTGGCAGGTATCAACGAATATGAAAATCATTATCATTGGCGCTGGAAAAGTCGGGTTTAGCATGGCGCAGCTGCTATCCCGGGAAAATCATGATGTAACCGTGGTAGAACAAGATCCAGACCGACAGCAGGTTCTGGAGGAAGAACTGGATATTCAGGTAGTGGCAGGCAGCGGTTCTTCCACCTCGGTACTGGAAGCTGCCGGGGTGCGCCAGGCCGATATGCTCCTGGCAGTTACCGAATTTGACGAATTAAATATGGTTTCCTGCTTGTTGGGCAAGCAGTATGGGGTAAAAACCACCGTAGCCCGGGTACGCAATCCCGAATACCTGGAAGTCAAAGCCTTTTCTTTGAATGAGGCTATGGGCATAGATATGATTATCAACCCCGAACGGGTAACCGCTACGGAAATTGCCCAAATAGTTCAAAACCCCGAAGCCCTGAATGTTGATTTTTATGCTGACGGTAAGGTCCAGCTGGTGGAACTTGAAGTGGGAGCAGATTCACCTTTACTGGGTAAAAAGATTAAACAGCTTGACAGCAGTGTACCTTATAATATCGTTTCAATCCATCGCCAGCACTCTATAATGGTGCCCGGAGGTGAGGACAGCCTCGAAAAAGGGGACCATATAAACGTTATGGCCCGGTCAGTAGACATGGCCAAAGTAGAAAGGCTGCTGGGATTTCATGCCCGCAAGGTAGAAAATGTTACTATAATGGGCGGAGGCAGAACAGGTTATTATCTGGCTCAGATTCTGGAGAAGCAGAATCCGTCTATTAATATAAAGATTATTGAAAGAGATCGGGAACGTGCTCGTCAAATTTCCAACAAACTTAAACACAGTCTGGTAATAAATGGGGACGGAAGCGACTATCAGCTTTTAGAGGAAGAGAATATTGGCGCCTCAGATTTCTTTGCCGCCGTAACCGATGATGATAAGATAAACCTGCTTTGCGCTCTTATTGCCCGCAATCTGGGAGTGAAAAAAACCGCCTGTCAAGTTAAACGCACCGATGTCCTGCCTCTGATTGAGCAGCTGGGAATTGATACTATTCTCTGCCCTCGCCTGCTCACTGCCGGAGTAATTCTTAAATATATTAGGGTTGGAGATATTATTTCCGTAACGGTATTTGATGAAGATCGTGCTGAGATCTTGGAATTATTCGCACAGCCTGGTGCTGTGGCAGTAGACAAGGAGCTAAAGAATATAAAATTCCCGACTGGTTCTGTTATTGGCGCAGTAGTCCGCGAAAACAACGTATATATTCCGGACGGCAGTTTTCGCATAAAACCCCATGATCGTCTCATAGTCTTCAGTTTGGCCCGGAGTATACACAAAGTTGAAAAACTATTTCTTAACGGAGGTAAGAAGTATTGATAAGGCCCAGGGTACTCATGCGCAACCTGGGTCGAATGATTTTGATTACCGGGCTGGCCATGTTAAGTTGTTTATTCTGGTCTGTTCTGTACAGGGAAGAATCAGGTTTCGGTATAGCTTATGCAACCTTGTTTACCATAGTGGTAGGATTTATATTCACTAAGCTTGGTTCTCAAAGCGGAGACATGAGCTATAAAGAAAGCCTGGCAGTTGTAAGTTTGGGTTGGCTGGTAGCATCTGTATTCGGCAGTTTGCCTTATATAATTACCGGATACTTGCCATCCCTAGCCGATGCTTGGTTTGAAACCGTATCAGGTTTTACAACCACCGGCGCCAGCGTAGTTACTGATGTGGAATCCTGGCCCCGGGGTCTGTTATTCTGGCGCAGTATGACCCACTGGTTAGGCGGTATGGGCATTATAGCACTGTTTGTAGCTATAATCAGCATTGGGGTCAGAGCCAACCAGTTGTTCAAAGCGGAAGTTCCGGGCCCCACCGCCGATAAGATAAGTCCACGTATACGAGAAACAGCCAAAAGTCTCTGGAAAACTTATATTTTAATAACCGCTGCCTGCGTATTTTCTCTGATTCTGGCCGGAATGGAGCCTTTTGATGCTATGTGTCATTCCTTCGCCACCCTGGCTACCGGAGGCTTTTCCACTAAAAACGCCAGTATAGCCTATTACACAAATCCGGCCATTCATTGGATAATCATTTTATTCATGTTCTTATCAGGAGTAAATTTCTCACTTCACTTCATTGCTTTGCGCAAAAGAAAATTCATGGTTTACTGGCAAAATGCGGAGTTCAGATTCTACACAGCTATAGCGCTGATGGCTGCAGCTGCTGCAGCCATCAGCCTGCATAACACCCAAACTATGCCCGGATGGGAAAAACCTATCCGGGATGCCTGTTTCCAGGTAGTATCCATAATGACGACCACCGGTTTTGCCACCGCTGATTATGACAAATGGCCGGCATTGGCAAGCGGAGTCATTTTCCTGATGTTTTTCACAGGAGGTTGTGCCGGTTCGACTGGGGGCTGCATAAAACCGGGGCGTTATATAATCCTTTTTAAACGAGCCTTAATTGAGGTTAAGAAAATGATCCATCCCCGGGCGATGTATCCCCTGCGCTATCAAGGCAAAGCCCTTCCAGAAGCACTGGTCACAAATGTACTGCAGTTCTTTTTTCTCTACATTTTCTTACTGGCGGCAGGTATGGCAATACTGAATGCAGCGGGGCTGGATGTTATGAGCAGCCTGAGCGCTGCCGCGGCCTGTCTGGGAAATATAGGTCCGGGGTTTGGTCTGGTGGGCCCTACCCAGAACTATGCCTTTATTACTGACGGGGGTAAGTTTACTCTGGGTTTCTTAATGCTGGTAGGGCGTCTGGAGATTTTCCCCCTGCTGGTCTTGTTCCTGCCTGAATTCTGGAGAGAATAAAAAACTTTACATCAACAAGTCACCAATGATTCGATTTCGTTTCTTGCCTTTTGATTTAGACAGCACCTTCTTTTACCCATCCCGAGATTGCCCATTTTAGATGGTATTTGGGGCGGCGGCTCCGAAAAATCTATCTGCGGCAGTTCAAATATTGCCTGATTCGGGCAGGATTTGACGCATTTCCTGCAGCCTACACATTTATCCGCATTATCGATATGCGCGTGTTCATGCCTCAAAAAATGGACCTTGCCAATTACATTTTTAGGGCATTGGCTGATACAACTTCCACAAGCCGTACAGTTCTGGCTTTGGATAGTAATATACTTGGTGCTCAAATGGCCGCGGAGTTGATGCGTGCCGCCCCCACGACGTCCATTTTGATGATAAATAAATGGCATTTTCCTTCACTCCCCCGATTTTATGTGGTTTACAAATTTAACCACTGCGAATGATGTTCATCAATGTAATCCCGGCTGATTTTGCCGTCAATGACCACACGTGCGGTCTCAGGATTGGCCAGTATTGAGAGATAGATGTGTCCTATTACCATAATGGTTGAAAAACAGCCTATTAAACCGTGTAAACCCCAGGCGATATTCTGACGACCAGCCAGAGTATGATGCGCTCCCTGTTCCATTGCCGTGGCCGTAATGAATAAAGCAATAGCTGCAATTAACATCAGCCAGTAATAAATCTTCTGCCCGGCGTTAAAACGCCCTGCGGGCAGATGCATAGACCTTGTCGAGAGATAACCCCCGCACGACTTTATCCATATCCAATCGTAGCTGCGAAATGCAACGTCCCGCCGCCATAATGCCAGATTGATAATCGCGATAATTAAAAATGCCACTCCTATAAATCCATGATGAGGTCCCAAATGCGCTTCGCTTTTATATAACATTTCTATCCCAGTAAAAAACAGAATAAAGAACATAATGATTCTCAACCAGTGGAAAATTACCTCCTTGAAATTAAAACGCGTAATCAATTCCTTAGCTGAAGATCCTGGTTTAACCTGACGTTTAACAAATATAGAATAATGAGCAGCACACAAAACTATTGTCATGGTCAGGGATATAAACCAGAATCCTGTTTTATGAGCGAGATAAACGTTAATCATCATCTTGCCCCCTTTCCTCCTCTGTTTCCGCATGGCGATGTTCCAGGATCAGTTCGCGGTAGGCTTTTTTGACTAATAGCAGCTTGATATTATCCAGTCCCCTCTTAATATCATCAAGGGGCGGATGAGGCTGCTTATGAGGATTATCGATGATTCTATCATGGACCAAAGAGACCTCCGTACGGATCAATCTCAGATATTCCCCGTATATAACCAAATCCTCGCTTTTCAAACCGAGGTCCAGTAAATATTTAAACGATTTGCCAAGCAGCAAATCGTTCCCCGTAAAAAGCCCGTGATTCATATTAGAATTAGGCAATATCAAGCCTTGTTCTATTAATATCTCCACAACTGATTCAGTCAGCCCGGTTTCGTTAATGAATTCAGCCTGAGTTAAGCAACGTTCTGAGCTATCAGGCCCTTCACCAACAAATAATTCGTCAATGGCTCGCAGATGATCGGCAGCATCCATATCTTTGCCCTCGCGTCTGCCATCCATGATTACCTTTATTACAGCCAGAGGAAAATAGCGTTTTTCCTGAAGCTCTTTAATTAAGGAAATCTCTGCAATATGCCTGTCATCGTAGTAAGCCATGTTGCGGCTGGTTTTTACCGGCGGACTCAACAACCCTTCGCGCAGGTAATAGTGTATGGTTTGCTTGGAAACCCCTGAAGCGGCAACTAATTCACTTATTTTCATTAAAGATTCAGCTTGTTTCGTTACCAGCACCCCCCATATCAGTTTATTTGTATAGTGTATAGTTTTACTATGTAATTTGTCAACGAGATACCCCCATTATTTGAAAGCCTCAAGATTATACCGGTTAGTCACCTTTTATTTGGTTTATAGCGGCTATACACTTTAAGGCCGACAAATCTTTATCCTTTACTTCCAGCATAATATCCGGCTGCGGTATGGGAAGTCCTTTATAAAAATTTATAAACTCATCTATTTGAATGGTGCGGGAATGTGCTCCGGCTTTCAGGCCCGGCTCCTGCTGCGAATAGTGTAGTTTCTGCCGCCCGTCTTCCGCTTTCCAGGTGTTTCGGCATGCGTTTATCCATTCGTATTCTCCTGTACATTCCGGCGCTGGATTGACGCTATGGTGAAATACATCGAACACCACTGGAATATCAAGGAATGACGCTGCCGTCAATACTTCTCGCACATCATATTTCTCGTCATTTTCTAAAACCAATCTTTTTTGAGTGTTTTCTGAGAGCAGCCCGTAGTTATTGATAAAATTCTTCATGGCTATGCTTCTATCACCATATATCCCACCAAGATGCAGGATAATTTTATGCTGCAGGCCAAGCCCTAGAGAATCAAGGAAGCGGCCATGGTACTCCAGGTCAGATATGGCTTTCTGTACCGTATCTTTATCAGGAGAATTTAAGACTGTATATTGCCCGGGATGCATCGATACCCGCATACCCCATCTTTTAATCTTGTCCCCCAGCTGCCGTAAATCTTCTTCATACATCTCCCACCAGCGACTTCGATTTACCGGGTGCGAACCAAAGGGGATAATACCTGAACTGATACGAAACAGCCTGATGCCGTTGTAGAGGTTGTATTCCAGAATGCGTCCCAGGGTGTTAAGGTTCATCGCGATTAATTCATTTAGTTTCTCGGGCCGGGCGTTTTTTAAAACACACCCCCGCATGGCACTGTCTTTCAAGCCCAGCGCTATACAGGCATAACCGATTGACATTGTCTTATCATCCTTTTTATGCGCAATTCATGATATTAATATTATTGTCCAATATATATCTCTAAATATCTTTAAAAACTCTTACCCCTTCCATTTCCCGTTTGTTATTTGTTAAAATCAATTTGTGTCTTTCGACAAAATATCGTATTTGCTGGCTTGGCAGTACGGAAGGATGGTTGGAAATGGACGTATTATTAACTTTATTGCCGATTATCGCAGTGTTATTACTGCTTATCCTGCCAAAATGCCGGCCGATTTGAGTGGTTTAACCGGATGGTTATTAGTGACCGCTATCAGTTTTTTCTTTTTCCACACGTCGCTTAAGGTTTCCCTTACTGCCAGTTTGGCAGGCATTATTGCCTCTTTTCCCGTTTCCTTAATGGTGGCGGCGTCCATTTTGCAGATTACGTTTTTAGAATCTACCGGAGCTTTAAAACGTATAGTTGTTTTTGTCAAAACCCTGGCCAGCAGCAACCATGCCGTGCAGATAATGATTATTAATATGGGCATCGGCACTCTGCTGGTTTCAGTAGGCGCCACCCCGGTTTCCATTCTTCCTCCCATTATGCTGGCTCTGGGTTACTCGGCTTTTGTAGCCGTGGCCCTTCCCGCTTTAGGTTTTGATTCACTCTGCACCTACGCCCTTCTCGGCGCTCCCCTGGTGGTTTTCTCAGACATGACCGGAACTCCGTTAAATACTTCTGCCCTGGTTTTCTCTCAATTCATGCCGGTAATATCAACCATGATAGGGTTTGGTATGCTCTACATAGTAGGAGGCTTTGCCAAAATTAAAGAAGGTTTCGTACCCTGCTTACTCGCCGGCCTCACCATGGGAATGACAGCCATCGGTGTAGCTCATGCAGGGCGGGGAATTGTATTGACAGGGGTAATCGGCGGACTGGCAACTATTATAATGATGCTCCTCTTCCTCAAACTAAAGAGCGAAAACATTATCGACCGTGGCGGTCTTACTGCTGATGACATAAAAACAGAGCAGTCCATGTCGCTTTGGAAAGCGCTCGGTCCCTGGCTGATACTGATAATAAGCTGTTTGATTATAAACTTTTGGCCCCCGCTTTACAATTATCTTTTCAAGGATCTGGCCATGTCTTTGCAGATTATTCCTGGCGGCAAGCCTATAAATACTCGCATGCTTTGGAATGCTTATGCCTGGGTTTTAATCAGCACCTTTTTAGCCGTGCCATTCATGAAACCAAGTTCGGCTCAATGGAAAGAAATCGGCCGCAAATGGCTGGCCCGCGCGCCCCGGCCTACCTTTTCCGCCGCCATATTCTTCGCTATTGCCTATGTCATGATGTATTCTGGTTTTGCCCCTCAAGATGGTATTTGGGCCTTATCCATACCCGATTACAATATGATTCAGATTCTGGCCGCAGTTCAGCCGCCTTCTTCAAAGATCTCTATCCGATGGTTGCGGCTTTTCTGGGACTCCTGGGCGGTTTCGTCAGTGGCAGTGAGGCTTCAACCATCGCTCTGTTTACCAAATACAACCTGCTCACATCAAACCTGCTGCATGTGAATGGACTGGTAGTAACAGCGGGAACGGCTATAGCGGGGGGATTGGCCAGTGTCATATCCCCGGCCAAATTACAGAACGCCGCGGCGACAATTGACAGCCTGGGTATAGAATCGGAAGTAATCAAAATGGCGGTGGTAATAGCAGCCATCTTCACGTTGGTAGCGGCTTTGCTGACATTTATTTGGGCCTAATCAGAAAATGATATGTATGGAGACGCACTTTATCCAAATTGCGCCTATTCTAGGAAAAAACAACCCGAGATTATTTGAATTAAATCTCGGGTTGCTTGTTTTATGGCTATAGGGAAAAAAGGTTCAGCGTTGCGGTCGGGAGCGATCTGGTTAAACCGATACAGCCAAAGAAAACCCGATTATTCCTTAATACCGAAGATTAAT
The DNA here is from genome assembly GCF_001311885.1 of Syntrophomonas palmitatica JCM 14374. Classification (GTDB taxonomy): domain Bacteria; phylum Bacillota; class Syntrophomonadia; order Syntrophomonadales; family Syntrophomonadaceae; genus Syntrophomonas_A; species Syntrophomonas_A palmitatica. Next base: position 167,996 of record NZ_BBCE01000002.1, on the reverse strand, counting down.
ACACTAAAACAGGGGCGGCCAATAGACACCAATAGTTGGATTTGTTAGGATTTGAACTAAGAAAAATAATTGCGAGGTTGAAATATGGACGATATAATCCGGCAGATTCGCAGCGAACTGCAAACCAACGCCGATGAAGAAAAGAAGGTTGGGGCAGAGAACTATTTCAAGGAAGCTATTTGTGTTTATGGTGTCAGTACTGCTCTGGTCACCAAGATCGGCAAGGCCTACTACAAAAAGATAAAATCTCTGAGCAAAGGCGAAGTTTTTCAGCTTTGTGAAGAACTATGGAAATCAGGTTATATGGAAGAAGCCTTTATTGCATGCAACTGGTCTTACTACCGGCACTTGGAGTATACACCTGAGGATTTCGCAGTGTTCGAGCGCTGGGTGGAGAATTATGTCAGCAACTGGGCCACCTGTGACACCTTGTGCAATCACACCGTAGGTGATTTTCTTCAAATGTACCCCGATTATCTGCCCGAGCTGATACTATGGGCCAGGTCAGATAATCGTTGGATGCGCCGCGCCGCTGCCGTATCGCTTATCGTACCGGCCAAACAGGGTAAGTTTCTGGATGAGGTCATGGGTATAGCTGATATGCTTTTGACCGATGGTGATGACCTGGTGCGCAAGGGTTATGGCTGGATGCTCAAAGAGGCCAGTCGTTGTCACCAGACCGAGATTTTTGATTATATAATGAAAAACAAGCAGATCATGCCTCGGACCTCCTTGCGCTATGCAATTGAAAAGATGCCGAAGGAATTGAAAGCTCAGGCGATGGCCAAATAGGTTAAAGACGTTAAATACGAAAAATATATTGGGTATTTAAATGGTTGCCATAAGCTCTGCCCGTTTCAGGCCAGGGCTTTTTATTTTATCGTTTTCTAGCTAATAAAAATCGATTGACATTCTGTACAAAGGTACTAAAATAGTACAAAAGTACATACCTACCGGTCGGTATGGTTCGAGGAGGGGAAAATGGAAAACAAAAGCACCAAGGAAAAGATCCTGCTGACCGCGTTTAAGGCTTTTTTAAGGGCCGGGTATCGGGACGTTTCTATTAATGAAATCGTACGGGAACTGGGTATAACCAAGGGGGCCTTTTATTACTATTTCAGGAGCAAGGACGCCCTGTTTATTGAAATCATCGAGGCCTACTGTTTTAATTTCCTGTACGAGTTTGCCGCGGTAATATCCTCACAGCAGATTGAGATCAGGGACAAGATACAGGCCGCGGCCGCTCTTATCTTGAACAAGCTGGATTTTAATCAGCAGGAAGGGATAGAATACGGTTCCTTCTTGTTGTTGATGTATGATTCCATGAAGCGCATGGACTACTTGAAAGACCGGGTAATCAAGCTGTACCAGAACCTCTATGAACTGGTTTTGGCCAATTTTGCACAGGCCCAGGAGCAAGGTATTATAAAACCTGATTTGGACCCCGAAGCCCTGACCCTGACCCTGATAACTATGATTGAAGGAATATTTTTTATGTCGGAGATATTTGATACTGAACTGTTGAAAACCAAGGCCGAGGCCATTATAAACAACTTCTGGCTGCAGATGGCCAGTTAGTCAGCAGGTCAACCAACAGGCTTTAATTCATTTGGGGAGAATGCGACGTTTAAGGAGGGGATATTTATTATGTTTGACGGAGCTAAAAAAGTAGTAGGAGACAAGTTTGTGGGTCAGCTCAGCCATTACCTCAGTCATAACCCGGAACGCAATATTGTAAAGGTTACCAATATGCTCTATAAACTGGCTATAACCGATGAACATAAAAGGCAGATCAATGACGTACAAAGGCTGCTCGTGGACCCTGATTCCAACTGGCGCGAGCTGTATCTCAGCACCATGACCGGAGTTGATCCCAGGGTACGCAACCGGCTGATGGTAAACTTCCTGGTGCATTCGGCCTTGTTGGGTTTGCCGCAGCAGCGCGAACTGGAAGCCAAACTGGGTCACGGAGTTCCCTGGGCCATACTCATTGACCCGACCGATCGCTGCAATCTCCGCTGCAAGGGTTGCTGGGCCGGTGAGTATACCCATAAAAATGACTTGGATTATGCCTTACTGGACCGAATTATAATTGAAGGTGAGGAACTGCATATTCACTTTTATGTATTGTCCGGCGGCGAGCCCCTGGTGCGCCGAGATGATATCGTCAGGCTGGCCAGGAAACATCACGACTCGGTATTCCATATCTTTACCAACGGAACCCTGATCGATGAACCATTCGCCGCTAAATGTGTGGAAGCCGGCAATATCACCTTTGCCATAAGTGTGGACGGCTTCGAGGAATCCACCGATAGCCGCCGCGGCCAGGGGGTCTTCCAGAAGGTAATGCACTCGGTGGATATACTCAGGCAGTATGGCCTATTTTATGGTTTTTCAACTACCTACCACCGCAACAATGTGGAGGAGGTCTGCTCCGAGGCCTACATCGATATGCTGATCGAAAAAGGTTTCCGCTTTGGCTGGTATTTTACCTACATCCCGATTGGTGCCGATTCCGACCTGGACTTTATGCTACCCCCGCCCAGCGGGCCTACGCCTATGAGAGAATCCATGAGATGCGGCAAACCAAGCCAATCTTTATTGCTGACTTCTGGAACGACGGGGAGGCTACTGACGGCTGTATCGCCGGCGGCCGGCGTTACTTCCATATCAATGCTGCGGGAGAGGTGGAGCCATGTGCGTTTATCCACTATGCCAACGGCAATATCCATGAAATGAGTGTGCGTGAGGCCTTAAAAACTCCGTTGTTCAGGGCCTATCAACGTAAATACCCCTTTAACAAGAACATGCTGCGCCCCTGTCCCTTTATCGACAACCCACAGGCGCTGGCGGAATGCGTAAACGAGAGTTGTGCTCATTGCACCCAACAAGACAACATGGATGTTAACGTGATGGCCAAAAAACTGGAGGCCTATGCCCTGGAATGGGGACAAACCGCCGAGGAATTGCGGGTCAAACACTTGCATTAAACCGGTAACAACTGTGATGATAGACCCAACCGGGGGTAAAGAACACCCCCCGGTTGGACATCAGGCCGGTTGGTTTTTAAATGCTCAGTAGGGGCTGGCCCCACATTCCTTGCATGATTGCCTGGGAACGTTAAGGGGTTTTTCTTTCAGTAGGGTCCGGGCCAAGGCCAAACACTGGTCGACCGCTTCCTTGGACCCTTCAACCGCCAGCATCACTGAATAGGCTGTAGACTAATCTTATTAAACCATGTTTCTCCAAAATGAACTTCGTGTATATCGGTGTTCAATGTGTTTTTATCTGTGGCTAATATTCTTTTTATCGGACTTAATTTCTCATATTGAGTTCCGCCGCCAGGGCTTCGAAAGCAGGCTGGGAATTTTTGATGGTATCGAAACTGACACAATAAGCAATACGGAAATATCCAGGACAGCCAAATCCTTTGCCCGGCACCAGCAACAGATTATACTTTAAAGCCCGCCGTACAAATTCCACATCGTCAGCCAGGGGTGAACGCGGAAAGAGATAGAAGGCTCCGTCCGGTTTGGTACATTTAAATCCCAGTCCTGCCAGCATATCATAGAAGTAATCGCGCCGCCTTTTGTATTCTTCCACTGGCGGTACTTCATCAAGCGACATAGAAACCAGTTTCATAAATAATGACGGAGCATTAACAAAACCCAGGGTACGGTTGGCAAACACCAGACCGTTAATAAACATATCCACTTCATTTATGGCCGGGCTGACGGCAATATACCCGATACGTTCCCCAGGCAGGGCCAGGGACTTGCTGAACGAATTAACCGCCACCGAGTTTTTAAATACTTTTAACACCGATGTAACCTTAACGTCATCATAAACCAGTTTGCTGTAAGGTTCATCGGAAATAACCAGTATTTCCGTCCCAAACTCTTTTTCTTTCTTTTCCAGTAAAATAGACAAGGCTTGCAGGGTTTCCTGGCTGTAGACTACGCCGGTAGGGTTATTTGGCGAATTCAGGATTATCCCGCGGCAGCGCGGACCAATCGCGGAATCCAAAGTCTCCAGATCGGGTTCAAAACCTGTGGTCGTTGGCGCCACTACGCTCTTTCCGCCATGGTTGTCTATATAAAAAAGGTACTCCACAAAGAAGGGTGATAGTACTATGATTTCATCACCTGGATTTAGAATGGCCTTTAAGACCACATTCAATCCCCCGGCGGCTCCGCATGTCATAACAATATGTTCCGGCCCCAACGGTAAGCCGCAATCTTCTGCAACCGCGGCGGCAATCCGCGCGCGCGCTTCCACATCTCCAGCATTGGGGGTATAACGATGCAGGCCCGGTGTTTCTCCAGAGACCAATTCCCGCAAAAGATGCTGTACCCTGGGCGCCGGTTCATAATCGGGATTGCCCAGACTGAAATCATATACCTTATCAGTACCGTGAATCTGCCGCAATCTCTCGCCTTCTTCAAACATAGCCCTGATCCAGGAGGAATTTCCCAGGTCGTTGCGTATTTTTTCCGCTATCATTTCTATTCCCCTTTTCTATAAAATAGCCACAAATTAACACTGATTATCACAGATTAGGAAAGGTCCCTTGAGCCTATATTGTACTTAGTCATTTTGGTTTTACTATCTTGTGAATAGCAGCTAAGACCCGCCGCATCTGTTCCGGGGTGCCTATGCTGATGCGCACGTATTCGTCCAGGCGCCGGTCGTTAAAATAACGCACCAAGATATTCTGCTCCAGCAGCCGGGTATATATATCCCTGGCCGCTACCAGTGAATGTCTGGCCAAAATATAGTTGCCCGCTGAAGGAATCACATTAAAATCCAATTCCTTGAGTTCATGGCTCAGCCAATCCCTGGTCTTTGCTATTTCGCGGGCATTGTTTTGGACGTATTTGTAATCCTCCAAAGCCGCCACAGCCGCCACCTGGTTTAGATAAGCAATATTGTACGAATCCTTGGTTTTGTCCAGGGCTTCGATAAGCTCGGGATGACCAAAGGCATAACCTACTCTGATTCCGCATAGTGAAGAGGACTTGGAAAAGGTCCGCATCACGATAAGGTTATCATAACGATCCACCAGGCGGTAAGCGCTGCTGCCTTCAGGGGCGAAGTCTATATAGGTTTCGTCCAGCGCAAGCAGCCCCGGGTATTCCCGCAAAAAACCTTCTATTTTGTCCAGGGGCAACAGAATACCGGTCTGGGCGTTGGGGTTGGCCAGGAAACATAGTTTGGCGGAACGATTAAGATATTCGTCAAGCTCTATTTCAAAATCATCACTGGTATCAATAAATTCATACGGGACTTCGTGAATCTCAGCGGCGGTTTTATACAGCGTATAAGTGGGATAGGGCATTATTACCTTATCGCTGCGTTCGGCAAACGTTCTGAATATTAAAGATATTATTTCGTCGCAGCCGTTGCCGCAAAATATTTGTTCTTCTTTCATCCCGTAAAATTCCGCCAGTTTGCGTCTTAAAGCCGCGCTGCGCGAATTGGGATAAAGGCGCAGGTTTTCATGCAAATGATCTCTCATCGCCTGCAGTACGTATGAAGATGGAGGATAAGCATTTTCATTGGAATTCAGTTTTAAAATCGGTTCCCCAGCCTCGGGCTGGTATCCTGGCACATAAGGCGCCAGGTTTTTTACGTTTTCCTTACAGAATCTATCTCCAGGACCCATTGGTTAACCTCCGTATCAGAAATAAGCGCTGCACGCTATTTAAACGCAGGCTTATCTAGAATCATAACCCTTTCGCAGTCGACAGACAAGCCGTTCCCCATTTATTCTGCCATTATTACCCGGTTTCTGCCTTCATTTTTCGCCTGATACATGGCCCGGTCCGCACGATTTATACATTCAGTCAGGGAATCGATGCTCTGCGGGATCTGCCAGCTTATGCCCAAACTGGCGGTAAGGTATGGCCCTATGAATGAACGGCTATGTTGTAAACACAAAGACTCTATTCCCGACCTGATTTTATCGGCCAGCCGCAGGGCGTCATTTTTATCAATATCCACAGCCACAAACACAAATTCTTCCCCGCCATAGCGGGCCACCAGGTCTTGTTCACCCCGGCGGAATTCATTTATGACACGGGCCACCTGCCGCAAACAATAATCACCTTCCAAATGCCCGTAGGAATCGTTGTAAAGTTTAAAAAGATCGATATCAATCATTATTATGGCCACAGGTATATGGCCTATCACAGCCTTATCCCACTTATCCCGCAGGACTTCGTCCAGTCTGCGCCGGTTGGGAATACCTGTCAAGGCGTCCAGTGAAGAAATAGCGGCAAGCTGCTGGTTAGCTGCTTCCAAATCCAGTTGTATTTGTTCACGAGAAGCAATTTCTTTTAATAGGTCTTCATTAATTTGTATCAACTCTTGTGATTTTCCCTTGATTGTTTTACGGTTTGTATAATTTTCCACAAAAGCTTGATAATTAGTTCGGGCAACCAGCAGGATAATACTATAAAAATGGTGGCGTTGGTATAATGCCCGACTAAAACATCACGCGAAGGCTGAAAAACAGGGAGGCCAATAAATAGGACCAGACCGGACAGGAAAAGCGGAATCATGATACGTTTGGGATTTACGTAAAACATAAAAGAACCGGCCAGAAGGTTGATAAGAAATGCGGCAATATTGCCGTACAAATCCTGGTCAATAAGAGAAATAACCGCACCCCAGGTCATTAGGAAACACAGGTAAATTATTATTGCCAAATCAAGCATTTTAATCTCTGGCAAACCATGATCCAGTTTGTGACGCAAACGGGAAAAAAATATCCAGGTGAGGCCGGTGATGATAATCATCAGTAAATACATAAAAGCATACCAGCTATATTTAAAACTGGCGCTTACCTGACTGTATACTAACAGTAGGATTAATAAAACCGACTCAATCCCTATGATAACCGCAGCGAAAGGTTGAAAACGCTGCAGGTTAGCCTGGGCTGTTTCGAATAACATTTCCTGTTGGATTGCGATGTCTATGTAAAATCTGTTGGCCTGCAAATCCAAACTCCCCATGATAAATATTTGGCGCGTCAACGCAAGCAAACCTTGCGTTAGTCGCGATTTATTTTATAGTATAACACAATGATTTCTCACGGACTATGGTTGGGCAATACTGAATAAGCTCCAGGGTTTTTAGAAACAAGGATAAATCAAACTTGACCTTCTTCAGTAAGAACCATAGAATATCTGTAACATAGAGGAGCTGAAGCCATCCGGCTGAGGTCAATAAAAGCAGCCGCTTATTGGGGAGGTGTTATTTTGCCTGAAGCTAATCTTAGCCTGCAGGTCATACCATTGGTGGCTGAAGAAAATGTATATGCGGTTGTAGATCAGGTAATTGATTTGATACAGAGTTCGGGACTGAATTATATGGTCGGTCCAATGGAAACCACTATAGAAGGAAACCTTGACGATCTGTTGGATCTGGTTAAACGGGCCCAGCTGATTTGTGTTGCGGCAGGCGCCAACCGGGTTCTTTCGATGGTAAAAATCGATTATAAGCCTGGCGGGGTGACAATGGACGAGAAAACCTATAAATACCGGAGCTAGATTATATATTTATTATTCAAGGCAGTTATCATATCCTGTATTCTAATCCTTCCACTCCGTCTATTTCTTTCTTAACCAGAACGAGGCGCCGTGTCTGCTTACATGCGGCAATTGACTCCAAAGCGGGTTCAATACTTGTTTTAACTCTTCATCCTCACTAATAAAAAAATTAGGCAGCAGTATTTCAAAACTATCCCCCTCCGCCAGTAAATGAACGGCTAATAGATATTGCTCGGAATAGTAGCGTTCCGCCCAACCAGGAGGATAATCGCAAGGCAAAAATATGTCATGAAAATGGAGCAAGACACCGGATGGCAAATCAGGCATTATGTCAAGAAACACGACACTTACATCGGAGTTCATAAAAACTCGATGTGAACCGTCGACAAATAATATATCCCCTGCTTGTAAAATTTTGAAAACATTAACATCAAGAGTCTCAAGCGGTTCTCTTATCACATTGTCACAAAGCGCATCAATTTCTGACCGTGGATGAGGATCAATGGACGTGATATTAGTATTCAAGCCACCGAAATCTATAGCGGCACGGGCAAATTTGGTGGTGTTGCCCGAACCTATCTCCACGTAACGGTGCGGGCTGCTGGTTAACAGGAACCCGCAAAGCGAAATTAAATCAAAGCCGGATATCCATTCGTTTTGCCACCGGGGGCCAGGGTCGCTTTCCGGCAGGTTTTGAGGTATTTTTATAAACAATTCACTATACTGCATAAATAAGGACATGTATTTTATATATACTTGGCGGCTGCGGTTTAGAATTTCATTTAACTTCTGGTGGCGAGGTTTCCCGTATCCATAGCGCGGCTGCGAACAAAAAGAATAATCCAGGTTAATAATATTAGACATACCTGTCACCGCCCGTATACCTTTTTCATCCATTCAACCGTCCGGGGAATCCCTTCTTTTAAAGACACTGAGGGTTGATAGTTGAGGTCCGTTATGGCCCGGGATATATCGGGAATTTTGATCCGGGTTGTGAATCTCTCTTCATCAACATATAAAACCTGTTTATCGGATTTGCCCAGGTACTGCAAAATCATATCGGAAACGCTTTTCATGTCATGCAGTTCAGAACCGGCGATATTATAAACCTTACCGGCCTTAAAATTGTCCGCAATATTAGCCAGGGCAACAGCGCAATCATCAGTATATACTGAAGTCCTTTTATGGTTAAGATACACCGTATAAGGCAGACCATAAACAGCCTTATAGCAAAAGATGGCAATGGCGCTGCGGTAGGGGGTATAGTATTCACCAGGTCCGTAAGTATTGAAAATCCTCACCCTGACGACCTGGTTGCCTGACATGGCTTCGGCATTCATAATCTGCAGTTCGTTGGCCCATTTTGATATGGCATAATCGTTCATCTGCCTGATTTCCTGCTTATCCATCACATCTTCCTGCATTACCGCATCATAGTCCCCGTATACTTCGGAACTGCTGGTAAAAACCATCTTAAAGCCGAATTCTTCCTGCAGACGCAACAGGTTTTTCGTGCCCACCGCGTTGCTCATCCATAGTTCTTCATAGTGATCCTCACCATTCCAGCGTCCAAATTCGGCCGCCAAGTGATAAACGTAATCAAAGCTGTGATGCCGAAAAATCTCATGCAAAGGTCTATATTTGGCCACATCACAGCGATAGTAATTTGTTTCGTGACTGTGTTTCAAGTCGCAAAGCCATACCTCATGGCCTCTTGCTTGGAGTTCTCTGACCAAACTGGAACCGACTACCCCTTTGCCGCCCGTAACCAAAATTTTCAAGAACCGCACCTCCGCTATTTATAGAGGGTATCCAATAAGAAAATTACGATTTTACTCTACTCATATTATGATTAAGGCCTTCCAATGGTGCCATTTGAGGAATATTTATTTCCACATGAACTACGAATGCGGAACACCCCTGATAAAAAATGAATAACCTGATAGTACCCTATATACTATGAAGGAGTTGAATCCATGTCCAGAATATGCGTGGTGGGACTTGGATATATCGGGCTTCCCACTGCTTCGCTTTTGGCTTTTTACGGGCATCGAGTAACCGGGGTAGATATTGATATAAATATTTTACAGCAGCTTGGCCAGGGCGCCATTCATATTGAGGAACCCAATCTAAACGAGGTTTTTCAGCAAGTTGTCAAAGAGAATAAGTTGGTTTTCAGGGCTGAGCCCAAAGCTGCTGATGTCTTTTTTATTGCCGTACCTACGCCAATTCTAAGCGACAAATCTTGTGATTTGACTTATGTTTTGCAGGCTGTAAACAGTATTATCCCTCATATTAAGACGGGAAATATCGTAATCCTTGAATCTACCGTTCCTCCGGGGACTTGTGAGGAAATTATCAAGCCCCTTTTGCAGTCTGCTGGTTACACCATTGGCCGGGATTTATACCTGGCGCATTGCCCGGAAAGGGTTCTGCCCGGCAGCATTGTAGAGGAATTAGTAGAGAACAACCGTATTGTCGGAGGCTGTACCCCCGCCTGTGCTCAAATAGCGGCTGATATATTCCGCAGCTTTGTTAAGGGAGAAATACTGTTAACCGACAGCAAAACGGCAGAAATGACTAAATTAATAGAAAACACCTATCGTGATCTTAATATTGCTCTCGCAAACGAACTTGTACTGCTATGCCACCGTCTGGGCATTAATCCGCTCAAAGCAATCGAATTGGCAAATAAGCACCCCCGGGTCAATATATTAAATCCCGGTCCGGGAGTCGGCGGGCACTGCCTGGCTGTAGATCCCTATTTTATTATTGAAAAGGCTCCTGAACTGGCACGGCTGATTAGTAGGGCGCGAATAGTTAATAATGAAATGCCGGAATATGTATACAACGCTGTGAAGCGGCTGCTGACGGGATTAAATCATCCTAAAATAGCGGTACTGGGTCTAAGTTATAAAGGCAATGTGGGTGATCTGCGCGAAAGCCCGGCTCTGAAAATAGTGACACTGCTGCGCGAGGCTGGTTATGCTTTGTCTCTTTATGAGCCGCATGCTGACAGCCTGATGTGGAAAACGATATTTATATGGTGGTAAAAGATGCGGATATGATTTTAATTTTAACCGATCATGATGAGTTCAAATCCCTGGATTATAATAAGCTTGCCAGTCACATGCGTACATCGTTGCTTTTTGACACCAGAAACATCCTGCCAACCAGCGCTTTCACTGATTCAAAACTCAAACTTATAAACCTGGGCAATCTGTTCGAACATTGCGCCCTGTAAAGATTACTCAATTAATGAATAGGCATTTTGTATTACGAGAACATAACCGTATGATATACCGCAGGTAACAGGCAATCAATCTGCGGCTTTTGAAACCTTTGGGAATTATTCCTTTGAGGCAACGATAAGTTTAGGAATTTTATCCCTTTCGGGATATTCGGGGCTGGCGAAGGCTAAAACCCGGTTATGGTATTCATGGCCGATTAAAACCAGCCCATAATTAGGTATGAGGTATTGCAGCCACCGTTGTGCCAACGGCGTTATATCCAGCATAATAAATCCCTGCCACATACTGGGGATAACAAACTGGCAATTTAAATCTTTCCTATAAGCTGCTTGATTGTTCCAGTTAATTGTATATTGGTTCCACGGTTCAGACAGCGGATACAGATTAAGGGCTATTGTACCAGAAGGTATTTCGTTTCTGTAAATAAATAACTGCAGGTATGTTTCCACGCCTTTGATTTCAGTTTTTTCCTCCCTGTAACTCAAGTCAAATTGCAGATAGGAGCGAAAAGAATCTCCGGGCTGCATAAACTGGCCAGCGTACAGAGCGGACGGGTCAACGGTGGTTAAATTAGTCTCAGGAGACCACTCTGAGGTACTGGCAAATTGAACCGATTCCAAGGAGTCGAATTTCATCCTGTCACCTCCTGTTGTTATGTTTTACTCGTTTTCGATACTGCCCCAATCACGTCCGATATTACGGACTACTTGATTTTCCCTGTCACGGTATAGACTTTGATTCAGCTTCATCTCCGGGCTTTGAACATAGTCGTCATCATGGCGGGATGGTAGAGATGAATAGTCTGAGCCTGGGTAAGACAGAGGCGGCAGCCGTTTTTGCTCAGGCGGGAAATAAGGTCATTATCATCATAGGCAAAACCGACAAAGTCCTCATCGTAACCGCCGATAGCAAAAAACTCCCGGCGTTTCACCGCCATGAGAAAAGGCAAGCTTGTGTTCAAAAGCGGGTAATTATGCAGATAATCTTCATAATCAAAATCTCCGCCGTTGCTCTCCACATAATCCAAAAAGGATGCATCCTGATCATCCATACCTATAGAAGTCGCCAAAAATTTAGGATCAATAACTACAGGTTTGCATAGATGTGCTATGGTTTCATTTAAATGAAACATCTCTGCGCAGGAAATAATAAGTACATCTCCGCTGGAAAGTTTAGCCCCGATATTTAAAGCGAAACCCGGCACCCTGTATTTCATTTCACCCTGCCGGTTCCTTTGACCGGTAAAAACGTATTTTATATTTAATCTCTTCTGATATACAGCGCATAATGTTTCCGTCTCATCAGCAATCCCGTCATTTAATACGATAATTTCATAAGAAAAGGGAATTTCCTGCCGCGCTAATGAAAAGAGGTTCCATTTCAGCAGGTGGGGCCTTTGAAATGCGGTAATAAGCACAGATACCTTAAACAGAATCATCCTCCTTTTTTCAGGCTCATATGACCTTTTATTGATATATGTATGCCTGGCGCGAGGTTTTGTTGTCTGCCTGTGAGTTGCCGTTTATAAATGCATTATCTTCCAGTAACCAGCCGTTGCCAGACATCAATATACTGAATATAGAATTTATATCACGGGGTGATGGAATGCCTGTAATCGTGAATAATAGGTCATCCACCAGTATAGATTTGCGGAAAAATATAAGTATCGGAGGCCATGAAGCATTAAGCGGCCATAAATCAAAACGGCGCACAAGCATTAACCTTAAGAAAGGTCGCACCAAAGTTCCCAAGCTCCCTGGCGATGGTGTTTCTGTTATTACCTGTACCCATCGTCAGGTTTACCTGGATAGATTATTAGAAAATTACCTGCGTCAAATCTATCCTTTAAAAGAACTGATAATCGTGGTGAACAACGATAATATTGATATTGCAGACTGGCAGTATAAAGCGTCCCCTTATGCGGATATCAGGATTTTCAGGTTAGAAGGAAATACTTCTCTGGGCGAGTGTTATAATTTTGCGGTAGAACAAAGCCAGTATAATTATATCGCCAAGTTTGATGATGACGACTATTATGCCCCGCAATGTCTAGCCGATGCCATGCTGGCTTTTCTGGATTGCGATGCGGACATTATCGGTAAACTGTGTCGATACGTATATTTTGAAAGCAGCTCCACCCTGGCTCTGTGCGGAAGCGGTCTGGAACACATGCCAGCACAATATGTGGTCGGCGCTACCATGGTTTTTAAGAAGCACATTTTTAAACGGGTAAGATTTAGAAATATTACTGCCGGGGAAGACAGCGAGTTTCAAAATGACTGTTTGGCAAATGGTTATAAGATATTTTCTATAGATAAATATAACTACGTTACTATTCGCCACCCCGATACCGAGACCCACACCTTTAATTTTGACGATATGTCTTACCTGGCTCAATGCGAATTCGTGGCCAACACCAATAATTTCAAACCCTATATTACCCGAAACCGGGCCTTTTATATTTGATTGATAAACAGCCACAATTTTTATAGATTGTTTCAAAATGATATTGATTACAAATTTGTAACCTGACGCGGCTCAGGCAGCTGTCACAAATGAAAATAGTCGCTTGCCAAATTAATTAAAAATCTGTGGATATATCCTTATAAAATTAGTGATCAAATCTGGATTCAATCGTTCCCCTATACAAATTCTTTCATGGTCCGCACCGCGCAGAGTTCGCCGCACATGGTGCAGGTTTCTTCACTGGGGCTGCCTGATTCAGCCCGATAGCGGCTCGCCTTATCGGGATCAAGCGCGAGGGCAAACATCGTTTCCCAGTCCAATCTGCTTCTCGCCTCACTCATTTTATAGTCCCATTCCGCTGCTCCGGGAATCCCCTTGGCAATATCCGCAGCATGGGCAGCAATACGTGAAGCATTTATTCCTTCAGCCATATCTTCCAGGTTGGGCAGCCTCAAATGTTCAGCCGGCGTAACATAACATAGGAAATCAGCTCCATTATAAGCCGCTATAGCACCCCCGATGGCGCTGGTGATATGGTCATAACCAGGAGCGATGTCGGTAACCAGCGGACCCAGCACGTAAAATGGCGCTCCGTGGCACAATTTCTTCTGCAGAACCATATTTGCTGCTATCTCATTTATAGCCATGTGGCCAGGCCCCTCTATGATTACCTGCACATCCTTTTCCCAAGCGCGCAGAGTCAATTCGCCCAGACTTATAAGCTCCTCCACCTGAGCCGCATCGGTTGCGTCATGCAGACATCCCGGACGGCAGGCGTCTCCCAGGCTAAGGGTTACGTCATATTCCCGGCAGATCTCCAACAACTCATCAAAATGTTCATAAAAAGGGTTTTCAGCTCGATTTATGTTCATCCAGGCATAAAGCATAGAACCGCCTCGGGATACTATACTGGTCAGCCTCCGGTTTTTGTGAAGTCTTTCCACCGCGGCCAGGTTTAGACCGGCATGAATAGTCATAAAATCTACCCCGTCACGGGCATGAATCTCTACCAGGCGCAAAAAATCACCAGAGGCCAGGTCAAAGACAGGTTTTCCAAAAACGGCCATGGCATCGTAAATGGGCACCGTTCCTATCATCGCTCCCGAAATGGCTATCAGTCTTTGCCGGAAAGCACTGCTGTCGCCATAGGAACTGAGGTCCATAATGGCATCAGCTTGCATCTTAAGCGCCGTCTCAACCTTTAGCAATTCCATGGCCCAGTCGCAGCAATCCCGGGAGATACCCAGGTTTACATTGATTTTGGTTTTAAGGCCTGCTCCTATGCCACGGGCCTCCAAGGAGCGGTGATTGTGGTTAGCGGGAATGACAATCTGCCCTGCCGCCATTCTGCTGCACAAATCCCCGGGATCCATTTTCTCTTCTTTAGCAACCCTTTGCATTTCAGGGGTGATAATTGCTTTACTTGCTGCTTCGCGCTGCGTCTTGTAATTCATCGTTCTTCCCCTCCAAAAATACTTCGTCAAGTTTCCTGGTAATATCGTTAAAATCTTGATAGGGCTCAAAAGCAATCCCTTCGCTCCGGCAGTAATCCGCCAGGCTGTTCTTTGCAAAAACCATATCGCAGACCGAGACCGGGCAGGTGTCCGAATATCCGTCCCCAATATATATCCTGGTCCAACCGAGAGGTGTTTTTTCTTCTATTATTTGTTTTTTGCAAACCCCGCATTTATCGCATTCGCCGTTCTGGTGACGAGCGACAAAGCGCCATCCGTCCTCAAATTCCAGATGATTGGCGTAATAGGGTATGTTCAACCCGTACTTTCTAAAAACTAGATCAATATAGTTGTCATAACCATCACTCAAGATATATACAGGATGATTATTGGTTGCAGTCCAGGACGCAAAAGATTTAAAACCCGGATCAAGTTCAAACCTGCCGAAAAACGCATGCAGTTCTTCTGGTTTAACTTGCATAAGATTAAGGGTTTGCTGGGCGCATTCGCCCGTAGACAATTCGCCTTGTTCCCAAAGCTGGTTGAGTTCCTCCCAGCCTTTGCCGGCATATTGTTTAACCATGCTGGCGCAGATATCCTGGGAGACCACGGTGCCATCGAAGTCCACAAAGAATATCAGGTTTTTTCCCATAAATTCCTTAACCTCCGTGCGGCGGCCTCTATGTCATTCTGGCCCATTAGAGCGGAGACTACCGCTGCTCCATCAGCTCCGGCCGATTTTATCCCGGCCAGGTTATCTTCGTTTATTCCGCCTATAGCTATGACGGGCAATGCGCATTCCTGTTTCAATACTTGAATGAACTCAGGACCTGTGGCTTCCCCGGCATCAGCTTTGGTGACGGTTAAAAAAACCGGTCCCGCGCCCAGGTAGCTGGCCCCTTCCTTTTCAGCCCGGCGGGCTTGTTCCAGGTTGCCCACAGAAATCCCCACGATAAAATCTGGTCCGGTAATTTTGCGCACGGCTGACAAAGGCAGGTCTTCCTGCCCTATATGAAGACCGTCTGCTTCTATAGCCAGGGCTATATCCAATCGGTCATTGATAATTAATGGGACACGGCGAGCAGCAAGTTCTTTTTTTAAAGCCAGGGCCAATTCGTAAAAATCACGGCTGCCGGCCTCTTTTTCCCGCAGCTGCACCAGGCTTACCCCGCCATTGACCGCTTTTTTTACTTCCTGTATTAAATCGCGGCCTTCCAGCAATCCGCGGTCGGTAACCAGATAAAGTGAATAATCGAGGTCTACCATTCAACCCGCCCCTCCTTTACCAGGTCCTGCCCCCGCAACTTATAAAGCTGATCAAAGACCAGGGTCCTAAAAGTGCCGGGGTTCATACCAGCCAGGCGGGCAGCCCTTTCACCGGCTATATTAAAGGCTGTCAGCCCGCTGACGCTGGCAGCCCATGCCTCACCGGGAGCAACCGCCAGGCAGGCGGCCATAACTCCTCCGGCCATACAGCCCGCGCCGGTAATTTCTTGATAAAGCGGAGTCCCATTAGCAAGCAAAGCCGCCCTTCCGGCTGCCGCCACTACATCTCTTTCACCAGTGGCTGTCACCACCAGGCCATGAGTAGCGGCAAGCTTTGCACACGCTTCTTCGGTCCCTTCACCCTTATCGATAGAATCCACCCCGCGGGCCTGACTTTCCATCCCGGCCAGGCTTTTGATCTCCGCCCCGTTACCCTTAATAACACCTATGCTGCCTATGGAAAGAAGTCGATATGTGACCTCCTTTTTTCGAGCAATTACTCCACAGGCTACAGGATCAATCAGGACTGGTTTTTGGGTTTCCCGGGCCACCACGGCTGCGTCTATCATTGCCGCCTTCTTTTCCGAAGTCAGGGTCCCCAGGTTAAAATAGAGCGAACCGGCCAAGCGTGCAAAATCAGGAGCTTCCTCAGGGTGGTCGCACATGGCCGGCGAGGCACCGGCCGCCAAAATTATGTTGGCCACGTCATTCATGGTTACATAGTTGGTCATGCAATGCACCAGAGGCTTTTTATTTCGCACTTCATCCCAAATCTCGGCACACCGTTTTAACATCCCTATCCCCTCCCAAATCTAATTCACAGATTTTCAACTGTGGGGTAAGACAGAGTCGCTGAATCTATTTCATGGCGCTTCTCACCCCTGTAAAATGATCCAGCACCCCCACCCCATGTCCAATGGAGAATCCGTTTACCAGCGAAGCTTCAACATAACCCTTGGCCTTGCGAATAGCTTCAGAGACAGGATGCCCCAGAGCCAAATAGGTAGCAATAGCCGAAGAATAAGTACAGCCGGTGCCATGATTATTATGGCCGGCAACTCTCCTTCCCGGTAATTCGTAAACTTCATCAGGTCCGACAACCAAATCGATTGGTTCGCCCGGCAGGTGTCCTCCTTTTACCACTACCCATTTAGGCCCCATTTCTACGAGTTTTTTGCCCGCCTCGGCCATTTCCGCCGGGTCTTTAATAGTCGACCCCAGCAAGGTTTGGGCTTCCGGCAAATTGGGGGTTAATACCATTGCCATTGGCAACAGGTCATTTATCAAGCTGTTAACAGCCTCATCTTCCAGTAACCGGTCGCCGCTCTTGGCCACCATAACCGGGTCTAAGACCAGCGGCAGCCGGCCTGTTTCATAATTAACGGGCACGTCTTGCAGCTTGTCCGCCATAAGATCGCGTAAGAAAGCGGCCACCACCTGAATGGTGGCACTGCTGCCCAGCATGCCTATTTTAACCGCATCAACACGCACATCGGCAAAAACAGCTTCTAATTGCGCCCTTATTATTTCAGGTTTTATTTCCTGAACCCCCGTTACCCCTCTGGTGTTCTGTGCGGTTACGGCGGTTATTACACTCAGACCATACGCTCCCAAAGCCGATATCGTTTTCAGATCGGCTTGAATTCCTGCCCCGGCACAGGAATCCGACCCCGCAATAGTTAGAATATGTTTCATCTCTATCCCCCTAACTCCTTATACACAAACCCGTGTTGTGTATTTAATGTCATGATCTCCAAACCGTCTATCTGCTTTTATCTGTGGTCAATACTTTCCTCAAAGCAAAACAGGTGAACCAGCCAAGCAGTTCACCTGAAATTAAACAAGTAAAACACTTTCCTCCGCTGGTACGAGCCAGATCAGGTTCAAAGGGTCAGCGGCTACCGCCGCTATCTCAGCCTCGGATTATGAGGCCCCCCCAGTGTCATGTTTTTTTGCATTATATATGATAATGTAAACCGCAGCAAGCAAAATATACTAAGCCAGTCTTTCCTGCAGAGAACCTTCCCATTTTTTGCAGCGATCGCCCCAGTAAGCCAGGGGTTGATTGTCCCTTTTAATGCATACCACCTCGCAGAAGTTGGGACAACCTTTGCACTCATTACTGCGCGTAGTAAATTCACCCTCTAAGATGAATTGTTCGCCTTTAAAATTAGTGCCAAGGCTCTGCATCCGCGTTTGTTCCCTGGCAAGCAGCGCCGCCCCCATGGCTCCCATAACTTCATAATGTTCCGGGACCTGCACCGTCTGATCCAGCACCTTTTCAAAGGCTTTACGCAAACCGCGGTTGGCCGCAACTCCGCCCTGGAAAATAATCGGTTCTTCGAGTTTTTTGCCCCGGGCCAAATTGTTTAAATAATTTCTCACCAGGGCTTCGCATAAACCCATAATAATGTCTTCCACGGGATAACCCATTTGCTGTTTATGGATCATATCCGATTCGGCAAATACGCCGCAGCGCCCCGCTATCCTTACAGCCTGGTTTGACCTCAGTGCATATTCCCCGAATGATTCGATAGGAATACTGAGACGGGCTGACTGCTGATCCAAAAAGGATCCCGTACCGGCAGCACAAACTGTATTCATGGCGAAATCATTGACTATGCCGTTTTTCATAAATATAATTTTTGAGTCCTGCCCGCCAATTTCAATAACCGTCCTAACATTTGGATACAAATATGATGCTGCCACGGCATGAGCGGTTATCTCATTCTTTACTACATCCGCCCCCAATAAAACCTCGGCCAGGTAGCGTCCGCTGCCGGTAGTGCCTACTCCCCGGATCTGGACATCGCTTCCGGCCAGAGATTTATTAATAATGCCAAATCCATCCCGCAAGGCTTTGACCGGATTGCCCTGGGTGCGCAGGTAAACCTTATCTTTAAGCTGACAGCCTTCATCGATCAGCACGAAGTTACTGCTTACCGAGCCAATATCAACTCCCAAATAATAATGCAAACAAATTCCTCCTTTTTGATTCGCCACTGATTAACAAAGAGCCAGGAACGTTTACCACAGATATTACACAGATTGATACAGATAATTGTATCCTGGATTGCCGCTCTGTCGCTCGTAATAACATAATTGCACAGCAAGCGTTTCTGTGCCGCACTAACCTGTCAACTGCCAAAGTTGAGTTTTAATAAATTAATGGATAGTCATCTGTGTTCATCGGTGGTTAATTGTTTTAAACCGATACGCTTAATCTGCCGGCATCGTAGGCGGGGACAGTCTTTTTACGGCGCAGCATATCCACAAAGGCCTCCAGGCGGGTGTTTATGCCAGCGGCCCCATCGTGTTCATCAAAGTACAAGGTCATACAGGGAATGCCCTCAACATCACTAACCCGGCCCAAAACTGATTGTGCTACAATTTCCGGCATACAGGTCAGAGGACCGATTTGGATTAGTCCGTCATATCCCTGGCGGGCAAAATCCACCGCATATGCAACCGTTTCTCTGCCATGGCCCCCAACCCAGTAATTCAGATAAGGACGGCTCATTTTTATAATCTCGCGATGCCGGTTCTTCTTTAGCCATCCGCCCGTAAGGTGAATATTCACCCATTCGCTTAAATAAATGGATCTGGTTACTTCAACCCCTAAACGCCCTAATGAACGAGCAACATGATAGTTGGCACCCGGTTCCAAAATGGTATATATTTCACCTATCAAACCCAGGCGCAAAACCGGTTCATGATGCTGAGGCAGGGTTTCCAGCTTCTTTAATGATTCACGCAGGCAAATATCAACTTCCTTGCGGGCAGAAACCTGATCAATATCCCGCAGGCCTTGTTCGTATATCGTTTCACATGTGGTTTTATCGATCACCCTGGGAAGATAATATTCCAACTTACGTTCCAATGCTTCCACCGCATTAAGCTTGTACCAGGCAAATTTAACCGCCTGGTAGGCCTGGCGCATACTGACGTTTTCCCCCAGCGCTTTTACCTGTTTAAGCAGTTCTGATAATTTTGAGTCAGGGGCTTCCAAAACGATCATTTTAAAATCATAACCCAGATCACGCAGAATATCTCTTTCCACCTGGGCGTAATAACCGAAACGGCAAGGCCCCCATCCTCCTGCCATCACAATCGCGTTAGCTCCATTTTCCATGGCCTCGATAAAATTACCCATGTTTATTTTTAATGGCATGCAGGCATATTCCGGTGAATATTTCATTCCCAGTTCCAGGGTCCTTTTGCTGACCAGAGGAGGCACAACCACATCCAGCTTTAAACCTTTCAAAAGTGCTTTAATGGGAATATAAGCATTCCCCATGTGGGGAAAGGTTACCTTCATCCTGCATCCTCCTTCGCCGCAGCATATCACAAAAGGCCTCCAGGCGTGTTAAAACCCCGCCTTCACCGGTGTGTTCATCCACTGTCACCAACATAAACGGCTTATTTTGCACTCTGCGTTCTATAATTTCTCCAATCAGCGAATCCGGACCGCATCCAAAACAAGCCAGGTATACTATGCCATCTATTTCAGGTCTTTTTTCCATGTGCAGAGCCGTACCGACTAATTTTCTGCCCAGCGTCCAGAAGACACGTTTGGGCATATGGGCTGCTTCTTTTTCAATTTCATCTGCTGCAAACGTTTCCACCATGTGTATATTGCAGCCCATATTCCTTAATCTTGAAATAAGATTCATGCTGATATGGTCGTCATATAGTGAATAACCGTGTCCCAGGACACAAATATTCAAATCTCCTTTTTGACTTACAGGCCGCTCTTGACCCTCCCATATCCGTATGGCCTCTGCCATAGTATATCCCTGCTGCGCGATTTTAAGGCAGCGGTAATTTTCAAAGCGGCCATGTGCAAAAGCCCGTTCCGCCTGACGCTTGCTGCAGTTAAACAAGGCTCCGATCCTTTCTATATCACGCTGCAAATACTTGTTGGTTTTGCTAACATCAACGGTAATGTCTATTAAGGGAGGAAGCCCTTTTATACAAGCAGCAAGCATATCAGGTATTCCCATAAACTTGGGACATATATAAGCTTTAGGCTCCACACTTACCAGACGCGGAGCAAATAGATAATCCAGTTTCTGCCCGCAAAGCTCCCTGACATGTCCGAAATATACCTTTACCGGCAAACATATCTCGTCTACAGACATTTCTATTCCCTGGTCCATTGTAAACCGGCATGTTTCACGTGAAACAATAACTTCGGCCCCCAGGTCGTTAAAAAAGGTTTTCCATAATGGATAGTAATAATAGAAAAAAAGTCCCCTCGGGATGCCAACTTTCATTTTTACCTCCGCTCTGGATAAATCAGCACTAATCACTGTTAATCTGTGAAAAATTATAATCAGCCTTTGGGATTAAATATAACGGCCACCAAATATCCAAAAATGATGGCTGCGGCAATGCCCGCTGCAGCCGCTTCGATTCCTCCGCTGAAAGCCCCCAGTAAACCCTTTTGTTCTACGGCTTTTAAGGTTCCCTGGGTGAGCAGGTGTCCAAAACCGGAAAGGGGTACTGTAGCCCCAGCCCCCCCGATATTCACCAGGGGTTGATATAGTCCCAGACCGCTTAAAACTGCGCCGGCGGTGATATATCCTACCAGGATGTGGCCGGGTGTAATGCTGTTTTTAGTTAAATCCATAATCAACTGTCCTATTAAGCAAAGTATTCCCCCAACTAAAAACGCCATGTATAATGAACCCACTTATAACCCCTCCTTCAGGTAATTTTACTTGACCATTTACACCGAATAGGACTGCTTTTCTCCTTACTCTGTAACCTTTACATCTCACATCTCAATAGCAACCGCATGTGCTATTCCCGGAATAGTCTCGCCTTGAAAAGAAGTGGTGGGACTCATAAGCGCACCGGTAGCTACCAGCAGCATTTTTCTTATTTCACCATTTATCATTTTTTTCAGGAGGGGACCGCATAACATGACGGCTGAACAGCCGCAGCCGCTGCCGCCCGAGTTAACGTCCTGCTGACCATCGTATAATAATACTCCGCAGTCGCTGTAAGTGTTTACAGGAACAATACCCTCTTTCACAAAAAGCTGCCCGGCCATTGCCATACCCACCTTGCCAAGATCACCGGTAACAATAAGGTCATAATAATCAGCCGGCCGGTTCAAATCAGCCAGGTGCATTTTTATAGTGTCTACAGCGGCAGGAGCCATGGCACTGCCCATATCATTGGTATCTGACTGTCCTAAATCCACTACCTTGCCAACAGTGGCACATGTTATACGCGGTCCTTCGCCCATAGTCTGCAAAACAACAGCACCCGCGCCGGTTGCGGTCCATTGGGAACTGGGAATAGCTGAGTACCCTGCTCGGTAGGAAACCGGAATTGCCGTTCCGCCGTAAAGTGGTGGCTGCAGGCTGAGCTGACCACACGAGAAAAAAACCCGCCATCCAGGAGCATAGCACCGGTAATTAAAGCTTGAGCCATGGTCGAACATGCCCCGTATAGACCCATAAATGGTATTTCCAGCTCCCGGGCCGCAAAATTAGACGATACAATTTGATTTAACAAATCTCCGGCTAATAATAGTTCTGCATCCCGGGGAAGAAGACTGTTTTTGGCCAGGGCTATTTTGACGGTATCACGCAGCATTTTATGTTCAGCTTTTTCCCAGGTATCTTCATGGTTAAGATAATCAGGCATAACCTGGTCAAAATCATTAGCCCAGGGGCCTTCCCCCTCCTTGGGACCAACTGTGGACGCCCAGGCGGTTAATACCGGAGGATAGCTGAATAATACTGATTGCATGCCCCTTTTCTTTTCCCCAGCCATAAGCTGCCGCCCCCCTGCCATTATCAAATCTATAACATTTATAGACTACCGCAGCACAATCTTAATCAAACCAATTAAGGTTGAGACCACAAAACCAAATAGCAAGGTAGGTCCAGCTACGCTAAATATGCGCGCCCCTACCCCGAAGATATAGCCCTCGCGTTTGAATTCCAGCGCCGAAGCTACAATAGCATTGGCAAAACCGGTTATAGGCACTATGGAACCGGCTCCGGCCCGTTTGCCCAGTTCATCATAGATTCCCAGGCCTGTAAAAAGCGCTGCCAGAAACACCAGTACCACTGCGGTAGCGGAACCGGCATCGTTTATTTTAAAGCCCTGGCTCAAAAAGTAATTAGTGAGCATCTGGCCCAGCACGCAAATGAGACCACCAACTATAAATGCCCAAATGCAATGTTTAAATACCTGGGATTTCGGTTTCACGCGCTGTACCATGGCATCGTATTCTTGCATTTCGATATTTTTTAGTTCCTGGCTTTTTTCCGTCATGCTTAGTCCTCCTGGTAGCATATTATGGGCATTGAACAGTCTTTTTATGCTATGCCGATAACAATTTCGCCCGGCGGAGCAATCGGTTGCGGTGTTCCAACTTACTTCGCTGCGCCTGCAATGACAGGCGGTGATATTTCCAATTAAGATGACTTTTCAAACTACTTGCCAACGATCTGACCACACTTATCCATAACCGTTGACAAAAGATACTGTACTATGCAAAAAACGAAATGGCACCCTCCATAAGGGTGCCATTTTACCCATTGGTCTTTAAAGCTATTCTACGTAAGCAATCTTCACATTAGCCTTATATTCAATAATTTTGTTGTCTCGGCAGCCGGCGGTCCAGTTGTAAACCTCGACCCCGGTAACACTTCCGCAGCTCTTGGAAGCTTCATAAACCGCATTTTCTATGGCATCCTGCCAGCTGCGAGTTGATTCGCCTACAAATTCAGCTACCTTTACCTGCAAATAAAAAACCTCCTTTATGTTATTTAACAATATTAGTATTGCGTTTTCACCCGGCCTTATGCAGCAAAAGAAACAAACTTGTACGCTTAACTTATAGGCACTAAGACTAATTCCTGTTCATATCATAAAAATAAACATCAATATATGAAAATTCGCGTTGGGGAGAGAAAACATGATTAAGGTGTATACGGAGCGGTCACCGTTTCATCACGTTAACCAACAGATGGAACCCATTCAAGATACCGGGCCGGGCATATCCATAATTACAGTTACAAACCGTTTAAATTACAGGGATAGAATCCTGGCCAACTACCAGCGTCAAGATTATCATCCCCGTGAGTTGATCATTGTATTGAACAATAATGCGATGCTGTTGGAAGAATGGCAGCAAGCCCTCGAAAAATACCCAGACATCAAATTAATACAGGCGGACGAATCGTGGTCCCTGGGCAAGTCGCTTAATTACGGCGTTTCAAAGGCGCATTATGATTACATTGCCAAGTTCGATGATGATGATTACTATGCATCCGGATATCTGAAGGGACAAATGCAGGCGCTCCTGGATAATAATGCCTCAGTAGTGGGCAAAGCCAGCTTTTACCTGTATTTTGAGGCCAATAGGAGCCTGGCCGTTTATAATCCCGATCAGGAAAACCGTTTCGTAAATTATGTAACCGGAGCCACCTTGTTAATTAAAAAGGAAACGTTTGAGAAATTCACTTTCCCGGAACGCAACGCGGGAGAAGATGTGGAATTCCTGTCTCTGTGCAAGGAAAAAGGTCTCCCGATTTACTCCAGTTCTAAAGAGGATTTCGTTGGCATCAGGCGAGGAGACATAAGCACCCATCTCTGGCAGGACAGTGACGAAGTACTTCTGTCCCGTTCACATCTGATAGCTCACACCAGTCATTACCTTTCCTTTATATCTGCCCGCATTAATCCATCTAAGCGTGAACCCCTCACTACCCCCACTAACAACAAAATATATGTGCGATCACGTTCGACTCGAATCGCATTATAGTATTAATACAAAGATTTTTACTTAGGTTGTGGCCTGCAGCATAGGGTGACAGTATTTACAAAGCCCATTTAACGAACGCAAATTTACGCCTATTAAATGGGCTTCTAAATCTGGAACAACAGGCCTATTAACTTAAGTTGTTTATTCAACCCCTTTTAGGGACTAATGGTGATGCGCCTTTTCGAACCCGGCATAGGCAGGCGATATACTACACTAGTAAACTGCGCTCCCGGTCTGATGGTTATCTTTTTGCGTCCTCCCCGGTTAATAAAATCAGCTATCATAGGGAACATATTGTATTCATCCAGGACCTTATCCCGGGCAGCCATTATAGCGTGAAGGGACCGCTCATATTGATTGCTGTCTATGCATTGTTCAATGGTCTTAATAACCTGCTCAGGATTATTTATGTCAATCGCCGTATATGCATCAGAAGAAAAATACTGTTTCAGATTGGGACAGCCGTAATATATAGGGTAGGCTCCAGCCAGATAGGTATCAGCCAGTTTTTCAGTCCAGTAATGGGACAGATAATTATTTTCTATAGCAACATGATATTTGTAACCGGCGATAGCGTCCCATTTGTCATCAATGTCACGTATACCGTGTCCGAATATATCTATGGAGTCACCAAAATGCTCCTTGAGCCTTTGCACCATTTCCAGCCTTTTTCTGTGTCCCGCGCTGTAATCCTTATTGGAACTGACTACTGATAGGAGTCTGTGTTTTTCAAAGTGCCGCATGGCTTTAAAGTCATCGTAGGTTTTGGTTACAATGCTGCGCCTGTTCTCAACGTCAAGGAGAATGCGCCCCACATGCCAGTTTAAGCCCGGTTGGCCGTAGGCAACCTTGGGATGAATGATATCCCGGTGAAATGTTAAAATCCGTGCAAACTGCCTGAGAAAAATAGGGTTATACTTCTTAATATCCGGCGGCTCGGCAGTAATAAAAATCGTGTTTTGCGGGGGACAATAGCAGCTTTCCCGCTGGGTCAAACCATTGTAAACCACCCAGTAATCGCAATCTTCCACTTCCTGGTCAATAAAAAACTGAAAATTTTCCCAGATTCCTGATGAACCTGGCGTCTGCCGAATAATTGGCTCATAAGGTAAATCTGTGCTCAATTTGACTTTAATCACGGGCATGCCTCCTATAGTATTCAGTAAACCATTTATAGGTGGACCTTAAGCCTTCCTCCAGGGTTATCACCGGCTGCCAGCCCAGGGCCTTTATTTTATTTATATCAAGCAGTTTTTGGGGAGTTCCGTCCGGTTTGGCGGTATCATATACTATAGCTCCTGAATAGCCGATTACCTCTTTAAGCAGCTGCGCGGCTTCGGCAATGCTGATATCTTTACCGCTGCCAATATTTATAATTTCACTGCCTGAGTATATATTCATCAGCAATATGACAGCTGCTGCCAGGTCATCGACATGCAAAAATTCCCGCCGTGGCTTTCCTGTTCCCCATACCGCCACTTCCTTTTCTCCATTTAATTTGGCCAGGTGAAAACGGTGCATCAAGGCCGCCAGAACATGTGCGTTTTCCAAATCAAAATTATCGCCGGGTCCATATAAATTGGCGGGCATAACACATATAAAATCAGTGCCGTATTGGCGATTATAGGCCTGGCACATTTTAATACCGGCAATTTTGGCTACGGCATAAGGTTCGTTAGTTGATTCCAAATAACCGCCCATCAAGCATTCTTCATGGATGGGCTGGGAGGCGAGCCGGGGATAAATACAAGAAGATCCTAAAAAGAGCAGTTTTTTTACCCCATGACGATAAGCGGAATCGATCACATTGGTCTGAATCTGCAGATTGTCACGGATAAAGTCTGCCGGGTGCTGCTGGTTGGCGGCTATGCCTCCCACCCGGGCGGCAGCCAGGAAAACATATTCTGGTTTTTCAAAAGCAAAAAAATTTTTGACGGATTCCTGCCGACATAAGTCCAGTGAATCCCGGGGTTTTAATATGAGGTTGTTAAATCCCTGCTCCCGCAAGTGCCGGGTAATAGTAGAACCCACCAAGCCTTCATGCCCGGCTACATATATTCTGGCCTCCTTATCCAAACGGCACCCCCCTCGGCTCCACCTTGTGTCCGGCTTCCCGCAGAGTTTTTTCCTGCCGCGCCATCTCCAGATCGTGATTCAGCATCATCCGCACCAATTGTTCAAAACTCACCCGGGGCTTCCACTGCAGAAGATTTCTGGCCCGGGTGGAATCTCCCAGGAGATAGTCAACTTCACTGGGTCTGAAATAACGCGGGTCAATTTTGACGTAATCGCGCCAGTTAAGCTCCAGCAGATTAAACACCAATTCTACAAACTCCTGTACGGAATGGGCTTCTCCGGTAGCTATAACATAATCACCGGGCTTTTCATGCTGCAGCATAAGCCACATAGCTTCCACGTAATCCCCGGCAAAACCCCAGTCACGAAAGGCCGCCAAATTCCCTAAAAAGAGTTCGTTCTGCAGCCCCAGCTTTATGCGGGATGCAGCCCTGGTTATTTTTCTGGTTACAAAGGTTTCGCCGCGGCGGGGTGATTCATGATTGAAGAGAATCCCGTTGGCAATAAACATTCCATAAGCTTCACGGTAGTTAACCCCATACCAGTAAGCTGCCACCTTGGAAACGGCATAGGGACTGCGGGGATAAAAAGGTGTGTCTTCATTTTGAGGCGGGGGCGAAG
Organism: Syntrophomonas palmitatica JCM 14374; assembly: GCF_001311885.1. Lineage (GTDB taxonomy): Bacteria > Bacillota > Syntrophomonadia > Syntrophomonadales > Syntrophomonadaceae > Syntrophomonas_A > Syntrophomonas_A palmitatica. The sequence continues at coordinate 140,518 of NZ_BBCE01000002.1, read as the reverse complement.
CCCCAAACATCTCAGAGGACCCGGCCTGGTATATTTTCACCTGACAACCCGATACATCAATATAATCACGCAGGGATTCGAACAGCCGCAGAGTTCCGGTGGCCACCGTGTCAGCCGTATATTCCGCCTGTTCAAATGATACTTTCACATGTGATTGTGCGGCCAGGTTGTATACTTCATCCGGTTTTACCCGGTGCAGTATTCGCCTTAAACCGGTTGCGTCATTCAAATCACCGTAGTGAAGAAAAAAGCCGCAATTATCATCATGGGGATCGCGGTAAATATGCTGAATTCTTTCCGTGTTAAAGGTTGAGGCCCGGCGGATAACTCCATGCACTTCATATCCTTTGTTTAACAGGAATTCTGCCAAATATGATCCATCTTGACCGGTTATCCCTGTAACCAGAGCTCTTTTAGGTTTGCCTGCCATTCTCATGTTCCTTCCCCAGCCAGGTTCTTAATTTACGAACCGGATTGTCACCGCGTAATATACGGAACAAAATCAGCGGTTCTGACAACAAATTCACAGTATTTCAGATACTCGTTTTCATCTACCTTCCAGGTATGTGAATCCACATTGGAGCGGCGGATGGCCACAAAATTGAAGCGGTCAGTGGCATATATGCCTATCCCCTGTTCCCGGCATTTGCTCAGGAACATGCTATCTTCTCCCTCGGTCACATCCGGGAATCTTACCTTTTTGAAAACCTCCCGGCGTATTATCATAGTCGCGCCCGCTACTCCGTGTTCATATACGTTTTCATGGTTAGGCAAAGCTATGGCCAGGGTTTTGCTGGCCTCAAAGTAAACGAACATCGCACATTTGCCCACAATCCCGGCATAAACTGATGGAAATACATGCAAAGCATCGCTTAAATAGTTGGGAGCATAATAATCGTCATCATCAAACTTGGCTATATACTCATATCCGGCCAGGTCAACAGCATAGTTTAAGCAATAACCGAGATGCATTTCGGCATCCACATGAAATATGCGAATATCCGGGTGGCCTCCTGCCCGGTGCAGCCATTCACCTATATCAACACTGTTAGAGTTCACAATAATTATTAATTCTTTTTGGGGATAAACCTGGCGCAGGTAATTGGCCATAATTCTGTCCAAACTATCAGAACGGTTGGTACACGTGATTACAGAGACTCCTGGTATTTGTTGTTCCGCTGCTCCATAGCGGTTTACCTTAAATGACACCCGTCTGCCCGCAACACTTATGTTGCTGTAGCCCTGGGCCGAATTGGCATTAACCCTAATAGTTCCTGCTCTATTAACACGAACTTTTACCTGCCTATTGACATCCATGGAAGGCCTCCTAGCACAGATTAAGCCAGAGTTATAATTCCAATATATGAATATGGCCTTTTTTTGTTACCGGGTGATAAACACTGTCTCCCACAAATTAAAGAGGAGAACATTTTAGTGTCCTCCTATCAGGGTTTTAAAAAGTAAATTATCTAAAGATTGCCGCGCCGTCGCCTCGTAATAACAACTAAGCTATTTTCGCTCGTTGCAAGGATGGTTAGCTACGCAGCCATCTAAAAAGAATCACAACTAATGCTTATCCACAAACTAACAGGAGAACACCTGCGGTGTTCTCCTGTTTTCACCAACCTTCCTTTCTTTTTATTTAGTTTAGTACACCACGCATTTTCTGTATGGCGGCTTTCTCAATACGAGAAATCTGCACCTGGGATACGCCCAGGCGTTCTGCAATGCTGGATTGGGTTTCATCCTTAAAAAACCGTCCGATTATCACCTCTCTTTCCCGAACGCTCAGCTTCTCCAGAGCCTCGCGCAATGCCATTTTTTCTAATATAGACCCAGTGGTCTCGTCATTAGCCAGTTTATCTATTAGCGAAAGCTGTTCTTTATCGTCTCCGGGCATAATATCATGAATATAAGCCGGAGCCTGACACGCTTCTATAGCTACTACCACATCTTCCCGATCCATTTCGAGGAGGCTTGCTATCTCATTAATCACCGGTTCCCTGCCAAGGTCGGAGCGCAGTTTCTCCTGAGCCCAGCGGATGCGGGAATAGTTTTCTTTAACCCCCCGCTGTACCTTTAAAATCCCATCGTCCCGCAGAAATTTCTTAATCTCCCCGATGATCATAGGTACAGCATAGGTTGAGAAACGCACATTAAATGAGAAATCAAATTTATCTATGGCTTTAAGTAAGCCTATTGACCCTACTTGAAAAAGGTCTTCGTAATCATATGAGGTGTTTTTAAATCTCTCCAGGACCATATATACTAGTCCCAGGTTGTTTTCAAACAACGTATTGCGGGCTTCGTTATCCCCTTCACGAGCTTGATGAGCAGGGCTTCATTTTCCTCATAGGAATTCATCTTGCCCCTGCCCCCTCTCAAGCATAGGCTTCCTGTTCCCGTTTAAGGAAACTGCGTTTCAGTCTTACGCTGGTTCCTTCGTGGGGACTGCTTGTAACCCCCATTTCGTCCATAAATGATTTCATGAAGGTAAAGCCCAGACCCATCCTGGATGGAACACTGGAATAAGCCGGCTGCATAGCTTGTTCCAGATTATCTATGCCTTTCCCATAGTCTATTATGTTTATTTCCAGGCTGCGATTGTCATCTATGCTGCATTCAATTACTATCTTCCCGTCACTGCGGTTTTCATAACCATGAATAATACAGTTGGAGACGGCTTCAGAAACCACCAGCTTGATTTCTTCGATATCCTCCAGGGTGCAATTAAGCTGCGCCGCAAAAGAACTCACACAGGTTCGGGCCAGTGCTGCATTTTCAGGCAGACTCGGAAATTCGAATCGAATGTAATTCTTAATATTCATAACAGGACCCAGCCTCCGGCCGGTTTCACCTCCTTTAAATATTTATTATATCCTGTTCATTTGTATAAATGGGTACCAGTTTGTTGATCCCGGAAAACACGAGAATTTTTTCCACAGCAGGATTGGCCCCAACTATGAACATGCGCCCGCTGGCGGAAGAAATCTTCTTATAGCGGCCCAAAATAACCCCCAGCCCGGAGCTGTCGATAAAACTAACCCTCTCCAGGTTAATAATCAGATTTTTAATGTTGCTTTCTTCCAGGCGCATGTCAATTTCTTTACGAAGCTTATCCGCGATCAGCAGATCCATCTCGCCCTTTAATTTGACTACCAGGGTGTTCCTGACCTGTTTTAATTCATAGTTCATAGAAAAATATCCCCTCCCTGTCATCTCCAATAGAGATTCAACAAGGAGGGGATAAATTCCTTCCACAAAATTCCATTTATAAGAGATACGTTTCGGCAAATACCTTCAGGATTTGTTTAATTAAACCGGCACGGGGAACATCATTAGCAGCAACGATATTAACCTGTTTGGATATTTCTCCATTTTTATATACCTGATATTCTCCTAACTTTTGACCTTTTTTAACGGGCGCGTCAATATAAGCTACCAGGCTCTTTTCTGCCCGCAGTTTTTTCTCATCACCCTTGTTGAAGATGGCTCCCACATCTTCTTCGGCTACAGCTTCAACATCATCCACTACTCCTTTGCCTACCTTAACGACTCCACACAGCTGCCCCGAGGAGAATAGTTTTTATAGGCATAACGGGCGAAACCATAGTTGAACAGCTTCATCGCATCCCTGAAATTTCCGTGCGTTTCGGGAGCTGCCATAACAACCGCTATGAGACGCAGTCCATCCCGTTTTGCGGTGGCGGTCAGACAATGTTTGGCTTCATTGGTCCACCCGGTCTTAAACCCGTCAGCGCCTTGATACCACCACAACAATTTATTGGTGTTATATAATTTGAAAGCGCCCTGACGAAGATTGTATTCCTTAATCGAGGTATACTCCAGTACTTTGGGATGTTTCAAAGCGTAACGGGCGATCACTGCCATATCACGGGCACAACTGTAATGATCCGGAGCCGGCAGCCCGTAAGCATTAACAAAATGTGTATTTCTCAAACCCATCATTTTAGCTTCCTGATTCATCCTGTTGACAAAATTTTTATGACTGCCTTCCAGGTACTCCGCCACAGCTACTGAAGCATCATTGGCGGAACCTACAGCTATTGAAATAAGCATATCTTCCAGGCTCATCTGTTCACCTGGTTCCAGATAAACTTGAGAACCACCCATTTTGGATGCATCTTCGCTGGTCTGAACCTTGTCCTGCAAACTAATTTTGCCCGATTCCAAATCCCGGGCCGCCAGAATTAAAGTCATCAGTTTTGTCATGCTGGCCGGGGGCAGTCTTTTATCCGGGTTTTTACTTAAAAGAATTTTACCGGAATCTGCATCCATCAAAACGTAGGATTCTGATTTTAGATCCAGTGTATCCGCCCGAACAGGGATCGCAGCGGTAACAGTAAAAGTGAAAACCATAAGTAGAAGCCAAATTAACCTGTTTATTCGGGCCATGAAACGATACCTCCCCATGATGCGTATTTGATCTACGAGAATAAACGGCCATGCTTAGACAGCAGGCTTTTCTAGTGAATTATATTGGCATACATGAGGATTTATTCCAGAAAATAGCCATAGATTGCTACAGATTTATTTGAGGGGGCAAACGCGGAAATTATTGGTTTTATTTTATAACCCCAAGTATCAGCGGTTTGGGTTCGGGAACCTGGGAACTGATTTGGAAGGCGTGTTTCAGGTTTACAGCGGCAATTTCCAGCTTATCCTTGTCATTGGCATGTATTACAGCCAGGGTATCACCAATATTAACGGCATCACCATATTTTTTAACCAGTTCAATACCCACCGCGTGGTCGATTATATCGCCTAATTTTTCACGGCCGGCCCCTAGATGCATCACAATTCTTCCAATTTCCAACGCATCCAGCCCGCTGACATAACCTTCGCCTTCAGCCATAACGGCCTGCTGCATACTGGCCTGTTTCAGCCCATAGCCTGGTATATTGCAGTCCAGAATGCCGCCCTGGGCCTCAACCATGGCTTGGAATTTTTTAAGTCCGAGTCCTGTATTAAGCATCTCACCGGCGCAGGCCTGTGCTGATTGAAGATCGCTAAATTTCCCGCCGATCATTAGCATATATGCAGCCAGAAGAATTGATATTTCGGTTAAATCAGCCGGGCCTTCACCTTTTAAGGTATCGATTGCTTCCCGCACCTCCAGAGCATTGCCCACCATCCTTCCTAATGGCTGCTGCATATTGGAGAGCAAAGCCGCTACTTCCCTTCCGGCCCCGCGGCCGATATCCACCATGGCCTGCGCCAGGGCCCGGGCTTCAGTTTCGTTTTTCATAAAGGCTCCGCTGCCTACTTTTACATCCAGTACTATCCCCTGGGCGCCCGATGCTATTTTCTTGCTCATCACGCTCGCGGCAATCAAAGGCAGGCTTTCCACGGTGCCGGTGAGGTCACGGATAGCGTACAGCCTTTTATCGGCAGGCACGAGGCGCCCGCTCTGAGCTACTACCGCGGCTTTGATATCATTAACCTGTTTTATAAACGCCCGGTGTTCCATTTCCACTTGAAAACCGGGGATAGATTCAAACTTGTCAATGGTCCCGCCGGTATGTCCCAGGCCCCGCCCTGACATTTTGGCTACCGGGACCCCGGCTGCGGCTACGAGAGGAATAACTACCATGGTGGTTTTATCGCCTACTCCGCCGGTGCTGTGTTTATCCACCGGAATACCCTCGACTGAAGTCAGATCAGCTACTTCTCCGGAATAAGCCATAGCCAGAGCTAAATCTCTGGTTTCCTCTTTGTTCATTCCTTGAAAGAAAACGGCCATAGCCCAGGCAGCCACCTGGTAATCCGGCATCGTACCTTCACTTATGTTTTTAACCAAATATTCAATTTCTTCCTGGCTGTGTGCCAGGCCATCGCGTTTTTTAATAATCAGATCCTGCAGATTCATTTGCTCAGCTCCTTCAGAAAGCTTTGTCCTGCCAGGCCCGAAACCGCAACTTGCAAGTAGTCCGCTACAGTTGCCCCCAGGTCGGCAAAGCTTTCCCTGGTTCCTAAATTAACGTCCTTTTGCAGATTCTTCCCATAAACCAGCAGGGGAACATATTCGCGGGTGTGATCGGTGCCAGGAGTGGTGGGATCACACCCATGGTCAGCGGTAATTATTAGAATATCCTCATCTTTCATTTTTAATAAAATTTCAGGCAGGCGTCTGTCAAATTCCTCCAGGGCTTTGGCATAACCATGAGCGTCGTTGCGATGACCCCAGAGCTGGTCGAAATCAACCAGATTGGCAAAAATCAGCCCTTTGAATTCTTCCTGCATAACTTTAAGGATCTTATTGATTCCATCCTGGTTGTTTTCAGTGGGATAATTCTGGCTGACGCCGCATCCCGCGAATATATCCTTTATCTTACCTATGCCAATAACCTCCTGCCCCGCTTCCAGAATAAAATCCAGCACATTTTTATCAGGCTGCAAGGAAAAATCATGGCGATGAGCGGTACGCACAAAGCTTCCGGGCTCTCCTATAAAGGGACGGGCAATCACCCTGCCTACTGCATGTTCACCAGTAAGCATTTCCCGGGCTACACGGCACATCTCATACAGTTTTTCCAGGGGAATAATATCCTCGTGGGCAGCTATCTGAAATACGCTGTCAGCCGAAGTATAGACTATAGGGTATCCGGTTTCCATATGTTCACTGCCAAGTTCGGCAATAATCTCCGTCCCGGAAGCCACTTTATTCCCCAGGGTGCGGCGTCCGATGCGCAGTTCATATTCCCGAATCAGTTCAAGAGGAAATCCTTTGGGATAGGTGGGAAAAGCCTGCTGCAAAACCAGTCCCATCATCTCCCAGTGACCGGTAGTCGTATCCTTGCCTTTAGATCTTTCCTGCATTTTGCCATAAGCTCCCGCGGCCTGGGCTTGGGGTTTCACCCCAGGTATTTCCTCGATATTGCCTAAACCTAATACAGCCAGGTTAGGCAGATTCAGCCCGCCCGCAACCAAAGCTGTATTTTTTAAAGTGCTGCAGCCTTTGTCGCCGTATAATTCACAATCAGGACCAGCGCCGATGCCAACGCTGTCCAGGACAATTAATATTACCCGTCTACGCATAATTAAACCTCCAGAAAAGCTGATAGGCACAGATATTACGGATTTATTATAGATAACCACAGATAAAATAAACAAGCAAGCGGAACGACAACAAGACAATAAAACTGCATAATCAACCCATTAATATCACATCTGTGTGAATCTGTGGCTGAATCTGTGTTCATCTGTGTTGAATCGTTCCCCAGGCCCTTCACGCTCGGGGATGATAGAGATGGTATACTTCCCGCAGGCGGGACTTGGTGAGATGAGTGTATATTTGCGTGGTAGATATGTCGGCATGACCCAGCATTTCCTGTACAGCCCTTAGATCCGCCCCGTTTTCCAGCAGGTGCGTGGCAAACGAGTGCCGCAGGGTATGAGGTGTAACCTCCTGGGTGAACTCAGCCTTGTGGGCATAGGCAGCTAAAATCTTAAAAAAGCCTGGCGGGTCATAGGACGCCCGTGGGCATTTAAAAACAGGGTCCTCTCCAGGTGGTTTTTAACTATAAGATTTCGCCCCCGCGTCAGATATCTTTGTATCCAATCTATGGAAGTCTGATTAACCGGGATAATCCGCTCTTTCCTGCCCTTGCCAAAACAACGCAGGAAGCCTGCCATAGCATGCAAATCTTCAATCTGCAGGTTAAGCATTTCCGTAACCCTTATACCTGTACCATACATTAGTTCCAGCATGGCCCGATCCCGTAAACCCAAAGGCAGAACCACATTGGCTGCTGCATCAACCTGTCTATTTCTTCTATGGAAAGAACCATGGGAAGCTTGCGTTTTACTTTGGGCGTCTCCAGGTCCTGCGTAGGGTTACTGCTGATTTGGTTCTCCATCAGCAGGTATTTGTAAAAGGTTTTGAGACTGGAAAGGCTTCTGGCCGCAGTGGCATAGGACGCCTGCTGATCAAGCTGCCAGGATAAAAAAGCCATAACGTCTTTTTTTTCCACTTCATGCAGCGAAATACTTTCATCATTTGCCTGCAAATAGCGACCGAATTTCTCCAGATCCCGGCGGTAGGCAGCCAGCGTATTCGCTGACAATCCTTTTTCAAAATTCAAATAATCAATAAAGCCTGATATAATTTTATCCATGAGCCCCTCCTGTATCTTTTTTAGTTTTGACAGGCGAGGCGTATTTTCCTGCTTTTATTTATCCTGATAAAAATCCTGCAGTTTAAAAACAAACTGATCCAGTATTTGATCAAACTTTTTTTTGTCACTTGTTTGCCGGTTATTTTTATCAATCTTTTTTTCCACCCGCATAGGATTGCCGCTGGGGTGTTCATCCTTGAACCAGGCCCCAACAGTTGGAACATGTTTATGCAGTTTACCGGTTAAAAAAGGCACGGAAGCGGTAAATACCCCGATAATAACCAATACTGCAAGGATTTTGGCAGCTTTCTTTTTCCATTCACCCACTACAATAATCATCCTAATCATCCCTTCTAATCATCTCTAAAAATTGAAGCCCATTTCCCCTGCTTAACTGAGAACCAGGGACAGGAGCCACGGTGACAGGTAGGCTTCGATAAATGAACCAATCAGAAGAATACCTGAAAAAACAAACATTAGCATGGTATAGGCGATCACCCCTCGCCACAAAGACAAAAGGTTCGCATTGCGGTTTCTGATAATAAATACTGAAAAATTCAAAGCTGCTACCGACCACACCAGCAGCAGAGGAATATACACCAGGTTTTGCGGCAGTATAGATAGAACCCCGATAGCAATTCCTTTTTGGGCCTGTTCATGTATTAGAAAACTCCAGGTAAATCCCAAGGAAAATCCTCTAAGCAGAATAACTGTCAATATTAAAGGCAGACCAATCACAGTCAAACCCAGAAACCATACCGCCAGCAGGGTTTTAACCTGAGACAAATAAGCCGCCCATAAGATCCCGCTCCCGCCTGTGCTCCCATGTATTCCCCCTTTCAAGTAATCTTCAATCAGCTTCAGCAGGTGTAATCTTACTCCTCCGTCCAGATCTGCAGTTCTATAGTCCCCGCAAAAAATCCCGGCAATAAAAAAGAAGAGAACAATGAAATACTGCACCCGGTTTTCTTTCAGATGTTGTTTTATCCTGGTTTTGAGTTTCATAGTCTGTCTCCTTGCCGGCCGTAGGTTATATTTAATGTTTTTACCGAATGGAACCGTAAATTTTCTATGCCAAATAATATTTAAATCCCACTAGATTTATGCAGAAAATAGAAAACCGGAGTTTATTTAACTCCGGTTTTACCGCTATATTATTAGTTTCGCAGCGGATATAAATTGTATATCTTTCCGCTTTGCCGCATACTGTGTCAAATCGTAGTTGAGGCTGTATTAAATTGGGCTGTTAACTTGGCAGCAGCAGGTTGGCTATATATTGAGCTGCCAAAACGTCCTCCAAAGAATTGCTGCTGGCCGCGATTACTGCAATTCCGGGGTCATCATCCCTTAGCAGTTCTTGCGCGCGGCGAGCGGCTATCTGAGCAGGTTGGGTTCCTTTATGTTTTAAGGTCCGGGCAATGGTACCTGTTGTAACCCGGCCTCCGGCTGTATAGGCCGCGTCATAAGCAACCCCCCCGGTATCCGTTACCGCCACTACCACCCGGCCTTTCATCTCCAAAAGCCGTGGTGTTTCCGCTCCCAGATTGGGTAATACGGCTTCTACAAATCCCTTTTCCTGTTCTATGCCTCGAATAAGCTTCTGACAGCGGGCCAGGCGTTCATTATCTTTTCCAACCCGGGGTTCAGAAATCACTATAATACCGCTCCCTGCCTCACGGGCGAGCTGAGCCGCTTCCCGCCCAATCTTCTCTGGAGCCACGTTAACCGGAGCACGGGTAAAATCCGGACTGGCACCCAATACCGCATAAGCTCCCGAATCCAGAGCGCTTTCCAGAGTAGTTGACATATCAATAACATCGACAACAACCACCAGAAAGCCCTCACGAGCCGCGTGAAAGGCTCCGCTGGCATCACTGCTGACAATTATCCTTTTTGACCTTTCCATACCGGCCTCCTCCTCCCGGAATAATTTCCAAACGACCCAGACGCATTTTACCTATCATGGCGGCAACATTTTCTCCGGCCAATCGCTTTATATCATCCAGGCTGGCCTCTTCCAGCAGCGAAATTTCACTCCCGGCAAATGCAAGCAGCTTCTGCTCCAATCCAGGTCCAACCCCTGGAAGTTCGCGCAACGGCACCCGGTAATTGTATTGTGGACGCCCCACCGGATGGCGGGATTCATCATAATCAGATATACTGACAACCCTGTCCAGAACCCCTGTAACCAAACCTTGTCTGCCACACTGCGGACATGTCAAAACTGGAGGAGGGGATTCCATAATCAAGTCACAAGCCGGGCAATAACTGCGATGGTACTTGCCTAGACGCGGATCCATCCCGTAGTTGGCCAGTATCCGCCTCTCATTGTGGTTTTCCAGGCAGTATTTTAATTCCAGGAAATTCTTGTCCCCCATACGAAAAAGGTTATATTCACGCCCAATCTTGTCACCCGAGTGAGCATCGGAATTGGATATGAAGGTAAAACCCCTGGTTTCTGCAATAAGATCAGCCATATCTGTATCAGCGCTCAGTCCCAATTCAATAGTCTTAATCATGGCGGCCTCCCGGCCTAATTCCTGTGTTATTCGTGCAGTCCAGGCGCCATATATTCCTTTGTGCGGTGTAAAAACATGAGCGGGACAAAAAGCAGCATCCAAGACAATAGACAGGTTGATAAGCTCCGGCAATGAAACCCTGGCTTTCTGTGTGGACAAACTCATGTTCTTGATTCTTGACTGCATATATTGCTGAAACTTGTGTATACTGGCCAGGGTAGGGAAATAAAGAACAGAATGTATGCCTTCGCGGCTTTCCACCTCACTGCCGGCAATAAGCAAAACCCCGCTGCTGGCTAAAAAACCACCTCCGGGGAGTTCTTTCAAAACTCCGTCAGCCAGCATTTGTGTTATTTCATAGGAAACCAGGGGGCTGCCAGCATCCACTACCCCCACCATCTCTAATCCCTTGCGGGGAGCATGGACAAACAGAATCGAATACAAATCGAGTTTGCGAGAAGCGGTTATTTTTACCGGTTTTCCTCCCGCCTGCCCGATATGAATATGAAGATCGCCGTAAATACGCCGCAATTTATCTCTCCACCATCAAATTATAGACGTATTGTATTCCTATAATACTCTTGCCATCGATAATATGACCTTGGAAAATCATATCATATGCTTCTTCTATTGGAACTGCAACCGTTTCCAAGAATTCATCGCCGTCCGGCCTGGCCACACCTGTCTTAAGACCTTGGGCAATATATAAATGCAGTTGTTCATCGCAAAAACCCGGAGCACTATAATACGAAAGAAGGTAATCCCATTTTTCCGCGAGAAATCCAGTTTCTTCTTCCAATTCCCGCTGAGCGCACAAAAGTGGTTCTTCATCTCTTTCCAAAGTTCCAGCCGGGATTTCCAAAAGCACCCGTTCCAACGGTTTGCGGTACTGCCGCACCATAATAAGGTTTTTCTTATCGTCTACGGCCAGAACAGCTACCGCTCCGCTGTGTTCTACGATCTCCCGGGTGCTTTCTCTTCCGTCAGGGAGTTCTACTGTATCAACGCGAACCTTAATGATTCGTCCCGAGAATATGTCCTTTGAGTCTTTGGTTTTTTCGGTAAAGTTCATCTCCTAACCCCTTTCACAAAAGATAAGTTAAACAGGCATAGGATAGTCCCGATCTGCATAAACTGCCATCGAGGTGATAACAATTGGTATATTATGTTAAAAAGCAGGGCTTACTCTTTCATGGTACGGTCCGGGAATTCAAAGACTTTATTTCCCAATGGCCCGGTCATATAACCCTGGCCGAATATCTGCGCTTATCTTTGAATTAGGAATTAATCAGCCACAGATGGACAACAGATGAGGGCAAACAGTGGCAATTCGGCCCTACGCCAGGTTGATCTTGCGCAGGTTTTCACCCTTAAATAAACGATAAGCGGCCTGAGCTGCGGCGCCCAGTGATAAGAAGAATTCCTTTTCCTCCTCAACATTGCGGCCCATGGTAGTGATGCGCAGGCCGCATGTTTCCAGCCGTTTCAGCAACTCCGGCGTATTTTCCAGGCACACGTCATAACGTTCAAAGAGCCTGTCATTGAGAAGCTGCCCCAAAACCATACTCATCTTGTTTTCTTCTAATTCAGGCAGCGGCAAAACCGCCTTTGTTCGGCACACCCTGGAGAGCACCGTCAGGGTATGATGGCTGATTCCCCGGTGTCTGGGCCTCGGATCAGCAAAACTAATACGCGGCACAACTACAGGCTTTCCTCCCAGGGTATCTGCCGCATTCAGTATTTCACCCTGTTCGATGCCCGTAAATCCCCAGCGGGTTCCAGTACCAACGATTCCCGGGCCCATACTGACAATTATTACATCAGCCCCGGCGACTTTCCTGGCCGCCAGTAAACCTGAATAAATATTCACCGCTTCCAGGTCCCCGCCGAAAGCATGCCCGCAGGTAACAGCTGCTGCCAGGATTCCTTGCCGCTTCAGCCAATCTACATTCTGGCTGAAAGAAATCGGCAGTGCGGCGCCATCTGTCATCACATAGACAACTCTTAAACCAAGGTCATGGAGATGGATGCACATTGGAGCCAGCATGGAATGAAGCGTCGCCACCAGAACCGGCGTAGATTCGAGACTGTCAGCAGCCAGCATGTCAAGGTGATGAGGCTCTCTTCCTCCTCTACGCTTAGTACTTTTACCTGCATTGGGGTATAACGCAGTTTCATTATATGCCCGCCGGCCTGCATAGATTTTGTCTGACCGTTTAAATTGGCTATTATATAATGATAGCCTCCGCTTCCCAGTCCGAGGGATACTGCAGAAGTATTCAACAGCACTGTATCTCCCGGCTGTACTTCTCCGGTTAAATCCGGATATAAGATGCACTTTTCTTCCCGCCCTGCGACTTCAACAGAAAATGCCCTTATCCCCGGACGGCTGAATAATTCTTTTATAATTGTGCCTTTTCCTACCTCTATCATTCTGCCTCCATGTCAATACAATTCATATTCTGCTTTTTGTCTTACCCCACAGTTGCAAGTCTGTTATAACCATTGTTAATCTTTGTCTAATGTTTACCCTGGTTAAATTCACCTAATATCGCCAAAACCAGCCGGGCATTATCAACCAGATCTTTGATGCTGATGTATTCATCACAGGTATGCACAGCGCTCATGCCCGTACCCAGATTAGCACAGCGTATGCCGACTCCATTTATTATACTGGCGTCGCTGCCTCCGCCGGTGCTGATTAATTGGGGCTTAAGGCCTATGCTCTGGGCGGCCTTAACCGCCAGGGCAACTACCTCTTCACCTGGGTCCAGTTGAATCTCGGGATACAGAAATGTTATCTCTACTTCAGCCTGCCCTCCAAGCTCCTCAACCTGATTTATAAAAATGCTTTTCAGTTCTTCAGTCAGTTTATCCAGTTTGTCTCTTTGCAAACTGCGGGCTTCACCCTTAATGCGGCAGAAAGGCGCCACAATATTACGGGCTGTTCCCCCTTCGATCTGGCCAAAATTACAGGTAGTTTCAGCATCGATGCGCCCGCAGGGCATAGCAGCCAGTGCCCTGGCTGCCGCCTGAATGGCGTTTATGCGTCTTGCGGGTTTATCCCGGCATGAGCGGCTCGCCCGTGAACTCTATATTCTATCTCATTCTGGCAGGGTGATTTTATCACTATGCTTCCAGGTGATCCTCCGGAATCAAGCACATAAGCCATTTTTGCTTGCAGCCGACTGAAATCAAATAGCCTGGCGCCTTGCAAGCCCTGTTCTTCTCCCACTGTGAAAAGCAACTCCAGGGGAGGATGCTGCAGATCGTTTTCCCTGAGCACGTCCACAACCTCCAGTAAGGCGGCTATCGCGGCTTTGTCATCTGCTCCTAAAATACTGTCTTTGCTGCTTCTAACTATTCCTTCGTCAACTGTAACCTTAATATTCTGACCCGGTTCCACCGTATCCATATGAGCAACGAAAAGCAGAGGGTCCTTATCGGTATTGCCTTTTATCCTGACCAGTAAATTGCCGGATTCGCCATTTAAAACCTTACCAGCCCATCTTCCTCAGCCTTCAATCCCCGGAGGCAAATTCCTCTATCAACAAATCCCTGAATCTGCCCTCTTTTCCCGATGGAGAACCGGTTTCCGCCATTTGGATAAAGCTTTTTAACAGTCTGTCCTGGTTAATCATCCTGTATCACTCCCAAATAAATATGGTATTAACGCTTGATCAATACAGATCTTGACTCAAATCAACCCCAGTTTTTCCTTCCCAGATTATCCAACCACTTTAAAAAAGATACTTTCTCTATGGTGGATGTAAGGGAATATTTTTCCGTATAGATGTGTATGGCAATCAGAAAAACCAGCATCCCTATTCTCATTGATAACGGCAATGCTATCATGGCATAATAACCTAGAGCCAGGCCCAGTACATTTGACCCCGCATCCCCCATCATTACGCGAGCCTTAAGATCATAACGAAAATACCAGAGCACCGCCCCCAGCAGGGGAACATATATTAAGTAATCGATTTGAAAGTGCGCTGATAATAAAATAACCAGGAGGAAAAACAGATATGCCTTTACCGCTCTGCCCGGCCGAAGATCAAAGAGATTAAGCAGATTAGTAAAAAGTGCAATCAGTAATGTATTTAATAAAATGGATAACATCCCGTGTGAACTGAAGAAGGCAATAAAAAAGGCTATTATAAAGCCACCCGTGGCTTTCAGCCCGCCGGTAGTCATGCGACCCCGCAAAAGTTCGCCGATATGTCCCTTAAATCCCAGGGTATCACGACGTCCCAACATATCATCAATAAAACCCAAAAAACTTATGGCTGTCAGGCCAAATATAAAAACATGGTATCTCGGTTGGTAGCATGAAAACAAAGCAAATAAAATAAACACAACGATTATGGTTATAGGGAAACTCATACCAGCACTAACCGGAATATCCACACCCAGATAATTAGCCCTGACCGCTCCGCTGCGTTCCAGCATCCCCATCAAAAAATGCAGGACGATAACCTCCACCAGCAGCCCTGCTGCCAATGCCCATAAAAGGTTTATGGAGATGTTCAAATTTTATCCCTCCTAACCGCCAGAAGGACTTTAATTACATCCTTAAACTGTTTTCCCCGATGTAAAAAACCCTGCAAATCACGTCCGGTTTCTTTATGGCTCATGGTTGTGGATACTTCCATCACCCGCAGTCCATAACGCAAAG
Organism: Syntrophomonas palmitatica JCM 14374; assembly: GCF_001311885.1. GTDB lineage: Bacteria > Bacillota > Syntrophomonadia > Syntrophomonadales > Syntrophomonadaceae > Syntrophomonas_A > Syntrophomonas_A palmitatica. Next base: position 125,183 of record NZ_BBCE01000002.1, on the reverse strand, counting down.
CTTTTAAGGTCATACCCAGTTCCACCCCATAAGCCTCATAAAATGGAGCCAAAATTTTCAGGGCCTGACGGTTCATGGCCCGCTGCCCGCTTAAAGGGGCAGTAGAATTTGGCAGTCCCGCACGTTTTAAGGCCCAGCCTGCAGTTCCTTTTACCAAGCCAAATCCCCCCTTTTTAGTTGGAGGAGGAAAAGCGGCTATTGCCAGATCGCATCTGCCTTCTAAAACCGGTTGGATAATTTTATGTGCTTCAGCTGCAGCCTTCCCCAATCCGCATCCAAAAACACCACTATATCACTGTCAATCCTGTCCAGGGATGCGTTCATAGCCCCGCCCTTACCCCGGTTAGGATATAAGTCTATTACTGCAGCCCCCTCCTGTCTGGCTATGAGTGAAGTATCATCAGTTGAGCCGTCATTTATGACAAAAAGCTGCTCAACACCGGGTATGGTCTGCACTGCCCGTATGGTAGCAGCTATTCTAGCTTCTTCATTATAGGCTGGAATCACCACAGTTATTGAAGACACCACAAGCCCCCATTATTATATAGTTCATTACCATTACCTATGCATAACACAATTTTCGTATTTGATGCAAATTTGAGCGAGAAAGTATAGTACATAACCATTTATTGTTCAATAGCAGCATTTACCGGCAGGGCCGGCATAAATTTCTGAGCACTGGCTTTCATGCCATAGCGTCCCGGCTGACCGTTCATAGCCATTATCAACGAGACCTGCCCGGGACTCAAATCCACATTATCAATAGTAGTAATATCTTCCTTCTGGTAGCTCTCCATGTAGGAATAGCTGACCCGTGAGTTTTCCACCCCGAATACCTTAATTTGCTGGCTTTGCAGGGATTGAATCAAGCCGCGGTCAAAACTGTCCGCAAATACAGCCGACAGGTTGTTGGCTCCCCCTACCAATATAACCGCATTAACCGGACCGCCTTCACCGCTGAACTTAACCAGGTCATTCTGCTGTAAAAAACTGCCGAGCTCAGGGTCTTTCTCTCCCGTCACCAGTATTCCCACACTGGCAGCTACATGGTAACGCAGTGTATCAGAAGACGATTTTTTCTCCAGGTGGTAATAATCAATTAAGCGGTTTCGCAAATCAACATTCTTAAGATTCATTTCAGATAAGACAACACTCTTAGAAACCACCTGCGCTCCGGCCATGGAAAGTGCATTCAGCATACCCGGCGGCACATCGCTGTCGCCAGAGACCACAACCGCAACCCGGTAGTCTTTAAGTTGTCCTTTGACCAGAACCGGCAGCATAGCCTGTCCGTAGTTCTCATATTTATTGATTATCTCTCCCTTATACTGGTTATCCCTGGTCATTTCTTCTTCTTTAGACCTTAGCGCATAAAATTGTTCTTCGAGGCGGTCAATGACCTTTTTCTGCTGGTCTACCAACAGATTATCACCAACAATGGTACTGCCGATAAGGATACCCATACCCAGGGCTAAAAATATACCTACAATTGAAGCAATATGATATTTCAGGTCAATCATAAAAACACTCCCGCCCAAGAACAATTTTATGTCAAACCAATTACATAAATTAAGTTCTCTATAAACTAAACAGCAGTTTAAGCTGCAGTGACAGCAGACGGAAAAATGGTTTGGTAGCGGGGGATACCCATAAGATAATAGAAATAGGTACCAGGGCGGCTACGAACAATTGCGCCAAATACCTGGTCTGCAGGCTGTGTTTGTACAATTGGCTAACCCCCCGGGCATCTACTAATATTGATCCTACTTTAAGCCTCACCAAAAACGTGCTGCCCATGCCTTTGCGGCCTTTTTCCAGAAAATCTATCATATTGGAATGTGAGCCTACCGCCACTATCAAACTGGCTCCATATTCCCACGCCAGGATCATGGCGGCATCTTCGCTGGTACCAGGCATAGGAATAATCCTGGCTTCTAATCCCATTTCCTCAACCCGCTGCAAACCAGGAGCCTTTCCATCAGCATAGGCATGAACCACTATCTCCGCTCCCGAACGGAGAGCATCATCCGAAACACTATCCATGTCGCCAACGATGATGTCGGGCTTGAGCCCAAATTCCATCAGGGCGTCAGCGCCTCCATCCACACCTATTAAAACCGGATTTTCATCTTCAATATACCACTTAATGGCTTTTAAATCCTCTTTATAACTGCTGCCGCGAACTACAATCAACACATGACGGTTAAGGATATGAGTATCAAGTATCGGAACTTCCAAATTACCTAATAAAATATCTTTTTCCTTTAAAGCATATTCCAAGGTGTTTTCTACAAAACGGTCCAGTTCTCTCTGAGCATTCTCGTTGGCTTGTCTCAATTTTAACTGCACATCGTCAAGGCACAGTTCCCGTCCTTCTGCAATACATCGTTTACCCGCATAGACCTTATTGGCGCGTATCTCTATCAAATTTCCCTCACGCAGATTCTCAAATACCTCGGGGCCGGTCTCATCTAATATGGGTATTCCAGCCTTCAATATCTTATATGCGCCTTTAGCCGGGTAACGTCCGGTAATAGATGGCTGCACGTTTATTATGCCTGCGGCCTTATATCAATCAAAGAATTGGCTGCCACTTCATCGATATCATCATGATCAATAACTGCTATGTCGTTTTTACGCAAACGTTTAACCAGATTTTTCGTACGCCGGTCAAGTTTAACCCGACCTTTTGCTAACATTAGTTTTCACCTCTAAAATCCTATAACCAACTGATAAGAGTATCTTTTAAGATAATATAACCCGTATAACAGTCTATTCGAAACTAATATTACCACAATTAAGCACAACGTAAAAATGAATAAGTATGCTATGCCTTATAGTAAACATTAAAAAACCTCTTGCTTATTGCACATAACAGTTTCTGCAATAAACAAGAGGTATGGTGCTAAATTGAAACCTTAATCTGAACCCATCCAGTATTTAGCTTTAACCTGAATAATCCCCGTTAAATTCAAACCTTAACTTACTTTGCTTTCTAGACGCAAACGATCAGCTATGATAGCAATAAATTCAGAATTGGTAGGTTTGCCGCGTTCACCGCTGACAGCATAACCAAAAACCTTATTGATTTTATCGATGTCACCACGGTCCCAGGCCAGTTCAATAGCGTGACGGATAGCTCTTTCCACCCTGCTGGGGGTCGTATCGTACTTCTGGGCGATGGTAGGATAGAGTTCTTTTGTTACTGCCCCCAGGTAATTAATCTCTTCTACCACCAGCATAATAGCATCACGCAGATATTGATAGCCCTTAACATGAGCCGGTACGCCAATTTCATGGATAACCTTGGTAACTTCAACTTCCAGGTTTTTAGCGGGCATAGTCGGCAAATGATAAGTGGAAGGCGCAGACACATTCTCAGTACGCGGACGTACATCCCTGGCGACCTGGCGAACCCGGTCTCCCAGAACCTGCAGATTAAACGGTTTAAGTATGTAATAATCCGCTCCCAGTTGCACTGCTCTCTGGGTAATGTTTTCCTGGCCGAAAGCGGTAAGAATAATTATCTTAGGCCGTTTTTCCAGGTGCAGCTGATTAATTTTCTCCAGAACCCCTATCCCATCCATATAGGGCATAATCAGGTCTAATACAAGAACTTCCACGGGTTGTTTTTCTATTACATCAAGCACCTCCATACCGTTGGCACATACTGCGATCATTTCAAAATCAGGGTCGTTGGAGAAATAGTCCTTGAGGATTCCACAAAATTCCCGGTTGTCATCGGCAATGAGAACCTTAATTGGATTTGATTCTCCGTACATCTAGATTAATTCCCCCTCATCGCTTTATAAAGCTTCTAAATTCTATTAGTTAACGCTTTTCGACGGTAGGACGGGCTTTTCCTCTTTTTTTTTTCTATCAAATTAACCTATAATTTTTCAGTGCTTACCATAATGATACACATAAATACACATTGAAATGTATAGCTTTTTGTTAATTTATATATATAAATTCGTTTAAGAGACTATCTTATGGAGTTTATTATTATCATCTATTTGTCGAAAGTTATTTAACATACCATGACGTTCATCTAATTCTGACAGCATATTATCCATAAATATTCCATAACCTCGTTCGGGATCATTAAGGAAAACATGAGTCACCGCTCCCACAATCCGTGAATCCTGGACAATTGGACTGCCGCTCATACCCTGTACTATGCCCCCGGTAATACTTAAAAGCCTGGGATCAGTAACCTTGATTACCATACCTTTGCCATTCTTACGGGCCGGATAGACTTTTTCTATATTAACGTCAAAACGTTCTATATCATCACCATTGATAACTGTGTAGATTTGTGCCCTCCCTTCCTTAACCTGATGTGCATAGGCACTTCAAGGGGATATTTCAACAGAGGGTTATTAACCTCTCGAGTAGTCTCTCCAAACAAACCGGAATAACTATTTTTTTCAATTTTACCTTCTATCGGTCCAGAGCTGTTAAAAATTCCGATTTTTTCACCGGGCTGTCCAGGTTTGCCGGGTTTTACGGTTTGGATAGAAGCGCTTACAATCTTTCCCTGTAATACGTCTACACCCTGCCTGGTATCAGCATCGATTATTATATGACCCAGGGCTGCGAAAGCATTGCTCTCAGGGTCCCAAAAGCTTAAGGTTCCCACCCCCATTATGCCGTCTCTGACGAATAAACCTATGCGTTTGCGTCCTGTTTCCTTACAAGGTATAGCTTTAACCGGCAGTGAAATATAATGCTGCTGCCTTTTAATAGTAAGGGTCAGGTTATCATCAGAATGGGAATCTATCATTTGGGCCAGGTCGTTTTCGCTGGTTACGTTTTTACCATCGACTTTCATAATAAGATCTCCTATTTCAACGCCGCTGTCACGAGCAGGGTAGTTCTTTTCTCCAGCGCCAGTCATGACCGGGGCAAATCCAACTACCATAATGCCCCGGGACTGAAGCATCACTCCCACAGAGTGGCCGCCAACCACAACCCGCCGTGGCGGCAAAGTTTCTATGGAGATAGATTTTAACGGAATATATCCTAATAAACGCAGTTGTACATTGCTTTGCCAGGTTTCAAGGCAACGATTTCATAGCCGGAAACATCCCGATTTATTGTAACAGGCAGTTCTTCTTGAGGTGCGAATACGTTACGCGATGGGTTGATTACCTGCATAACCAGACTGTTTGCCAGCTGAGCAGGGAGCCGTATTTTGATATGACTGCTTTCTCCCACCACCATCTGCTGGTGATCAGGCAGACTTAATAAGGCGTGAACCTGGGGATTAAAACAGGTGGTTATTAATAATAGGGCCAATATTATACCCGTAATCTTGCCAATTCTGCGCAAATTCCTATCACTCCCTGAAATTGCTGCTTCATATTCTTTTCTTTCAGGGGAAAAACTATACAAAGGCAAGAAATATTTATGGATATTTTATTTGACTTTCTTTGACTTTTGTTTATAATAATTATTGAAAACATAATTAATTAAAAAGGAGGACGATAAGATGTTTGATCTGACACCTTTCAGACGGAGTAGAGGGGATTTGGTTGGCGGAGATTTTGGCCGTGCACTGTTACGGGAGTTCTTCGATAACGATTTTTTTGATTTTGCTCCCTCTTTTAAAGCAGATATTAGGGAAAACGGCCAGGAATTTATCGTTGAAGCTGAATTGCCCGGTATGAAAAAAGATGAAATTGTAGTAGAGCTGAAAGACAATACTTTGACTATTTCTGCTGAAAAGAAAGAAGAAATTAACGAAGAAAAGGATAATTATGTAAGACGAGAAAGAAGAATGGGTACTTTCCGGCGCAGTTTTTATGTGGAAAATGTGGATGATAAAAGGGTTAAGGCAGACTATAAAGACGGAGTGCTGAAAATTATTCTGCCTAAGCTGGAGGAAACTCCGCCGCAAAATTACCGTATCAGTATTGATTAACGAAAAAGGGTCGCAGGCTGCAGCCACCAGCTGGTGCTGCGTTGAAACCGTGTCTTGCAGTCTTTCCATATTCAATACACCTCTGCTTTATTACAGAGGTGTATTTTTTTCTATTGGCTGCGAATCAAAAAGATATAACCTGGACATTGCAGGAAATAATCGATCATTATCGAAAATGTATACCAACTATTGAAATAATAAGGGATTATGTATGATGTGCACAATGAATGACAGCGAAAATATGACTGATCGCAAAAGGGTTGAAGAAGCCTTATTTTTTTCCGAAGACCGCTTCTCAAAGGCATATAATGCTGTTCCTCTGACAATGAGCATAACAACTTTTGAAGAGGGCAGATTTATCAGCGTGAACGATAGTTTTTGTCGTTTTGTTGGATATTCAAAAGAGGAAATATTAGGCACAACATCGTCTGAGTTGGGATTCTGGTATGATCCAAATCAACGTTTTGAAATGAAAAAGATAATTACAGAGAACGATACGGTTCGGGATATGGAAATACTTTTTGTAACAAAGTCTGGTGAGATAAGACAGGGACTATATTCTGCCGAAAAAATCGATATCAATGGTGAAACATGTCTCTTAAGCATACTAACCGATATTACCGAACAATTTAAACTGGCAGAAGAAAGACAGGAATTAAAAGATCAAATAGATAAAGTATACCGTTTACTAATGTTAAACTCAGAATCAGCAGGTATTATTCATGAGATTACCCAGCCCGTCAACGCTATAAAGCTTCTGGTTGAGAGTATGCTTTATTTTTATAATACTGAAGGTTCAGCGGACGCGATGGAGTTAATTAAAACCCTCCAGTATATTTCCAAAGAGGTAAACCGTATAGAAAAAACCATTGTTCAAATCCGTTCATTTACACGCAAGAGGCAGGTTGCGGATTTCAGGCCTTGTAATTTAAATGACGCTGTACATATTTCCGTGAGCATATTTGAATTTCGGTTATCCGCCGATGGAATCTGCGTACAACTGGATTTGTCGGAAAACCTGCCCCAGGTTCCTGGAGATCTTAACTGGCTTGTTACTATGATTAAAAATCTTTTAGAAAACGCCATACAGGCATTGGATAAAGTTAAAAAATCCGATAAGGAAATCCATTGTAATACCCGCCTGATAAAGAATAAAGTGATTCTCGAGGTTGTTGATAATGCCACGGGAATAAGTAATGAACAAATTGACCGCATATTTCAGCCTTTTTATAGTACAAAAGATATTGGAGAAAACACAGGATTAGGATTGGCTATTGTTGAATCTATTGTAAAAAGTATAGGCGGAAGGATCGGGGTATTCAACAATGACAGAGGAGGAGCAACATTTCATATCGAACTGCCAGTCTGGGAGGAATTCACCCCAAATAAGTCATAAAGAAAACCAAAAGGTGATTTCAGTTGAATATTTTACTTGTTGATGACGAACAAACTAACAGAGAATATCTGGCTATGTTCCTGCGAAGATTAGGACACACGGTTATTGATCGGGAAAACGGATACGCGGCCCTCGAAACCTTGCTAACGGCTGAATTCCACCTCGTTCTTACTGATAATCGTATGCCAGGCATGTCAGGGATTGACCTGATGAGAAAAATCCACAGCACACCGGGCCTGGCTGATGTATATGTGGTTCTGTTCACTGCCTACAGCGACCAGGATACTGCCATTGAGGCTTTGAGGGCCGGGGCTTATGACTACCTGCTTAAACCCATTGATGTCAATGAATTGGTCATACTAACCAGGCGGGTAGCCGAACACCAGTCTATGAAACGAGAAAATGAAATTTTAACCACCCGTTTTGCTGCTGCTGTGGATGTTGCTACCCGTGAAACGAAAGCGGAACTGTTAACACTTCGCAAGGCTTATTCTCAGGCCATAGGTCTTAATGAAATCGTAGTCTTTTCTGATACTATGAAAAGGGTATTCAGACAGGCCAGCATATTACATAAGGACCGCTCCATACCAGTTCTTATCGAGGGCGAGACTGGAACTGGCAAGGAAGTAGTGGCCCGTTATATACATTATGGTGAAGGCGGGGTTACTACCTCTTTTATCGGTCTTAATTGTGCGTCTATTCCCCATAATATGTTTGAAAGTGAATTGTTCGGTTATGAAGCGGGTGCTTTTACAGGAGGTCTGCCTAAAGGAAATAAAGGCAAGCTGGACCTGGCACAAGAAGGAACCCTTTTTCTCGATGAAATAACTGAAATACCGGCAGAAGACCAGGCAAAACTGCTGCGTGTTCTGGAAGAAAAAGAATACTACCGGGTAGGTGGTCTGAAGGTTATCCAAGCTGACGTGCGTATTATTTGTTCTACCAATCGTGACATACTAAACATGGTTGCTAAAAGAGCTTTTAGGGAAGATCTTTACTACCGTCTGAATACGGGAAAAATAATAATACCTCCCCTGCGCGAACGGACAGAAGAAATCATCCCGCTGGCAGAAGCATTTCTGTTTAAATTTGCCCGTGAAAAATGTAAAAGATTTAAGACAATTTCCAGGGATGCACGTGAAGTACTATTATCGTATAATTGGCCGGGCAACGTCAGGGAATTAAAAAATACTATTGAAAGAGCGGTTGTAATGTGGGACGATAATAAGCTTAAACTCCACCACCTTGATAGTATTCAGCATCAAAATTCTAAAGCTGCGTCCGAGGCTGTTCTCAATCTTAATGAGAGTCATTTTATACTTCCTTCCCAGGGTCTGCCATTGGAACAGTTCATCAACCGCATTATTCGCAAGGCCCTGGATATGCATAATGGCAACAAAACCGAGACAGCTCGTTATCTCGGGATTTCGCGCAGTTCTCTTGTTTACCGGCTTAAACATATGGATTAAGGACTTAGCGCCTATAACAGTGTTAACTTTTGTCCTATTGTCTAATTTTATACCATAAAAAAACCTATTACATTGGGGACATTTAACGTCCCTTTTTTGTTGGTCGCATATTTTGTGGGCATCTTTTATTATTTGTGACTATTGGCATATCTTTTGCAATAAGTTTTATTAAATTAATGAAAAACAAATGAAATCCCCACTCCACATTGTTACCGGTTGCCGAAATCGAGAGGTGAGTTATTTGAAAATACTTTTAGTTGATGATGATGAATTAAGCCGGTCGAGTATAGCCCGTTTCCTAAAAAATAACGGACACCATGTCATAGAATGCAGCAATGGAATGAAGGCCCTGAACAGATTCAGCCAGGAGAAATTTCACCTGGTTATCAGTGATGTTCAAATGCCTGCAATGTCGGGAATAGAGCTGATATCCCAGATTAAACGTTCTCCCGGCGGTCAAGCCGTAAATACAATCCTGATTTCAGGATATGACAAACCAGAATTGACCTCGGATATTGACAATACGATATGTGCTTATTTGCGTAAACCTATAAATATAGAACAGCTTTTAGAAATAATAAACCGTTTAGAAGAACGTTTATGGTTTTTTCTTTAGTATTAACAAGATGATTGTATGATCAAGAGCGGTAAGATTTTGCTGGAAGCCAGGGTTACTGCCAGGCTGACGCCTTGCAGATTATGAGTGCCTATTGCCCTGATTGAAAGGAGGTTCAGACCATAACCAGGCTTTATAGAAAATGTCCGACAAGGCAGTGGTTTAAAGTAATGAAAAACTAGTATCCAGGATTTAATCAATCTTGGCAATAAATCCAAAATGCTTATGCCGGGAGGAATAGAAATGCAGACAGGTATCAATAAAAATATGCAATCGGTAGTGTTTTCCCTGGGAAAAGAGGAATATGGAATAGAAATAGGCAAGGTACAGGAAATCATCAGGCTGCCGGCCATAACCAGGCTGCCCAATACCGCTGATTATATCCTGGGAATCATTAACTTGCGAGGCTGTATAATTCCTGTAGTCGATACCAAGAAAAAATTCATGTTAATTGATTCTGATATTACCGATGATACCAGGATCATAGTTATTGAAATAGGAGGCAAAAGGATAGGCCTGATCGTAGACGAGGTATCAGAGGTCATAAACATTGCGGATGAACGTATTGTACCCGCAGATAATATCGGCACCGGCATCCGTATCGAATATATTTTAGGCGTAGCCAGATTTGATAACAGACTTCTTATTCTGCTTAACGCAGATAAGATTCTCGGTTAGTTACATAAATATTTAAGGGGGTATCAACAATGATAATAACAGTGGAAAAAGCTGAAGTTTGGAAACAATTAGCTGCTTCGATGATTGATCTAATCCCTGGCGGTGTAATTTTTGCTACCACTGACCGGGAATGTGTTAATTGGAAACTGGCATCGGCTTCGTTTGACATTCCCAAGTTTGTAGTTGGAGTGAAAGTAAGGACCGGCGGAGCCCCATACCAGTGCATGCAAAATAAAAAAGAAGAACGCGAAAATATCCCCCGCAGTGTTTACGGCACGCGTGCGCTTATGATTGCCAACCCCATAATTGACGGGGACGATATAGTCGGCAGTACTATTATAATGTTTCCACGCATACACCCTTTAGCTGCTGCCTTCAATGACTTTGCTCCGCTTATAGGCGAGATGTTCCCTGAGGGCGCAACTCTATTTATTACCAGCCTGACTGACTTTGCCTACCGCTATGATTCGAAAAAATTCGGGTTCCCGGATATCGTTGTAGGTTCCCCTATTAAAGAAGGATCGCCCTCACAGGAAGCCATTAATACCAAAAAACCTGTAATAAGGGACCTTCCAGCTGAATTCTACGGCAAGCCGGTACAAGTGCTGACTTATCCCATATTTGATGGGGATGAGCTAGTCGGTACTTTTGGTATGGGGTTGCCCCGTCAGCATGCAACCGATTTAAAAGAAATGGCCAACAACTTAACTTCCGGGCTGGAACAAATATCGTCCGTAATTGAGGAAATGGCGGCGTCAGCGTCACAGGTTACTACCAACCAGCAGGTTCTAAACCATAATGTAACCGAGATCTACAACGTATCGGAAGAAATAAACGAAGTCCTGGCATTTATTAAACAAATAGCTGATGAGACCAAAATGCTGGGGTTAAACGCCGCCATAGAAGCAGCCCGGGCCGGCGAAGCAGGCAGAGGTTTCGGAGTTGTTGCAGAAGAAATACGAAAGCTTTCAGATGAGTCAAAAGAGACCGTGGTTAAAATCCGCGGATTGACCGACCGCATCAAAGAAAGAATCAGTGAAACTACCAAAAGCAGCGAACTTACACTACGCTCAAGTGAGGAACAGGCAGCCGCCACAGAAGAAATGACAGCCAGTATCGAAGAAATAACCAGTATGGCAGTACAGCTGGACAAAATGGCTAAAGAGATGTAACTATGAATTGACTGGACAGGGGGTATGAGTACCCTGTCATTCACCATGTATTGCAGCTCTTAGCATTTCTCGGGCATGGGCGAACGTAATCTCGGAGTAATGTTCCCCGCCGAGCATGCGGGCTATTTCTTCTACCCGTTCCTGCTGGTTTAACCGGCGGGTGCGGGTCAAGGTGCTTTGTTCTGCTGCCTCTTTTTCCACTGTGTAGTGAACAGTGGCCAAGCTTGCTACCTGGGGAGCGTGGGTAACAAGTATAATCTGGTGACTTCGAGACAATTCAACCAGTTTACGAGCCATAGCATTCAGCGCGCTTCCTCCCACCCCTGCATCGATTTCGTCAAAAATCAGGGTGGGAACCTTATATATATCTGCCAGGGCGGATTTTAAAGCCAATACAAAACGTGATATTTCTCCCCCTGATGCTATTTTTTCCATAGGCCGGGGAGTTTCGCCGGGATTAGCTGAAAACAAAAAATCGACCTGATCTATACCACGGGCGGTCCATTTTTCACTGGGGCTGACCACTACCTGAAATTGAAGGTGCGGCAGGTTAAGCTGGGTTAACTCTGTTTTGACCCTTTTCTCCATATTCCAGGCGGCTTGATGACGCAGGCTGCTGATCCGGCGCGCCAGATCCAGGTATTCCCTTTCCGACACGGCAAGATCTTTTTCAAGTTGATCCTGTATTTCCTGGCTATGGGTCAGATGTTCGAGTTCCAAACGGGATTTCTGAGCAAATTCCAATATTGCATTAATATCCTGGCCATATTTATTTTTTAATCGTTTGATTTCATATAATCTTTCTTCAATCTCGTCAAGTCGTCCCGGCTCAAAATCCAGCCCGCGGCTATACATGCTGATGCTTGATGAGATATCCTGCAGTGAGTAGTAAATCTCCTCCAATTGATTTTTAAGACCGATAAAAACAGATTCGTCTTTTAAAGATGTACTAGAATCCATAGCAGCCGCGATAAGATCGATGGCGCCTGGCGAGGAATCGCTGCCATTAATGAGATCCAACATGCGGGTACTTCCTTCCAGCAGACGCTGAGCATTGCGAACGCGATAACGCAAACTGGATAACTCTTCTTCTTCCCCCGGATATAACCCTGCTTTTTCGATTTCTTGTATTTGATAATTTAGAAAGTCTATCTGCTGGAGTTTATGAGCCTCATTTTGTCGGATGTTATTAAGCTGTTCTCTTTGCTGGCTCAAACGCTTGTAAATTTCGCCCAATTCTTTCAGGAGTTGTTCCTGTCCTTCTATGAACCCGTCCAGATACTGCAAGTAAAGCGAAGGTTTAAATATGCTCAGGTGCTCATGCTGCAAGTGCATATCCAGCAGAGTTGATATAATACTTCGTAATTGCCCCAGACTTACATTGCGGCCGTTAATTTTAACCGTACTGCGCCCGCCGGGGATAATCTCCCGGCTGATAATTACTGTATCCTCTTCCTCATTCAAGAGTTCACTGGCTCGTAAGTAATAACTGGCTTCACAATCATCATCGAGGAAAAAACAGCCTCTACCAGAGCTTTTTCTTCTGGGTTTCGCACCAAATCGCTGCGAATACGTTCCCCGCTTATCAAACCAAGGGCATCCATTATAATTGATTTACCGACCCCGGTTTCACCGGTCAGCACGTTCAGCCCCGGCCCGAATTCCATGCGCAATTCATCAATCAAGATCAGGTTTTTTATGTATATCTCCTGCAGCAAATTTCATCACCAAGCCTTTAATTCTTCTGCCAGGTCGCGCAGTTCGGGGAAGGGGCTTATTATCCTGGGCAGGACTCCCTGCACGTAAGATATGGCTATACCATAATTGGTTATTGGCACACCCTGCTCTGCAGCTGTTTCTATACGGTTGCAGTAAGCCCGCCGGGTGATGGTGCAGCCCCCGCACTGTACAATCAGGCTGTAATCTTTAATATTAGGGGGGAAATTCGGACCCGCGGCTACGTCAAAGCTGAGGTCCTTCCCGCTGTACTGCGTAATCCAGCGCGGTATTTTTACCCTGCCGATGTCATCAGCCAGAGCGTGGTGTGTGCAGGCCTCGGCAATCAAAACCTTGTCTCCGTTTTGCAGTTGGTCAATTGCGCCAACCCCTTCAACCATCTGGCGCAGATCACCTTTAAAACGGGTAAATATGGTTGAAAAAGTGGTTAAGGGTATCTCAGGCGGTACATCTCCGGCGGCCTTCAAAACCACCTGTGAATCGGTTATTACCAGGCCAGGTTTTACATATAGCTTATCCAGTGTATCCGCCAATTCCCTTTCCTTAACCACAACGGCGGTAGCGTCATTATCTAGAATATCCCGTATGGTTTGTACCTGGGGCAGTATTAAACGTCCTTTGGGTGCGCCAAGGTCTAAAGGCACTACCAGGAGCACCAGGTCGCCTGCGTTTATAATGTCGCCTATAATCGATAAATCCTCAAAACGTTCGGCCTTTTTTTGCGCGCGTATTTTTTCTTTAAGTTCTTTTATACCCAGGCCTTCAGGGACCGAGGTACGTACATATTCTATATTTTTATTTGTCAACAGGATTTCCAAGTCTTTGCCTGCGTCTATATCCACCTTGTTGATTACCGCTATTACCGGTTTATCTTTTTCTTTCAACATCTGATAGATTTCTTCTTCAAAATCTGTCCAGCTGCCATCACCAATAATAATCAGGCCTAAGTCACTGTCTTTTATCACTTCGCGGGTTTTTTCGATGCGCATTTGCCCTAGAGCCCCCACATCATCAATGCCGGCCGTGTCGATAACCACACATGGTCCCAGGGGGTTAATTTCTACCGCTTTATGAACCGGGTCTGTAGTAGTTCCAGCCACATCTGACACAATAGCCAGGTCATATCCTACCAGAGCGTTCAGCAAAGATGATTTGCCGGCATTGCGCCGCCCCAGAAAAGCAATAACGGTTCTCATACCACGCGGAGTCTCATTTAAATCACTCAATATCCGTCTCCCCCAATCTCAATAGATTGTGCGGCTGTAATATCTCTTTCAGTTTGCTCTCGGCTATAAAATTCAGTTCCTGGTTTGCTTTTACTACATCAACCTGTTCTTCCTGCATGAATTTCCATATCTCTTCAGCCTGTCCATAACCCAGATAAGGCAGCAGAACCGTAATCACAGCATTGCTGCGGTAAAAGTTCTCACGAATACGTCCTTCGTCAGCCTTTATATCATTTATACAATATCTTACTGCGCGTTCATCTACACGGGTAAGCATTTCCAAAGACTCCAGCATGGTATAAGTAATCAGCGGAATGAAGGCATTAAGCTCCAGATGTCCGGCTGCTACTGCCTGGGCAATAATGCTGTCATTGCCCAAAACCTTCAGACCCGCTTGCACCATCATCTCTGGCACCACCGGATTAACCTTGCCCGGCATTATGGACGAACCCCGCAGCAATGGTTTGAGTTTTATCTCCCCACAGGCATCTGACGACAGAAACCGCAAGTCGTTTCCTATTTTAATCAAATTGGCGCCATGGCTGCGCATTATGCCGCTGACCTCGGAATAAACGTCATTATTGCTGGTGGCCTCTACCAGGTTTTCCGCCCGGGCCACCCCCAAACCGCTGATACTGCGGAGCTTATCAATCACCCGGAATATGTATTTACGGGGTGCGGTTATGCCTGTCCCCACTGCGGTTCCCCCGATATTTAAAACCTTTATACGTTCAAAGGATTTATAAACCCTCCAGCGGTCACGAGCTATAGCTTCCGCCCAGGCGCCGAATTCCATGCCCAGGGAAACCGGAACGGCAGCCTGGTACTGGGTCCGCCCGGATTTAATTATTCCGGCAAAGACCTGCTCCTTATCCTGCAAAGCCCGCTGCAGGTTTTCTATCTGCTTTTCAAGTTCCTTCAGGGAGTATATTACTGCCAGGCGAGAAGCGGTAGGTATAACGTCATTGGTGGATTGAAATTTATTAACATCATCCAGGGGGTTAATTATATCGTAATTTCCCCTTGCGTACCCTAGTATTTCCAGAGCGCGGTTGGCCAAAACCTCATTTACATTGAAGTTTGTAGCTGTACCGGCGCCGCCTTGCAACGGATCAACTACTATGTGTTTATCCAAACTGCCCTCTTCCAGATCACGCGAAGCAATGAGCAGGGCATCGGCTTTGGAGGCATCAAGATAATTTAATTCTTTTAAAGTAAGTATCGCTGCCTGCTTTACCTGGGCCAGGCTTTTAATGAATACCCGCTGCCAGCGGTATCCGCTGACATCATAAATTTTTTGTGCTCTGGCTGTGGCAATGCCATAATAAGCGTCATCGGGAATATTCTCTTCCCCCAGATAATCACTTTCCACCCGCATTGATTTCACCCCGCTCTATCTCGGGCGCAATTAAAATGGCTCAGATGCTGTTCCGCAGCAAACGACTAAATTCTTCCATTATAACCGGGACCGCTTCAATGGGCTTTATTACCACCAATATCGTATCGTCTCCGCCTACGGTTCCCAGTATCTCTTTTCTGCCCATGGTATCTATGAGAGAAGCAACTGCCTGTGCTCCGCCTGGCAGGGTTTTTAAAACTATAATATTTTCACTGTAATCCAGGTGCAAAACTGAATCTGTGAAAATTCTGCGTATGCGTTCCTGCGAATTTGCTCCGGAAACCTGGCCGGGCAGGGCATAACGATACCCTCTGGCATCGGCTGCTTTTACAAGATGTAAGTCCTTTATATCCCTGGAGACGGTGGCTTGAGTAACACTGTAGCCCGCACGAAGCAGCGCCTCCCTGAGTTCTTCCTGGGTTTCAATGCGGTTCTCGTTAATGATGTTTATAATGGCATAACGACGCTGCTGTTTCACAGTCTCCCTCCTTAGCAGAACAATATACCACAGAAACACACAGATATATCAACGATTGAATTATTCTATGTTTTAAAGATAATTAATTAACCCTTAAAAACAATCTGTGTACATCAGTGTTTTATCAGTGTTCATCTGTGGTTAATGAGCCTGGGATTCACTTATTCTTGTTGAATCGCTCTTAGCTGTTCTCTATGCGGCCCAGTCTTTCATTGAGTCCCGCAAAGAACGGTATTGAATTCAAATCAACCAGTTTGAGTTTGTGTTCTGATTTGGAGATTTCCACCCGGCAGCCGGGCCTGAATTCATGGCGTACCTGACCATCTATACATATAACCGTTTCATCACTTTCAATCGGGCTTACAATTAATTTGTGTTCGCCGTTGATTACCAGGGGTCTTTTACTGCTATGAATAGAAGCCAGAGGAGTAACAACAAACACACCCAGTGCCGGATCGCAAACAGGTCCTCCGGAAGAAAGTGAATACGCGGTAGATCCTGTAGGTGTGGCTACTAAGAGCCCGTCACCCCGATAAATTCCAAGGTCCTGGCCCGATACTTCCAGGCCAACACTGAGCATGCGCGGCACTACTGCTCGTACCACAACGTCATTTAAACCAGATACACTTAACACAGAACGATTATCCTCAAAAACTTCCACATTAAGCATCATACGTTCGTCAATATGATAATCCCCGGCCAGCAGACGCTTTAGATTAGGCTGATGGAGTTCTTCTATTTCGATTTTCGTTAAAAACCCTACAGTTCCCATGTTTACTCCCAGCATAGGGATGCCAAAACTGCCATAGGTGCGGGCAGCTCTAATTATGGTTCCGTCTCCTCCCAGCACTATGATAATGTCGCAGCCGGAAGTAGTGGATACATTATAACCATCATCAATTTCCACCCCGGCCCCTAGACCTATAATTTCTTCAGTAAGTTTTTCAGCCACCAGTTGGGTGCTCTGCTTGTAACGGTTGCAAACCAACAGGATTCTCAAAAGCTAATGTCCTCCCAGTTCCTTATGTGCCTCTTCAACTACTTTGACTACCTCATGCTCCCAATCGCCAAAGGTTTCGTCCCCGGGTCTAAGGTGCAAAAAGAATTCTATATTACCCTGAGGTCCAGTAATAGGTGAATAAGTAAGTTTCAAACAAGTTAAGCCATTAAGCCGGGCAGATTCTATGGAATGAAGCAGAACTTCCCTGTGCACCAAAACGTCTTTGACAACGCCTTTTTTGCCAACTTTGTTTTTGCCTGCTTCAAACTGCGGCTTAATCAGAACTGCAATATCTCCGTCCTGCTTTATCAGTTTTTGAATTACCGGGAAAACTAAAGCAGTGGAAATAAAAGAAACGTCTACGGTTATTATATCCACCTTTTCGCTCAGTTCTTCGGGAGTAAAGTAACGAATGTTAGTGCGTTCTATGCATACTACCCGCGGGTCGTTGCGCAGGCTCCAGTCCAGCTGCCCATACCCGACATCCAGCGCATATACCCGGGCAGCCCCATGCTGTAAGGCGCAATCAGTATATCCTCCGGTTGATGCGCCTACATCCAATACCAGCTTATCCTCAAAATTCAATCCAAATTCCCGGATGGCCTTTTCCAGCTTGAGTCCCCCGCGGCTGACGTAACGGGAGCCGCTGTGCCTAATTTCAATCTCTGCGTTTTCTTCAACGAGGGTACCGGCTTTATCAATAACGCGGCCATCTACTGCAACCTCACCCGCCAGGATAAATGCCCGGGCTTTTTCCCGGCTGGACGCCCATCCTTTTTCCTGCAGCAGAAGATCAAGCCTGATTTTTGCCAAATTTGAGCAGCCTCCATGTCTTTTCCCGCGAAGTTATTTCCGGCCAGCGGTTCATAATCGATTCACTAATAGAATTCGCATCAAGATTTAATAGATCAAATAACTGATCCACGCGGCCATGCTCCACAAATTCGTCCGGAATACCAAAACAAAGCACATCCGCTTTTACATTATGTTTCGCCAGTGTTTCCAATACAGCTGAACCAAATCCCCCCGCCAAACATCCGTCTTCAATGCAAACCAGACGACCGCGATTGGCCGCCATTTTTATGATGAGCTCCTCATCCAGTGGTTTCACAAAACGAGCATCCAGCAATGATGCTTCAATACCTTGCTTGGCAAGTATGCTCCGGACTTCGCGTCCCAGGTTGACCCCGCGGCCAATGCCGATTATAACCAGGTGTTCTCCCTTTTCATAGACTACAGACTGTCCAATTTCTACTTTGGCGGGCTGAGGCGGCAACTCCAATCCTTCCCCGGCGCCCCGCGGATAACGTATTGCCACCGGACCGTTGATTGTAAAAGCGGTATATAGCATATCTATGAGTTCGCGTTCATTGGCCGGAGCCATAACCGTCATATTAGGAATCGAACGCAGGTAGGCCAGATCGTAAATACCATGATGAGTAGGGCCGTCTTCACCGACTAACCCGGCACGGTCGAGGGCAAAAATCACCGGAAGATTTTGCATAGCCACATCGTGTATAATCTGATCATAGGCGCGCTGCAGGAATGTCGAATAGATGGCCACCACCGGTTTGAGGCCTCCCCGAGCCATACCTGCCGCCAAAGTCACGGCATGCTGTTCACAGATACCGACATCAAAAAACCTGTGCGGAAAATTATGGGCAAATTCGGTTAAACCGGTACCGCTGGTCATGGCTGCGGTAATAGCTACCACTTTGGGGTCCTCGCGTCCTTTTTCCAACATAAATTTTCCAAATATTTCTGTATAGGTTTTAATCGGTTTAGGTACGGTTATACCGGTTTCGATATCAAAAGGACCGATACCATGAAAACGGTCAGGATCCTCCAGAGCCGGTTCATAACCCCGCCCTTTACTGGTTATGGTATGTACCAGAACCGGTCCCTTCATTTTGGCTACATTAGACAGAACCGGAATCAATTCCTCCAGATCATGGCCGTTAACCGGTCCAATGTATTTAAAGCCCAGTTCTTCAAAAAGCACCCCTGGTACCATCATATACTTCACCGTGTCTTTAAACTTGCCCGCCGCTCTGGCGATATTGGGTCCAATAGCCGGAATTTTATTCAGGGCCTGTTCTATCCCTTCCTTGCGTTTGGAATAGCCGGGATCGGTACGCAGACGGTTAAGATAAGCAGACATGGCTCCGACATTTTTAGAAATGGACATTTCGTTATCATTTAAAACTACTATTAAATCCTTTTCTATATGACCTGCGTGGTTTAAGGCTTCAAAGGCCATGCCTCCGGTCAAGGCTCCGTCACCAATTATTGCCACAACCGAATACTTTTCACCCTGAATATCACGGGCCAATGCTAGTCCCAACGCGGCAGAAATAGAGGTGCTGCTGTGGCCGGTATTAAAGGCATCATGCACCGACTCTTCCTGTTTGGGAAAACCAGACAGGCCTCCGAACTGTCTGAGCATATTCATCTGCTGCCAGCGGCCGGTCAGAATTTTATGGGCGTAACTCTGATGGCCTACATCCCAGATTATTTTGTCCCGCGGAGAATCAAAAACATAGTGCAAAGCAATGCTCAGTTCCACTACACCCAGATTAGAAGCCAGATGCCCTCCGCAGCGGGAAACACTCTCAATGAGCATTTCTCTTATATCATCGGCCAATTCATACATACCGTTTATATTCAGCTTTTTGACATCATCCGGCGAGTTAATTTCGGTAATCCGTTTGTACATCTATATTCACCTTCTGTTTTTAAACAATTCCATCCCGCTGATATCTTCCCACCAGGCCACTACCCTGGCTACTCTTGATATGATTGCATTGCAATGATTAATCGCCATTCCCTTACCCACCGCTTTTCCTCCCACTGTCAAAGCGGCAATAATGCTGGTCATTACAGCTCCGGCCAGTACCGTATCAATCAATGCAAACTGCTGAGCAAGTTTGACCACTATGCCTGCTCCGATAGCGCCGCTTAGAGTACCGGAAATGTCCCCCACAACGTCATTGCAGAAATTAGCGACCAGATCGGCATTGCGAATCAGAGTCACCGCCTGCCGGGCTCCATATAATTTCTTGGCGGCTTGAGCATTAAAAGGTGGCAAAAGCGCCGCGGTTGATGCTGTACCTATAATATCAAAAAATATTCCCAGAAATATTATCAATAAAAGCAGAAAAACAGCGACTATCACGCTGTTAACCGCCCTTACCAGAGCTTCAGAGCCTATACTTACCAGCAAGGCTATAAAAAATGTAAAGAAGGCGATAATCAGCCTGATATCAGGCTCGTCTTCTGTATCTGCACCTTTTATCCTTCACTATCCATTTAATATTATGTACATCCAGACATGGATACTAATCCAGGTCCGGTCAATATACCGGCAAAAGGTTGTTTAGCGAGTAAACGCTGCGACTTAGGTCCAGAAGGTTTTCCCAGCAGGTCTCCCAACTGTTGCCAGATGGGCGGTTTCCCTTTATGCCCGCTTCATACCGTCGCCGGTTATGAGACTGGATTACCACTTAGTACGCACTTTAATCCTCGATAAACTATGCTAAAAAGCAATCAGTCTAGGGGTTTTCCCCGGCAGCCCACACCAGTTTCTAGCCTCTTTTGCAGCCGACGGTTTCAGAACAGGCGATACAGTCCTGGCCGGGACTTTTTCACCCTTTTGCGTTCATCCGCCGCCTCCACTCAAGGCAGGCTACACTGCACCCAGCTTCTACCAAATGCAGGTTTTCTTTCTATCGTCTCCGATAGAAAGCCTCCACGGATATGAGGGTCATGCCCGCATGCCGTTGCGGATTGCCCCCACACCCTTAACTCCCAGCGACGACCCCGGACTGGGCGTCCAAAGCCGACACCAGAAGCTTCATCGTTGTGCCCTTAACGGATTTTTAGCCCCGTCTTCAAACTGGTAGGGCTGACTAGAATACTGCAACCTTTTGCCAGTCATCTTGTCGATGCCTATTATATCACAGGCCCAAAATACAATCCAGCCTGGTGGTTTATTGAGCGATTTCAGCCTTTCAGCTTTCACGAATCAGAACATAAGCTGCTAATCGACGCAGGAAGTCAGCTTCCGGTCCAAAACGCTCCAGGCTGGCTATGCAGGCTTCTACACTTTCCCGCGCCAGTTCATATGATTTCTCCAAACCAAACAGGCTGGGATAGGTAGTCTTATGGTTCTTTTCATCACTGCCCACCGGTTTGCCTATTAGTTCTTCGTTGCCTTTTATATCTAATATATCGTCAGTAATCTGAAAAGCCAACCCAAAGCTCCTGGCATAATCGTCCAGGGCATTAACTCCTGCTTCATTCATACCCGTTAATATAGCTCCGGCCCGTAAAGAAGCCCGAAAAAGCTCGCCGGTTTTAAGACTATGCAGGGTGCGCAAGGTTTCATAATCAACTGCTTTTCCCTCTGATTGCAGATCAATCACCTGACCGCCGATCATGCCTCGGCTGCCAGCAGCCCGGGCTATCTCTCCGATAACCCTTATCAAGTATGCAGGCTTTATGCCTTCCACCTGGGCATTAAGACTCATTAATTCGAAAGCAGCCGTTAAGAGGGCATCCCCAGTTAAAATAGCGTTAGCTTCACCGAAAACCTTATGGCAGGTAGCTTCCCCCTTCTGAAATCATCATCATCCATAGCCGGAAGATCATCATGCACCAAAGAATAACAATGAATCATTTCTACCGCACAGGCCAACGGCATCACAGTCTCCCGCCTGGCTCCCGCCAGAATCGCTCCTTCGAATACGAGAATAGGGCGCAGACGTTTTCCTCCATTTAAAACCGCGTAATACATGGCTTCGTGAATAACCGCCGGCTGAATCTCTACGTTATGCAGATACTTTTGTAAACAGGAGTCAACATATTCCTTTCTATTAGACATTTCTTTTTTAAATGCTTTAACATCCAGTTCCATACGTTCTGCTCCTCTAATCAACTTGATTTATTCATTTTACCATTTTTCTCGATTTTGATTATCTTTTAAGGAATAATCACTTGACACCTGAATCTTACAAATCTAATATAAAACTTGTTGGTCAATTTTAAAACCACGCGGTCAATTAAAGGGGGTTTTCGGGATTTCACGCAAGGAAGCTGAACGTGAATTTAAAAAACAATTAATCGCCAATGCTGCCCGGCAATTATATCTCGATAAAGACTTTGAAGCAGTAACAGTCCAGGATATCGCCAAAGCCGCCGAATTCGGCAAAGGCACCATTTACCAATATTTTGATAGTAAAGAAGAAATATTATACTATCTCATTTATCAGGTAACAGAAGAAAGTTATATAAATATGCATGATAAATGCGCGGTTGAAACCGATGCCCGCGCAGCTCTGAACCAATACCTTTCTCTGCAATATGAGTTTTTTATGACCTATAACCGTTTGTTTTTATCCTTGACCCGGCTTTTGTTTGCCAAAGCCGTCCCGGAGCACTGGATGTCTGAATTTAATTCTATCCGGGAAAAAAACTGCAGTTACTGGCAGCAATAATAGATAGAGGCATAGAGCAAGGTGTTTTCATAACCACTGACAGCTACAGGATGGCCAGGGCCTTACGCAATATAATACGCGGCTTTAGCATAGAATCCGCAGAAAATAAAAGCGATAAAAATGACCCTCAAAAAGATCAGGAGTTTTTTAAGGCGGTTTTATTCAACGGCCTGCTAAAGCAGTAGAAAGATGATACAAACATAATTGGGGGAGGAACTTAGCTTGGACAATCAGACCCACCCGGTTGATCATGAAAATATCGAACATAAACGCAGAAATGTTATCCTGCTGATTCTTTTAGGGGCTGTAGTTTTAGCTGTTGCCGCTGGTTTGTGGTGGAGACAAGAGCTTAAAACCAGTATAACTACGGATAATGCCAAAGTTACCGGAGATATCATTGATGTGAGTCCTAAAGTAGCAGGCCGCCTGGAGTCAGTCATGGTTAAAGAAGAACAAGAAGTTAAAGTCGGACAGGTACTTGCTAATTTGGATCAAACATCATTAAGGATTGCCCTCAACCAGGCCGAGGCCGGTTTAGAACTGGCCAAAATTAACTATGAAAAACTTCCCGAGGATTTAAAAGCGGCTGAGGCTTCAATTGATAAGGCCGAGAAAAACCTTGCGGCAGCCCGGGCCAAAGTCAAAAACAGCGAAATCGCTCTGGCTGATGCTAATAGAAATCTCGAAAAGAGCGAAGCCCTCTATCAGTCAGGCGCATTGTCCAAGGATTTGCTTGATAGCGCCAAGAGCAAAGCTGCCAGCGCTCAAGACCTGCTCGATGTCGACCAGGCTAATATGTTATCATTGCAGGCCGCATTGGAGGAGGCCAGAGCCAATAGCGGTTCGAAATTGAAGACTGCCGGTCCTTCATATGCAGCCGCTTTGAAACAGAGTCAGGCTCTGTATGAAACCGCCCGTTACAATTATCAAAACAGCGTTATAGTCGCTCCCTGCAGCGGCCGGGTAGTAAGACTTCTGGCACAGCCGGGTGAAAATGTAAGTTTGGGACAAACCATAGTAAGCATATGTAACATTGACTCCACCTGGATTACGGCCAACATAGAGGAAAAGAAAATAGGCCGCGTCAAGCCCGGTCAAAAAGTAGATATCAAGATCGACAGTTATCCTGGTCAGGTCATTCCAGGGCGGGTAGTTTCAGTTGGCAGCGCAACCCAATCGTTCTTTTCCCTTTTGCCGACTGAAAATTCATCCGGAAATTATACCAAGGTAGTCCAGCGTTTGCCGGTTAAGATTATTCCCCTTTACCGGAACCTGCCCCTTAAACCCGGAATGTCCGCTCAGGTGAAAATTCACACCATACCTTAAACCTTACGGGAGATAGTCGTAATATGCGTCCCTCACAAGATGATCAGAAAATTCAATGGTCGGTTATATCGGTCATATTGATTGGCACGTTTATGGCAGTTCTAAACGGCAGTATTGTAAATGTAGCCTTGCCCAAAATTATGGCTATATTCAACGCCACCAGCGATTCCATCCAATGGGTATTAACCTGTTATTTAATGACATTGGGTGTGGTGATGCCGGTCACCGGCTTTATGGCAGATCGTTTTGGCTACAAACGCATGTATTTTATAGCCCTGGCTCTATTTACGGCGGGATCTGCTATCTGTGGCCTGGCCTGGAGTATTAACAGCCTGATCGCGGCCCGGATTATACAGGCTATCGGAGGCGGCATAATGACGCCGTTAGGTATGGCCTTTGTTTACCGGGTAGTTCCTCGCAATAAAATTGGCCTGGTGATGGGGGTCTGGGGTATTGCGGCTATGGCTGCTCCCGCAATAGGGCCTACCCTGGGCGGTTACCTGGTAGAATACGTAAGCTGGCGATTGATATTCTATGTCAATGTGCCTATTGGCATAATAAACCTGGTTCTGTCCTCTATCCTTTTAAGTGAGACTGAATCCATAAAAGGCAAACATTTTGATTTCACCGGACTAATCAGTTCCATCATCGGCCTGTTTTGCCTCCTCCTGGCCCTCAGCCAGGGCAGCAAACACGGCTGGGGTTCGCCCTATATTGTTTCACTATTTGCTGTTGCCGCCACGGCTTTGTCAATATTTGTTTATAATGAGCTTACCCATCCCGAACCGCTTTTAGAGCTGCGTTTATTTAAGGATTTTCAATTTACTGTCTCTACCCTGATCGGTATCACTCTAAATATCGGCATGTTTGGCGGCATGTTTTTGTTCCCCCTGCTTTTGCAAAGCGTTTTAGGCCAGAGTGCCATGAAAACCGGACTAATCGTGTTTCCCTCGGCTATTGCCACGGCGGTAATGATGCCTATTAGCGGCCGTATTTTCGACCGTTACGCGCCCGGGGAGTAGTGTTGATCGGCCTGGCCCTGGTAACGGTAACCACTTACATGATGAGCGATTTTACTGAAATGACGCCTTTTTATGTTATGAGTCTGCTGATGGTGTTTAGAGGCATTGGCATGGGACTTTCCATGATAACAGCCACTACGGCCGGCATGGCCACAGTCCCTTTAAGTCTAATCAGCAAAGCCTCGGCTTTGCGCAATGTTATTCTGCAGATAGCGGCTTCTCTGGGTATTGCGATGTTTACAACCCTGATGCAGCACCGCCAGGTCTTTCATTATGCCAATATGGCTGCATTAATCAACCTTAACACAGCGGATGGTATCGCTTTGCAAAAATGGTCAGCCGGGCTCGGGGCAGGTATGGGCTGGTTAAGCGGAACTTCACAAATAGCCAGCCTGGCTCTGATAGCTAAAAAACTGGCCATGTTTTCAATGGTTGAGGCTATTGACGATTGTTTTATCGTAGCCGCCGCCATATGTCTAATGGCTGTGTTTTTCAGCCTGTTTTTAAAAGGCAGGAATCCCGTGCAAGAAATACCTGAAATCCAGGCTAATCAAAGGCTGCTTAGTGAAAATTAGCCCTGTTCTTCTATATTAAGCTCCTGGAGAATAAGTTCACCGCTTTCATTTTCTATAAGGCGCTGAATACGGCCTTCGGCCTCCTGTAAGAGCTTCTGGCAGTAACGTGATAAAGCTATGCCCTCTTCAAACAGCTTCAACGATTCTTCGAGTTCCAGACTGCCCGATTCAAGATTTTCCACGATTTGTTCCAGGTTTTTCATGGCCTGTTCAAAGCTCATTGCCATCTGATCACCGTCTCCTTGCCTATAACCTTAACCGCCAACCGGTCCTGGTAAAGATCAATATTGATTTCATCACCAATATTAACCTGTTCGCTCTTATTAATGATTTGCCCTTCCCGGCTGGCGATGGCGTACCCCCTCTGCAAAACCTTGAGCGGGCTCAGCTTGTCCAAGGCGGTAGCCGCCAAAGACAGGGCCATGGTTTTATCTTTACAACGTTCTGCAGCCAGTTGGCATAATTTCTGTCGCAATTCTCGCACATCGTGCCGGCGTTCTTCCAACAAAACACCAGGTTGTGTCCATATTTTTTTAATCATCATGCGGTCAAGCGTTTCACTGCGATAAGAGATTTTATAGTCAATGGCCCTTATAAGCCTGTGGCGGTAATTGTTAATATCCGCCTCAAGTCCGTCAATATCCGGTACCGCCAGCTGCGCGGCCTGGGTTGGGGTAGCAGCTCTTAGATCAGCCGCCAGGTCCGCCAGGCAATAATCCACTTCATGGCCGACGGCTGATATCACTGGAATAACCGATTCACAGATAGCCCTGACTACCTCTTCGCTGTTGAAAGCCATCAGGTCCTCAAAGGAGCCCCCGCCCCGTCCCACAATAATAAGGTCGACATAATTCTGGCGGTTCAACCATCTAATGCCCCGGGCAATCTCCGCCGGCGCATCCAGGCCCTGTACGGCACTATGCACCAGAACGATTTCCACCTTACTGTGACGCTGGCGCACGACTTTTAGAATATCCCGCAAGGCCGCTCCATCCTGCGAAGTAACTATACCCAGACGGTTCACTATCCGGGGAACCGTCCTCTTTTTATCGGCGGCAAAGCAACCCTCGCTTCCAGCCGGGCCTTTAGTTTCTCCAGATATAGAAACAATCCTCCTACGCCATACGGCTGCATCTCTTCGGCATATACCTGGTATTTTCCCTGTCGGGCGAAAACTGATACCGAACCCCGCAGCAAAACTTCCATGCCGTCTTCTGGTTGGAATCCCAAAGTCCGTACCCGGCTCTTGAACATAACACAACTGATGCTGCTCTCCTGGTCCTTAAGCGTAAAATACATATGCCCCGATTGCTGGTAAAGCTTAAACCCTGAAATCTCGCCCTTTAACCAGAAGCCGTGCAAGCCCGGTTCACAGTCCAGCAAGCTGCCAATGTAATTATTTAATTCGCTGACAGTTAGAAATTCGTTCATAAAACACTTCCAACGCTATATTCTCTTCGATAATACTACATAACATTGTTAAAGGTAAAACGTTAACCTAATCCCTTATGGGAGATGATTTTAAGGTAAGTTTGTATGAAACCTAAATCCTTTTTAGGGTCTATTTTCTTACTATTTATTTTCCAAATCACTTCTTCGTGGTAAACTTTTAATATCTGAGACATTATCAATTTGGGGGAGGATTAGTATGTCCGACTTTTTCCTGAATTTCTTTAGCCGGTTGAAACTGCTGGAATTGTTGGAGTCCTTGCCATCCCTTGGTTCATTAAGAGTTAAAAAAACACCCGTCAATGATTCTGTTAAGAACATTAATAATCAAGTCAGCTCTAAAATCCCCTTCAGCGAGATTATTAAGCAGGCCAGTGAGAAATACGGGGTTGATGAAAGTCTAATAAGTGCGGTTATTAAGCAGGAGTCTTCATTTAATCCGCTGGCGGTTTCCAAATGCGGAGCCCAGGGTCTCATGCAGTTAATGCCTGCAATCGGCAAGGCTCTGGGGGTGGTTAATCCTTTTGACGCGGAACAAAATATTATGGCGGGCACTAAATACCTGAAACAAAAGCTGGATGAGTTTGGCGGCAACGTGTCTCTGGCCCTGGCAGCCTATAATGCCGGCAGCGGAGCGGTAAAAAAATACGGCGGCATTCCGCCCTATAAAGAAACCCAGGCTTATGTGAAAAAAATCGTACAAAATATCGATTATATGGCCTGACCGCCACGAGCGGCTATACATAAGTTTTCCATAAGTTTGGCAATCAGAATCGGGCCTAATCCTCCGGGAACAGGCAGGAGATAACCTTCATTATTAACTACTGAATCTTTATCTACATTTCCGCAGCTTGTGCCGGAATGCCAGTAAAACCCGGCGTCAATAAGCAATAATGCTTTTGTTAAGTGTTCCCCTGTCAAGACCTGGGGCGCACCCTTTTCTATTACCAGAATATCAGCTTCTCCTGGAAGATCTGGTTTATACTCGGGGATCACCCGCACCTGTGCATTATCCTTGATCAACAATACCGCCAGGGGCATAATAAGATCAAAAGAATCTCCCACCAGTACAATATTCTTTTCTCGATAAGCAGGATAAACCCGCCTGATTACTTCCAGACATCCTGAAGCCGCACAACTTGCGTAACCTCGGGATGCTGTAAACAAACGTCCCCTATTGTAAGGGTTAAAACCATCCACATCCTTTTCCGGTATAATGGCAGTCAGGATTTCTTCCCGCCATGGTTCCAATTTATCAGGCAAAGGAAGCTGCAGGATAATGCCGTGAATACCGTCATCTCGGTTAAGTTCATTAATAGTCTGTAAAATGGTTTCCTTTTCGATCTCGGCATCCAGGCGAACAAGTCTTAACCGGCCATGGATATAATCTGCCGCTTTTTCTTTTAAGCCTACATAGACAAGGCTGTCTTCTTGTTCTCCCACCAGGATAACAGCCAGTACAGGGCATATATTCTCTTTTTCATTGGCAGCCCGGAGAGATTGTTTAATCTCTTGCGCAATCTCCATCCCGCTAATAATCTGCACGTTTTTACACCTCAAAGTCTATAAGTTTTTCCTTGATGTCTAACCTTTTTCACTAATCTGCCAGCGCAATGCCTCTACAGTGTTTTTCATGAGATAGGCTACAGTCACCGCGCCAACCCCTCCGGGTACGGGAGTAATAAAGGATGCCCGTTGCTTGGCGCTGTCAAAATCCACATCTCCCACGATACGATCTCCCAAAGAGTTGATACCCGCGTCGATTACTATTGCTCCTTCACGTACCCATTCCCCTTTAATCAAGCCTGGTTTTCCAGCGGCAACTATTAAAATCTCCGCCCTCTTAACATGTTCTTCCAGCAAACCTCTTTTATCTGTAGCATAATGACATATGCTTACCGTGGCTTCTTCTTTTAAAAGCATAATAGCGCACGGTTTGCCTACAATATCACTATGACCCACTACTGTAACTTCCCTGCCGTTAAGATCCACTCCGGTTGATTTGATGAGCGCCACTATAGCCTGTGCGGTGCAGGGCATCAATCCCGGAACGCCCAGGAATAAACGTCCCAGGTTTTGCGGGGTAACCCCTTCCACGTCCTTTTGTGTGCTGATGCTCCACTGCACGACCTTGGTGTCAAGATGAGGCGGCAGGGGCACATGCATAATCAAACCGTTTATATAGGGATCGCGATTTATATTATCAACCGTGTTTAATAACCTTTTTTGCGAAGTGCCTTCAGAAAGCTGAATGGTTTCATAGCTTATACCTGCCATTTCAGCCACACGCCGCTGTGAGCTTAAATAAACCTGGGATGCAGGGTCTTCCCCTACCTCCAGGGTCATGAGCAGGGGCGATATATTTTGTTTTTTCAGCTCCTTTACTTCAGCCGCCACCTCGGCTAAAAGCTTCTCTGCTATCTTTTTTCCGTATAAACTTTAGCCTCTCCCACCACAATACCTCCATAATTATGATAGACACCAATTTCCCAGACTTCTATGTTTACACAGACTTACTAAGAAACGATTAACCATAGATACACACAGATGTGTCACAGATTAAGACCAATAATTTCTATTGTGTTGGCATATTTTATTACCAGCCCAAAGCATGCAACCAAATCAATACCCAATACTGCCCGGTTTAAATAATTCTGCTTTATTGACTAATTTTCATCTGTGTTCATCTGTGGTGAATTACCCCCCCTGTGCAGGCGCAGGCCAGCATGGCCACGCCTACCGCATTGTCAGTGCTTAAAGATGGTGCGGCAAAATAGAGTTTCATCCCTTGCAGTCGTTTAATTAATCTTTCGCGAATCAGTGTATTGGCCATGACTCCGCCTACCAGAAGAACTTCCTTTTGTCCTGTCTTTTCAGCACTGTTAAGCAGTACCTTTTCCAGTGTATTAGCCAGGACCCGTAAGACCGCAAAAGCCAGATCCTGGTGGGCCAGGCCGCTGTTCAGCAGCTGCAAAGCTCGGTTTTCCGGACCCGAAAAGGAGAAACCCCGCGGGTTGACCGCAGAAGGAATAGCAGGTATGTTTTTGCCTGAAGAGCGAAGGGCTAATTTCTCCATATCCTTACCGGCAGGAAAAGCCAGGCCCATGGCTACCCCCACTCTGTCAACCAGCTGACCGGCATGAAGGTCAGTGCCTGCCATTAATAATTCTATACTAAAACAGCCCCTTGTGGTTGTTTTCACATTTAAAACTTCAGATGTTCCACCGGAAAAATGAACCGCTAAAAACCCGGGAGCATCCATAAGTTCCCTGGCGTCATGAAGCCCGGCCATAATATGCCCATCTTGATGAGCGACCTCATAAAGCGGCAAACCGGAATAAAGAGATAATACCCGGGCCTGTGTTAATCCGGCAGTAAATACCGGCATATAACTTCCGGGTACATTACGTGGGAAGGCGCTTACAGCCACAGCTTTCACTGTTTTATGTAAACCATCAGGAAGTTCGGCAAACAAAAGCGGCAGATTTTTTAAATGCAGGAACAGAGCCTCAGACTGGCGCAATCCTCTATTTCCCGGTTTTACAACCAGGTTAATACGTTTGTCAATTAATACTTGATAATTCTCGTCCACCACCGCCAGCGAACTCGTATAGGCACTGGTGTCCAGGCCGAGGTAATAAGCCATAATTTATTCCCCCAGCAGGCGATCAAGGATAGCGTTTATAAAAGCCGGAGAATTTTCATCGCCGTATTTTTTGGCCATCTCCACCGCTTCATCGATAGCTACCACTGGTTGGGAATTTTCCATATACAGAATTTCAAAGGCAGCCACCCGCATAATATTACGGTCTACTGAAGGCATACGGTTTATAGCCCAATCCCTTGCATAGGAAGAAATCCTGCGGTCAATATCCGCCTGGTGCTCCAGGGTTCCTTCGGTTAACTCCCAGGAGAAACTATGGTCTTTTTCCATAAGTTCCGACTCATGCAAAAGGTAATCAAAGGCCTGCTTGGGATCAGCATCTACCTGATCTACTTGAAACAAAACCTTAAAAGCTAGTTCTCTTGCCTTTCTTCTACTCAAAAGTATTCTCCCTCAGTTAATGTTGTCGTTCTCTGAATATTTCTTTCATCCACTGGTCCAGGCTTTTTTTCTGGTCAATCTCCTTACCAATAAAATACCCCGCCAGGATAGAGATAATTACAAAAATTGTACGCCAAAAGCCATAGGTTATAAATAATATACTGGCCAGGAGTCCCAGTAATATACCTATAGTTTTGCCCCGGTGTTCCTGCAAAACAAAAAGCAGGATTTTCTCCCACATAGCAATGCCCCCTTATGTTCCGGCTTTTTTACTGGAAACGTTCATATCGTCCACCAGTATTTTTACTTCCGCCACTTTCAAACCGCCTGTGTTTTCAAGGTACTGCTTGACCACAGTCTGAATACTCTTTGACATTTCCGGTACGCTGTAATCCGGATTGATCATCATGTGCAGATAGACTATCAATCCTTCCGGGCTGTTGTTAATAACCGAAGTGGTTTCCTTAACCCCTTCGATTTTACGCAGCGCTTTTACAATAATTGCTTTTATAGCAGGAATAGTAATCGATATATCCCCTGCCAGAGTGCTGTCCACCACAATAGAATTTGTTTTCGCTTCCATTTTGAAATTGGTCAATAAAACTATCAAAGCCAAAACTAGAAATATTGTAGCGACCAACCCCACTGCCAGGCGGTTTTGAGGAGTCGACAGGGCCAGGTTTATGTAACTGACAGGTTCGGGACGGCCCAAAGCTGCAGCCGCTGCGGCTGCAGATACTATTACCATCAACAGATTATAAACAAAAAACAGACAACGTTGAAGAATGTTCACTTTTTCACCTTCTCAATATGAAAATAGCCACAGATCACCAGATCTCCCGCATCTATGGGTACTTAGCAACATTTTTGATAAAGTGTTTATGTTCTGCGAAAAAAAAATAGACAAGGATATTTATGTTGCCCTCTCATGGGGTAGTAGAAAAATAAACAGAAACCCCTTGGTTAAGCAAGGGGTTATCGTTTATCAATACATGAATGTGATTTAGTCCTGGTCCACATCTGCAGATACCTCGGTACCCGCATTATTCTTTTTCATTGATACGCCCACAATGTGTACGTTAACATTGGCAACTGTCAGTCCGGTCATGGTTTCAACAGCCATTTTAACTTCTTTTTGCACATTGGAGGCCACCTCTGGTATAGCATAACCAAATTCAACTGTTATATAGATATCAATGGTGGTTTCTTCATTTACAACTTCTACCTTGATGCCTTTGCCGAAATTCTTTTTACCCAGCTTTTCAACGAGATCAGTGCCCCAACCACCGCTCATCGACGCTACACCTTCCACCTCAACCGCAGCTAAACCTGCAACTGTGGCTACAACCTCATCGGCAATTCTAATAGTACCAAATTCATTGCTGATCTCCGGTTTTGGCATATCCACAATAATACACCTCCATTAATCAAATTTCTATTATTTTACCACGACTAATACAATTATCAAATCTTTCCTTGTAATTTTTACCACATGCAGGAAATTATCGTTAAAAAATTATGCGCTGTTTTTAAAAACTCATGCGCCGTTGAATAAAGTTGGTATAAACCTCACCGCGCTGGAAAAACGCATTATCCAATACCTGCAAGTGAAACGGAATAGTAGTGGTTATATTCTCAATATAGAATTCATTTAACGCCCTTTTCATCCGGCTTATGGCTTCTGGCCGATCCTGACCCCAGACAATCAGTTTGGCCACCATGGAATCGTAAAAAGGCGGTATGGTATACCCGGAATAAACACAGGATTCCACCCTGACACCAGGACCACCTGGTACAATATATTGCCCTACCGTTCCCGGCGCGGGACGGAAATCATTAGCGGGATCTTCTGCATTAATACGGCATTCCATAGCCCAACCCTGTATTTTTATATCCTCCTGACGGTAGCGCAGTTTTTCGCCGGCGGCAATGCGGATCTGCTCCTTGACAATATCCACTCCGGTCACCATTTCGCTGACCGGATGTTCAACCTGTACCCGCGTATTCATTTCTATAAAATAAAAGTTCTTATGTTTATCTACAAGAAATTCAATTGTTCCTGCACTGTAATAGCCGGCCGCCTGGGCGGCTATTACCGCCATTTTCCCCATACGCGCGCGCAGTTCTTCATCGAGTAATGACGATGGCGATTCCTCTAGC
Organism: Syntrophomonas palmitatica JCM 14374; assembly: GCF_001311885.1. Lineage (GTDB taxonomy): Bacteria > Bacillota > Syntrophomonadia > Syntrophomonadales > Syntrophomonadaceae > Syntrophomonas_A > Syntrophomonas_A palmitatica. The sequence goes on along the minus strand of NZ_BBCE01000002.1, from coordinate 92,014 downwards.
AGTTTCTGATTGCGCCTTTGTAATGAACAATCCCTTTCGCAGAGATGAATCAGATTCCCCTGCTCATCACCCAGAATCTGAAATTCTATGTGACGGGGTTCTTCAATATATTTTTCCAGGTAAACCGTATCATTGTTAAATGCTGCCCCGGCTTCCATACGCGCCATGTCCAGGGCCTCGCGCAGGGAATCGTCATTATGGGCCAGCCGCATCCCTTTGCCGCCACCGCCCGCAGCAGCTTTAATCATTACTGGATAACCTATTGCAGAAGCTGTAGCCCGAGCTTCTTCATAGGTAGTTACCGGGCCGTCACTTCCGGGAACCAGGGGTACTCCTACCGACTTAACCAGATCACGGGCTTTGGATTTATCACCCATTAACTGAATTGTCTCCGCATCGGGACCAATAAATTTCAGCCCATTTACCTGACATAGTTCAGCGAAGTATGCGTTTTCAGCCAGAAAACCATAACCGGGATGGATTGCATCCACCCCTTTATGTTGTGCCGCCATTATTATATTTGATATATTCAGATAACTCTCCCGGGCCGGGGCTTTGCCAATACAAACCGCTTCATCCGCCATTTTAACATGCAGGCTTTCCTGATCGGCCAGCGAATAAACGGCAACAGTTTTTATTCCCAGTTCCCGGCAGGCTCTGATAACCCGGACTGCTATTTCGCCCCGGTTGGCAATCAAAACCCTGGAAAACAATGTCTTCCCCCCTAATCTCTTTCGATCAGGAACAGAACCTGGCCATATTCTACCGCTTCGGCATTTTTCACCAGGATATCAGCGATGGTTCCTGAGCACTCGGATTTGATCTCATTCATGAGTTTCATGGCTTCCAGGATACACAGGGTCTGCCCGGAATCTACGTGATCACCGATTTTGACATAAGCTGGCGAATCGGGTGAGGGAGCACTATAGAAGGTCCCCACCATGGGAGCAACTACTTCGGCCAGGTCATGGCCTGCAGCAGCACTGGTTTCACTGGTTTCCTGTTTCTGAGTCATAACCACTGCAGCCGGAGCTGGTATCTCTTTAACATTTGTTCCTGCTTTACGCAGGCTTAAACGGTAGTTGTCCTGCTGGACCTCCAGTTCGGCAATACTGGTCTGGTCAAGAAGCATTATCAGCTCCCTGATATCATCCAGATTCATTTCATCATCTCCTCTATATACCGGAGTATGGATAACCCGCGCGGCGCCGGTTTCACCATTTTCCTTTCTTCTTCTGTTTGTATTTCTTCTTTCACTTCATGCCCTGGTGAAATCTGCGGGATGTCTTCATCACTTATATCTGCCCGATATTCGAAAAACTTCAAGGCTACCTGCGGGAACAAAGCATAAGTCAGAATGTCCTCCTCTTTGTCACTGAAACGGGCCGCTTCCTGTTTGGCCTTTTCCCAACCGGGCTCCAGAAGATCAGCCGGCCTAACTTCAATTACTGGTTCATCACCTATTATTTTATGTCTTATCTCCTCTTGTATGGGGACAGCCGGTTTGCCGTAATAACCCCGCACATAATCCTTGACCTCGCCTGAGCACAGTTTATATCTTTCACCCATCAAGACATTAACCACTGCCTGAATCCCTATTATCTGGCTGGTGGGGGTAACCAGGGGCGGATAACCCAAATCCGCTCTGACTTTAGGAATCTCCGCCAAAACTTCCTCCATGCGGTGTGAGGCCTTTTGCTGCTCCAACTGGGATTGCAGATTGGAGAACATCCCTCCCGGCACCTGGTGTTCGAAAACCTTCATGTCAGTTATGCGAGTGACGCCGCGTTCAAAGCCTTTATGTTTGCGCAGTTGTTCAAAATGGGTGGCAATCTCGAAAAGCAGATGCAGTTCCATACCGGTGTCCCATTCAGTATCCTGCAGGGCGCGAACGATAGTTTCCACCGGCGGCTGGGAAAGGCCGAACGCCATAGGGACACTGGCGGTGTCTACGATATCTACGCCTGCTTCCACGGCTTTTATTATTGAGGCTATAGCCAGACCGCCTATATAATGGGTATGCAGTTGAATAGGCACATCCAGGTTAGCTTTAAGGGATTTGACCAGTTCGTAAGAAGCATACGGAGAAAGCAAGCCTGCCATATCTTTGATGCAAATCGAATCAGCCCCCAGATCGCGTAAACGCAAGGCGGTATCAACAAAATGCTGCATAGTATGGACAGGGCTGATCGTATAGACCACACAGGCCTGGGCATGTTTGCCGGTTTCCTGAATGGTCTTAAGACAGGTTTCCAGGTTGCGAATATCGTTTAAAGCATCGAAGACTCGGAAAATATCTATGCCGTTTTCCGCCGCCTTAACAATAAACTTCTGCACAATATCGTCAGGATAATGGTTATAGCCTACCAGGGACTGGCCCCGCACCAGCATTTGCAAGCGGGTGTTCTTAATGTGCTCACGGATGATGTGCAAACGCTCCCAGGGATCTTCATTGAGATAGCGGATACATACGTCGAAGGTAGCTCCGCCCCATACCTCCAGGGAATAATAACCCACCTCATCCAGTCTGTCCAAAACCGGCAGCATATCATCTGTGGTCATGCGCGTGGCCCAAAGGCTCTGATGCGCATCCCGCAAGCTGGTATCGGTAATTTTAATCCTGCTCATTCTACACCTCCCAGCCGTATGCCAACTGATTCATTGAATGGCAAGCGGCCAAAAACCCTGAATATAAATAGGCTCAGACCCTCAGCCTGAGCACTATGAAGCCATCGTTACTCTATTAATTATATGGATAACCCGGATTTATTTCAATCGCTTTCAGTTATGTATACAAATCTAACGGGAATGATATACGAAACATACCTGTTCCTCCTCACAGCCCAGGACTTGACTCAGCATCGATTTTATATCTTCAATTTGGGCCTGCTCTTTACCAGGAATTACAATCGTGGCAATTTCAGGTTGGATGATGGCTACGCAATCATCTACCCCCCGGCAGCGCACCAGATTTTCGGCCTTTACTTCTTTATCGATATCGCGGCTGATCTCTACCAGTCTCATAGCTGCAGCCTGTCTGGCCTTCATATCACTGCCGCTTTTGTCTATGACTCCGTTCAAAATGGATAATTCCCGGCTGCGGGCGCGTTCTCTTTCTAAACGGTAACGTGCGCAAAAGCTGCTGGCTGTTTCACCTGTCTTTGAGGACTCTAATTGTATTTGTTGATGGGTAATAGTAACAGGGGTATCCTTGTCAGCTTGTTTAACATGGCCCTGCCAAAAATAATTCGACGCCAGCAGCAAGGCTATAACTAACCCCGCCGGCACAGCCAGTCTTTTGGTTTTTTTGAGGTTAAACACCATCTCAAATCTCCTCCTTATTACTATCCTTGGCGCGGCATAACACTAACCTGGTAAGGCGATATATTCAGCAAGGTTGACGCTGCTTCAACCAGCCTCTCACTAACCTCAGGCGAATCTGCCCCGTCAGCCACTATTAAGACCCCCAAGACTTGGGGAGCCTTATTTTCAATTAAAAGCGGGCTGCTTCCAGATACGGCCAAATCACGCTGTTTGCTTTCCTCGCTGGTTTTTTTGGTATTATTCCCACTGGCGCCTTCAATAGTTTCTCTGGTTTCATCGCGGCTGTTGCTGGCGTAGGTTTTCATCCCATCTGAGGCAAGATACACGCTGACCTCCACCTTTCCCGCACCTTGAATTTGTGAAAGTATAGATTCAAGGTTTGCGCTGATTTCCGCCTTGGCGTCCAATCTATTGCCCCCGGCATCCGCCTGCTGTCCGGCAGGAGCAGGTGTTTTACTATTTCCAACCGGCCACAGTAAAGCCAAAAGCCCCAGGCAAATCACAGCAATTAAAATATATTTGCGTTTTTTCCCTCCCCATGGCGTAAAACCTTCCCGAACCTTCTCGCCACTGCCCTGATCCATTCTTCAAGCATTTATTTACCCCCCTCAAATTCAACTTCTATGACCGTATTTTCCAAACCGTAAAAATTTCGCACCAATTGCGATACCTTTTTTCCCAAGTTGTTTTGCTCATCCCGGCTGAGCATATTATTTCCGGAGAGATTTTTAAGCCTCTTGCCAGCCCCTTCCCCCTCGTTTTTCTGCTCAGGCTTAATCAGAAGGTGCAGCGAAGTAACTTTTCCTTGTTCGTCCATATCAGCCAGGGTTCTGACCTCTTCAACGCCAGGAACCAGAACCGCCACCGCGCTAATTTGTTGTTCTATCTTCTCCTGCATTGAGCTTTTGCTATTCTGCAGCAATGATTTGCTAATCTTTTGGCCCTCTTCTTGTATCGCCGCCACAGGCGGAGTTTTTTCGTCCCACCACCCCACTTCAAAATTATGATGAGTAAATGCGACTCTCAGCAAAGGATTCAGTATCGAAATGAGTACAAATAGACCTACGGTAAAACGCACAAACGGCTTCAGGCTTCCTTCCGGCAGCAGTATTTCCAAAAAGCTGGCCAGGATAATTATTACCAGTACGCTCTTTACTATCCCAACCAATACGGTTATCATCGCCACCCTCCCCTCACATGCGAAGCAGGCCCAGGTTATTGGACATAGCAGCCACAATGGCAATCATTATAAAGAACATCAAAGCCACTGCGGCGACACATGATAACATGAGGAAAAGATGCGTGCTCATTATTTCCAGGACAGCGGCGGTACGGGAATCCCCCAGGGGTTCAACCACCGCGGCGGAAAACTTATATATTAAAGCCAGTGCGGCGATTTTCAATAAGGGAAAAAAGACCAGAAAAAACACCGTTAATAGTCCGAAAATACCCAGGGCTTGTTTCAACATAACCACATAACCGGCGGCGACCTCAATAGTATCGGAAAACATTTTACCCACCAGGGGAATAGCATTGTCGGTTATAAATCTGGTAGTGCGCAGGGCCACTTTATCCAGAACCGAAGCATAAAGGGCCCGGAGGGTTAAAACACCTACAAATATGGTCAGAAAAAAGCCCAGGGATAAATGGGCTATCTGGGTAAAGAATTTTGCCATCTTTTCGACTTTCAAACTGCTTGACACATTGTTAGCCAGATGCAGGATGGCCGATAAAATAATTAAAGGGAAAACAATGTTTTTAACTGCTGCTGCCAGGGCTGTGGCCGTAGTCGCAAGCAAAGGAAACAAGGTGACCGAAGCGTTAATATTACCCAGTCCCGCAGTTAAGACCATCATTTGAGGGAGCATCGCCATCATAAACGACACCATATTGTCCACGGTATGCTGCCCGATTCCCAGTACCACCTTGAAAGAACCTATTGCAATGGCGCAAAGCGCCAGGAAACAGGCCAGGTACGATACCTGGGCCGCTCCTGAAGCAAAGGCGCTTTGCAGGTTTATTAACAGGGCTGAAATAACGGAGAGAACAAGTATTTTACCTAACAAACCTGAATTGGCCTGAATTTCTTTAAAAAAATATTTTAAAATCTGATGCATGGTATCCTTAATGCTGAATTCCCAATCTCCCTGCATAAAATCCACCAGCCATTGTTTTACGGTTTTTCCCTGCAGATAAGAATTTATCTCACCGTCAACCTGATGCTTATACTCTTCCAGAACAGTAAAATCCAGACTTCCCAGAGCCTCCTCCGCACTAAACGCGGGGATATCAGGTTTGTTTTCTGCGGCCTTTACAGGTGAAGGCAGAATTAACAACATTAAGATGATAAATATGTATAACCCGCCTTTCTTCATGGCTTACCCCCTAGCCCGGCAAGATTTCCATTAATGATTCCAGTATGGCCACCATAATTGGCAAGGTTAGAACTGTAATAATAATCTTGGCGGCAAACTCCACCTTTTTGGCTACGGCCTGTTCTCCTGCATCCTGACATATGGCAGCCGCAAATTCGCCCAGATAAGCTATACCCAGAATTTTAAGCATGGTATTAAAAAAGAAATAATTACTTGCGCTGCGGCGGCTAAGTTCTTGCATAACATCAAGTATGGCAGCCATCTTGCCCATCATAATCGTAAATATAACCACACTGAAAACAATACTAAGCAAAACCGCCAAAACAGGTTTCTCCTGGCGCAGGATTAACAGTACGATAGTAGTCACCAGGGCCAGTCCAACAACCTGTGCTATACCCACACCCATTCCCCCACGCTAAAATCTGATAAACACATTTATATTACAAATTGAATACTGACCGAACCACGGTAAAAAGCTGATTCATCAGCTGCACCACAATTATTAATACCACTACCACACCAGCCAGGGTTAACATTTCCGCTTGTTCCTCTTTCTTGGCTTGTTTAAGGACTATTGATAATACTGAAATCAATATGCCGATGCCCGCAATTTTAAAAATCACATCAATATTCATTGGCCACCTCCGTTATTTAAATCAAAATAATCGCCACTGCCGCTCCCAGTATGAAGCCGCCATAGGCGCGTATTTTTTTTCCTGATTCAAGATTTGCCCGAGCCTTTTCTTCGTGCAGATGTAATTCTTCCTGCAGCACCGTAAATAGCTTTTTTTGTTCAGCAGCGCTTGATATACCGATTTGTTTGCCAGCCTTTGCTAATAATTTGATGTCGGCTGAATCAAGATCGCATTTTGCCTTTAAGCTTTCCAATCCCGACAACCATGCTTCCTCTGCGGTTAAACCGTTCTTATTATCTAACCTGGCAGCACTCCGACTGTATAATATTGAAACCGGGAATTCACTGAATTGAGCAGTATGCTTCAAGGCCGTCGATAACGGAGTATATGCACAGGTTATTTCCCTCTCCAAGAAGGCCAGCGAATGGCGCAAACATCTTAATTGCTCTACACGTTTGTCCATGCGCCTGGCTCCCCACAGGCCAAAGGCCCCACAGCCGCTTAAAATCAGGATTACTCCGGCGGTTTTGATTACTAACACGCTTCATCCCACCTGACAATTTCTTTTATGGTTCCCGGCCCAAAATCGCGCCCCAGCAATATTCCAACTTTGAATACTCCGGTTGCAAGCAGGTCCCGCATATCAGGTCTTCGCTGCAGTTCTTGAAAACTGCCGGCATGAATACTGCTTATAACTGTAACCCCGGCATTAATACAATCGCGAATTGCTGAGAAGTCTTCCTCTCGCCCGATTTCATCGGTAATTATCACTTGGGGAGCCAGAGACCGCAAGGCCATTTGCATTCCCAATGCTTTGGGGCATCCGTCCAGCACATCGGTACGCAGGCCTACATCCAGTTGAGGAATCCCCTCGTAACAACCAGCCAGTTCCGAGCGTTCATCCACAATCACGACATTATGAGGCGGAATACCCTGATGGCCGTTTGATATAATACGAGCCAAATCACGTAATATCGTGGTTTTGCCCGCTCGAGGCGGAGACATAATCAAAGTGTTTATGGCTCGATGTTGAGAGGCAGGGCATATATAACGCAGAATGGGATGGGAGGCATTATGCACCTCCCGGGCTATGCGGATGCAGATTCCCGAAAAATTTTTTATAGTCTGTACTTGGTGGTCATGAACCAATACCTGTCCTGACAATCCCACCCGGTGTCCTCCAGGCAGGGTAAGAAAACCCTTTTTTATATCCTCTTGAAAAGCATATATTGAATTATCACTTATTGAAGCCATAGTACGGAAAATATCATCTTCACTTACCTTATAACCGTTTTTTATGTCTTTGCTAATTAAGCCCTTATGATCAATGCTGTAATCCTCTTCACCTATTTTAAGCAGCAATGGCTGGTGGCAGCGAAGCCGGATTTCCTCCAGTTGTGAAAATAACGTCTCCTTTTGTTTGGACATTAAGTTCCCAATATAAGGTGATAAATAGGGTATGATTTCTCGATGCACCAGATTTTGATCCTGGTTGGCCATAATGATCACCGCCTGTAAGTGAACTCCCGGCATATTTCAGAGGCCAGGCCTTGCTGTCTGCTTTAAATAGATATTGTATTTACGGGTATAATATGCCATTTATTCAGGACAACCATAAAAAAAGCCGGGCCATCTCCAAACAGCCCGGTTCTTAAAAAAATACACATTTCGCAATTGATTAACCAATTCACATCCGAGTTTATATCATTAGTGGCCTTCCCGCTCTAAAGTCTCCAATTCGTCCGGGTCTAAATCGAAATCGAAATCGAAAGAGCCATCATTGATATAGATGACTTCATTGCAGCTCGGGCAGGTAATTTCAATTACATCATCGTCATCCAGCAGCACAGATTCGAAGAACAGTTCTTCGCCGCAATTAGGACATTCTGTTTCGACGACGTTATGATCCTGATGCATCATAAAGCTTTCTTCTAGTTCACACAGATCATCATCCATATCATCCACGTATTCTTTCATCCCATCAAAATCGCAACGCAAAGCACTTATCATGTCCGCCATTTCATCCAGCACATCCAATATACCAGCGACAATTTTACTGCGGGCTGCCATCGGTTAGATTTACTCCTTCAGTAAGTCCCTGCAGGTAACTCACTTTCTCTGATATGTCCCTCATAATCGTCCCTCCTTTTGCGTGTAAAGTCGCTGTGTTTATTATTTGCATTTGTGTTTGATTTTAAAACCAACTTGGCAGTGTAGTATTTTCTGGACTACTGTATAAGTTTTTATACAGCCGATAAACTCAATTTGAATACTTATGTGATTCAAAAACCAAATGTTATGTATAATTTTTACTACATCGTTGACTGAATATTCATACAAAACCCTTTGATGCGGGCTATATTAACTGGCATGTTTTTTGCTTGCAAAATTTAATAACGTTATAACTTCAAAGCTAATTAATCGTATAGAAAGCGAGGTGAACACATTTAACTCACCAGGTAAAGAGAGAGAACCGGCTTATAGGCTGGGATTAGGGGGTATCTAAATGTCATATATGGAGGAATACAAAAGCAAACTGGTTTCAGCGGATAAAGCCGCGCAAATGGTTAAATCAGGAGACACCATAGAATACGGGATGTTTGCTACCAAACCAATTGATTTCGATATCGCTCTGGGTAAAAGGGTCGGGGAACTGCAAAAGGTCTCCATCAGGGGAACAGGGACCGTCCTGCCTGTTCCTGAGGTAATTAAAAATGATCCTGAACAAAAAAGCTTTCAGTATTTTAGCTGGTACTTCACGGCAATAGACCGCAAAGCCGGAGATTTCGGATTAGCCTGTCATTGCCCCTTTAACTACCATGAAGCTACCATGTTAGCTTACAGCCCTGATTTTGCGCATGCCTGGGCAGATGTATGGTGCGCCCAGGTTTCTCCTATGGACCCATCCGGATGTTTTAACTTCGGATTGGGAAACTCTCACAACCGTGGTATTGCCCTGAACAGCAAGATAGCTATTGTTGAGGTTAACCCTAATATGCCGCGATGCCTGGGAGGCAGTGACGAATTTATCCATATCAGTGATGTTGATTACATTATTGAAGCGAACAATCCCGTTTTCACCCTTCCTCCATCACCAGAACCCAATGAAGCCGAGAAGAAAATTGCGGCCTATATCATGGAGCAAATCCCTAATGGCGCATGCCTGCAGCTTGGTATAGGAGCCCTTCCTAATCTTATCGGCAACATGATAGCTGACTCAGATCTCAGAGACTTTGGTATCCAAAGTGAAATGTTCTGTGACGCCATGGTGAGAATGTACGAAAAAGGCAAGGTTACCAATGATAAAAAGGCCAAGGATAGACACAAGAGCGCCTATTCTTTCAGCCTGGGTTCAAAGGAAACCTATGACTTTCTGCACGAAAACCCCCGCTGTGCTTCCATGGCCGTCTTCGACACCAATAGTCCCTCCGCCATAGCAGCGAATGACAATGTAATATCCATAAACAACATTCTGGAAATCGACCTGTTCTCCCAGGTATGTTCGGAAAGCTTCGGCCTGCGGCAGATATCAGGCACCGGCGGACAATTGGATTTTGTGGAAGGCGCTTTCCACTCCCGGGGCGGCAAAAGTTTTCTGGCCTTTAACTCTACCTGGCAGGACCAGAAAGGGCAGCTGCATTCACGTATAAGACCTCTGTTATCCCCAGGCGCAATAGTAACCGTTCCCAGAACCGTAGTACAGTACGTGGTAACCGAATATGGCATGGCTAGTTTGAAATCACGTTCCATATGGGGGCGGGCAGAATCTCTGATAAATATAGCCCATCCAGATTTCCGCGATGATTTAATATCAGCCGCCCAGGAAATGAAAATATGGTCGAGGACCAACCATATTCCTTTTTAGTTGAAAAGCTTATTATTCGAAATAATATTATAAAAAATTTAGTTATACAATCCAGCAACAATTATTTTATATTTAAAGTAAAATACCGTCGAAGGAGAGGAAAGGTTAATGCAGGAGAAGCTGAGCAAAGCACCAATTAACAAGGTAGTTACTCTTAAGGAAGCTGTAGCGCAATTTGTTGCAGACGGTGCTTATCTGAGTTTTGGTGGAATCGGAGACCGAACTCCCACAGCAGCCGTACACGAGGTAGCCCGCCAACGGAAGAAAAACCTGCGCCTGGTAAGCGATACTTCCGTGTCTTTTGTTCACGATTCCATACTTATTGGCCTAGGATTAGTGGATAAATTTGAGATTGCTTACAACTGGGGCGGTATATGGGGATCAGATGAAGTATATCGCCGGGCTCTCGAAAAAGAGATTCCCCGCAAAATTGAAATCGAAGAATATTCAAACCTTTCCACCGGTATGCGTTTCCTGGCAGGTTCGATGGGGCTTTCTTTTATGCCGGTAAAATCGCTCCTGGGTTCTGATATTCCCGTTCATAATCCCCGCATTAAAATTATTGATGATCCCTATACCGGTGAGCCTGTAGCCCTGGTGCCGGCAGCTAATCCTGACGTGGCCTTTATCCATGTCCAGCGCTGTGATAAATTCGGTAATGCCCAAATACTTGGCCACATGGGAGATGATGACGCACTGGCCCGGGCTGCTCAGCATGTAATTATAACAGCCGAGGAGATTGTCCCTACAGATGAGATCCGTCGTTATCCCAACCTGACTTGCATTCCCTATTATTGTGTGAATGCAGTGGTACAGGTTCCCTTTGGTTCACACGGACGGGGCTGTTCCTATTACTACGCTATGGATGTCCCTTACGGGAATCAAGTTAATAAAGCCTGGAGCACGCACGAAGGTTTCGAACAATGGGCTGAAGAATGGATCTATGGTGTCAACGACTGGGAGGGTTACTGTCAAAAGCTCGGATGGGATCGTTTGATGCGTCTGGCTCGGGCTGAACAGCGCTACCAAAAATTCGGGGAAGTGAGGTAATAGTAATGTCGCCTAAGATTGAACATGCCAATGATTATACCCTGATGGAATTGATGGCTGCCACCATGGCTCGGGAATTCTCCGATATGGAAACGGCATTTGTCGGTATCGGTCCTCCTTTGATTGCCGCAATGGTCGCTAAATTTACCCACGCCCCTAATATGACTATAGCTGTAGAAGGCGGCGCTATCGGATCAGAGCCGCGGAGGCTTTTAACCTGTATTGCTGACAGCACTATTGATGAAAGGGCTTATAGCTGCATACCCATGTGGAGGTTATTTGGCGACCAGCAAAGAGGCTTTTTCGATGTAGGATTAATCGGAGCCGCACAAATAGATAAATTCGGCAACCTTAATACCACTGCCATAGGCGGTTATCCCAAAGCCAAGGTTCGGGTAGCCGGAAGCGGCGGGGGAAACGATATCGGATCGTCAGTAGGACGGCTGCTTATCATGATGCGTCAGGAAAAAAGACGGTTCATTGAACGGGTTGATTATCTCACCACTCCCGGTTTTTTAACCGGCAGAGATTCCCGGCAAAAAGCCGGTTTGCTGGGCGGAGGCCCGGCAGCGGTTATTACCGATATGGGGGTTTTCCGTTTCGATCCTGAAACTAAAGAAATGTATCTGGCCAGCTGCATCCTGGTTTGGAACCGGAAGAGGTTAAAAACAACGTCTCCTGGAATCTCTTGGTAAGCCCTGACGTTGGGATTACCCAAGCCCCCAGCCAGGAGCAGGTTGAGATCATGCGCATTCTGGACCCATATGGCCTCTACCTGGGCAATGGACGTTCTGCCATGGCCGATCCGGAAAAAGGCTTTGATTTTTATATGGAAGTCTTAGAAAAAAGCTACGACATGATGGAGCAGTTGTTGGCGAGAAAGAAATAATCACCTACAGATTAGTATGATTATCATACATTCTTAAACAAGCTTAAATTTAAAAAATTCAGCAAACCAGCTAAGTCTGATCTGTTAAGATGCGAAAGGGCGTTCAAATGTTTCTGGACACAAGCAAATACTATTACGCACCCATACGATAAACCTGGGTTTACCCTCTTTTATATGCAAACAACATTATGCAACATTGAGACAACTAATGTTGGAAAACCGGACAGGACTGCATAACCACGCTGCGTTTTAGTTAATTTGTTCATCTATGGTTAGTTCTAGAAATATGTAATTAAAACGAGGGGGATATTTGTGAACTGGAGAGAGGAATATAGCCGCAAGCTCACAACGGCTGAAGAGGTGTCCAAAGCTTTCAAATCCGGAGATGTCATATCCATGTGTGGGGGATGCAATGTTCCGCACGAAATAGCCCGGGCTATATCACTCAGGGCCGGTGAGATTACCAATGTTACTTTTACTCACGCCCTGGTCATGCAGATTCCTGAATATATGAAACCGGAATACAAAGAACATTTTAATGTGCAAAGTGTCTTTCTGGGAGGCGCCGAAAGGCAGCATCCGGAATGGGGCACTATTGATTACGTTCCCAAACACCTGGGCAGCATGTACCAATGGCTCCTGGACGTTAAGGTAAACAAAGCTGCGGTTATGGTCAGTCCTCCAGATGAAAACGGTTATATGGTTCGTTCGCTTTACGGCGGATTGCTGCCTGACAAGGTGCTGAACCGCTGTGAATACGTAGCCGTGGAAGTAAACAAGAATATGCCCTGGCTCTACAGTGACAACAACTCTTTTGCCATTCATGTTTCTCAGGTCGATGCCATTGTAGAAAACGATTTGCCTCTGCCGCAGGTGCCGGATATCCCCGTAACCCCGATCGAAGAAAAAATGGCCGCCATCATAGTTGATATGATACCTGATGGTTCAACAATTCAGCTTGGATTGGGCGGTTTGGCTAACTGTATTGGTTATTTCCTAAAAAGCAAAAGGGATCTGGGTATTTATACCGAAGTTTTGTCAAATTCAATGATGGAATTAGTGAAATCAGGAGCGGCAAATGGCAGCAAGAAAAGCATTTACCCGGGTAAGGTCATTTATACCTTTGGGGTGGGGACGCATGAACTATATAACTTCCTGCACCGTAATGAAGACTTTTTAGCCTGCCAGATTGATAAAACCAACGATCCCAACCGAATCGCATTGAATGATAATATTGTGTCAGTAAATAATGCCCTGATGGTCGATCTTACCGGGCAGGTAGCATCTGAATCTATTGGCACTCGCCAGTTCAGCGCAACCGGTGGTCAGGTTAATTTTGTGCTGGGCAGTCAGATGGCCAAAAACGGGAAAAGCATAATCGCTCTGCCATCTACCCGAACTGACAAAGAAGGCCGGCTGTATTCACGCATTCTGGACGTGCTGCCACCCGGTACTGCAGTGACTACTTCCCGTAATGATGTGGAATGGGTTGTAACTGAATATGGGGCGGTAAGATTAACCAGTCAATCTGTGAGCCGGCGGGTTAGAAGTTTGATTAGTATAGCCCATCCGGATTTTAGAGATGAACTGGAGTTCAAAGCCAGGCAGTACAAATGGCTATAATTCGAGGTACCCAACGCAGGTCATTTGACATTTTTCCCACTTTAAAGGAAGCTCGTGAATCAGCAGAACAGGAAGCTATATGTAATGCATTACAGTTTTGCCGGGGCAATAAACAAAAGGCGGCAGATCTTCTAGGAATCCGCCGCCTGTCACTTAAATATAATATTTTAAGTCTGTTGTTAACCTGTAGCCCCTTACAATGATTAAACCCGATCCAGGTATTCACCAATACGGGTATCGATGCGAATCTTATCTCCGGTATTTACAAATAGAGGCACCTTAACCGTGGCTCCGGTTTCGACAGTGGCATTCTTGGTTACACCTGTGGCTGTATCACCTTTTACACCCGGTTCGGTATCGATAATAGTCATTTCCACAAAATTGGGCAGCTCAATACCGATGATATTCTCCTGGAATATTAGAACCTGTATATTCATATTCTCCAGCAGCCACTTAATACCGTCCCCGATTTGTTCAGCCGTAATGCTTATCTGTTCGAAATTCTCATTATCCATAAATATATACCCGGAGCCGTCATTATACAGGTACTGCATCTCCCGGCGATCCAAGTGGGCTTTAGGCACTTTCTCGCCTCCGCGGAAGGTTCTCTCAATCGTCGCCCCGGTCTTCACATTCTTCAACTTGGCACGTACAAAAGCAGCGCCTTTACCAGGTTTAACATGCTGAAACTCAACCACCGCGTAAGCCTGTCCATCCAATTCGATAGTCACGCCGGTTTTAAAATCATTAACCGATATCATCTTATCCCTCCATCAGATAATTATTAGTTCTTTATGAGCAAGGGTTATGATTTCGCATCCCCCTTCTTTGACTATAACCGTATCTTCTATACGTATACCTCCCCAACCCGGAAAATATATACCCGGTTCAATAGTGACCACCATATTCTCTGCCAGCACCTCTTCGCTGCGAGAAGAAACCCTGGGTTGCTCGTGCACCTCCAGTCCCACTCCATGACCGGTACCGTGTATAAAATATGAGGCTAAATCGTGTTTTCCCAGGTACTCTCTTACTGCCTGGTCAATTTCTTGGCATTTGGCTCCAGCCCTGACCAAAGAGACCCCTAATAATTGTGCCTCTAATAAACAAGCATATCTTTGGCAAAACAATTTGGATATTTTCCCAAAACCTATAGTCCTGGTCATATCCCCGGCATAGGCCTGATAGAACCCTCCGAAATCCAGGGTTAGCATATCTCCGCTTACCAGAGCCCTGTCACCGGGATGTCCATGCGGCAAGGCCGCATTTTCTCCGGCAACAGCGATAGTATCAAAAGATTCACGGTCACAGCCTTGCAAACGAAGCTGATAAGCTATTTCCGCCGCGGCCTGTCTTTCAGTCATACCGATTTGCAGCTTATTGATCAATAACGCAAAAACCTGGTCCCCTATCCGTGCTGCCTGGCGGAGATGCTCCAATTCATCCTGGTCTTTTACCAGGCGAAGATCTTCGACTATATTGTTCACCGGCATTATTACTCCAGGAAGTGCTTGTTCGATGTGCCGGTAATCTGTATAACTCAAGGCCGCGCCTTCGACTCCTAATATGCCAGTATGCGAACAGATCCTGGCCAATTGTTCCAGGCTGCCGGGTTTCTCCTCCACCAGTTCCCAACCGGGGCATTCGGAGGCTGCCTGCTGAAAATACCGAGAATCGGTTAATATGTATCCCTGTCCTTTTAATATTAATAACCGGGCATCACTGCCCCCGGAGAAACCAGACAAATACCTGATGTTTTCTGGTTTGGAGACTAAAAAGGCCCCCAGTCCTCGCTGTTCTAAACTTGCCAACAGTTTGTCCAGCCGCTGATTCATTAATTATCCCCCAAAATCATATTCCCTGCAATATGGACGTTTAAATAGCAGTTATTAATTCACCAGTTCGCTGGCGGCTATAAGGGCCAGTTTGTAGCTGGTTTTGCCAAAACCGAAAATTCCGCCGGTGCCACCGGAGATATAAAGGAATGATGGCGATATTCTTCTCGTTGGTATATATTGCTGAGATGTACTTCAATCACTGGAATCTCTGCAGACTTTAGAGAGTCATGTATTGCTATGCTGTAATGTGTCAGGGCTCCGGCATTGATAATTAATGCCGCGTAGGAAGCACTGGCTTCCTGAATTTTGTCAACCAGTATCCCTTCATGATTGGATTGAAAAAAATCTAGTTTAAGCCCCAGCTTTTCTGCCAGCGCATCCAGCTCTTCATTAATATCATCCAGACTGGTTTCACCATATACCGCCGGTTCCCTTCTGCCTAAAAGATTTAAATTAGGTCCGTTTAATACCAGAATTCTCTTCATTCACAAAGTCCCCTCTCTATTCTCCGGCAACACTTAATGACTTAACGCGGACCGTGGGCGCCCCCCGGGCTCCGAAGAAGCGCAGGTCATTGCCCAGTGCGTCTATATCACGGAATAGTTCTCCCAGGTTGCCGGCAATGGTTATACCGCGTACCGGATGGGCAAGACGGCCTTTTTCTATCACAATTCCGGTCGCTCCTACTGAGAAATCACCGGAAATGGGATTAGCGGTATGCATACCTATTACATCCGTAACATACAAACCCTGTTCAACTTCCCCGATTATATCCTGGGGATTTATATCTCCCGGTGACAGAATAAAATTACTTACCCCCACTGAAGGAAGTCCGCGGAAAGAACCGCGCTGGCCGTTGCCGGTTGATTGAATCCCATCCTTGCTGGCAGTATAAGTATCATGTAAAAAGCTTTTTAATACCCCTTTTTCTATCACCAGTGTTTTCTGCCCTAAAACCCCCTCCCCATCAAAGGGGAAACTGCCGATGCCCGCTTCCAGCGTAGAATCATCAACCACCGAAAAAAGCGGTGAAGCCACGCTATCACCTAGCCGCCCTGCAAAAAGAGATTTTCCTTTTTGCACCGCCTCCGCATCTACCATTTGCGCCAACAGTCCCATAAAACGTGTGAAAACATTCGATTCCATCACACAAGGCATATGTGCAGAAGCAATAGAACGGGCATTGAGACTTCTCAAAGCACGATCACTGGCCTCAGTGGCTGCTTCAACCGGGTTCAGGTCACGGAAATGTTTTTTTATCATCATGGCAAAACCGTTCTGGGCATCATTCTCTTCAGCAGCTACCAGCGATACATAAATACCGCATATATTGGCCCGAGCGGAAGCATAAAGGCCGTTGCTGTTCATAATCAGACAGGTGTAATCACTATCTTCAAACCCGGCCCGTTCAACAATTTTAATACGGGCATCCCGCGAACGTGCCTCACGTTCAATAGTGCGCGCCAACTCGATTTTAGTCTCCAGGCTGGCCTCCTGTATCTCCCGATCGAAAAGCTCCATACCCGGATAGCTGTATCCGCCCCGGGGCAGCACATTATATTCGTCCTTTTCAGCGTAGCTGCAAATACTTATAGCATCTTCTACAGTCTGCATCAGGCCTGGTCTGATAAATCGCTGGTATAGGCGAATCCCAATCGTCCGTCACGCAAAACCCTTAATCCCAAACCGGTTTCTTCCGCTTCTTTAAGCGTTTCTATCTGGTCATTTGCCACTTCTAAATTTAAAACCTGATCGTGCAGCAAATAGGCTTCAGCCTCTACGCCCTTTCGTCTGGCCGCTTCCAGGACTTTTTCTCCCGCTGTTCTCAAAACCTCTTCTATCGTTCCCATAACAGCCTCCATTCGTTGGTTATGCCAAATCTTAATGCAGGGGGGTATCTATGTCTATTACATCCTCTTAATAACCGGGTGGCGGTTCTGGCTGCCCGCTGCCATGCCTCCCACCGTCATTTCCTTAATGCGAATAGTCGGCTGCGCATCGGAAACCGATACCCCTTGACCTTCTTTCCCGCATACGCCAATGCCAAAGCCCAGATCCTTCCCGACCCGGTCAATATTGGCCAGGCTGCCGGACCATTTCCCGTCAGAGTCGCTCCCCGAACCGGGTATTTTAACTCCCCGTTTTCTATAATGTAGGCCTCCTGCACATCGAAAACAAAATCGCCATTGGTGGTGTTAACCTGTCCGCCTCCCATTTTCTTAACGAAAAGGCCTTTTTCCGTAGAACGGATTATATCATCCGGTTCATCCGGCCCTGGAGCGATAAAAGTATTGCTCATTCTGGGTACCGGTTTATGCTGGTAGGATTCGCGGCGTCCGTTGCCGGTGAGTTCCTGGTTGTCACGAGCCGCAGTTAATCTGTCATACATGTACTGTTTTAATTCGCCGTTTTCTATCAAAACCGTTCTCTGCCCCACTGTGGCTTCATCATCAAATACAAAGGAACCGTATTTGCCTTCCAGGGTGGCATCGTCTATAACTGTAACCCCAGGCGCGGCTACCATTTGTCCCAGGCGGTCACGATATACCGAAAGGCCTTTCTGCACTAAATCAGCCTCCAGTCCATGGCCGCAAGCCTCGTGAACCATGGTTCCTCCAGCATCCGACGAAATAACGACCGGCATCTTTCCTGCCGGAGCAGGCCGGGCATCCAACATATTCACCGCCAGTTGAGCCGCTTTTTTTCCCAGTTCCGGAAAATCCACCTGTTCAAGCAGCTCCCAGCCGCATACCCCGCCGACAGACTCAAACCCGGTCTGAATTATGCCTTCCCTGGATGCCACAACATTAATCGCCAGTCTTACTCGACTGCGCTGATCTTCTATAAGTTCTCCTTCACTGTTGGCGATTTGAACATGTTTAAAGAGATCCCCTGCCACTACCGTAACCTGCCGGATTTCCTTGCTTATATCCCGGGCAGCCTGATTGGCCTGTAAAACCGTTTCAATCTTTTCATCAAAGGCAATACTGGCAGGTAAACGCTTGCATTCCATCTGGTATGGCGCCAGCTTTTTTTGCAGGGATATAATAGCCTGCTTATTACCATCTTCTGCAGCAACATGTGCCGCCCGCTTTCCCGCCTCTAATAACCCCTGCTCAGAGAGGTCGTTGGTATAGATATATGAAGTTCTGCCGTCCTTGACAGCTCTGATGCCCGCCCCTTGCTCACGTCCGCTGAAAACTTTATCAATACGGTCTTCTTCGCAGACGATATTGCTGACCTGTTTTTCTTCAACATATATTTCCGCAAAGTCCGCGCCTTTTTTTTAAAGCCTCGTCCAATACCCTCGTCAACAACGATTTATCCAGCATTAAATTCACCTTTCTTCCTATTTCGCAGCAATTTAAATAATATACTAGTTTCTAATTTGCCCTTTGATAAGATAACTTAGTCTTTATGAGCATAATTAATAAATTCCCACCCAGCAATCTTATTTTCTCTGCCATGGAACAAAAATCCTGCATACCAAAAGAGGACAGCCTTGGCTGTCCCGAACCATAATAATGACTTTCATAATCAATTGTCGTACTGAAAGACTGCTTCTTGGAAAAAACAGTCACAGAGTACAACCATGTCAAGCAATAAAAAGAATCTGCTGCTATTTTATTAAAACCTATATTCCGAAGGGATTATCCTTACCCGCACCAGGCTGAACTTTTTCCAGTTCGGCTTTAAAACCTGGCAGTGAAAAGTTATCATAGAACGTTGTCAGGTTCAGACTCATGGCTATTTCATTGATCACCGGCGCAGGAATGGCAGGAACCGCAGATGCTTCCTCACCCTCTGCACCCACGGACACAGGTGCCGCAGCAGGAGCAGGGCTGTAAATCATTTGGGCATTTTCTATACGGTACAACCGTGGAGCTTTTTCAATCTTCAAAAGATAGGAAAGTAAGTCAAAATACGATCCCCGCAGTGATAACTGTATTTTTACCTGCTGCAGAGACGCTTCGACATCCGTACCGGCTGCGGCTGCCGCAGCGGGCTGCAGGCTTATGTTTTCTGCTTTTACGTGGCATTCTGCAGCAATTTGGTCCAGGAAAGACAGGACCTCGGGAAGCATGCTCTCATCAGGAACCTTTACGGCTAATTCATTGTAGTCCTTCTGCAATTGCTCCCACTGCTTATCGATTCCGCTGTTCGATTTCATATTGTTTTTATACAGTTCCAATTCATTCTTCATTGTCTGGTTCTCGGTATAGACGGTATTGATTTCAGCGGTTACAGGTGCGTACAGATAGGTATAAAATAAATAAACGATAGCAACTATAAAAAGACCCAGCAGCATAATTTTTTCTCGCAAAGACATTTTCATTGGTGTGCCGCCCTCCAATCAGCTTGAATATTGAAGGTAATCGGGCTGGCAGGATCACTGCCGCCAGTGGCTGTGGCACTGGATATATCCTTGATCCATGAACTGGCCCGCAGTCCTGATAAAAACCTAGCCGCTTCTTGTTTGCTGCTGGCTGTTCCGTTTATGGTCAATTTGCCATTTTCAATATTAAGCTGGGTAAAACAAACCCCTTCCGGTACGGTTTTTTGTATTTCCTCCAGAAAATCTATATATGAGATTCGCTTTTTATCAAATTCCTCTATATTATGAATACGATCTTTTATCTGCTTTTGAACTTCTCTTTGATTATCAGCGGCTACTTCTATTTGTTGATATTTCATCAGGCGGTTTTTAAGATCCCGATTAAGATTTTTTTCCGCCGCCAGCCGGTTGACAGCCACAGCGTACATGCCGCCCATTATGCCGGTAAAAGCTATTATCAACAACAAAGCTGCTATTATTGCCGTCTGTTTTCGGGTTCCGGACCGGTCTACTTCCAGCAGGTTAATTTCAATACGACGTGCCGTTTCCATTAGATCACCCCCCTGGCAGCTAATCCCAGGGCTACCGCATAATCATACTTCAATTCTTTTCTGACCGTATCATCGATATTATCGGGGATCTCAACCCGCCTCAGCGAATCAAAAATAGATACCGGGCAGTTAATTCCTTCGCTTAAAGCCTGATCCAACCCTTTAAGCTGCGCTCCGCCGCCGCACAGCCACAAGTTATTAATAGTCTCGGATTTTTGCATATTATAATATTCCATGGCCCGGGCTAGTTCAGCGATCATATCCCTGACCAGATACTGGTGTTCTCCCGAAGAACCTATTTCGATAGATTGCAGACCTGTAAAAGGAGTGTCCTGCCCATGCAGATAGCTCTGGGCAAAAGCTGAACAACCAAAGGAAAGGTGACGATTGAAAATCAAAGCTTCACCTTTAAAAACGGAAAAGGTTGAACGGGATGCGCCAACATTTACGAAAACTTGTTGTTCGGATGGGTCTCTGGATGACAAACGATGCAGGGCCAGTGGTTCTATTTCCACGGCAGCCAATTTGAGCCCGGCTATTTCACAAGCCAGGCGCAGATTTTCTACCTGCAGCTTGCGTACCGCCACAAAAAACACTTCTACCTTTTTACCTTCTTCATCTTCAAAATACTGCAGCGGAGAAATATCTATGGCGGCTTCATCTATAGGTATGGGAAGAAAAGTGCTGGACTCATAGCGAACTGCGGTCTTTAATTCCCGTGATTTCATACGTGGCATGACAAAATTGCGGATATAGACCTGGGGACCAGCTACAACTGAAACGACTGGCTGTTTGCTCAATTTCATATCATCAACCAGTTCACCCAATCGTTCCCCCAGTCGTTCGGGATCCTGTATCATACCAGCTTCAACTGAACCCGGGGGAGAAAATTTGCATCCATAATCAACCAGCTTTACTCCCTGACCACCCCGTTTAATCCGAACTAATTTAATTTTCTTATTACCGATATCGAGTCCAATACCAGGCGCCCGTGAAAATATCAAAGGTACACCCCTCCTCAGAATGATATTAGTAACAAAATTGCCGATGATTTAACCATTTTCCAATATGGCCATTGCCTGCAATCATGGGTGGTTAAGACATAGGAAATGATAATGAATAAAACTGGCAGTATGGAAACTTTATGTTCAAAGGCTAAGCCTTCTCATAATAGTAAATATTATACCATGTTGATATTTTTTCTGAATAATCAATCTAAATTTTATTTAAAAGATATTCGTTTTTCAGGCAGGAAAGAACGGGCTGGCTTAATAAAGGTCCAGAGTCTGTATTAATTAACAAACTTATAGGAAATGATTTTTCCATGATCCAGAAAAGTACGGGACTGAAACAACGCATTACCGCCGGCATCCATCTTATAATGGTTAATAAAACTGTATTTTACCCGAACGTTTATTACTTTCCTGGTGTTCTTATAAACACCACTTGAATTGAACTCATAGACACCGTAGTCGGCCCCGCTATCTACTAATTTAGCCCCGGGTTCCGGTATGGTAAAATTTACTTGATCCGCAGCATTGCCTATATCTACAGGCACAACAACGGCCTGCAAGGGCTTAAGGGGCAAACTCTCTTGGTTCTGGGCGGCAAGCAAATTGGCTGATATTTTTTCACAAGCCCAGGCTGCACCTCCATCAGCAGCCTGCTGGGCCTGCATAATCTCCAATGAATTATGTTCTATCCGGCGGTCAAAATAGGCGACTTGCAGGAGACTGATAAGAAGAATACTGATTATGAAGGACAGGATCATAAGTAACGGCACTATGTATCCCTGCTGATTCATCTTCATATGCCAGGCCCCCATTATAACTTTCCTGTTCATATAACTGGCCCAATTCCAGCAGGGTAATAGATAAATTGAGTTCTATTAAATTCCATACTCTGATTAATCCATAAATATCTATGTATTCAACCTGGGGGTTATGGCGGTTACAAATTTGTAATACTCTGAACCGCGATAAAATGACAGACTCATTTCAAGCATATTGCCCTTTATCTGGAATTTAATGCTGTCAGCATTCTCTGCTATAGGGGACTTAACAGCACCATAACGGTAAAACTGTTCGCCTTCCATATAATAGAGGACTGTCTCATTTTCACTGTTAATCAGTTTTAATATATACCCTCCTGAAATCACTTCAAATTTCTTGGCCCCCAGAAGGTCATACTCAATCATGCGCAAAGAACTGCGGGCGGAATCATGCAGATCCATTTGCGCTTGTTTTTGAACTGAAGAAATACAAACCATATGAAATATACCCAGCAGAATAGCAATGATAACCGCATCCAGCGCCAGGCTAAGCAAGAATTCTACGAGAGTATTTCCGCATTCATCTCTCATTATTTTAGTCATTCTTTCGCACCAGGGTCTGCAATTTAAGCAGAGGCCAATTATCTCCGTCACCAGCCTGTACCCTGATATAATAAACAGAACTCAAGGCTTCCTCTTTCTTCACCTCAATTACAGCTGGAATGCCTTCAGGATTAGCCAGCATCAATTGTGACAAAAGAATCGGTTTGTCAAAATCTAATACATCAGCCTCTGCCCTTATGGCTTCCAGGATGGAAAAAGCATAGTGTCCGACCTTAAACCCCCTGCCGGCCTGCTGAGTCCAATCAGCAGCCGCTACGCTTATAGAAAGCACCAGGCAGGCAATTAAACATACAATAGCCAGCGCTGCCATGGTTTCCATAAGGCTGAACCCGGCTGATTCTTTAATAATTTCTCTTGTCGAACAACATATTCTCATTATGCATTTATTTTTCCTTATTCTTTTTATATAGTGTTTTTTTCTTTATGGAGTAACTTTTTCCCTCCTATTTTCTATTAATTTATCTCCCAAAAATTACTACATATAACCCAATTATGAGCGCATATTCGCGAACTTTTGACCCAAATATTCTTTGTGTATCAAAGCCAAACGATATATTTTCTTAATAACGCACTTTCGTTTATTATTAGGTCTCAGCATATATTAAATTATTTTATAAAAAATATTGGTGATTTTTCGAATATTTTTATTCTATTTGTCGGTTAATTAAACTATCAGAATATTAGGGTTTTTATGGTACAATTGGCTTATGGTTCTATAACCAACTTGTCTTAACCCTAGCCGCCAATCATCATTTTAGACCGGTTTGAATAAGCTGTATTAGATTATAATATTGTTTTTTTCATACCGTCTGCACCCCTATCCATATGTTTGGGGGAGTGAAGAATGTGAAAATATTTCCGTTGACAAAAGTAATTACCAATAAAGGTATGAGATCATTTAAGGCTGAAAATAATGCCCGCGCCTTTGTTTTTATTAACCGATTACATTTTTCAAATAGTAAGGGCGCAGCCATGTTATTCGTTTTGGGAATATTATTTTTGGCAGTGTTTGTTGCAGGAATCCTTTTGCAAAATTCAACAAACTACCATGCGCTAAGCAAGCAATTCGATGTCCATTCACAAACCCGCTACCTGGCTAGAAGTGCCTTGGACGCAATTATTGAGGATTGGCGCAATAACGATCTAATGGGCACCAATACTTCGGTTTCTTTTGATAAAGTTTATCTTGATTCTTCTTCAATACCTCCTACAGACCCCAATACTACATGGAAACCGTTTTCTTTTTCATTACCCGCTAAAAATGGTGGCAGAATAGAAGCAAAGATTGATTATAATTCATCCTCTGACCCTGATCCTAATCTAAAAAACACCTATACCATTACGGTTACTGCATATAAACCTGTTGGCAATACAGAAAGCAAGTATACCTTAAAAGCCAATTCATCCAAATATATTAATATGATTAACGGAAATGAAATACCAACATCCATTGATCCCAACAGATGGTTTACAATACAATCTTCTCCCAGTCGGGCATATTTTGTTAGGGGAAATTCTCAGTCAGCAAACGGTAAAACCGTATATCCCCATCCAGAATTGCCAGGAGCTACAGTAGTGTTCAATCCGGACCCGAATACAATTGAGTTAAAAAGTGATGAAGACTGTATAGGATACGGCGCTAAGGCAATCTTCTTTAATAAGACCGTAGATCTTGACTCCGGTTTTACCCAAAATGCCTTGGGCCTGGTAGCAGAAACCGTAGTTTTCAACCAGGACCTTTATCTTAGAGATGATATATTATATGAAGTTTTAACTGGTACCTGGATACATGTTAGCACGGGTATTTTGGCTCTTTTTGTGCCTGACGGCTATGGGATTCCGGGGCAGAATCTAGATGTGGCTTCAGGCCGTCCAAGCTGGGCTTCATCGTATCCTTCACTATGGCCTACAGGCACTACTTACGCCGATAAAGTTGACCCCAATGGCACATACGGTCTGGTTCAGTTCAGAGGAAATGTCTATATCGATTCAAGCCTGAGTAATAATCATAGTAATCGAAGTTTCTATTTTAAAAAGAATGTTATCAATGGTCAGCAACAACCACTTAATATAAGCAGCTTATTAAATCAAAACAGCCAACCCAACCGTGACCCTTCTATTCCAAATTTTAATTGGATTTTCCCTAATTATCCCACTCACCAACAGGTTTTCGAGCACTATATAAATCAAGGTTTGTTGATACCTGTTAATCCAGCTTCACCTGATGCAGGGATTATTTTGCCGCGTAGTACAGTGGAGTTTAATATAAAAGATAATTAACTTTATCTCCAGGAAAGCGGGGAAAATATTGTTAGCCGACAAAAAGACATTATCAACCGAAAAAGGTATAACCCTCATCGAAATAATAGTCTCCGTGTCTTTGATAGCTCTAATTATAATAGCTATTTTGCCAGCCATTACACATAGTTTTATAGTCATTAAAAAGACTAAAGACAACTTGGTTGAGCATTTCTTTGCTCAGCGTTATGTCGAGATAATAGCTTCCACTACTGAACAATGCTTGTTGGCTGACGGAACTACTATTCCCATTATAAATGGCCAATTTCCTTTGCGTATCTCAGGTGGTACCGCACGGAATATTGTAGGAGGGTATGTTAAAAGAAACGATGTTTTAAACTTTCTAGCAGGGATTCCTCATATAAGTATCAATCCCTACCGTTTAAATGAAGGCTACCTTCCTGAAAATTATGCAGCAGGTCCTCCCTATGCCCTAAGACGCAGTATTAATATTACCGGGTATAACACCCATTTTCGAACCGGCTTAACTAGTTTTAGGCTTGTAGACTTTAATAGCAATAACATCAGCGGGTGTACACTATCGATTAACAGCCGCACCAGCGCCAGGTTAGATATTCCTTTAAACTTGCTGAGCTCAAACAGCCCCTACGTTATAGAACTGCAAACTGGAACAGAAAAGGTAAATGCTATACTTTTGATTCTTCTGCCTGACCGAATGGCTATCGGTAAAGATCCCCTCACAAACTTGAACCGCATTATTATATCATCGGAGAATCCTTCATACTGGATTATGAGGACCCCTCCAAGCCCGGGTACCGTATTATTAAAAGATATTCTATTTTACAATGACAGCGATGACCCTCTGCAAAACTCAAAATATTTGGCAGCGGGTTCGTCTGGAAAAATATTTTTTCTCAAGCATGGTTTGCCCTGGCAACAGGCGGTAACCAATTGCACACAAAATCTTAATCACATCTGTTGGTCCCAAGTCCAAAAGATGTTTGTTGCTGTAGGAGACCAGGGTACAATCCTCACCGCTTCTTATTCGGCAGACTATTGGATTCCGCGTTCATCTGGCGTAAATACAGACCTTAAAAATGTTGTATGGGATGATATCAACAATCAGTTTATAGCTATTGGGCAGAGGGGGACTATAATCAGTTCTACAGACGGTATTCACTGGGTAAATCAGGTTGATGAGTTTACGGACCAAGATGATATTCGCTCCCGGCTTCAGCCCGTACTTTGGTTAGATGCCGCCCAGGGCCTGCAAACAGGTAATGACATACACAGCGGGGGCGGCAATATTACTGACGGACAAAAGGTCCAACGTTGGCTTGATTTAAGCAACTATCATAATAACGCTACCGTTAAAAGAGAACCATTCAAAGAATATGACGCTATGGGCAATCTGACTAATACCACTTATTATGGGCCAGAACTTGAACCAGGGTTCAATCCAGGCATAAAATTTGATGAATATGATGACCATTTAATGATTACTAATACACTTGCCCCAGGAAATTCAGGTCGTTCCATTTTTATTGTTACAAAGAACAATAATGATACAAGTGAACAAAAACGTTTTTATATTGCTGTTAAACTATAATGATCCCTCTATCTTAACCGGATCTTCTTTTAGAATTACCCCTGAAATGCAGGTAAGACTTCAAGGTTATATGAATTTCCGACCTACCGCGCTGCCTCCTAACCAGGAGATGATATCGGATAGCTTGAAACTATTAAGCTTTAAAAATAAAGAGAATGCGAAAATAAAAGACATTCGTGGTTACATCAACGGCAGCATAATAAATCCCAAACCTGACCCGGCGACAGCGGAACAACCTATTAATATACAAGATACTGGCACAGGTATAGGCGCTTCAGGTAATCCCTCAAAAACCGGGCAGTTTTTCAAAGGTACTATCAGTGAAATATTAGTCTGTAATCGTGAAGTTGATTTCAAAACCCGAAAGCAGATTGAAAAATATCTGCTGCATAAATATTCGATTTCTCCTGCAGACCTGCTGGATTCTCTGCAGGGTATTGCATTCTATCAAGATGCTGGCAACAATAATTACCTTCGTATAGTAGGCAATGGCACCATTCGAATTGCGGGAATTGCTGATCAATATGAAAATGAAATTATATCAATGAAATGCAGCGATAACTGGTGGAATTCTTGGAACCAGGCAAGCGATCCAGGTCCGCTTAAATCCGATGAGGAAAATATACGTATTAATAATATTGCATTTTGCGGCAACAAGTTTTTTGCCCCAGCTGATAAGGGATTGCTGTTTTACCAGAACCCAACGGCTACGGAACAATGGAATTGGTATTCTTTGGGTGCAAATTATACCTTAAAGAATATTATTTATAATGGAGCTACCAGTGTTTATACCCTTGTAGGAAATGATTTGTCAAACGGCAAGGGCTTAGTATGGATTTCCAGCGATGGGGCCAGCTGGTCTGCGAAAAACTTGCACGATGGTACTAATATGCCTGTATTGGAAGGCATAGCCGGACAATAATGTCTTCAAAATAATTTATTTTGGATGTGAACAAAATGTTAAAACCTGCATTGAATAATAAAGGTTTTACTTTAATTGAAATAATCGTATCAGTAGCCTTGCTGGCGGTCTTAACCACCTTAGGCTGGAATCTTTTTAATAATATCTATAACAGTAATAAAAAGGCAGAGGAGCAATGGAAAGCCCAAAAAGAATGTCAGGCAGCGGCCCAATATATTACTAATAGTCTGCGAGGTGCTAAATTTGTAGAAATCCGTACGAACCATGATTATTCTGGAAATATCAGCACCGCTCAAATAGATTATTATATTTTTATGGATAGCGGCAGACTTATGTTACAGCAGAATAACGCTGCTCCAATCGCAATAGAAAATATATCCCGATTAACCCAGCTCGAATTTGCTCGTATTCAAGACTCGATTGGAAACGTGGTGGAAAACTGTATTCAGTACCAGGTAGCCTGTGGTTCAAATAACACTGTTATCAGTGCAGTTAAAATGGATAATATGATTCTTGAAAGGGGTAACAATCAGAGTATGGTAGGTTTGTTGCCAGGAAACACTATTCATTTTCGCACTGATGAAGACCTGCAGGCCTCAGCAGTTTCTACCGTAGATTGTTTTATTGCCACTGCCGCCTACGGTTCGCCATTCAGTCCTGCTGTTGGCATTTTACAAGAATTTCGTGACCGCTTTATGTTAGGAAATAAATGGGGACGTTACTTTGTCAATTATTATTACAAATTTTCTCCACCTGCTGCGCAGTTTATTAAAAACAACCCACGGATTAAAATTGTTGTCCGCATTTTTCTATTACCCTTGGTCATCATTGCTTATACTCTTTTACATTATGAATACTTTTTACTTCTCGTAATAGCTGTTTTATGGTTTATCGCAATAAAGTTTCTCTCTTTATTTAAGATTGAATCAATATGATTTATTCTTAATTTCTTAAAATCACCTTTATCAAAATAGAATAGATGATTTAAAAAATTATCTTAAAAATAGAAAATAAGCTTGCAAAATCCTTTCCCCGTACAGGTACGCCAGCCAGCCTCCCAGGGCCAGAAAAGGACCGAACTTGATGGCAGTCTTCCTATCCGCCTTTTTGGTTATTAACAGGTATAGAGCCCATAACCCTCCGGCCAGTGATGACATAACAAAGGCGGCTATAGAGCCTTGCAGCCCTGTAAAAGCTCCGATCATGGCTGCCAGCTTGATGTCCCCTCCGCCCATGCCGCCTCGGGACAATAAAGCAGTCAAAAGCAATATCCCCCCCGAATAACATAAGGCCTAATAAAGCCGAGGATACCCCCACAGTAAAATATGACAAAAACAGTCCCGTGATAATTCCCGGATACGTTATAGCATCAGGTATAATCCCATGGTCCAGGTCAATAAAGGCACATGCAATAAGCAGGGCGCTTAATAGCGCTCCTGCAACGCTTAACCACGACCAGCCGTATTCTATTATTACCAACAAATATAAAACCGCCGTCAGGACTTCCACCAGCGGGTAGCGAAGGCTTATTCTAGCCCGACAATAACGGCATCGGCCTCGCAAGCCCAAATACGACAACACCGGGACCAGGTCCAAAGCCCGCAGGAGGCGGCCGCAGTATGTGCAATGGCTGCCGGGGAAAACAATCGACTCTTCTCGTGGCAGGCGATAAATTACGACATTTAAAAACGAACCGACTGCAACCCGCCTATAAAGGCCAGCACCCCCTGGTACATAACCAAACCTCCCCGCCAAATAAGATTATAATCTCAACTGCCATCCCGCTCATAATACCTGCCAATCAGAGCCACCACCCGGTCTACGTCCGTCTCCTCCAGGTTGTAGTACATGGGCAGTCGCAGCAGCCGCTCGCTTTCCCTGGTAGTATATTTGTCATGGCCGGAAAATCTTCCATAAAGCCTTCCCGCCGGCGAGCTGTGCAAAGGAATATAGTGAAAAACCGCCATTACACCGTTTTCTTGCAGGTATCTTATCAACCTTTGGCGCTCGTTTCCGTCTTTTACCTTTATGAAAAACATATGAGCATTGTGCCGGCATCCTTCCGGTATATGCGGCAATACCAGCCGCCCTTTTTCAGCCAGGGGTTTTAGTCCTTCATAATACCTGCGCCATAATTGCAACCGCCTGGCGTTGATATGGTCGGCTACCTCCAGCTGGGCATACAGGCAGGCAGCATTCAGTTCACTGGGCAGATATGATGACCCGATATCCATCCAGGTATATTTATCCGCCTGGCCGCGAAAGAATTCAGACCGATTGGTACCCTTTTCCCTGATAATTTCGGCCCGCCGCACCAAGCTATCATCATTAATGATCAACAAGCCGCCTTCGCCGCAGTTGTAGTTCTTCGACTCATGGAAGCTATAGCAGCCTAAATGTCCAATTGTTCCGAGGTCTTTTCCCTTATACTCGCTCATCATTCCCTGGGCCGCGTCTTCAATTACCAAAAGGTTGTGCCTTGCGGCAATCTCCATAATCGTGTCCATTTCACAGGCAACGCCGCCGTAATGTACGGGAACAATAGCCCTGGTTTTGCTGGTTATGGCCTCCTCCAGACGTGATTCGTCTATGTTCATGGTATCGGGACGAATGTCAACAAATACAATTATGGCTCCACGCAATACAAACGCATTGGCTGTTGATACAAACGTATATGACGGCATGATTATTTCATCCGCCGGTTGTATGTCAGCCAACAAGGCCGCCATTTCCAGGGCGTGAGTACCGGATGTGGTCAGGAGAGCTTTGCGGCATCCCAGGTGATCCTCAAACCAGGTACTGCACTTACCTGTAAAATCACCGTCTCCTGATATCTTTTTGCGGTTTAGCACCTCTTGTATGTATGCGTTTTCTTTGCCCGTTACCAGGGGCTCGTTGAAGGGCAGCATGCTTCTCCCAGCCTTTCACCCGCAGCTTAGCATCCAATTTTAATGGATCATGTTCCAAACAAACATATACCCGCTATTATCAAGGCTATGCCTGCCATCTTATTGTGGGTTGCTTTCTCATTAAAAAAAATACGGCTTAATAGCAAAATAAAAATATAGCCGGAGGATTCTAAAATGGGGCCATATTTAAGCTCCACCCTGCGAAAAGCTATGATAGTCAATATGGTCGAGATGAACAGGATAATATAGGCGCCGATTACCCAGGGGTTGATATACTCCTGGATATAGTTCGCGCGTTCTTTACCGGCACTGGTCTTGAGCATTACCTGCGCACAGGAGGCTATGAAAACAGAAAACAGGAATATTCCCGTGTATTTATCAAGCATCTTTAAACACCATCATGATCCCTGCTGCTACCAGTACAGCCCCCAGGATATTATTTACGGTAATATTCTCGTGAAAAAACAACACCGCCCACATGAAGGTCCAGATGATTAAGCTGCCCTTGTTGGCATAGGCTACCGACAAATCAAACCTTTTAATAATCTGCTGCCAAATAATAGCGTAAACCCCTATAGCTAAGATTTCTAAACCATAATAGACAAAGAATCCTATAGAAGCCAGGCTGAAGGCAGATGCCTTTTTAGCCGCAATCCCGCCTAGGCTTAAGACAAAAATGGAAAACTGCAGGAATACCACATTTTTAATTTTATCAGCCTGTAAACCTGTCATTATAGTTCCTCCGCCGGAGCGTTTAAACTTGACATAATCGCCTGCCAGGACCTGCTTTGAGCAGATTTATTAATTGCCTCCATCATTTCCAAACCTTCTACAGCTTGCACAGCATCGAAAACATAGGGCGAATTATAATAACCTTTTTCATTAAAATCGATCAAACTATCAGCAATGTCATAGTATAGATTGGCGAAAGCTTCGATAAAACCTGCTGGATGTCCGGCTTTAAAGCGATTGTATCTCAATTCGTCCGCCAAGCAAACGCTCCCGGCTCTATCCAGGATTTCATGTTTCCCCTTAATATCACTAATTATCAGTTCTTCAGGCCGCATCTGAAACCACTCTGCACTTCCGTGGCTGCCGTATACCCTGACCCGCAACCCGTTGCTGTTTCCCAATGCACACTTGCTGTACCATATCTGAGTTCTCAGATTACCTGTGTATCTGGCTATACACATAACATTATCTACTACATTTTGAAAATGTCCGTATGTACTTTGGTCAGCCACAACATCCAGCGGTTTTTCTTCTGATAAAAAATATGTGATATGATGTAAATGCACCCCTAGATCCAGGGAAATCGTAGGTATGCTTCCATCTTCTAAACGCCAATTTTGCGGTTTGGGTATGTGTCCGTTTTTATCCAAACGCGCAAAACCTTCCTGCGGCATTTCTATCTGAATTAGATGCAGGTTGCCAAGCCTGCCATCCTTTATGATTTTTTTAATTCTCGCAACATAGGATAACCGGTGTAATTATATGTCACAGCTAAAAAACCTTTATTATGATTAACTGCTTCACATATATGAACGGCATCATTGTACGTTGCGGCCATAGCCTTTTCACATATGACACCATATCCCAAATGCAATGCCTCAATAACCATTTCCGAATGGTTACTCGTTGGAGTTAAAATGCAAACCGCATCCAGATTATTTTTCTCTTGTTTTAGCATATTCCGCCAATTATCATATACCTTGTCGGGATCAATACCATATTCAACGGCTGTTGCATGGTTAATATCATAGTTCCTGCTGAAACAACCCGCTTCTAATATAAAGCGATTATCAAGCTGAGACGATATTCTATGCGTGTTGCCAACCGCTGAATTAAGACCTCCTCCAATAAAACCCAATTTTAAGACTTTCCTGGGCATTGTTTTTCTCCTTCCCCTCTTATCTGCCCCCAAAACTAACATACCTGTACTCTTATTAATTCGTTCATGACTTCTGTCTTGGTCATCATTTCTTCCATTGAGGCAAATTCCAGAAATACAATACCAAACTTTGCAGTCATTACATCATCAATGATATCTCCCTTTTTGCCCCAGATAAACTTTTCAATAATATTCTTTTTAATAGATGTTTCAAAAGTTATATCTTTCAATTTCCCCTTATGAACTCATAATGCAATGTCTGGTAATAAACCGTCTTGTAGTTGAAGGCATAAGCCCTCCGCAATCCAGCCCCGCAAAGGCCTTTACAATCCAGGAAGGATAATCCACGCCCGCAACATACTCCACCAGCTTAATATACATATCTCCCGGAGCCCTTCGGCATATCTCAATAATCACCGGTTGATCTTCTCTTAAAATAAACTGGATATGAAATATCCCATCCTTTAACCCTAACAGTGATGCTATTTTTTCTGCCTGCCAACACAAATTCGCTTTTACACTTGGGGCAACATTACCGGGTGCAGAGGCTGCCGATACCATATAAGGATTCAGAAAATAATATTCGTTATCCGTAAAATAGAAGTTCACTTTTCCTTTATATAAAAAAGCTGAAAAACCATGGCGGGTTCCATAAATATATTCTTCAACCACTATTCTATGGGCTTTCGAAATGGCGAATGCCTTTTGAACAGCAGGGCAAGCTTCTTCTATACTATTAACAACGGAAATACCTTTACCGCCGGTTAAATCAACCGGTTTAACTATTACAGGAAATGATAATTTCTCTATACTGTCCAATGCTTCCTGCTGACTGCTAAATCCAATGGCCCGGGGACTTGGGATGTTGTTTGCTATAGCAAATTGTCTAAACCGGTCCTTATGGTGTATGATTTCTGCAGTTTTAAAGGAGTCATGTCCGGGTAACCCCAATTTCTCTGCAGCATAGGCGGCTGACAAAGCAGAAAAATCATTGCAGCAGGGGCAAATAGCTGATACATTCAAACTCTGCGCCAATTTATAGACTTTTTTACAATCAGAGTAATCAACACAATAATATTCATCTGCATAAACATGGCCGAGATCTTCGGGTCTATTTCCAGTAGTTATTACAAAATATCCCAACTTTTTTGCTGCTAAAATTAGCGGTATGTCGGCATATCCGCCGCCAACCAGCAGCAGTCTATTATTTAAACCCATGGACAATCCTTTCTCAATATCAATGTTAATTACCCATTAAGAATCAAGGTTGATTTGTTCTTTTATGGCATAAATAGGACGCCTTTTCACTTCATCAAATATCTTGCCTATATATATGCCGAGCAACCCCATACTGGACAACAACAAACCAGCAATAAAATACAGAGACACCATAATACTAGTCCACCCGGGTACGGGAACCTTGAAAATAAGGTATTTTATTATCAAATTGATACCATAAATAAAAGCTATAAGAGATATGCCGAAACCAGTTTTAACAAATATTTTTAACGGTTTGTTGGATTGAGATATTGCAAAATCCAGGGCTAAATTAAAAGACTTTCTAAAATTATAAGAAGACTTGCCGGAATACCGTTTAGAATGATTAACATCTACATAAGCAACCTCATAACCAAGCCAGTAAATAAACAAAGCATGTGAACGGGTACTTTCCTTCATTTCTTTTATTTTGTCTACTATTTTATGGTTGAGAATACTAAAATTAGCCACAGCATTATCAGTCTTTTGTTCTACAAGGTAGTTAAATACCAAATTAAAAATGTTCGAAAAGGCTTTTTTAAAGACTCCGTCTTTTCTTTCATAACGCCTGCCAAAAACTACATCGTAGCCTTCCAATGCCTTGTAGTACAATTTGGAAATCTCCTCCGGCGTATCCTGCAAGTCACAGTCCATTACAATTACCCATTCACCTTGGGCAAAATCAAGCCCTGCAGCTATAGCCTTGTGCTGTCCGAAATTCCTGGTTAGGTTGATGCCCTTTACCTTTGAATCTTTCTGACACAGGTGCCGTATTACTTCCCAATCATTATCTGGACTCCCATCGTTGATAAATATTATTTCATAATCATTAATATTCATATTATTAAAAGTGTGAATGAGCCTTTTATATAATTCCTCAATACATTCACTGCACTTATAGGCAGGGGTTACTACTGAAATATGCATAACATTTACGCCCTTCCTTCAAAACTAACATCAGGAATATTAGTTAAATACCATCCTACGGTTTTTTTCAATCCTTCGCCGAATTCCTCCCGCGCTGTCCAGCCAGTTCCCTTTCAATCTTGCTGGTGTCCAGGGCGTAGCGCCGGTCATGTCCGGGGCGGTCAGCCACAAATGCAATTAAGTCCGCAAACGACTTCAGCCTGTATCTACTGAGTCTTCTTGGTTCAGACTGATCGAGAATTCCGCAGATGCCCCGCACGATATTAAGGTTCTCCCGTTCGTTGCTTGCCCCGATATTGTAAATCTCGCCGGCCCGGCCTCGGTGATAGACCAGGTCGATTGCCCGGCAATGATCCAGGACATACAGCCAATCCCGAACATTGCGGCCGTCCCCGTATACCGGGATTTTTTCTCCCGCCAGGGCCTTGCGGATTATGGTGGGAATAAACTTCTCCCCGTGCTGTTTGGGTCCATAATTGTTGGAGCAGCGGGTGATTACAACGTTCATGCCGTAGGTACGGAAATAGCTCATAACCACCATATCAGCCGCGGTCTTGCTGGCGCTGTAGGGGCTGCTCGGCCTGCACAGGCTC
This sequence comes from Syntrophomonas palmitatica JCM 14374, assembly GCF_001311885.1. Classification (GTDB taxonomy): domain Bacteria; phylum Bacillota; class Syntrophomonadia; order Syntrophomonadales; family Syntrophomonadaceae; genus Syntrophomonas_A; species Syntrophomonas_A palmitatica. Next base: position 56,766 of record NZ_BBCE01000002.1, on the reverse strand, counting down.
TCCTCGGTAAAATGCCCGACCGGCCCCAGGCTGCCGTATACTTCATCGGTTGAAATATGGTGCAACCGGCATTTTTCATAACCCGGCCTGTATTTTCCCGGGCTTGCCATCCAGTACCATCGTGCCGCCTCCAGCACGGCATAGGTGCCTTCCACATTGGTTTTTATAAATTTGCCCGGTCCGTTAATAGAATTGTCCACATGGGTTTCCGCGGCAAAATGTATTACACCCTGTATATCGTATTGCGCAAACAACCGTATTAACAGTTCCCGCTGCAAACATCGCCTTTTACCAGCTGGTAACGCGGGTTGCCCGCCAGTTCCTTCAAATTATCAGTATTAGCGGCATAGCCTAGTATATCAAGGTTAATAATTCGATAGTCCGGATGTGTTGACATGAAATAGGGGATAAAATTGGAACCGATAAAACCGGCCCCGCCGGTGACCAGGATATATGGTCCCTTTTCCTCTGGCATATTCTTCATTATTGCGCCCTGCCTTCCTGCGTTTTTCCGCCCCAAAACGGCCGGTTCCGGCTGTGGGCTATTTCCAGCAGGTACTTACCGTATTCGTTGTTCTGCATTTTCTCGCCCAGTTTAAGGAGTCCGTTCCGGCTGATATAGCCCATATAGAACGCAATTTCCTCGGGGCAGGCTATTTTGAAACCCTGGCGGTTCTGAATGGTCTCGATGAACTGCGAAGCCTGGATCAGCGCGTCAAAAGTCCCGGTGTCCAGCCAGGCAAAACCTCGCCCCAATACCTCAACCTGAAGCAGGTTTCTTTCAAGGTATGCCCGGTTGATATCGGTTATTTCCAATTCCCCCCGCCAGGAAGGTTTGATTTCCCTGGCAATGTTTACGACCTCATTATCATAGAAATACAGGCCGGTAACCGCATAGTCCGATTTTGGCCGGGCCGGTTTTTCTTCCAGCGAAACGGCCCCGCCTCCTTCATCAAATTCTATTACCCCAAACTGGCGGGGGTCTTTAACCCGGTAGGCAAATACCGTTGCCCCCTGTTTCCTGTCAGCGGCCTGTCTTAACATCGGAGTAAAGGCCTGTCCATAGAATATGTTGTCACCCAGAATCATCGCTACCTGATCGCTGCCAATAAAACGCTCTCCTATTATGAAAGCCTGGGCCAGGCCATCAGGGGAAGGCTGCACCGCGTATGTAAGTTCCAGGCCCCAATCACTCCCGTCCCCAAGCAGCCGCCGGAACTGCGGCGTATCATCAGGGTGGAAATAACCAGGATCTCCCTTATGCCTGCCAGCATCAGCACCGACAGGGGATAATAAACCATCGGCTTGTCATATATAGGCAGCATCTGTTTGGAAACGCAGCGGGTCAGGGGATACAGGCGAGTACCGCTGCCGCCTGCCATGATTATGCCTTTCATCCTAACCTCCCCGGTCAACTTTAAAAATTGCACGTATTACGGTTAATTAAACCGGATTTATGTTATGGCACACCACCCCGGTTTGATCGGTTTTTAAATGATGGAAACAACCTGGACCACCGGTTCGTGCAGGGCTTTAATCCCTTTACAAGTGCCGGTACAGGGTTACCATCTTATATCGTTTTTCAACCTTCATGCCCCTTTGGGCCGCGTATTTTTCTTCTTCTTCTTTGGTTTTCATGGGAAACTGCAGGCTATATTCGGCTCTGCCTTCAGCAAAGAGCCGCTTCAATATTTTAATATAATCCCCCACCGCGTCCTGGCGCTTGCTTTCCGCAAAACGGTAAAAATCCAACACCGGCATCATGTCATTGTAGAGGCGAAAACCGTAGGCAACTCCCCCGGCCACAACCTTCCCGTCCACCTTATCCTTAAGTTCCACCATGGTATCACGGAAATTATAGGTTTGGTTTGTATATACATAACAGGCATCAAGATAAAGGCTGGGAACCAGGATCAATATAAAAGCAATTGCCAACCAGGCTTCCTTCATTTTTCTCTTACCCCAGAAATACAGGGTCACGGTTAAAAAAACCACCACAAATACCGCCAGGTTAATGCGGTTGAAGACTGCCGGCAACACCGCCTGCGCATTGATGATTATGTCAGTATTAAGCTGGACTGGTTTTATAGAACCAAGATGCATAAAAAAAACAAAAAAACACCCGATTACCAGCCAGTAAGCCCTGTACAGCTTACCCCCCCTGGGATTTAAGGCCAGGGTCCGCCGGAAAGCGGGAATATACGAAAAAACGTAGAACAGCTGTATTATGAGCAACGGTTCAATAATAAGGAGTTTGCGGAAATTGAAATCGTTGATGACCACACACTGCAACACCAGAAATAGCAGGAGGTTACACAACAAAACGACCAAAGGCTCCTTTTCCCTGAACGCCCGCTTAACAAGCACCGGCAATGAGACCAGAAATATAAATAAAAGCGCGATGTTCAAGCGAAAAATGTTGGTGGAAAACACGGCCAGAAAGTTCATGAAAAAGTGTTTTAGCAGCGCGAGGTGACCCGTATTCCGCCCAATCAGCCGGTAAGAATACGGCGCGAGACCATTTATGATCTCCGCCCCGCCGCCTAAAACCAGAGACACGAAAGCCGCATAGCCAAAAAGGGCCAGGCCGGCTCCGGCGGCAAAAAAGCCAGGTGCCTCAATACCACCCGTCCGCCCTTGCGCCAGTGCCAGGCCACAACGCTTGCGGCTGCAGCCGCAAATACAAAGGCGTTATACAGGTAGACAAAAAGTACGCATCCCAGGGACAATAACCCCAGAAAAAAAGATGTGCAGGGAGAACCCAGTCTTCCGCGCCGCTCCGCGGCGGCCAGCAAGCAAAGCAACACCGCCAGCGCCAGAATGCGGAAAATAGTAGGTTCAGCAACCCTCCCCGCCACCAAAAAAGGAAAGTCTACCAGCAAATAGCCTATTAGCATCAACATCCAGAGAGATAAAGGCAAACGGCTCCTGGGGCAACGACTAGCCGTTCCGGGTTCCTCCCCTGCCGCCGCGGCCAGCGCAGCATCGCCTCCAACTGTCTCCCCATGCTCCGGCTGGCTGGGCATGGTTTCCCGTTTTTTCCGCCCCCCGGCCAGGACGTACCACAACATAGCGAATATTAGCGCCGAAGCCGCTACTGAGGCCATCCGCAGGCCGTAATAGGTGTTGCCCCAGGTAGCCAGTGTAAAAAATGTCAGCAGGTTCTCCAGTATGTTGTTGTTGACACCAACATCATTTACATAGGGGACTACCCGGTGCGCGTACTCACCGTAATGGTAAAGGTTGAAGGCCGCGTGGTTGTAATACATCTCATCGATGGCGCAGTATTCGGTCACCGCCGGCAGGGGTATGTCGCTGTCCAGGAACAGGGAACGCGAGATGACCAGGACCGCCAGCATCAGGAGAAAAACGCCGCCTTTTTTAATCCTGCAACCTTTCATGCCAGCCCCCTTCTCTTAGATCCAAAGCCACCAGGAGTCCCGGGCAGGGCAGGCCACATTATCCCAGGGCTCTTTCAGGGTTGTCCGGTCTAAAATGTATACGTGGTTGAAGCACTGCTAGTAAATGACGTGCCATTATAATTACAAGATCCTGGAGACAATACGATCCCGTTTGAAACTGTACCAAGAGAATAACCACTTCCTATGTCCTGGTTAGGAACACCCGGAATAGTCTTGAGGTAATGGTTGTTTACAAGTGTACTCATATCTGTAGGCAACGTGCCTTTCTGGTCATAGTACAGTTCCGCCGCGTGGGCTATAAGGTCCAGGTTGTTGTTGTGGGCCTTGGCCTTGGACTCGTTTAAAACCGTTCCTACCTTCGGCACAGCCAGGGCAGCAAGGAGTGCCAGGATAGCCATTACCACTATGAGTTCAATCAGGGTAAATCCCTTTTGTCCTTCATTTCCCTTAATCATATTACGCAGTTTCATCAACATAAAATCTCTCCCCCCATTAAATATTCTCTGTTTATATTTAAACAAATTATTAGGTCTATCACCCCTTTCAAAAAACAGGAGCTTTTGCCTTCATTTTATGCACCTACAGTGCTGGATAGAGAAAATATCGGCAAGAGGGTCGCCACAACTATGCCCCCTATAATCAGGGCCACAAATAGGATAAGAAGCGGTTCGATAACAGCCATTAAGGAGTCTACCATGTACATAATCTCACGGTCGAAATAATCAGCATGCGCGCCAGCATCTCATCCAGCGCCCCGGTTTCCTCACCCACCGCAATCATCTGAATAACCATAGGTTCAAATATGCCGGTGGCCTGCAGGGGAACACTGATGGGTTCGCCTTCGCTTATGCTTTCCCGGGCTTCACGGATAGCCCTGGCGATTACTGCATTGCCAACCACCTGTTCCACTATCTCCAGGGCTTGCAAAACCGGAATGCCAGACCTGACCAGGGTACCCATGGTACGCGCAAACCGGGCTACTCCAATGCGGGACAGGGTTTTTCCAACCACCGGCAGGCGCAGCTTAAGATTATCGTAGAAATAACGGCCGCCGGTGGTTTTTCCAATACGCCTTACCATATAAACAAATACTGCTATCCCCACTAAAAGATAGTGCCAGTCTTGACGCAGGAAATCACTCATGGCCAATAGCGCTTTAGTTGGCCCGGGAAGTTCGGCCCCGCTGCTCTGAAACATATCAACAAAGGTAGGCATAACAAAGGTAATTATCCCTATAACCATAACTATGGCCAGGGTGAGAATAATGCTGGGATAAACGGAGGCAGTCTTTACCTTGGAGGTTATTTCATGCTCCCTTTCCAGGTGTTCGCCCAAACGTTCCAAAACCGGTTCCATAACCCCGCCTAACTCGCCGGCCCTTATCATATTTACGAAAATGGGCGAAAAAACATCGGGATGTTTGTTGACTGCCTGCCAGAGGGCCCGGCCTTCTTCTATATCACCTCTGATTTGTTCCAGGGCATTTTTCAAACGCCGGTTAGCCGCCTGTTCGCTCAAAATAGTAAAGGCACGCAATATCGGCAGACCCGCACTGATCATAGTAGATAACTGGCGTATCATTATCACCAGGTCGCGTACCTGGACTTTTTTAAATCCTATGTTTCCCAGCCTGGGACTGGATTCCTCCACCTTATCCAGAGACAGGATATAAAACTGTTGGTTTATAAGGCTCGCGATTAACGTGCCTTTATCTTCAGCTTCCAGTCGTCCTTTGACGATTTTGCCCTGCCGGTCTCTGACCGTATAAGCGAATTCCAGCTAACTCACCCCCACCGCAATTATAAATTAATCGGTTTGCCTTTTTTGATCTTGTCTTACCCCACAGCTAAAAACACCGATAATCTGTGCAACCAAACATGGCCGCAGGACAAAATCATACTTAAAAATCACATATGAGGGATTAAATACAACAAATACTACAATTCGTTTTAATCTCTGGCAATTTTATTACTAGACATATCGCTGTTTTACGATTCCACATGGGCTCGTTTGGTGGCTTCTTCCAGTGATATGATTCCTCTTTGGTACAGGCTCTTCAGGGTTTTTTCCATGGTGACCATTCCCACCGAACTGCCGGTTTGAATAGCCGAATATATTTGATGAATTTTATTTTCCCTAATGAGGTTGCGCAGAGCCGGGGTAACAATCAACACTTCGGCTGCCACCACGCGGCCTGAACCATCGGCCTTGGGCACCAGCTGCTGGCTGATAATGCCCTGCAGACAATTGGCTAACTGAATGCGCACCTGGGACTGCTGGTGAGGCGGAAATACATCAACCACGCGTTCCACGGTCTGAGCCGCACTTCCTGAATGTAATGTAGCCAGAACCAGATGCCCGGTTTCCGCAGCAGTAAGGGCGGTTGATATGGTTTCCAGGTCACGCATTTCCCCCAGGAGTATAACATCAGGGTCCTGGCGCAAAGCAGCCCTCAGAGCTAACGCGAAGGATTCGGTATCAGTTCCTATTTCCCTCTGGTTTATCATGCAGGTGCCATGACGATGCAGGTATTCTATTGGGTCTTCCAGGGTAAGGATGTTGGCGTTGCGTGTGTGATTTAACAGATTGATCATGGCGGCCAGGGTCGTAGATTTGCCGCTGCCGGTAACCCCGGTTACCAGGATTAAACCCGATTCCTTCATGGCCAGTTCAGAAACAACCGGCGGCAGGTTCAGTTTATCCAGTTCGGGCACATTTACGGGAATAAGACGTAAAGCTGCCGCCCATGAACCGCGTTGAATAAAAATATTAACGCGAAACCGGCCTACTCCGGGAAATGAATTGGAAAAATCGGCCTGTCCGGTTTCTTCCAACTGCTGGCGGGCTTTCTCGTTGGGAATTATTTCCTCGCAGAGCCTCTGCGTATCTTCAGCCGTAAGCAGTTCTTCATCTGATGGAACAATTTTACCGTTTACACGATAAAGAGGCGGACGAAAAACCGTGAGGTGTATGTCTGACGCTCCCAGTTCAACTCCCTTTTTTACTATCTCGGCCGCAGTAATAACTCCCATGTTTTAGCCTCCCAGCAGTACAACTTTCATTACTTCTTCAAGTGAGGTCAATCCCTTTTTAGCCTTTTCAATGCCATCATCTCTTATCGTAACCATTCCTTCTGCAATGGCTGTCTGTTCAATAATGGTTTCCGACAATTCGCCCCTATTGATCAGCAGGCGTAATTCCGGTCCCACCACGATAATCTCGTGCAGGGCCATGCGCCCCTGATAACCCAGCTGCCTGCAGATATTACAGCCGCTGTGCCTGAAGAATTCCTGACCGCTCTGCTCGGGAATTCCAATTCTCACAGCCGTCTCTTCGTCCAGGCGATAAACCTGGCGGCAGTTGGTACATAGTTTTCTGACTAATCGCTGTGATACTACTCCGGAAAGTGATGAAGCTAACAAGAAGTTCTCGATGCCTATATCACTGAGCCTGGCTACGGTACCAGCGGCACTGTTAGTGTGCAGGGTGGATAAAACCAGGTGTCCGGTAAGGGCGGCCTGCACCGCCAGGCGTGCGGTTTCTTCATCTCTTACCTCGCCGACCATTATAATATCCGGATCCTGGCGTAATATGGAACGTAGTCCGCTGGCAAATGTTAATCCGGCCTTGGGATTGGTCTGCACCTGGTTTATACCAGGCAGGGAATACTCGATGGGATCCTCCAGGGTTATAACGTTTTTATCTATAGAATTAATTTCATTTAATACCGCGTAAAGGGTAGTAGTTTTGCCTGATCCGGTGGGACCGGTCACAACTACCATTCCATGGGGTCGGTGAGCTAGGGCCATCAGTTTTTCCATATTAGCGGGGGAAAGGCCAAGCTGGTCTACCCGGGCCAGTGATGTTCCCCGGTCTAATATGCGCAGCACAATCTTTTCACCGTGGTTGGTGGGCAGTGAGGATACGCGAAAATCTATTTCACGGTTTTCTATAATCATTCGGAAACGTCCATCTTGAGGAACGCGTTTTTCCGCTATATCCATGCCGGATTGGATTTTAAGACGCGAAACTACGGCAACCATTGAAGTTTGCGGTAAAGTCAGTACTTCATACAATTCCCCGTCTATACGGAAACGAATCCTGGTTTCTTCCTCCTGGGGCTCGACATGAATATCGCTGGCTCTTCCTTGTACAGCCTGAATGAGAATAGAATTTACCATGCGTATTATAGGAGCGTCATCTTCGACCTTAACTACCTGCAAATCCCGGCGAGCCGCTTGCATGTTGCGGCTTTCCTGGTTCAGGTCCTTTAAGATGCGTTCCATGCCCGGGTCCATGCGGAAGGCCAAATATTGCCGAATAGCTATTTCCAGGTCCCTTTCACTGGTTATTACCGGTATAACATCGAGACCGCTGGCCATGCGTACATCATCTATGGCCTGCTGGTTGAAGGGATCGGCCATGACCAGGGTAAGGCTGTTTCTATGGCGGGATACCGGAAGAACTTTATAGGTTCTAATTATTTGGGGCGGTACTAATTTTACAGCTTCAGGGTCAATTGTAATTTTGCTTATCTGAACCTGGGGTATGCCCAGCACAAATTCCAGGGTCTCTAAAAGCTGTTGTTCAGTTAATATGCCGCGCCGCACCAAAACCTGACCCAGTTTTTCATTGGTTTGGTTTTGTTCATCGAGAGCGGCGGCCAATTGTTCCTGATTTATGACTCCCAGATCGGTTAAAATCTCCCCGAGCATCTTATGATCCATGGCCATACAAGTATCTCCCCTGGAAGAAATCCTGCATATATACTCAATGTAAATATATGCATAATTTTTTGGAAAATGAACCTCAGGTATGTATTAATATTATACTATTGGTCCTATATACCTACAACCATTTCTTTTTTTGGCAAGTATTATTATTTGTTGGTTTTTGTTATCAAATTAGGTCTTAAATACTATCCAAAATACGGTCGCCCGTTAATTATTGAATCAATATCCTATTTTTTCTGTTATAATCTCTATAATAATCTTTGGGGGAATAATATTAAGATGATAAGTTGCGTTTTTAGATATTATTACTTCCTGGCTGATCAAAAGGACATTATTAACCAGTATACAAAGGTTTTGGACGATAACCTGGTTTTTAACCTGGAATCAAGCGCGTCTCATGATAATGCCGCCGATACAACCGGCTATTTTTTTCTCGACAGCGGCAGAATGAAAATACTGGTTGTAAAGAGTTTGCCCGAAGAAACCTTTTGGGCAGACAGCTTAACAAGACTCAATGCCTTTGAAAACCAGGCCGGTCTTGATGACGAAAAAATAATGGCCCGCACTACTGTACTTATCGCTCTGACCTGTGACTGGAAAGGGGTTTATGAAAAAGCCTGCGCTTTATTAAACTGCCAGGATACATTCAAAATCAATATCGCTGATCAAACCTTGACTCGTCTAACCGCCTGGCAGCATGGTCAGACCCATTACCTGTATACCCTGGAACCAGAGGATAACAAGGGATTAACGTTTGTTACCAGGCGTTTGCCCTTGCTGCAGTCGTTATTAGTGCAAATGCACTTTCTCGATTCGCTGCTGCGGGACAGGAACCTGGCTATTACTCAAGAAAAATCAGAATTGGAACGTCAATTATCCCTAATCCTTCATTCCAAATTGGTAACAACTAATACCTCCTTTGTTACCAATGAACTGGAACATGAAATTCAAAATCTATCTATTGCCTACGGAAAAATAGTCGGTGATAGCGGGCTGATAATGGATGGTATCGAACGCATGCAAAATCTGATTGCGCGCTTTTGTCACCAGCTTTATGCAGATCCTGATATGGAAAACCATGAGGTTATTAGGGACAAATTTACGGATGTTTACCGTCAGCGCCTGGAAGAACTGCAGAATACCTTGGCAGGTTTAAATATAGCCAGGGAAAACCATCAGGCAGCTATTGAAGTGGTGCGAAGCAAAATAGATATAATGAATAGCCGCACCAATATGGAAACTCAGGAACAAATTAAAGGCCTGTTAGAAGTGAACACTGAAATGCAGAAGCAAAGTTTGGTTTTCCAATATGCGGCCGGATTGATCGAATTTATCGTGCTGGCTTATTATAGTCACACCTTGTGGTCTCACCTGGCACATGCCGCCTTTGTAGCTATCCCCAGTTCCATTCAGTTTATTGTAGTTATGATTCTATCCGGCAACATTGTATATCTTACCCACCTGCTGGCCGAGTACCTTCATGGGGAAAGACATGTACTGGCTAAACTAGTAACAGCGGGAATTGCCCTGGCCGGTCTTATGGCTCTGATCATTGCGGCCTCCTGGATCAAAGGAAGCCATGCGTCCGCTCATTAATGCAAATAATGAAGCGATATGCATTTAGTCGCTAAATAATTTAATGGCCTTTAATCTCTCACTCAACCTTTTATAATGGCTTTCTTCTTCCCGGGCAATCTGTTCGTGCATCACCCTGGTTTCGGGGTCGTCGGCCTGACTGGCCATTTGCCGGTAGTTTGCCACGGCTTCCGCTTCATCCTTGAGCGCTGTTTGCAAAGCTTCGATTAAATTCACCTCTTTAGCCCTCCCGTTCTGTAATATTGTGGTCCTCAATAACCCACCACGGCCGCAGGTCAAAACCACTTATGAAAAGAGTTTCAAGTATCTATAGATGCGCCAAATCTAATTATAATAATTTTGTCTTACTCTGCAGTTTAAAATCTGTAATAATCTGTGGCTATTTTAATGTTTGCGCGGTTTGTATGGCCCGAATAACCTGTTCTTTGTTGACATCATCAGCAATATAAAAACTGCCGATTCCGCGCGGTAATACCAGTCTTATTTTTTCCGCTTTTACCTTCTTATCGCCCAACATGGCCTGGTAAACCTCAGCACTCGGCAGAGAAGGAAAAACGGTTTTTAGCCCTAAAGCATGATAAAGAGCAGTTATTCTATGCAGTTCGGCTTCCGTTAAAAGCCCCATTTCCAGTGCCAAATATGATGCAGCCATAGTTCCCATCACTACAGCTTCCCCGTGACGATAAAACCCATAACCCCCCAGGGTTTCGACAGCATGACCAAAGGTATGCCCTAAATTCAGTATCATGCGCAGTCCGTTTTCTTTCTCATCTGCAGCCACAATAAGACTTTTTATGCGGCAGGAGTGGTAAATCAGTTCTTCTATACATTCTTCTTCTTTCTTTATTATCTTCGCAGCATTTTCCTCCAGAAAAGCGAAGAAATCAGCATCATATACGATTCCGTATTTCACCGCTTCTCCCAGGCCGCTCTTAAAATCTCGTTCCTCCAGGGTGTTCAGGCTCTGTGGATCAATAAAAACTGCCCGGGGCTGATGGAAAGCACCCAGCAAGTTTTTGCCTAAAGCATGATTTACCGCCACCTTGCCGCCGACACTGCTGTCCACCTGCGCCAGCAGTGTAGTGGGAATCTGAACAAAGTCTATGCCTCTCTGAAAAATAGCCGCGGCAAAACCAGCCAAATCGCCAACTACTCCGCCACCCAGGGCAAATATCAGACTGCTGCGCTCCAGGTGGGATTCTACAGCTGTATCCAAAACGCGGGCGGCTTCATCCAGGTTCTTATACTCCTCCCCGTCCGGCATCAAAGCCAGTACCGGTTCAAAACCCGCCGTATGCAAGGCTTCCATAGTCTGTTGGCCATACAGGTTATAAACAGTGGGATTGCTGACCAGCATTACTTTACATACCGAGGTAAAGTCACGGCTCATCAGGCCGACCTCATTTAGAATCCCGGCCTGTATGTGAATATTGTAACTGCGTTGACCCAGTTCGACTCTAAGCTGGCGCATTATTGCTATCCTCTCCATAATATTGGGAACAGGCTTATCGTAATATAATCGTTAGTCCAGGCGGTCTTTGAGCAATTCAATTATTTCATCCACAACTGTTTCAATTTCCTTTTTTCCGGTATAAACCTTGAAATCAGCACAGTCGTAAAATTCCTTACGTGCATCCAGGAATTCCTTAATATCTTCCAGGGTCACATCTTTTTTTATCAGCGGCCGGCTGCCCTTTTTTCGCTGCACCCGGTCCAGTATTTCCTGCGGCGAAGCCTCAAGGCCCACAATTATACCGTTATTTCTAAGAGCATCCATATTGTCTGTTTGTAAAACCACCCCGCCGCCGGTAGCTATAACCAGGTCATTCCTCTGTGCCAGTTTGTTCGCCAGAAGTTTTTCTTCAGAACGAAAACGGGTTTCCCCGTAACGACGGAAAAGTTCATTTACAGGCATACCGGTAATCCTCTCGATCTCACGGTCCATATCCAGGAAATTCATTTTCAGTTTTTGGGCCAGCCTCCAGCCTACAGAACTTTTCCCCGTGCCCATAAATCCTATTAGAACGATATTTTTTCCCATTTCCACACCTTTCTCAAATATTCGCAGTAGCGCTCAACGGCATCTCCTACCTCTGATATGCTGTCACCGCCGAATTTATCCAGAAAAGCCCGGGCGATAACAAAAGACAGCATGGCTTCACCCACCACTGCCGCTGCGGGTACTACGCAGACATCGGAACGTTCTACAACCGCCTTTTCCACTCGCCATTCTATAGTATTTACGCTGCGCAAAGGTTTATATAAAGTTGGGATCGGCTTCATATATGCTCTGGCCCAGATGGTTTCGCCGTTGCTGATGCCGCCTTCTATGCCTCCCGCGTTATTGCTCTCCCGGCAGATGCCCCTCTGCTCATCAAAAAGGATCTCATCATGGACCTGGGAGCCAGGTTTGCATGAACCAGTTATGCCTTCACCTATTTCTACCGCTTTAATGGCGGGAATGCTCATTAAAGCCGAAGCAATAGCGGCATCCAGCCTGGTTTCCCAACAGGTATGGCTCCCTAACCCTGGCAAAACTCCCAAGGCCCCCAGTTCAAAACTCCCCCCCAGAGATTCACCTTCACTGCGAGCGCTATCAATACGTTTTATCATCTCTTTTTCAGCCTGGGGATCAATACAACGCACTGGAGAAGCTTCAAGCCGCTCATAATACTCCTGCCAGTTATTAACGTTGATACCACCAATCTCAGCCCGGATGTCAGCTATTGAAACTACCTGGCTGTAGAAATATATATCAAAGACATGCAAAAACTGCCGGAAGAAGGCAGCAGCAGCTACCCGGCTGCGGTTTCGCGGGCACTGGCTCTTTCCAGAATATTGCGCATATCCTTATGATCATATTTCATGGCTCCGGCCAGATCCGCATGGCCGGGACGAGGCCGGTATACGGTACGATCTTGTATGCGGGGACATTGCCCACTGGCCATTATTTCCTGCCAGTTGTCATAATCCTGGTTGCGAATCAGGAAGCTTATCGGGGTCCCCAGGGTCTGACCATTACGCACCCCGGATATAATTTCAACCGTATCGGTTTCTATCTGCATGCGCCCCCCGCGCCCGTAGCCCATCTGGCGTCGGGCCAGCTGCTGGTTGATATAATCTTCACTTACAGGCACACCCGACGGAAGCCCTTCAACAACTCCAATGAGGCCTTTGCCATGCGACTCGCCCGCAGTATTAAATCGGAGCATCCTTCATCCTCCTAATCTGATAAAACTCAATTAAGAATCCGTCCAGGTTTTAGGCGGCAGCTTTGAAATCCGGATCCGCCCTATAACTGAACTAACAATAACATAACGCAGTCTCCGTAACGGTTGCTAAGAATAGCCGTGCCGGAACTGCCAGGGATTCCGGCTCCATTAAACGAGCAGGTTCTGGGGGTGCTGAATTTAGTACCGCCTTCGAACTCAATTCCTTTGCTTAAGTAATAGGTTTTGCCATTGGCTCGTCGATAGTAATCGTATTCAGGGTAAAAGAAAATAAACTGGTTCTGATTTTTAAGTATCGCATCCTGACGCGCCTGTCTTATCACCCAGGCCATCTGCCGGGCGTCCGATTCCAGTTTAACCCTTTCTAAAACCCGGGCAGCTCCGGGAGCAGCCATGAGAAACACCAGAGCTGCCAGGCTCATGACCACTACAAGTTCTACCAGGGTAAATCCTCGTCTGGTCACATTTTCTCCCTCTTTCCCGACTTTTATCTGCAGGGTTGGGATATGACATGAGGTGCAGCATGTTTTATACAGGCTATTTTAACACAGCTTCTTCAGCTTTCAAGTTCCAAACGCTTGACAAGCTCAGATTGCATGTACTCAAGAGGAGGGTCTGCGTCCAGCAGTATTTTCAAGGTTAAGGCAGCTTGATGAGCAAACATTGAAAGTCCGGTAATGCATTTGAGTCCCCTCTCTTGTCCCATTTGCAGAAGTTTGGTGCGGAGCGGATTATAAATGATGTCGCAAAGAACCGCTGTGTCCGGAACAGAATCCAGGCTGACTACAGGCGATTCATCAACAGCCGGATACATGCCTACCGGAGAACAGTTTATTAAAAGATCGGCATTAACAGCCATAGCACGAAAATTTTCCTCGTTCATTAAATCTGTTACGGTTTCGCAAACGTACTGCTTTTTAAGCCATTCAGCTGCTTCCGCAGCTCGTCTTTGATCGGGGTCTAAAAAATATAAATGTGACGCCCCGCTGTTTGCCAGTGTCGCTGCCAGTGACCGTGCCGCTCCCCCAGCGCCGATAAAAAGTACACGCTTATGTTCAGTGATATTTTCCTGACGCAGAGCCCCCAAAAAGCCAATCCCGTCAGTATTGTAACCGGTTAATCCGCCCGCGGAGTTTTTTATAACATTAACAGCCCCGCAAGCGGATGCTTCAGGGGATAGTTCATCCAGATAGGGAATGACCGCTTCTTTATATGGTATAGTTACATTGACCCCGGCCAAATTTAAGCCGCGGATTCCCCTGACTGCATCTTCCAGCTTTCCCGTCTCCACCTTAAACGGCAGGTAGACACAATTTAATCCCAGTAAAGCGAAGACCTGGTTGTGGAGAAATGGCGACAGGCTGTGCTCCACGGGATTACCCAGCAGGCCCAGCACCCTGGTTTCAGTATTAATATTCATAACATCTCCCAAGTTTTAAAATTAACTTCATACCGAAAAAATCTGTATTCATTAACGTTCAAATCTGTTTTCATCTGTAGTTAATTTCGTCTTTTTAAGGCGGCGCAGGACAAAAAACTCCATGGAGCGCGATATTTTGGTTCCCATAAATTCCCGCCTAGCAAGAGGTGTTACCAGAATAGTATAAAGACCAGCCCGGTTGCCGCCTAAAACATCGGTAAATATTTGATCACCTATAACCGCAGTAGTTGAAGCCTCAGCCTGCATAACAGCCATAGCCCGGAAGTACCCGCCGCGGCGTGGTTTCTGCGCCCGGTAGACATACGGTATACCCAGCTCTCAGCCACCTGTAAAACCCTGTGCTCATGGTTATTCGATAAAAGACAAGCATTAAATCCCAAGCTTTTGACTAAAAGAAACCAATCATTGATATCGCTTCTTATTTCGTTACTGTTCCATTCGGTAATAGTGTTATCAAGGTCAAATATTAAAGCCTTAATACCTGCTGCTTTAAGCTTATTAAGCGGTATGTCCAGAACAGAATTCACATAAATTTTGGGGTACAGCTTGTTTATGGTTCTTTTTAATCTTTTTTTCAATTGACCCTCCCGGTCTAATTCAATTATTTATTTACTTTGCTTATCCAGGCAGTTGTTTCTTAAAATAAATCGCAAACTGTCTGGTTGCAAAACCATGCAGATTATATGCTTTCTATAATCTGCCTGTAGTATCCTCTTAATATTTATGGTATGTTGCAAAAACACTCCGAATTAATTATCAGTAATTAAGCATTTAATCAAGCTCCCAGGCGGCCTGAGCCCCGCTCTCCACAGCTTCGATAATCCGGCCAGTCTTATTCGCATCGCCAACCATTCGGTATGGTATGCCCTCCTGCTCCAGTACCTCCCTTAATTCATTATTAGGGCTGGTTCCCAGAGCCAGCACAATCTGCTCACCATTAACGATCTGTTCTTCTCCATTAATCACTGCCAGTACACCATCTTCTCGAATCTCCTTTACCTTAGCGCCCAATATTAATTTTAATCCAGCCTGCCGCAAACGGCGGTGCAGCATATATCCATGTGATGTTAATGTCGAAACCGGAGAACGAGATTCGCCTTCCAGCACTACCACCTCATCCGCCCCCTGGGCGTATAGATAATCGGCTGTCTCCATACCCACCAAACCGCCGCCGATGACAATGATACATTTTTTCACAGGCTTATCACCGCGCAGCAGGCTCCAGGCTTCGCAAACCCCCGGCAGATCAGCGCCTTTAATATCCGGAATGGTGTTAAATCCTCCGCTGGCCAAAATTACATATTCAGGTTTCTCATTGCGAAAAGAATCCCTATTTACTGCAACGCCTGTTAAAATACGGGCTCCATGTTTCTCAACCCGGCGTTTTAATTGATCAATCCAGGCTGCGTAAGCTGACTTGTAGGGAGGCCGGGCCGCCAGCAAAACCTGCCCTCCGACCCGCTGGTCTTTCTCAAAGAGGGTAACTTTATGTCCTAACCTGGCAGCCTCCGAGGCAGCCGTCAAACCAGCTGGTCCAGCTCCTATTACCCACAGATTGCGTTTTTTCTGGGCTTGTGCCTGCGGATACCTGAGTTCCTGTCCAGTTTCCGGGTTAATGGCGCATCGAACACTTTTGCCTTCAAACAGAAGCCGTTCTATACATCCCTGGTTACAGGCCAGGCATGTGAAAGTGTCTTCAGGGCGGCCCTGCATGGCATTAATTAGAAAATCCGGATCGGCCAGGTGCTGGCGTCCAAAGGCAATAAGGTCAGCATCACCCCTGGCTATGGCTTCATCAGCCTCAAAGGGGTCTGTATAGCGGCCTACACCTATAACGGGCACATTAACCATTTCTTTAATCTGGCGCGCCAGTTCTATTTTGAATCCGGATTTATATTCTGCAGGCGCGGAGGTTATTCCCCCGGGGGTGCCGTGGGTGCCGAAGGAAGCATGTATTATATCAGCCCCGGCATCAATAAAACCAGGCACGATCCTTTTCATATCCTCTATGGTATACCCGTCTTTTATCATTTCCTCCGCAGAAATACGCAATGATACAGGGAAATCATCCCCTACCTGACTGCGCACCTCCCGCAGGCAGTCTATTACAAAACGAGCCCTGTTTACGATATCACCGCCATATTCATCCTGACGCTTATTGGAATGCTGGGATAAAAACTGCATCAGCAGGTAGCCGTGGGCCGCATGCAGTTCCACCGCGTCAAATTGGGCCTGTCTGGCCCGCAAAGCGGCCTGACCAAAGGCTTTAATAACTTCGGCAATATCTTCCCGGGTCATTTCCGCAGGCTTAATTCCATATATAACACTGGCAACGGGGGAAGGGCCACAGGCTGTGCCCTTTGCTAGCTGGTAATAGCTTTCCCTGCCGGCATGATGAAGCTGCATGGCAATTTTACAGCCGTGTTTGTGAACCAGTTTGGCCATCCTGGTAAGGCCCGGGATAAAGCTATCATCGTGTACGCATAATGTCCCCGGAGCCGCCAGGCCATTAGGATGAACCGAGGTGATTTCCGATATGATAAGCCCGGCCTGCCCTTTGGCTCTCCGGTCCAAATAGGCCAGGTTCGCTTCGCTGACCGTGCCGTCCAAATTGGCAAGGCCGGTGCCCATTGGCGGCATGACCACCCGGTTTGAAAGGTGCATGGATCTTATCACAATAGGCTCCAGTAAGTGATTCAGACTGTTCATTGCTCTCCCCCCAAATGTATTAACAGAAAGGCCGGGCAATTAACCCGGCAGAGCTTCCAGAACCAATTCATCCAAATATCTATGCCTCACACTTACAACCAGGCAGTTCCATCTTGATGCATTCGGCTTTAACATCTTCCAGTTGGTTTAAGGCATCACACATTGACTTAAGCTGTTCTTCAGAGCCGCAAAGTTCAAGAAAAATAAAACCCGATGCGTTATCGTCTCTGCTCAGCTCCCGGTTGATTCCCAGGCGGGTCTTAATAATATTGCTGTTAGCAGTAAGAATGCTTTGAACCTTTAGCGCGCTTTCCATCCTGTGACCGAGTAGAATAACCATTACATCCATCACGTCTGACCTCCTTTTTATGGATTAGGGTTCTACGTCAGTTTATCCTATTTAAACCGTTATATTCGTTAGTTATATCCAAAATCCTCCTAAAGCGCTGGCAGATTCCAACTTTATCATTTTGGTATATTTATCATTTGGAGTAGAATATTTGTACAAACCCGATTTTTCATATATATTATTGGTAATCTAAAAAAAAGCGGAGTGATGAAATGGATATATTGGAGGAAAAAGTTCGGGCTTTGCAAGGCCGCAAAGCAAAAATCCTGGATCATGACAGGCATTTTAAAACTGCGGTAATATTACCTTTGATTCATACCGAGTCAGGTATAAATATTCTGTTCGAGAAGCGTTCGCAAAATGTACATCAACCTGGCGAAATCTGTTTTCCTGGCGGAAGAAGTGAACCGAGTGATCGCCTGGGAAGAAACACGGCTGTAAGAGAATGTTGTGAAGAACTGGATTTGCAGCCCGGTGATTTAGAGGTAATTGCCGATCTGGATATTATGGTCAGCCCTTTCAATGTTCTCATTATGCCGTTTTTGGCCTTTATAAAAAACCCGGCCGCAATCAAGCCCAATGCGGATGAGGTGGAAAAAATCCTGTCAGTTCCTCTGCAGTTTTTTCTCGATCATGAACCTCTGGAGCAAAATCTACTAATAAAAGTTGAATTCCCCGAGGATTTCCCTTTGCATCTAATTCCCAACGGGGAAAAATATCCCTTCCGTCAGGGCTTGCTCCCCCAGTATTTTTACGAATGGGACGGTGAGGTCATTTGGGGGCTGACTGCCCGGATACTGCATCATTTTATCGGTATGATCAAAAATAAATAGAGGACCCCGCTCGGGATCCTCAAAATATTATTCAAATTTACTGCAAGTTTAGCTTTACACAAGCAGGCTGGCAAGTCAAGCCCTGTTTGAATAATAACCGAAATGATTCATTGCCAAACCGGCAGCAGTGATAGGAACCATATTTCATAAAAATAGTGCATTTTTCAACCCTGTTTGGTATTTTTCAATTACTCCGTTATCATAATAATATATTTTTATAACTTTTCTTATGGTTGCCTATATTGATAATACAATGCGCAGGGGCAACTCAAGAATACAAAGTCTATCTATCAGGTTCTGCCAAAAGGTAATTTGCAGGGTCTGATCATTTTTGTGCCAAAGGGGGTTTGCATGAATACGGAAAAAAAGCGTAAAATACCAAGCATGAACACTTAGTATTTTGTGTTTCTTTTGCCATAATACGCTTGATAGCTCCTGGCAAGACGCCCATCCACAGGGAGAGGATAAAAGTCGATTTCAAGCTTTTATCCCGCCCCCGAGGATGGACTGTCAGGACATCTCAGCAATAAGCGATAAAAGGCATCGGACAAAGCTTTTTTGTCTCCAGTAAAAATATAAGGAAGTGATTGATTAAATGGAGGTCGCAGTAATGAAGAAAACAGCACAAGCCATAATGAGCAGCCTTATCACCCTGGCAATCCTGCTGTTTTCACCTGCCATGGCCGTGGCCAGTGAGGCCAACCTTAAGATTCCTACCCTGAGCCCTGAACAGAACAGCCTTTTATATGGCGGAATTGTGGTTTGTGTTCTGGGTATGTTATTCGGTTTCTACCAATTCACCAAGGTTAAAAAACTTGGCGCTCATCAATCAATGCTGGATGTGGCCAATACTATTTATGAAACCTGTAAAACATACTTGATTCAGCAAGGAAAATTCCTGCTTATACTATTTGCCTTTATCGGCGCTTGTATCGCCTTCTACTTCGGATTCCTGCAAGACACCTCGCTCAGCGGTGTTCTGCTGATACTTGGCTGGACGGTAATAGGTATATTAGGTTCATACACCGTTGCCTGGTATGGCATTCGCATGAACACCCTGGCCAACAGCCGCACCGCTTTTGCGGGACTGGAAAGCAAGCCGCTCAAGGTTCTTAACATCGCTTTGGATGCGGGCATGAGCATTGGCGTGCTTTTGGTGTGTGTTGAACTGATTATGATGCTCATCATTCTGCTCTTTGTTCCCCGCGAACTGGCAGGAGCAAGCTTCATTGGTTTTGCCGTAGGTGAATCCCTGGGCGCCAGTGCGCTGCGTATCGCCGGAGGAATCTTCACCAAGATTGCTGATATAGGCTCCGATTTAATGAAAATTGTCTTCGGAATTAAAGAAGACGATCCTCGTAATCCCGGAGTTATAGCCGACTGTACCGGAGACAACGCCGGTGACAGTGTTGGACCTACCGCAGACGGATTTGAAACCTATGGTGTTACGGGCGTTGCCTTAATCACTTTTATCGTTTTGGCAGTAGCCCGGCGCTTCAGACCACACTCTTAACCTGGATCTTTGTAATGCGTGTGTTAATGGTTATTACCTCCGTGGGCGCGTTTTATGTAAACCGTGCCTTCAGTCAGGCGAAATATGCCAACAAAGTAGATTTCGATTTCGAGCAGCCTTTAACCAGCCTGGTATGGATAACCTCATTGCTTTCCATCGCCGTTACTTATGCCGTCAGCTACTATATGCTGGGACCTGGATCTAATGCCGCCAGCCAACTTCAAAACCTCTGGTTTGTACTGGCTACCATAATTAGCTGCGGTACTCTGGGCGCGGCTTTAATTCCGGAATTTACCAAGATATTTACCAGCCCCAAGTCAAAACATGTCGCCGAGGTAGTAAAGGCTTCCCGTGAAGGCGGTCCTTCGCTGAATATACTATCCGGTCTGGTAGCCGGTAACTTCAGCGGTTTTTGGATCGGCATGGTCTTTCTGGCCCTGATGTTTATAGCCTATTACGCCAGCGGCTTCGGTTTGGCTGATATCATGACCTATCATTCCATATTTGCGTTTGGTCTGGTAGCCTTTGGTATGCTGGGCATGGGACCGGTTACTATAGCGGTTGACAGCTATGGCCCGGTCACTGATAATGCGCAATCCATTTATGAACTCTCCTTGATCGAGACCATTCCCGGCATCGAAAAACAGATTCAAAAGGATTTCGGGTTCAAACCTGATTTTGATAGAGCCAAACATTACCTTGAAGCTAATGATGGCGCGGGCAATACCTTTAAAGCCACTGCCAAGCCGGTTTTAATTGGAACTGCGGTTGTAGGCGCCACTACCATGATCTTCTCGCTGATTCTGGTTATCCAGAGTGTGTTGGGAGTTAAACCTGAATCTATTCTTACCCTCTTGAATCCGTATACTATTCTGGGTTTCCTGTGCGGAGGCGCTGTAGTGTACTGGTTTACAGGCGCTTCCACCCAGGCAGTTACTACAGGCGCATACCGGGCCGTAGAATATATCAAACGCAATATCAACCTGGATGAAAACGCCAGCCAGAAAGCGGCTACGGAAAAATCCAAAGAGGTTGTAAAGATCTGCACCCAGTATGCCCAGGCAGGTATGTTCAACATCTTTATCGCCATATTCTCATTTGCGCTGGCTTTTGCCTGCCTGTCCGCCCCTAAAGCTGCGAATGATTCAGTAGCCTTGTTCGTGTCTTACCTGATCTCTATTGCGGTATTCGGTCTTTTCCAGGCGGTCTTTATGGCCAATGCAGGCGGCTGCTGGGATAATGGCAAAAAGGTAGTAGAAGTGGATCTCCAGGAAAAAGGTACGGCATTACATGACGCAACCGTAGTGGGCGATACTGTTGGCGATCCTTTTAAAGACACCTCTTCGGTGGCTTTGAATCCAATTATCAAATTTACCACCCTGTTTGGTCTGCTGGCCATGGAAATCGCCATATCCGCATCGTTTAGAGAGATTGCCCCGGTGGTGGGCGGAGTCTTCCTGGTAATAGCCTTGTTCTTTGTATGGCGTTCCTTCTATGGCATGAGAATCTAACCAGTTAAACCAAAAAGCGGTTATGGTCCCGCCAGGGACATAACCGCTTTTTTTATTATCAAATATATTCAGCTTGTCTCGCATAGAATATATTGCTAATATATGTGTATACTTTGTACGAATATACATTTCACATGACCGTTATTCTGGCTTATAAAATTCGCCAATCAAGTCGCTTTTTCAGAGTATCTTAACCAAGTCTTTATTCTATCCTTATACAAAAAATGGGGGGTTTAAAATGCGCTGGTTTACAAACATGAAAATTATGAACAAACTCCTGTTGATTTTTGCTCTCATGTCAATGCTGATCGTAATGGTCGGCCTGGTAGGCCGATATTATATGAGCCAGATTGTTGAAAATCTGGATTACATATATGACAATAACCTTTTGCCTATTGAAGACCTTGGCAATGCCAGCCGCTGTTTGGAAGCCATACGCGGCGATTTGTGGCAGATTATAGCCCGTCCTTCACCGCAAGAAATCAAAACCGCGTTTGAAGATATAGACAAGAACTTCGCCAAAATTGACCAGGTGCTGAAAGATTACGGTAACGACCCCAGCCTTTTAACACCCCAGGATGCCGAACTATACAGTAATACGTTAAAAACTATCTCAGCCTATCATTCCAATGTAGATAAATTCAAAATATTTGTAGGCAGTTCGCAAAAAGGTAATATTAACCAACCTTTTGCTGAGCAGGATTTAGTCAATAGTAGACTGGCAGCAGAACAAGCCATGCAGAAATTGGCTGAATATAACCGGCAGCAGGCGGCTGATAAGAGACAGTCCGGACAGCATGATTTCGATATGGCTAACCGCAATATGCTGTTAATTATTATATCTGCTTTTATCATTGCAGCAGCTGCGGGCATTTATACCGGCCGCAACCTCCATCAAGCTATTACTTTTGTGGTTAATCACGCCTCTATAATCTCCGGCGGCGATTTTTCACAGAATGTAGAAGCTTCATTTATTGAACGCACTGATGAAATGGGGGCTTTAGCCAATGCTTTTCAAGAAATATCCAATCGTCTCAGGCTTGCTATGGCCAATATTACGGCTACATCCAAAGAGGTAACCGCCTTCAGCAGGCAGCTTTCAGAGTCAGCTGCTAATATAGCCTCCGCTATGGAAGAGGTTTCTGCTTCCACCCAGGAAATTGCGGCAGGAATGCAGGAAATTTCAGCCGCCACACAGGAAGTTACCGCTTCCGGTCAGGAAATCGGAGCAACTCTTAATCTGGTCAACAGCGAGGCTGAAAAGGATCGAGCCAAAGCATCTGAAATCGACCAGCGAGCTCTGCAGGTACAGACCGGTGCTGCCAAAGCCTCAAAATATGCCCTCCAACTATACTCTGATATGCATACCCGCGTGGAGGAAGCCATTGAACGCGCCCAGGTTGTAGAAGAAATTTCCGGCCTGGCCGAAAAGATAGCCGGCATTGCCGGCCAAACCAATTTACTGGCTTTGAATGCGGCCATTGAAGCAGCCCGCGCCGGAGAACAGGGCCGAGGTTTTGCCGTGGTGGCTGAAGAGGTAAGAAAACTGGCCGAAGATTCGGCCGCTACCGTTGGCGATATACAGTTACTAACCGGCCAGGTAAATGAATCTTTTAACAACCTGGTAGCGAATACCAAATCGCTTCTTCAATATATCAATGACCGTATTCTCCCCGATTATGATTACATGGCAAAAATAGGTCAGCAGTACCGGGATGACAGCGATATAATAGTACAGCTCTCGGAACGGGTTCGCCAGAATACTATGCAGATTACAGCCGCTATGGATGAAGTAAATCGGGCTTTGGCATCAACTGCATCCACTATTAACGAGTCAACTGCCAGTTCGCAGGAAATTGCCCAGGGCAGCGAACAGGCCGCTATGTCCGCCATGGAAATCGCCGAGGTTTCTCATAAGATGGAGCGCAGCGCTGAGAACCTGCAGGCATTGTTGGAACAATTTAAGCTGTAATAACGTTCTATTAAGTGTTTTGAGGGAACGGTCACCTCAACACTTCTCTGTTAAATTTCCAGGCTTATTTCCCGGATAAGTTTTTTTAAGGCGCGTTTTTCAATCCGGGATACATATGAACGGGAAATGCCTAATTTACGGGCAATTTCCCGTTGCGTTTCTTTGAGGCCATTAAACAGGCCGTAGCGCATTTCGATAACCTGGCGCTCACGTCGAGTAAGTACCCCAATCTTATCCCTGACCTTTTCTTCCTGCAGTTTCATCTCTACCATATCAACTATTTCATTATCACATGTCAGCACATCCAGAAGGGAGATTTCGTTGCCTTCTTTGTCATAGCCAATCGGTTCATAGATAGATACTTCTTGTTTTAATTTACGGGTGTTTCTTAAATACATCAGAACTTCAGTTTCAATTACAGCTTCAGGCGGAAGATAATGTTAAATTCTATGGTTTTTGTATTTCGCTTGTGTTGCTCGCAAAACCCAATACATCGTCAACTCTGATGCTCATTAATATATTTACTCCTGGCAAATCACCTGGTATTGTATTGCCAGAATTAACTCTGCCTTTAATTTCTATTTGAGATATGGCACTTCGTATAAGACTTCGCTTATCCTCAAAGTCTAAGTTATCTATGTCATCAATTACTGCTGCTATAGTTTTATATAATTCTGTATAATTTTGCGCGGAATGCCGAAAGGCTAATAAACTGTTCTGCAGATTCTTTTGTTTTTGAATTAACTTTTCTTTGCGGTTTTTTATATCAAGCAGTTTTTTCTTAGTTTTATCGTCTAGTTCCAATATTCCTAATGACATAGCTTCGATTAGGGATTCCCTGCCTTTTTCGGTGTCGTTGAGTTGTTGTTTTATGCTGGCAAGTTCATCCTCTAATTCATTCTGTTTTGGTAAATTTTTTCTTACTTCTTCTAATAGCGTATCAGGATTCATAAAAAGGTTTTTAAATTTTTCCCAAACATTTTTCTCCAGGCTTTCCGCGTTTATTATCTTTTGCGGATAACAGCCTGTAAAACGGCTTGTTGACGGTGATTTTCTACAGGTATAACCTCGATAATATCTGCCCCAGTGTTTTGCATAAATACCGCCCATAGTTTGTCCGCAATCGCTACAAACAAGTAAACCACTTAGAAGATATTGCCTCTTTGTTTTATGATTCCAGGTTCGTAGGGATTCTTGCAATATTTTTTGGGCTTTCTCCCATAATTCCGGTTCAATAATTATTGGCACAGGAATAATATAATCTTTATAATGCCATTCGCCTTTATATGAGGGATTCATCAGGATTTGCCTAACTACCTGTCTATGCCAGAAGCTTTTGCCCTTTTTAGTTGGAACATTTGAATCATTTGTAAGATTAATCGCTATTGCTGCAGGAGTTATGCCTTGTATTAAAGAATTGTAAATATATTTTACAATTTTAGCTTCTCGTTCATTAATACTTATAGTTTCAGTAGTGGGATCATAGTCATAACCATAATGATAAACTCCTATCGGCGGCCTGCCTTGTTTGGCTTTTTGTACCTGGCCGCGTTTCATCCTTTCTGTTATTTTTTCTCTTTCATATTCCGATATTGCGCCTCTAATCGAATAAAACAATCTGCCTTCAGGTGAATCTACCCATTCAAAATTAATAAAGACTAATTCTACGCCGGCTTTTTCAAATTCTTCGGTTAAAAGTAGTTGGTGGCTAAGTTTTCTGCTAAAACGGTCTGGATCAAGAATTACTACGCAATCTATTAGCCCATCAGCAATTGCTTGTCTTAGTGCTTCTAAGCCTGGCCTATCTAATGTTTTGCCTGTTTCACCTTCGTCAGCAAACTCTAATATGCTGGTGGCTCCCATTTCCTTGGCCTTGTTTATACAAGCTTCTTTTTGTGCTTCCAGACTAAAACCATGAAGGGCTTGTTCTTCGGAGCTAACCCTCCTATATGTAGCAATTCTCACTATCTTCCACCCAATTCTTCAGTTTATTGTTCTTTTCTCTGTTATCACAGTATTTATATCAGTTACGGAACTGGTTAAAAAACTAATTGAGTTCCAGCTTCCTTATTGGTATTATGCCTTATATATATGGCTGCTCTCGTTCTTGCCTTCCTTTTCCGCCAATTTGCTTAAAACTATTTTCGCCAGAATAGCATTAACTTCCTTCTGTGCGTTGCCGCCAATACATTTTATTTTAATATCATTGGGCATAGTTGTCTCCTTATGATTTTGTTTATTAATCATATGAATACTGGACATAATAACACCCCTTTAAATTTTTCCTTAATAAACAAAAAAACCGGGATTAATCCCGGTTAAGATGATTGCTTTTGAAGTATAAATTATGCCCTTTCAAACTCAATAATGTATTTTATCCGGGCCTGGTTCTCGCGATAGACAATGTATTCGTTATGCAATAAACCAGATCCCTTTTTGCCCATGACCGAATTATAGCCCCGTGGTGCAGAGGTTAAATGAGTTTGGGCATCAGTATATTCTTTTACCTTTCCTATTGCTACATCGCAAATCAACAGGTAATTAGACGATAATGTTTGCCCTGCCGAACCGAATCCCCAGCAGTAATTAGCTGATTTACTGGATTGGTCAGCGAAATAAATACCTGCGCCAAACATTGAGCCTGTATGAACAGCGGTACTTGGCTTTATTTTCAGCCCGTGCTGCATAATCCCTAAGAGATTGCAGTTACGCGAACCGTGGAACAGTTCCATTGTGTCAACCTTATAAGGATTGAATTTATCCCACCCGTACATTTGCTCAACCGTAAACACATCCAGAACATTTATTTTGAAGTGGTGATATTGGCTGCGGGTGCAGTTTATGAACTGCTTAATTCGTTTAACTTCAGCAGCGGAAGCTACTTTAATGGTTGCCCCCAGAGATTTATATTTTTCTTCGGCTGTAGCTGTAAGGGTTTCCTGGGCAACGGCTACAGATTGCATAACATCAATCATTTCTTTGTATTTTTGGAGTTTACTAAAAGTATTAATGATCATTTCCCTGCGATCCGAAGAAAAAACTACCGGGATTGTCCGATAAAATTCATTGGATAATTCCTCATAATGTCGGCTTTTCCCTTCGTTTAAATATCGTTCTATATTGCCAAGTATCCGTTTACCTTCAAGCACCTGGCGTTCAGATATTTTGCCCAACGGGGTTTCAACCGAAGCCGTTACAAAGCCGATAGCTTCTTGGTAGAACTTAGCTATTAGCCGTAATACCTTATCATCAATCTGATTAAGATTTACAACTTTGGGTTTGGATGTTGTTGGTGCAGAATTTTCAACTAACTCAATTTCTCTATAACCTTTTTGGGTTTTTTGGTCGAACAGATCTTCCCAACATCTATCAGCTTCCCATCGACTTGTAAAGTACCGCCCTTCCTGAACCTTAGTTTTGCCTACCCTGCCGTATTCGGTGTAAACACGGTAAGTATTGTTAAAACCTTCTTGCAGCTCTAATTGATAATATTTATTACTGTTGTTGCCTATTGAGGCGAAGCTCAGCATCACTTTCCGCAAAACCCGTACTACCGTAAAAGCAGGAGAATTGGGATCGTTTAGTTTAATAGCTTTCGCCATTTCATTCCTCCTTCTGCCCAGGCTGCGCGGGGGCGTTTAATTTCCCGGCACTAGCCGAACAAAAGTTACATGGCTAATATTAATTGCTGTTGAGTTTTAACCCAGGATTAAATAATATTTCATTTTCAGCCTTCCTTTAAATAGGACTTTAAACTTGGATTTGCCCTACTTTGCCGTAGGTCTTTCCGATATCCTTAATAGACATATTGATTTTGCCATCGGCAGCGAGTATCTTTTTTAACGCTGGAAATTGCTTTCTCGGGGTAATGATACTGATTACCATTCGTTCTTTACCCCCGATTCCATACCCTATATAAGTTGTGACAGAATAACCAATTTCGCGGAGATAATCAGCCAAAGCTATCCCATTTTGCGGGTGTTTGTAGATCTCTACCTCAATATCACCATAGGCCAGCTTTGCATCAATGTAATTGCTTAAACAAATCCCAAATAATCTGCCGGCTGCAAAAACGATTATGCAAGCTATGCCACTTGTGTTTGCCACAAGTTTAAATGAATAGGCAAATATCATAGCATCCAAAAAAGTAACTACATATACCTGCTGGTTCAGTTTCTTCAAAATAAAAATAGTCTTTAGGGTGCTTGTAGCTGTTGAAAAAGCATTAAGTATAAAGATTATAGCCAGATCAATGATATTGACGGTTTGAAGAAAACTGATTATCAGGTCTGTTTTCATAGTCAAGTAGTGACACAGTGCCGCAATGGTTTCCAAATTGGAACCCCCTTCCCTCTTTAACAGAGGATTTTATTTGATTCTTACGATGGTGAATCTGACCGGGTGGCCTATTCCCCGGTATTCGATGGTATTACCTACCTCTAAGCTGCTAAGATCCTTTTGGGTTATGTATTCCCTGGCTTCGGTTAAAGTGAGGTCTTGGGGATACCAGACATTAATCAGCTTGAATTTTTTGCGATTGCTCATAAAATTCACTCCTTTCTCCCCGTACTAAGCGGGATTTTAATTTTGTTTTTGGCAATAAAAAAGCGACCCGAAGGCCGCTTGGTTACACTAGGATAATAAATTATTCTTCTTCAGTCATTTGCAAACTACTTCCTGCGGGGATATGTAATACATACCACGCTGATAGTCTGCATATTTTACGGTTCCAATTTGGAAATAGATTTTTACATTGGAACCATCTACAGGCTCATACCATTCATATTTTACATTTGCTATGTCTGGATTAAGCCTAAATTCCTGCCCTGGCTTAACTCTAAGATTGCTTTTGACGATTTGTTGACGGGAAATTTCTATATAAGCCCCATAATCACCAACAACAATTCTTTGGTATCCAGTGGCTAATAACATACCGTCAGGGGTATAAATATTTATATCTCCACCTGATTCTGGCAGGGTAAGCTGCTCTCTATAGTACGCGCGTACCATTTCTGATAATTCTGGCAGTAACGGTGCATATCTACCCTTGGATATGTTTTCTTGCACCACTCCCAAGGTTGCCTGCAAGGTTTCTTGAGGGAAAAGGTTGTTAAGCAGCTTTACCGTTATTTGCGTAGTGGCGTTATCCAATTAAACACCCCCATAACAATTAGCACAACAAGGAATATATTTATCCTTATCTCCAATTTCTATTTGATTAGGACCACCTGCAATCTTTTTGGTATATATGGCATCCTTGCCACAATTACAAACAGCAGTTAATTTAGTAACACTATCTGCAATAGCCATGAGCTGCCCCACACAACCAAAGGGTTTACGCTGGTAATCCATATCCAACCCGCCAATTAAGAGAATCTTACCTTTATCTCTTTGGCGCTGGCAGAATCCAGTAAAATCATCAAAGAATTGGGCTTCATCAATTATAATCACATCTTCATCTGGAGAGGAATAATCTGGATGTGGTATTGCCTTTGGCAATATTTTTACCGTTCCTCTGGTTGTTTTTATACAGGTTTCTTGATCGCGGGTATCTATATTGGGCTTATAAAAAGCGTAGGTTTTTCCTGCCAAAATATAGCGTTCCAACCGCCGAAGTAATTCAGTGGTTTTGCCGCAGAACATTGGCCCGGTTATCACTTCAATTTTTCCAGACATAATATGTCTCCTTCCCCGAAGGAATTTATTTGCGTTTTAAGGCGGTTAAAAAGAGGAGTAGGTAGGGTTTACTATCCCCCTCTTATAAAACGCCTTACAGGGCATTTCTGATCCTTAAAACAAACTTGCCTGTGTTTGCTTTGGTACAGAACCGGTTACTAAGCTACGGAACTCTAATTCTTCAAATTTTAAATTCAAAGCATCCCAATTAATGTTTAGTTTTAGATCCGTCAACTGCACAGGTAGGGAATCTGTTTTAATGGTCGCTAAAGTTTTAGATAAGAAAGCCATTTCCTTGCCTTCTTTTAAGGCTTTAATTGGGGAACGTACACCCAGGTCTTTACAAGTCTGTTTAAACTGTTCTTCATCCTCTAAAGCCTTATAGATTTCTTCTACCGAGCCGAATTCCTGAATTAATGGGATAGCAACTTTTTCTCCTATCCCTTTAACCCCGGGAATATTATCTGAAGAATCGCCTTCCAAGGCTTTCTTATCAATGATCTGGTCTGGATATACCCCATAAACCTCTTTTATAATTAATGGAGTAAATTCAAATGCTCCAGACGGGATAGGATGGTCAGGCCACTGGTAGGTTTTCTTTAATTCATCGGCACGGTTGGTTATCAGCCATACTCTTGTACGGTCAGATATTAATTGTAGGACATCCTGGTCTTTAGTGAGAATAAAAACCGGTTCTCTTGATTCAAATTGTGTGGATAAACAACCCAGAAAATCATCTGCTTCCAGGTTATCATCCATGAACTGAGCGATTCCTGCTGTTTTTAATATCTCCTGCATCAGAATATATTGCGATTTTAATTCTGGCGCGGTTTCTACCCGGTTGGCTTTATAGTCAGGATACATTTTCCTGCGGAATGTTTCACGGGATATATCCCAGGCTACTGCCATATAGTCGGGTTTACAGGTTTCCACCAGTCTCATAAGGGTTTTACACATAGCAAAAACGCCATTTGTGAATACTCCATAACTGGTTTGCATAATCCGTGGCAGTATAAACCTTTTTTTCTTCGGGACTTTTGGCCATGTAGTATTCTCTTGGTACAGTTCCAAAGAAACAAGAGGTTAATATACTTGAACCATCAATTAATACCAGGCTCATTAGCAACCCTCCCCTTTAAGATTTTTTCAAAATCATTTTCTGAAATAACGGGTATGCCGTATTTTATGGCTTTACGGTGTTTGCCCCCGTTCCGCTTATCCGGGCCTAAGAGCAAGTAAGCGGTTTTTTTGTTGATGCTATTGGACACTAAACCGCCATTATTATGGATAGTGGCAACAACAACGGAACGCTTTTTAAGAAGCGTCCCGCTTATTACTATTACCTGCCCATCTAACGACATCAGCTATACCCCCCATTTCGCAGGTTGCAAGTTGCTCAAAGCAGCATCTCCATTAATTGAGATTCGCTGATTATTGAAACGCCTAAATCAACAGCCTTCTGATACTTTGTAGTTCCTGTTTCGCCAGGGGCTGCAACCAGAAAACTTGTTTTGGAACTAACGCTTCCCGAAACCTTACCACCAGATTGCTTTATAATGGCTTCGATTTCAGCCCGGGGCAAAGACATAGTGCCAGTAAGTACAAAAGTTTTTCCGGTAAGAGTATCTTTGGTTTCGGCTACCAGTTCTTCGGTGTTTATCCCGGCATTCACTAAACGGTTTAACATAGTTTTCGTCTGTGGGCCTTGGAAATAAAACCAAATACTTTGGGCTGTAACTGAACCTACGCCATCAACAATAGCTAATTCCTCTTTAGATGCATTTTTAAGGCTTTCTAAGGTGGGGAATTTTTTAACTATTGCCTGCGCGGTGGTTCTTCCTACACCGGGGATCGCCAAGGCAAACAATAGCCGAGAAAATGGAATATCTTTAGTCTTTTCTATACCCTCAATTATCTTTTTAACTTTGGTCTTTCCGAATCCCTCAAGATCCTGCAGTGCTTCTGCTTTGGTATGAAGTTCGTACAGGTCAGCAGGATCACGAATAAAACCTAATTCAAAAAGTAAACGGACATTAACCTCCCCCATGCCTTCAATATCCATTGCATCCCTTGAACAATAATGAATAATCTTTTCGATTATTTGGGCTTTACAGAATGGATTTAAGCATTGAATATGCGGGTTGCTGCCCTCTACCCATACGTCCTGTCCACATGAGGGACACTGTGTTGGAATTTCGGGCAAGGTTAATTCCTCTGCACGGGCCTCCACCACGGCACGAATTACTTTAGGGATTACGTCATTGGCTCTGGCGACTACTATCCTATCGCCAATACGTATATCCTGATCCAGAATAAACTGTTTGTTATGCAGAGTGGCGCGGTTAATAGTTACCCCGTCAATTTCAATAGGGTCAAATACTGCCACCGGGGTTATTTGACCGCTTTTACCTACTTGCCAAGTCACTTCTCGCAGATAAGTGAATTCTTCCTGGGAAGGGAATTTAAAAGCCATTCCCCAACGGGGGAATTTGGCTGTAAAACCCAACCTTTCTCTGATTTCTAGACGATCAAATTTTAACACCATGCCATCTATGGGATATGGCACTTCCTGTCGGAGTTTTTCCTGCCATTGCGTACAGTATGTTGTGATTTTATCAAAATCAGCAAACATGGTTGTCTGTACTACTGGCAAGCCTTGGTTGGCTAAAAACTCCAATTGTTCCCTGTCTGTGACAAACACTTGGTCTTCAGCATTTACTAGGTCAAAGATTTGTATCCTCAATCCTTTCGCCGAAGACGCATCGTGCCTTCGAATCATGCCTGCTGCCATTGCTCTGGGATTAGTGTATTCTCCATTTGTATTGATTTTATTGAATTCATCAAATGGTATATATACTTCACCCCTAATTTCGAGATTCCCGGCAAAAAGGACTTCTTTGGGTAGATTTACTACAGTATTAACGGTATGTAATACCCGTTCTCCCTCTATTCCGTTACCTCTTGTAACGGCATCTACCAACTTGCCATCTTGATAATGGAGGACAATAGTTAAACCATCAAGTTTAGGCTGAACTAATACATTGTCCCTGACTTGTGAAAACCACTTTTTAAGATTGTGATAATCATTGGCTTTATCCAATGACAACATCGGAATAGTATGCTTCACTGTTTCCAACCCATCCACTTTGGTATATGCGATAGTCTGTGTAGGTGAATTCGGGTCTACTGTTCCGGTCTTTTGTTCTAATTCCTGTAATTCAGAATATCTTTTTTCGTATTCTGTATCTGAAATTAGAGGATTGCCCTTTTCATATGCTTCATCGAAAAGGGTGAGTTGCTTTTGCAATTCCTTAATGTTTTCCATTTCAGTCCTCCTTCCCCGGCTATGCGGGATTTTTATAATTTTTTGCAATAAAAAAGCCCTCTCAACGAGAGGGCTATAAGATAGGCTTTAATTAGATTTCAAATCTTATAAGTTCTTTGTCTGTTATTTCAGATGGGTCAATCCCTTTTTCTTTGTAATATTTTATTACTGCCCTTTGGTTAATCAGCCGCAAAAACTACCCCAAACGCCGGACTGGTGTGGGTTTCAAGGTTTTTTACTTTTGCTTGACACTCGCGCAAATCCGTGCTACGATGTACTCGCAGGCCGGACGGGTCGGCTCCGCGACAGACACCGGCGAACAACAGGGGGCGGGGCGAAGACAAAAATCAACCGCCAACCTGGACGTATCAGGGGCGGAAGGGAGGATATAAAATGATTAAAATGAGCATCAATGATCTGATTGACTTTATCCGGGCCGGGAAATGGGAAATTAACTTAGAGAGCGAATGTTACTGTCAATTCGATTGGCGAATTGAAGACAGCCGACTAATCGAAACTACTCAGTCTGATGAGTGCTGGATTGGTAACGTGCTTTATATCAATGATGAAGCGGTAGCCCAGGAAATCCAGGGCGAAGCGCAAGAACAATTAATCGAGCTATGTGACTATGATGATACTGTTTACCCTGATGATTGGGACTTGTTCGATATTTTGCAGGATTTAAACCCTGAAATATTGGATGAGCTCAGATTATCCAACGAGGCCATAAACGAAGAACACCGCGAGAGGCAATATAAAGCCCTGGTTAAATGGCTCAGTGAATCCGGTTATGATCTGTATATTAACCCTGAGCGCGGGTTTAGCAACGAATATACCTGCATTTTAGCCGCCAAAGATACCGAGGTTGATGCAAATCTGGAACCAGTAACCGCCAAGGAATGGGCAGGGCGTTATCTAAATATAGGTGATGCTGCAACAACTGCCTATGTAGGGTTTGCTTTAATTGCCTAGTGCCCTGCACCTGCCCACTCTCAGCAGCGGGCAGCATGGAGGGTACTGCCTCCAGCACGCCACCTGCTCCTGACTGTCTCAGGACCAGGCACAAGTGCAACAAATATAAACATGGGAGGGATGTTATGGATGCCTAAATTTTCCAAAGAAAAACGAGACGAATATTTATCCGCTCTTGAATTATTAGCGGAAAAAAAAGGAGGTAGATGCCTCTCCGATACCTTTATAAATATTCGCACTCCACTAAAATGGGTATGTGCGAGGGGGCATGAGTGGGATGCAACCCCACTCACTATCAAAAATGGTGGATGGTGCCCAATTTGCAAACGTGAAGTTATGCGATTGCGATTACCCGAGTCTCTCATCAACAAACTTACAGTAATTGCAGAAAATGAAGGGATTACGCTCAACCAACTTATCGAGCATATATTAAGCACAGCAGTACATTGGCCAGTTGCGGTTACATCACACGTAATGCAAAAAAGAAACAACCCTCCTGTAAATTGCGAAATTTGCGGCTTAACAATATCAAATCCGCGCATCCGGCAAAAGCATTGCTCTGATGAGTGCAGATTGGAGTCTAAAAGACGTAAGTATCAGCAAAAAAACAAAGATAGTTAAAACCTATACAATAGATAAAATCATGGATGCTTACAACAAGGAGGCACGCAATGAAAATCACCGACTTAACCGATACTCTTTTCGCCCGCGAAATAGAACGTCTCGCAGGTGATGCCCAAT
The DNA here is from genome assembly GCF_001311885.1 of Syntrophomonas palmitatica JCM 14374. Classification (GTDB taxonomy): domain Bacteria; phylum Bacillota; class Syntrophomonadia; order Syntrophomonadales; family Syntrophomonadaceae; genus Syntrophomonas_A; species Syntrophomonas_A palmitatica. The sequence continues at coordinate 22,743 of NZ_BBCE01000002.1, read as the reverse complement.
TTTGGGCGATTAGACTACAAAATGCCTTTGGGCCAGACAGTCGAATCGAGCTGGCTCGCACCAGCAACCTGGACGGCAGTAACCAGCAGCCGTTTCCGCTGGCCGCAGACCTGAAAGAAGTATGGGACTATGCCAAGGGCGATTATCCCGCACCCTGCCACTTGCAGGACACTATACAAGCCCTGTGTGAGCTTTTGTGGTGCCCAATAGGAGCGCACTCCTACCAGGTGCCTAACTCCTGGTGGAAGGAACCCTTGGGCTTTATGTGCCGCCTGGCATGGGCGCGGCAGGCCCTGGAAGCCGGGGAGAATCTCAATGCGGAACAACTGGCGATGCTGGCTGGCATGACCTCGCAGCGAATCAGACAGCTTTGCCAAACCGGTGAAATCAAGGCAGGCAGTGCAAACCAAAAACGTAATAGTCAGCAGGAATGGGTAATTCCTGCTAAAGAAGCGAAAAAGTTTATAAAAAAGAGGGAGAACTAAAAATTTATATTAGGAGATTGCACCGAAACCCGCAATAACAAAGATTAGAATTATAAGGAGGTATGAGAAATGGCTATTCATGTTATTTCATTAAAAGACACTGTTCCCGAACCCGAACGTAGGTAACAGCATGAGCACAAAATACACATACCAAGACGGAGAGGTATGTATATTTTGGAAAGGGAATTGTGTTTCACGTTTCCCGGCACAAGCGGGGGATAAAATTAGAATACATTGTTGGGGCGGAGCTCCCGAAGCTACCGTTATGATCGCTCCCGCAAACCCTTTGATTCGTACCTTTTGGAATTACGGGTTTTACAAAAACCAGCGTGTGAATACTTTGGAAGATCTGCGTCAAATAGTGAAGCAGACTACCAGATATAGTGGTCCGCACGGGTATGAGATACCGGCTGCAAGTCTCTATATATCCGACAACTGCGCAATCTCATATCGCGCAGCAATGGAAGGCTGGATTGGCCGTCCTTATGGGTGGTGGGCAACGGCTGATGCCACTCCCGAAGAAGCCCTAGCAATAATATCAAAGGCACTAGGCCAAAGCGCCCTGCACTTATACACCTAATCTGGAGGACAACAATATGACCGACACCGTACAAATCGACCTTATCCCCTTTGTTTGCGAGGCATTTGCCTCCAACAAAGGGGTTTACCCTTTGGTAAACAAACTGTATGAGCGGGACAAACTCGAATACTACCAGGCCGCCAAAACAAGCCCCTGGTATAACCATGAGATTTTAACTTCTCAGAGTATTGAAAAGGAGATCATTATGAAGCGCGCCCTGCCGCTTATCATGGAGGGCGACCCTGATAAGCTATTGCAAATTGTCCGCAAAGGCTGGAAAACGCTTTATAACACGATTAAAGCCCAGGGCGATATTGTTAATCTGTCGAGTGTATTATGCAAGGTATTGCCAGTTAACGATACAAGCCTGAATAAATACACCAACGACCAGGTTAATGCCTATGCGACTATATCCTTACTGCTGGCCCGCTTGTTAGGCAAGGACATTGATACCACTGATCCTGCCCATGATATCGTAATAAATAATTATCATATGCAGTTACAGTGGACGCAAGGCACATACCGATTTACCTATTCTACCCTGCCCGCGGACACCAAAGTCAAAATCCGTGCGCTCAAAGAACGCATATATACCGAGTACGGTATCAACCGCTACTGGATATCATATACTGATCCGGCAGTATCTCAGGATATAAGCCAATACACCGAGGGGCTTAGTTTTTTGCTTGACACTGAGAAATTATCAGCCAGCATTATTGAGGATGAAACCCTGTCGGAACGTGACATTGAGGAGATTTTAGCCGCCTATCACGTGACAAGCGGCAATCTCAGTAAATCCGAATCCGTAAAGTTTCTTGCTGCCGGGCATATAATCAAATCCCTGCTCAGAGCCTACAAGCGGCTTAAAGAGCAGTATTTTGCCAACAATAAAGAGACTATGTACCTTGACCTTGATACCGTTCAGCAGGAGACCAAAGATGCCAGGCTAGAAGTAAAGCGGCAGGAGTGGGTAATTACTCAAAAAAATAAAGAGATTGAATCCTTGCAAAAGCAGGTTAAGGCCGAATATGGCCGGGCGGCAAGTGAATATCAAGCACAAATAAAGGCGGTAGTAACAGAAAACGAAGAACTAAAACGGCAACTGGCAAAAGTGCAGGCCGAAGTCAACGAACTGCGGCGGCTATGCTTTGAGCAGGCCGAACCGGAACCAGTGTTAGAGCCGGTTGACTTATCTCAGTACAAAGGCGTTATTGTCGGCGGCCACGAACGCTGGCAAACAAAAATGCGGGAAATACTGCCCGATACCTGGCGATTTATCCACCCGGACAAAGGCTATGATTTAGGAATTGTATCAGCTGCTGACATAGTCTTTTTTATACCGGCTATCTCAACCACGCTACATATTATCCGATCATAGCGGAGGCCAGGCGCAAAAATATATCCGTCGGCTACCTTCGCAGACAGAATGATACTGACTGTCTGGAGGATATACAAAAAGGCATTAAAAAAGCCGGGGAATAACAGCCCCGGCTTTTTTGTCCCTTCCCCTAGGAGAGGTATTATATTTTCCTGGCATACGCCGTGTAAAGGTTGACATTTCTTAACAGGTGATTATAATCAAATTAAGGTCATGGTCAGATGCTACCTGACCATGACCCTCCGTTTATTGAGTAGGAACTTAGTGTTGGTGCCTCCGGCTCTGTCCCGGAGGTCTTCTCTTTTCTGCCAACACTATCTCTATTCTGAAAACTTTTAATAGATGGATCAAAACTGCCTCTATGTATGAGGATTTGTCCCGAATGACCAATATTAAAAGAATTAAACAGAATAAGATAGAAACTAGCGCAAAGATTAGGTTCAACACCAATCCCACCCCCTCTCCTTGAAATCAAGGAGTCAGAACCTTGGCTTAACAGCCAGGCAGGGAAACGGGAGCGAAAACCTACCGCTTATGCGGGTTTAACTTATATTCCCTCCTTCTCTGTCATATAGGAGAGTTAGATGATTATTCTAACTCAAGCGCATTTATCAGTTTTGTTTGTATGCGCTTAAAATCAGATAAAAATGTAGGTGATTTTATTTCAAGATGGTTTTGCGCTGCACGGTATGCTCGTACAGCATCATCGCCCTTTAGGGCATCTCCTATATTTTCATAATATTTGGATTGTTTCATAGTATCATCCTCCTTTATTTTAATATAAAGCCTGTTAATCTAATCAAACAGGCCGGTTTTGTCTTCGAGAATATTAACCCGAGATTTTGTTTGAGGTTGTGGAGTAGGTTGTGCTCCTGCAAAATATATATATGCCCCGCCAATTAGTCCCACTAACAGCAACGCTGCCAGTGGATGATTATAAGCAAGATTTAATAGTCCGCCTATAATCACTCCCACAGCCTCGAATAAATATACAAGGATGTAGAGAGCGGCTACAAGCCCCAACAGGAATAATCCTGCATAAATCAACAAGGCTAAAAAAGGTGCAGCCCAGGTTCCTTTTATATATCCTCCTGTATCCAGGAGGATATTTTTAAATTTATCCCAATATGAGGTTTTTGAATATTCTTCCAAGCGGAAGATTTCCACTTTGGGTTTTGCTTTTTCCTCTGTTGTCAAATCGTCCAGCCGAAAGATTTCCACTTTGGGTTTTACTGTTTTTTCCGTTGACAAATCTTCTGAACAGAAGATTTGTATTTTGGGTTTTTGTGGTTCCAAATATAAGTCTTCCAGACGAAAAACTTCTATTTTGGGCTTTACTGTTTTTTCATTTGTCATAAATTCACCTCCTTCGCAATGCGAAGATTTTAAGAATTAAGGCCCGGTTATAAACCGAGCCTTTTTTAAATTAAGCTTTAGGCAGCGCCAACCGAATAATACGGTTGACTTGATGTTGATCAAGTCTGTCTCCAAACTTGTCAACAATATTTAATAATTCCTCGGAAGGGATTCTGCCGGTTGGTTTTTGACCATTGGCTATGGCCTTGGCCCTTTCTTCAACTGTTACAAAATAGTTGCGGGCCATTTCACCTTTCTCAGATTGGGAAGTCATTGCTAACTTCTTTGCAAAGCGGGCGGTGAGCTTGTAATCTGTTGACGGACGCCCAATTTTAGGTTTTTCGCCATTCATGGCTAAAACCCAATAGTCCTCATTTTCTTCTGCAAAAACATTATCTGTGATATTTTCTTTTGCCCATCTGGAATAATGAGTTGGGTTTAGATCAAGGAACGCATACAGCTTCCTGGCTGTAGTCATACCTTCGTCATCTACCCCCAGGGCTTCTTCGATGGGGGTTTTTTTCGGTTTACGCTCTATGTTAGCGGGGACCAAACATGGGGGTTCCCCGTAACCGAGCGCATCAAATCTTCTTGCCCAGTGTGCAATTTCCTTGGCAAGATCTTGGGGGGTGAGTTTATTGACCCAGGCTCGCTGAACCGTAGCCAACGGGTCAGGGAATAATGCAGCTTCTTCGTAAATCCCAATAGGGATGTTTTGAATTCGTATCTCTACCGGGAAATACTCTGCCATCCGGCATAATTGCTCTACACGGACAGCCGTTTTGTTTATAACCAGGGCAACATCCTCAAACGCCATGCCGTTTTTATGCATATCAAAACAGGTGTCAGCTAACTTAAAAGTTTTGTACCAATGAGCATCTTGCAGTCTGGTTATTTTTTTATTATCCATTAATGATTCCTCCTTTAATATCCGTGGCCGGGTGGCCACGGTTTGTTTTTGTGGCCACCCAACTGCGGGTGAAGGAATCAAGCTACTTTGCCCGGTTCTTTGGGCGGTGTCTTCTGGTGCTTAAAACTCGGATTTCCCGGTTTTTCGGTCACCAGTTTTTCTACATCGCCTTTAAGTGCCGGATATTTTTTTAGAAATTTATCAATTCCCCTTGAGTTAATAGATAATATCGGAATAATATCCTCAAGAGGGAATTGAGCAACCAGTTCGTAAAGTTTCTGGGTATCCCATTCTTTACGAACTGACCCGGGATAAATCCCAAACCATTCCCCGTTCAACTCAAAGGCGCCGTTAGTTTTGCAGTAATCTGTAAGTTTTTCCTGTGCCTGTTTGAGTATATTTTCTAAATTGAGAATGGTTTCAGCCAGCTTAGCGGCTTCTTCCTGGGTAACTACCGACTCAGGAATAACAATACCATTTTCGGCTTTGGTTTCTTCAGAACAAATGTCTTTGAAACCACACAACCGACAAGCCGCGCCTGGATTCTTCGGAAAAGCTGCTTCTGGGCCTTCATCCTCTGCAATTTCATAAGCAAATTCAATTTGTAAACAAAGATCATTTGCCCATTCAACTGCCTTAGCAATAGGATAACGATCTACAAAGATCGGATCATCCAATGCCAAAAAGACATAGGCTCTTTGGGCTTTATCCGGGTCTTGTTTGGCTACGCCCCATGTGTATAGAGCTAACTGCGGAGATTGCATATAGGACTTAATATTATGCCCTGCTTTCCAATCCCACATATTGACCCCGCACATGAGGTCGATGTAGCCCTGGAGTTCCACCCCGCAGGCAGCGGTTTTTGAAAATGTTTTTCTAAAACCGCTTTCTTAGGGGGCAGGCTTCTCCATAAATTTAGAGCCTTTAAGGTCATCCCTTTGATTTCGTCATACCGGTCAGAAAACTTCTGCCAGAGTTCGGCGGTTTCTTTGCCCGGGTTTTTATCTTTGCCTTCTGGGATAAATTCAAGTTCTCCTGCGGCTATATCAATAGCCAGAACGTCAAATGCTTCATTGGTGCTGCCGGCACAATTCCGATAAATTGCTTCGGATATTATTGTATGTACCAGCTTGCCGAATTCGGCAAATTCCCCAGAGGTTCCGGTTTGCCCAGGTCATATTGAAGGTAATACGACCAGGGACATCTCTCGAATTTCTGGAGCCGACTCACGGAAACCGGCCCCTTTTCTTTTAACTTCATTTCATCCCTCCTAAAAATCGTATTCGTCTTCAGAAGTTGTTTGCGGAGGATTTTGGGTTAGTAACTTAAATAAGTTTCCTAATCCCGACAGAATTTGCAGACCTTCGGTGAAGTGAAGTGAAGCCTGCTCCATCTTGTCGGCAGTCTGTAGGCGCAGTTTATAGCGTTCAACGCTAAACTCCCCTTTCAACTGCTCAATATTAATTTCGTTTTCGGCCCGTTCCTTTTCCACGGCATCGAGTTGACCTGAGAGGTTTTGGAATTCTTCAGATCCACTCAGCCGTTTGGATAGCTCTATATCTCTGGCTTCAGCATTAGAAAATGCTTTTTTGCCATCTTCGGTTTTAGCCAAAGCAATATCAGCCTGGAACTGGGCCTTAATATTCTCCAAACGGGTTTTAATGGACTGGGCCTTATTTTTTAAGGCCAGCCCATTTTTTTCTAACCCAGCTATAGCACTGGGGTATCCAGACAGTTTCTCTAAATCCATCTGATTACCTCCTATGCTATTTTCCTGGGCGTTAATATCTCTGGATATGTCTTGCCCTGTGGCGAAGTATATTCGCCAAAAGTACAGGTAATCTTATTACCTTTGCCAATTTTTTGAGCAAGAAGCATATCCAAAGATTTTTGGGCTATTGCTTCAATCTGTTCCCCAGTGTTCGGAACCAGGAGAATTACCTTTGCCCTGTCCCTGCTGGGTGGGACAATGAGTTTTTCCACCTGGTAGACTGGACAACAACCGGGTTCTTGGGTTAATTTGTCGGTATTGGCATCAGCTTCTGGGTCGTCCCCAGTGCTGATTTGTAAGGCCATTAACCAGGCGTATTTGATGGCGGCGGTTTGGGCTTTCATGACCGCCTTATCGCCTGTGTCCATGCCACATCCAATACCGGATATGACCTTTTCTTCGCCAGTATCACAATCAATCAAGGTGATTTCAACCTCGACTTCTTTGTAATACTCTGCGTTGCCGCGGCCATTAACCCGTTCCCACGAATTAAGTATCTTGGAATGGGTTAATGTTGCTATGCCGTTAGCTACACAGGCAGCGTTAACTTTTTCAAGTACCGCTGCGGCTGAGGCATAGCTGTACTTATGATATTCGTTAACCGAATCTTTTTGTATATAAGCACAGCTAGCCATGATCTTAACTAATTTTGCGGCGAGTGACATTTAGAATGCCACTCCCACATCATTAAGAAATTTATACAACTGGTTATGGCTATTAAAGCCATACCGTTGTAACCGGGCGTCGATTTTCTCAAATTCCTGGAAATCTTTTTCAGATTCCATTCTTTCGAGTAGTTCGAACAATATCCGGTCGTTGACAATCTTCCTGCCCTTCTTCTGCAAGGGCAGGTAGGCTTCGATGGCCGCAATTGCCCGGTTTCGTTTCGCCGGGGTAATATCCAATTTGAACACTTCCCCGATAACGGCATCCAATTTAGCCGTTACAGCTTCTAACTGCATTTGCGACAGGGCATTTTTGGGGTATGACTCAGCATAAAACTGAGCCTCCCTATACTCACGGTATGCCCGCTTTATTGCGGGTTTTAACAACAAGCACCTTCCTACTCTTTGTTTTTTATTCATATCAACACTCCTTCCCCGACTTAACGGGATTTTTTGGGTTTTACCCAATAAAAAAGCGGCCAAAGGCCGCTGGGGAGAAAGGAGATGCTAAATTATTATTTTTTTGAAAAACACTTTGGGGTATATCATAGTTTCACCTTTTTTTATACCCTCTTTTATGGCAGCATCAACATGATTGAAAGTGCTATCTAATAAATCAGCATAATGAATGATAATAGCTTCTTTGGTGTATGGTTCTACGGGGGAAGCCCACTCTAATTTTCCATGGTGCGATGAGACTATGTGAAATAATTTTAACTTCGTGTCCTCGGGCAGAGTTGCAAAAATAGAGTTCTTTTCAAGCATTGTTATACCCAGTACAATATGATTTAATAAATGCCCTTGATTAGTCCATCCTATTTGGGGAGTGTCCCATGTATAGGTTTGTATTTTCCCTATATCATGTAGAATTGCCCCGGAAATTACTAAATCAAGGTCTATATGTTCCGGGTACCGATTGGCAATGCTTATGGCAGTATCTAAAACATTACTGGTATGTTCCAATAAGCCGCCCAAATAAGCATGGTGATTACTTTTTGCGGCTGGCGCAGCCATCATGTTCTGTTTCAACTCATTTAAGATTGAACCTATGGCAACTTTTAATTCATCGTTCCCTATCTGGTCAACATTACCTATAATGTTCTGCCAAAAGGGTTCTAATTCCCCTTCATAGGCAGGCAGATAATCAGCAGGGTTATATTCGGTGGGTTCTGCTAAACGCCACTTATCCAGAATAATCTGGGGTTTATCTTGATAGAAATTAACCTTGCCTTTTATTTTTAAAACTGTATTTTGGGGAGGGGTTTCTCCTTCATAATCCCACATTTTAGCGGCTACAGTGTTTTGGCCATCTGATAACCGCAGATTCATAAAAGGTTTTCCCGACTTTGAACTTGCAATATTGGATTCCAAAGCCAGGGCAAAACCTGATATTGGTTGATTGTTTTGAAGATTATCAAACATTTTTAACCTCCTTAAAAATTAAGGCTCTCTATTAAAGGAGAGCCTTAACGTCATCTATCCAAACGGATAGTGGTTCTTTGGCCTGTTGTGGATGATATAAAAACGGGTAGTTTTTTAAAAATCTTTTTTTGGTTTCTTCATCCATACGACCCATTTTATCAACTACCCCCTGGAGCAGTTGTTCAATTAATTCTAGACCTTGGATTGCAAGGGCTAGATTTTGCGAAGGTGAAACTACTGCCATTTTATATACCTGCGGCAGGTTGAAGATTAAATCTTCGTGCCGGTATGGTTTGCGTTGCAGATAGAACAGCCTTAACTTCTTCAATTTTTTGAAGCTTTCTCTTGCCGCCCTTGCTACTTTTTACCGTTTCCCGGTGTTCAGCTTGCTTTGCAGGGCTTGCGCAAAATTCGCGAAGTTTGTTTTGAGTAATTTCTCGTGCCTGCCGCACTTCATCCATGACTTCACCTAGCAGAAGTTCGTATTCTTCGATCAGTTCCATCATAGAATCGGCTTCGGCTTGAAACCGAGCCTGCGCTTTAACTCTGGCTTTATCAGGGTCGTTGGCAAACACAATATTATCCTGTTGTTCTCGCAGGACCTTGTTGAGTTTGTCTAAGGCAAACGCTATGGCATCGGCGCTGATTTTTTTCTTCTGTTCTTTTGTGTTCACTATAGGAATAGTATCCACAAATAGAACTCCTCCATTTTTAGCAATGTCGTTATTTTGAGTACATGCGTACTCATTAATTTCTCTTGAAAACCCTTCCAGTTTCTCAGCCAGGAATTCGCGGCTGGCTGGAATGTTCCAAAGAGAATTGATCTTGTTTACCGGGTTGCCTGCAGCATAAAGGACTTTTAATACAATATCCCTCATTTGCTGCGGAGAGAGATAATTTACAGAGCATTCGTATAGATCTTTAACTTCGTAAATTTTTTCTCTTAGCCACGAGGGGCAGTAATCAAAAGAACCGAATGGTCCAATGCCTACATCAAAGAGGTTATACTCTTTTTCGAAGGTTAGACGTGCAACCTTGCGACCATCGGATACCTCCCGGTTTTCTTCATCAACTTCGATAAGCATAACCACTCGTTCAATGGACTCTTTATCATCGTTGACGCGGATAACATCCACTTTCTGACGCAATCCATCTTCCGAGTAGTACCCCGCTAACTTTGAAGTAAGTCTACGGAACACATCCGGTGGACTCGGACGGTGCGGGTGGAAACTCGCCATATCCAAGCTATCCAGCAAATTGACTGTCCAATCATAACGGAATTTAGCGTTTTCTAAATTCACAAACTGGTAAGCTAACCGAACCCCAATGTATTCATGACTGCCAACTGCTCCGATTATATCTTCAGTACGAAATAAATCCATAAAATTACCTCCTTCCCCAATTTAATGGGATTTTTATAAAATTGATACCACGCCATTAATTGATGTGGCTAAAAATAATTCCCCATGTTTGGGGCAGATTATCTGGACTGCCAGCATATCGGCATCCCGGTTATCCAGAATTCTTATATGCAGGTCTTGCCCGCATTTGGGGCACTTCATGATGCCCCCGGGCGAAACCCGGCTATTAGCTGGGCTTCACAGTAGGTTTTTTCCCACTCTAACGCCACTTCTCGGGAAGCGTTAGAATAGATTTCTTGTCCATCGGGCAGAGCAACTAACCATTCTTGCCGAGCATCATCAAACTCAACAGTAGTTGCCCTTGTAACTGTTAATTTCCCGAGTTTTTGCAGAGGGATCGCATCGGTATATAACCCCTCAATAGTTCCGTCAGGGCGCAAAAATATTGATTTAGACACTGTTACGCACCCCTTCCTTTTGGGGTTCGTAATATTCGGGCTTCAAGGTAGATTGGACGGTTCCGAGGGATTCTAGAAATTTAGTAGCTTCTTGACAGCTACTTCCGCTATATCCCTCTGCCTCTACCTTCATTTCGCCTGTGGATGGCAAATCTACAAGAATTTTTTTGGTGTTCTCGTTTCCATCCTGCAATTCAAGGCGAATTGAGCCATCTGGGAGCTCATGCTGCACAACATAATATCCTTGTTGTTGAGCAAGCTCCATGGTTTCGTATAGATTGCAAGCCTGTTTAAACTTGCTGATTTTAGCAGCGTTAAGCATAGCTTCCGCTGCTTCGTATCCTTGAGTTTTACATAACTCAGAATACATATCGTAAGCTTTTTGTAGGGTTTCGGGGTCGGCCAGATATTTGGAAATATAATCTGACCAAAAATCTGCTACTAAACCATAGGAACCATCTGGTTGTTTATTAAGCCCCAGATCGTACCCCCCTGGTAATACAACAACCAAATCACATTGTTGGGTTTGGCCATTGTAACCCCTGCATTTTGCCCGGTGGCGGCACTGATAACCTAATTTAGTTGCCGCCTTGATTGCTGCTGTTTTGCTTATAATTTTGGTATTTTGCAACGAGATCCAATGTGACATAAAAAACCTCCTTCCCCGACTTAACGGGATTTTTATTTTTGGCAATAAAAAAAGCGACCTTTTTAGAGATCGCTTTCTATGTGTTACACCACTATATACGTGGAATGCGCACTAAGCGCCTGTCGCCTTGTCCAGGTAAACATTTATCCAGCATCCTATGGCCGTTTGGTAATCATCGGAGTTATATTCCCCGCAATTGGGACAATCAGCAGTACATTCACCATATACATTGGGGCAGACTACTTCGTCGCAATCGTCTGCAATCAATTCATGCATCCGCTCTACTGACAATTTCAGAGCCTTATCTCTCAATGCCACCTGTCCCGACAGGAACCGCATGATCTCTACAAAATCCTCTTTGGTTGTTCCGTTGTGAGTTACCAGGCTCATTTCTTCTTTGACCGCTGCCATCTTCTGGTCCTCAGTCATTTCGGTCCAGTTATATTTCATAAGGCAATCTTCCCCTCGTTACTGCGCATCTTTAACAAAATGTAGTGCTATTAATTGCATATCGCTTCTATTAAGGCATTTGTTAAACAAATTCCAATTAAAGTAATTATAATTACTGCATATGGATAGAATGCGTTTTTAATAGTTTTACTCTTTGACGAAAGTAAGGTTCTTAACATTTTATAACCTCCTTGCCCCCGTAGGGGCTGATTTTAGCCCCCAACAGGGGAAGGTGGTACGCGCGTACTATACGCGCAAAGCGCGACGTTTTGTAAACGCGTTTATTTGGGTTTCCGGGCCTACTGGCTCTGGGGTAGATGCCAATCTAGCCCGTTCTTTACCCCAATTTCGCATCCGTTCTATGCCCTCTTTCATCGTATCTGAAAGGGGTGAAGTTTCTTCGGCAGCTTCAAGCAAAATCTCAGTGGTTATGTCCTGATTTTTACTAAAAGCACGGAACAGGCCGCTTATAACAACCTGTTCGATCTCAGAACCGGTATAGCCACTGGTTTCCTTGGCAAGTTTTTTAAGGTCAAAATCTTCAATATTGCGGCCCTTGCGGGTAATATGAATCTTAAAGATTTCTTCCCTCTCTAACTGTCCCGGCAGATCGACAAACCAGAGTTCATCGAATCTGCCTTTACGGAGCAACTCTGGCGGCATACCACCAATATTGTTTGCGGTAGCCGCTACAAAAACCGGTGCAGTGGTTTCCTGCATCCAGGACAGGAACTGCCCGAATATTCGGGTTGAAACTCCCGAATCTCCGCTGCCACCGACACCAGCAAAATACTTTTCGATTTCATCAATCATTAAAACGCACGGAGCCATATGCTCTGCGATTTTTAAGGCTTCTTTCATGCGCTTTTCGGATTCTCCAACATATTTGTCGAGTACATTTTGCATTACTAAAAGCGGGAAACCCCACTGTTTGGCAATGGTTTTAGCAATTAAAGACTTCCCGGTTCCAGGGATGCCGAAAACCAGACAGCCTTTTGGAAACGGTAGTCCAAATTCTTTAGCTTCGTCAGAAAACGCTTTGCTACGTTCCCAAAGCCACAATTTTAGTTGGTCTAACCCCCCAACTTTGGGGAGGTCTTTAGCTTCATGTAGTTCCAAAACCCCGGATTTTTTAAGTATTTGCGCCTTCTGGCGCTTAACTTCGTCTACGGCTTCTTGGGTTAGCTGCAACTGGTTTTTCACCAGAGACAAAGCAATCATGTTTTCTGCTTCGTTCTGGGTTAAACCAATAGCGGCCTCTACCAATTGTGAGTAGAGGACCTCATTTTTATATTCACCCAGGTCATCAATAATGGCTTCGATTGCTCCTTATTAGGAAGATCGAAATCCAAAATTAGTATTTCTTTTTCCAACTCCGCAGGGATATTACCTGAAGTCGAAATAAAAACTAAACATACCCCGTTTGCCTTACAATAAGTAAGAGTAAGGCGGACTGCCTGTTGAACACTGGGGTTAGCTAGGGCAGGATTAAAATTTCTAAAAACAATCAGGGCATCGGCAATATCCCCTTCAATTGATTGCAGCGCAGCTACCGGCAGCGCCGGGGGCGCAATTTGAACTTCTCTCTGCTGCAACCCATTAATGTGATCCCAGGTCAGAAACGACATTTCCCGGGAATTGGCAACCTCTGCAACTTCTACAGTAACTCTTTCCCACTCGGGAGTGGTGACCGCTACCGCAGGAACGCCTGCTGCGATGCAGGCGTCAAGGAATCTCTAAACGATATCATCATATAGAAATTCCTCCTTTCCTCTGGGACTGCGGAATTCTCTGCGAAAATCCCTGCAATTCCCTTTAGAGAATTGCTTTTTGGGATTTTCTTTCTTTTTTTTGGTTGGCCCGTTGTTGACCACTAATTTCAGCGGTCTTTCAATTTTGCTCATAGCTTTCGCTCCTTTCCCCGTTAAACGGGATTTTTATAATTTTTTGTAATAAAAAACGACCCCGAAAGGTCGCTTTTTGAAATGTATTGCGTATATGTTATATAAGTTGTATAATATATATAAATTATATATTATATACAAAAGGAGTTGATTGTTTTGACTATTACAACGAACGTTACATTAAGCGATGCCGAAGATCGTGAACTTAAAATCCAGGCTGTTTCAAATGGTACCAGCAAGCGCAACCTGGTCACGCAAATTACCCGGGAATGGCTGGAAGAACAGGCCCTGCGTAATAAAATCACAGCAATAGCGAGTCACATCCGAACACTCCCGGGCCGCGACAGATATTTTGATGCTTTGGAGCAGCTGATCGAGGCTAGCATTACGCTAATCGAAGACCAAACCAAACGCAGCGCTGCTGAAGTATTCAAAAAGGAATTCGTCAGCCAACAGGACCAGGCTACTTCTCAAATGAGCAACGCCTTAGCAATACTCAGAGAAGTTACTGAAATTCCTGAAATGGATTTAACCGAACTCGGCTTCGCCATCGTTAAGACTTATTTTACGACTCGTCAGTAATAACGTCACGAAGCCTATTCCCGCTAAATTCGTTAACGATCTGGAAAGCCAGATCCCCTTGGTCGTAGCGATTATCGCTACCCTGGTACAATGGGGCAAACCCGTGGCTTTCACATATCCGGTTAACCACTTTTAGCCGGGATATAAAAGCATTATGTATGCTTCGGCGGGATTGATCCAGCCGTTGCACTTCAGCCATATAGTCAGAGTGTTCCAGGCGAAATCTTAAAATTTCCACCTGACTTTCCATCCTCGTTACAGCAGATACATAGCGGATTGCGTTGTCTACGAATTCTTCTAAAATTCTAAACTCCGCTTTAGACTTATCTGTATTGCTGTTTGCAATTTCTTGCACCAATAGAATTATGGTGTTTTTAAGCATTTTATATCTTCCTTTCTGCCCGGCTGTGCCGGGCGTTTATTCCCGGCATTAGCCGAACAGACTTACGCTACTTTGGGGAACATAGTTTTTGCAACCACCTTTTTGACATCAGGTTGTCGGCAAAATACTTGATAATACTGTCCATAATTTTCCTCCCTTCCCCGCCATAGCGGGATTTTTATAATTTTTTGCAATAAAAAAGCGGCTATTAAGCCGCTTGTGAATGTTTTTATTTTACCCGCGTGGGAAGTTCCTTCCTGAACGGAGTAAAGATAGGGGGGCAAACACACGGTAGTTTACTGGCTTAAATAGGGTTAATGGCAGGAAACTATCTATAAGGCGTGAATAGGTACGCGCGTACCTCTGGACTATAAAACAGATGGTCATTCCCTGTTTACAATCCATATAATAAAAAACCTTCGCTTATCGAAGGGCATAGGGGTAGTAACACAAAAAAAGTCTAATTTTTTGTAAACCACCCCTGATATTTTAATGTTTTTCAAGAGAATTTCCCCATTTTATGGGATTTTTAGATGTGAAATGATCGCTCGTGTGTGGTTAGTCTATTAGTTGTTTTAATTATAATCTTTTTGTTTAATATTTGCAAATTAAAAAGGTATTTTATAAAAATACTGTAAGCGGTAAAATAAAAGGGAGAAAAAATGGCCACTAAAAACGGAGAATATTTACCGTAATGTTCCAAACCAGCTAAAATCGGCACTATATGAACAGACAGCTCTCATAATAACTTCAAACAAGGGATTTGAAGACTGGGCAGAATTAATGGGAGACCCGGTTATTACCACAGCAATTCTGGACCGAATCGCTCATCACAGTGAGATATTTAATCTGACCGGCGACAGTTACCGCCTTAAACATCGAGACTCTATACTAAGACTGTAGTCCTATGGAAAATTAATGGCCAAAATTTCTCCAAAATACTTGACCGATCACAAATACCCTATTAACGCTAAGTACACGACAATTATATTGGCTGAATTGAACCGTTTTTATATTCCATTAATTCAGTTAATAAAACATCTGTTGTAAAAATCACTGGCATAAATGTATCTAAGTTTTGAGCTATTATGTGTATAAGTTTAACTGTAGGAGTTACTATAATAATCCCTCTGCAACTTAAACTGACTTCTGATTTTAAACTGTTTATGCGCGGATCCATTTTCCGAGGACACCACAAAGCATATTTCTGCTCGTTAATTACTATTTCGCCAACTGTTAAGCCTTTTGATACCCAAAAAACGGGCTTTACAATACCGTTGGCAAAACAAAATTCATTAGCGGCTATAAATTCCAGCGCCTTTTCGTATGTTATTTCTGGAATGATTTTGCGAGTTTCTCTGCAGCCTTCTTCTCCTATGCTATAACCAGTGATAATATTGTTTTCCTTGGTTAGTTCGTAACGACGCAAGTAATTCATGTCTGCTAGTTTGTTCAGTTTTCGCCGCATATTATTACGACCGTAAATTGGAAAGCATTTTGTTATTTGACTGGTAGTTAAAAATATACGCTCATTTAATATTCGTAATATTGGCTCGCCCCATTCTGGCAAATCGCCCCAGGCTGTACTTGGAACTATTGTTATTGTGTCCATATAATATCCTCCTAATTAACTCGGGTTATCCCAATATCTGTGGTTAAGCGGACTTCTTCGCTTCATCTTCGTTTTCATTGGTTTTTTGCTCAACTTCTCCCCGAAAAGGCAAATCTAAGGTTTCTATTATTTCTCCGTCTTTGTTATAATACAATGCTTTTAATCCCAAAACATCAACTCCTTTTTTAATATTCTCTGCATTTTGTCTCTCTTTCTAAGGCTAATACCCTCTGCCTGAATTTTGTTAGGCAGTGGTTGCCAATATATCCGTATACATCGTCATTAGGATCTACCGGCTTAATATAAGGGGCATCCAAAAAATCCTTTTTGGTAATGATGTGTACTTGACCACCTTTTTCGCAACGAGTTAATGCTGTATAAATCAATGGTGCGTTTTTTATGGCTGTAGTATTATCAAGACATATAACAATATTTTGGGCTTGACCTCCCTGGGCTTTATGTATCGATAAAGCATAGCATCTTTCCAGATAGTAAGCCAATTCTTTAGCATAGTAATTTTTATCGCCTTTTAACCCGGTATAAAAATTCACTGTGACTTTGTGTGTGTTACTGTTGTATTCTTTGATATAGCCCTTCATCCCATTATATACATCATCACGTGTTGTCCGTAATGACCGGATTATTTTGGGCGAATATGGATTGCCGTTACGGTAGTCATTTCTTATTGCTATTACAGGATCGCCAATCATAAAATTTGTTCCTGGTATTTGTTTCCCAGTGCCGTATTTTTTAGCAAGATTAGGATTAAGAAAATCAAGGCTCATGCCATATTTTTTATTGCGATAAGGGCTTAATATCATTGTGTCAGGATTAATTCCCCCAGTGCTTTCAAGTATTTCCTCCAGTTTGTGGTATAATCCTTCCTGCTGGCATATGTGTATATTAACTCCTTTAATATCCTGTGGTATGGGCTGATTGTTCAATATGGCTCTAGCAGCTGAAATTACTCCTTCATCATTACGATAATTTTCTTCCAGATGTATATGACAACCTATACCGTCTTGATCCGCTAATCGTAACATCGATGTAAATGTCCCATCTGCTCCTATCGGCGGCAACTGGGCAGGATCGCCGGCAAATACTAATCTGGTGTCAGCAGTTATATGTTCCAATAATCTTCGTAACAATACTGGCCCCAACATTGAGCATTCATCAACTATAACAAGCCCGGGAGATTCTTGGTTTGTATTAGACTTGTTGCCCTGACTTGTATAAATATCCGAATTGTCACTAAATAAAAATGAAAACCGATGTATTGTCTTTGCAAGGCTTTCTGCAATAGTATTTTCGGCTGCTGTATAGGCAGCTAATGCCGTTGGGGCAAGCACAACCGGCACTCTGTCCGTTAAATGATAATAAGATTGTGCCAGTACCTTTAACGCATGGGTTTTTCCCGTACCTGCTTCGCCTGTTAGCAAAGTTATTTTGTTCTGGCACACTGATTGTATTAATTTTTTTTGAGAGTTGTTTAACGGTTTTCCGAGAGCCATTGCGGTCTGCTTGGCCTGCTTTATCATATTTGCAGATGATAGCGCTGCGCCGGGGGAATTATTAATCATGTGGTATCTTATGGCGGCATTTTTTTCAGCTCCGAAGATTCCAGGCAGATAGACTGCTGCCTTGGCTTTTTCATTGAGTTTGCGTCCAGCATCTTTAATGGCTTCATGTAAAAATTCATTTTCTGGGATAATCCCAGCAAACCTATTTTTTGATTCCTGGTTTTTAGTTAATAAATGCCAGGCGTCTTCATATGAGGTTTTTGAATGGCCTTTATTTATAACCATACCGTATAAATCGGTATTAGGTACAAAGCAATCACCATCATGCATTCTGTGAGTTAGTATTTTAATGATAGTATGGGCAGTACGATATATTTCAAGTTTGCGGCCAGTGTAATTAAAATAATTTTCAAGTTTCTCTATAGCAGGTTCGGCTTCTTCTGGATTAAGTATTTGGGATAATATCCAAGGACATTCTTCAACAAGCTCTATGAGCCTTTTGTTGGTGTAACCAGTGCGGTTCCGAAACCCATATGCTATTTGTAAGGCATGAGATAATCCCAAATTAACACCTGCGTCTTTAAATAATGAAACAAGGCCGTATACATCTGCATCGTTAGCGATAAAATTACTTAACGCGACAAATTTTTCTCCCGTTTCACCAGTATGTTCAGTTAAAAATTTTATTCTGGTTTCCGTATTCCCCAATGACCCTGAAGCCGTGTAAAAACAATCAGCATGCAAATCATTTAAACAGGCCCGGTATTCGTCATTGGTCAAAGTTATTCCGGTGAATTTGGCAATAGCTTCAAGATCATCAATTATTTCCAGGTTTTTGGGGGTGTTTTGTACTTTAAATCTGGTTTTTGCCTTGTTATATTTGCCTGTGACGGTTATTATGTCCCCGATATTGCACTGTTCAAGCCCTTCAAGCAGGATTACGTTATCTTTGTTAATTTTAAATTTAAAAAATGTTTTTTGATTTTTAACTTCTTGTCCTATAATTTGTCCGTATAATGTGTCTATGGTGATCACTCCCTTTCCTGATTACAGCGGAATTTATGATTTATGCTGTTCAATTAGGCTTTATAATCCCTTATAGGCAGATTAAAATTGTTCTGGCTATTTACCGGCCATTTTGCATATGCGGCCCGTTTTTTAACCCCTTATTTTTAACCCCTTATAGGTAGAATGCAAACGTAATGTTTTCTTTCTCTATCATGTTCCAATCTTTTAACCCCGTATAGGTAGTACACAAACTCTTTCGCCCGCGGGCAACAAACATCGGATTCATGCACGCTTTTAACCCCGTATAGGTAGTACACAAACTTTATCACCCGGACGCAGGTGGTAGGTTTTAATCCCGTATAGGTAGTCCACAAACAAAACTACCCATAAAATAAAATATAGGGATATATATTGCTTTTAACCCCGTATAGGTAGTACACAAACTGGTTGTCGCCCGCGGGCCGACGTCCGAATCGCGTCTTTTAACCCCGTATAGGTAGTCCACAAACCCATTTTAAAGCCTATATTACCAGGTTTATGATTTGTATAGATTTTGTTTTATAACTATACCGCTCTTATAATGTTAGGTTATTTAGGTATTCTTGCTGTCGTCTGCCCCCTGGGTTTTTTACGCTACTAATAATCGACGACAGATATGTTAGGAATCGTGGTTTCTGTTGGTGGTGCCCAGCATAATTCTTTGTTGCCAGGAAACCAATAAGGCGCTTTGGTTGCTGCTACAACTTTGTTCCATTTTTTTTGCTCGCCTTGCGGCCAATCTGCTACTGGCAACATCCTGGCTGGCTGATCGTTATATATCAATCCTGCCATAGTATTTTCACAGGGTTCAATGTGTATATTGGCCACTTCACCTAATCCTACCCTGCGAAAAACACCAATCCTTCTTACTTTGGTGAGGATTTTCCATAATTCTTCTTTGATGCCCTGACATTCAAACCATATCTGTGTAGGGTGTACTGTGGGAACGGTTTCTGCCCAGGCTCGGTGGATACCCGCACCATCTCCTTCTGGGTTAAAAGACGAGCTGCCCTTTTTAAACAGTTTCATTTCTTCTGCCCGAGGAGGTTTCTTAGTGATTCCGTATGTGCCAATTTTGAATTCTTCTGCCATAGCAACCGAAGCACAATACACCGGGCTTTTGTCTCCGTAAACGGCTAATGGCACTTCGTTGTTGTTGCCAGGGGCGTAAAAATCATTTTCTGGTGTGTAAAATTGTTTTTTAGATGAAGTCATCAGGCTTATGATAAGTGCATCAAGATGTATAGGGTAGGCTTGCTTTTTTAGGGGAAAAGCTACCGGAGTAAACATATCAAAGGTTATTTTTAATGATTCAAACATTTATATCATCTCCTTCAAGGTGTTATGTGCATTAAATAAGCATTAAACCCTTTTAGGTTGTAAAATTAACATATTATCACTTACAATCCCTAGTCCCTTTCCAGGGAGCCAGCCAGGTGGTTAGACCCGGCC
This sequence comes from Syntrophomonas palmitatica JCM 14374, assembly GCF_001311885.1. GTDB lineage: Bacteria > Bacillota > Syntrophomonadia > Syntrophomonadales > Syntrophomonadaceae > Syntrophomonas_A > Syntrophomonas_A palmitatica. The sequence continues at coordinate 2,759 of NZ_BBCE01000002.1, read as the reverse complement.
GGCTGGGCAAAAAGGAGTGTATAAGGAGAGAAAACTATGCTGATTTAACGGATTTTTTTAGGAAGATTTTCTGGTCAATGTTTATAAGGTACTCGCGTACCGTTTCTTTGTTATCTTCAAGCCACTGCCAATATTCTCCGGCCCGAGAGAACTGTTCAAAGTTTTCTCCGTCTTTATTGCGAACTTCTATCTCAACGCGGCCAAAACCTTTAGCGGCCAATCCGCCAATAAACGGGCGGTTTAACATGGTTTCCATATAAGCGTGGAATGTGGCTTCATACAGGTCATCGTCACCATAACCAGGCAGCAGATAATCGCAAGCATATAATTTGGAACCTGCCGGGATTGGGTTTTTGATACCGTATAACATTTGGTTTCCAGTCAAGGTAATAATCTGCTTGGCCAGGGATTTCTTTGTGTCTTTGGAGTCTTCTTTATTTTTTTTGTCTTTTTTGTTGTTTTTAAAGAAATCCTTTAAAAAATCCTCCAAACCTACAGTGCTATTAATTAATGCCTGGATTTCTTCTTCCATTGTGACATCTTCGGCGTATTCGGATACCTTAACCGCAAATTCGGGATATTCTTCTTGTAATTTGGCAAGTAATATATCTAGACGATCTCCCGCAGTCAGACCGGGAATTTTGCGGCGGGTAAACTGGTGTTCGTTGTGCGAAAAATAGCCGGTTTCTGGCAGGTCATCCTTGTTGAGTTTGAACGGGAAGTGCATCAGTTTCGCCAGTTCTAATGTCTGTGAGGTTAGCATATAACCAAAACCTACAGATAGTCGCCCTGCGAACCATACCTGCTTGTAACAACCACCTACGAGGCCGAAGAAAGGAAGAGTGTTATAAATGTCCATCATTGCATCAATCTTGGGCTGCAGAGAGGTTTTTGCGCCCAGAGAGCCGCCATTTAATAAGGTCATATACAGGTCTGCGCTGATTTCGTTGGTAAATTGCCAGTTTTTATATAACCCCAGAACCTCCAGGGTTGCCAGTATAAAATCTCTGCGGGCTACACAGCGCCGGGCATTGCCGCTGATACCAGGTATGTCGTTAGCAACAAAATTGCCAGTTGCATCTTTGGTCAGTACCGGTAATTTTCTTTGATGGTTTGTGTTGCCTGAGTTGCCATCGGGAGCCTGATGAAAAACTGGTGTTACGCAATTAATTAAGCTATACAGGTCGTTATTCATCCGTATCATCCTCCTTAAATTCTTTTTTAAGTGTCAGCAGATGCCGATACAATATATAGGTTTCGGCGCGCCTCAAACCGAATTCTTCGGCTTTTGCTGCTAGGTCTTTACGCATCTGCGCCGGGCTTTTTTCGACTGTATCCAGCGAAACATAATAACTTTGTAAAAACAGCTCTGGCCTGATCGTGCCGTATCTGAAAACTGGCATTATATAAAATGTGATTTCGTTTTTATTGTAATTAACAGGCACGTACCGCAAAAAATGTTTTTTGTTTTGAGCATTGCTCTGGGAGTAAATAACCCCAAATGGTGCTCAATCTCGGGCAGGATATTTTCCAGGAAATCTATCAGCGTAATTGAGGTTGTAAATATTTCCTGACGCTTTGTTTCTCTTGGGCCGGTTAAGGCTAACTGCCATCCTGCGGGAGTTGGATGAACGTAATTCTGCGCTACTATCGATACTGTTCCTGCAGGGGGGACTAAATTTGTCCTTGATGTTGATCCCTTTGATAATTCCAAGCAAGCGGGACAAACTACATCGCTGTTGTGGTAATTAATTAAACCTTCATCAACCCACGATTCTTTGTATTCTTTTTTAATTGCTTTATCTTGATCTATGGCTCCTCCGCATTCGCGACACCAGTAATCATTATTATGTGCCAGGGGGATATTTAGCGCTTTGTTTCCTGCTAATTGCGCAAACGATGTAAACATTATGCTATCATCCCCATTCCGCATGATGTCTTAACTCCTAGACCAATGCATTGAGCAAATTTACGCATTTCTGGCGTTGTTTCAAGTACAATATCACCTTGAAACCCTATTAAGCGCCTGTTTTGATACTGCAGTTTCCGCGCTATGGGCTGCGTAACAAATCTAAAGGATACCTCGGGAGACGGCTTGCCTGTGTAATATTCATAACGCTTTTTAAGACTTGCCGCTACAGCTTTACCAAAGTCCTGGTCAATAATAGGATTCAAAAATCTTTTTTCTTTGTCCCGAGAGAAAACTATAATTGGATCACTTGCAAAACGATCCTGGTTTACGAGCAGTTCTTTCGAGACTAACAAAGGCGTAAAATAAATATTATTTAACTCGATTCCTTGATTTAATTCCTGTTCGAGTCTCTCTAACACTTCCTTGTAAACAGATGCAATTCTAAAACACCAGAGTTCGCTTTTTATTCCCTGGTCGGTAATTGCATAAGTTGGGCTTGAAAATGAATATGTGAATAAGCTGAATGGCGCATCGTGTATTGTCTTCCCGAGTTCACCCAGATGTTCGTAAATCCAACCCTGCACTAACTCCCTGTACCGCCAGGGCATTGTTATGGATTCTGACCGTAGTATTCCAAGTAACCTGTAGTTTGGTAACTCCAAAACCATCACCTCCCTGATTAATAACTAATATTATGATAATATGTTAATTTATTTTTTGTCTATACTTTATGATTTATTTTTTTTATTTTTTTTAAAATCATTTTGTTTAAATAAGTTTTTTGGTTTTGCCAATAAATTACTATAAATTAAAAAAGCCAGGTGGTTAGACCCGGTTTTTGGTTTTA
>NZ_BBCE01000001.1 GCF_001311885.1 Syntrophomonas palmitatica JCM 14374 | reverse complement strand
TTACTTCCCGGTAGGGCTGGGATACCAGGCTCATAAGATACGGAAGAGGCTGATTTTCTATAGGCAGCGATTTATCCAGCAGGATCAGACGTTTGTCATATCGTGCCATTTCACAGGCCAGATTCAAAGCTTGCAGAGTCATGCGGTTGGACTCATTGCTTCCCAGGTGGCTTATACAGTAATAACTATAAGGTATAAACTGGCAGGCTGCCAATAAAACAACCAGACTTAGACTTAGAGGCGCCAAGTATTTTCTGTCTCCGAGATATTGCGGCATCTGCCTAAATATGTGCGCCGCCGCCTGGCCTGCCAGAAGCATGCAGCAAATCAGAACCGGCATAGTATATCGGGTGGCCAGGTAAAAAACAAAACGCTTATTAACCAGCGGCATTATAATCAGAGTACCGGCAATAATCCAAACCGGAAGCAGAGCAGGGCTTCCTTTTTTTGCGGCCAGGCTTATGCCAAAAACAAGCAATAAAACAGCCAGCAGGAAAGTAGGGTGGTTAAGGTATTGCCATAAATGTTCATGGCTTCCGTAATTAGAACCCAGGCTGCGTAGTATTTGGGTAATCATATTTAAAACATTGGTCAGGTAGGATGATAAACTCAAATGCTGCTCCAGCGCATAACCCTTGTTGCTCAGCCAGCGAATACTTCCGCCATGACTGGTCAGGTTAAAATAAATCATATTGGCGTAACCCAGCAAAAAAAGTACGGCAGACAACCAGTACCACTTGAGATTTAAACCAGTATAGCTGCGGAAAGCGGGACGTGCCACATAAACAGAGACAATGGCGATATATATGATTACCGAAGAATGGGTTTGCAGGGAGCTGCCCATAATAAACCGGCTGCGGCCAGCCACCAGCCGTTTCTTTTTTGTTCCGCCAGAATGGTTGAAAGCATTGCCAGCGTGAAAAAAAACGGTGTAGTGCAATTAGCCCAGGCCATATGGCTAGTCAGGATGTTCATTCCGTTGAACATTAAGAAAACTGATGTCAGCAGCCCGGTGGTTCTTCCAAATAGTATACGGCCTAGAAGGTATACCACTATCACTGTCAAAGCCGAGCAGCAGGCCACATAGAGCCGGGGCCAGTATATTCCCGGCCCGAGCAATTTGAAGATAATGGCCAGGATATAGTTGTGCATGGCGCCTATGTCATGAGCGGCATTGTGCAGGGGCAAGGCCTGTCCGGTGAAAATAAGGTAGCTTAAACGTACTTCCTTCAGCTCATCGATAAAGCGAGGAATTTCCCAAAGCCACGGCAGCCGTAATGCCAGGGCAGCGAAAAATAGCGTCATGATCGTAGCGGCTTCACGTAAAGGCTGATAGCCTCCTGGCAGTCTGTACTCATTAATAAAAAAGGCCAATTTTAGATAAATGATGTCCACCGCCATTTGCAAAGGCGTTAAGATCCGGTTTACCGTACTGCCTGGACAATCCTTTACTCGAAGCGGCAGTTCTTTAATCGGTATTTTTAGAGCCCGTGCCAGGGCAAGTACTTCCACATCAAAGGCAAAACCATTCAAACGCTGACGGGAAAAAATTGGCCGCGCGGCCTGGTAATGAAAACCCTTTAAACCGCACTGGCTGTCCCGGATGCCAGGCAGTACCAGAGCCTGTACCATTAAATTGAAGGCTTTTCCCATTAGACGCCTAATAATCGATTCCCCGTCTGCACGTCCCAGACCTGCGGCCAAACGACTGGCAATTACCACGGAATGGCCTGATGGAGACATTCTGCCACTTGTTTTATATGTTCAATATCAAACGTAGAGTCCGCATCTGTGAAAATCAGAAATTCGCCCCGGGCGGATTTCATGCCGGTGCGCACCGCTTTGCCCTTGCCCTGATTGGGGAAATAAGAAAGGCATGATATGCAATCATAATGATGCCTGATCGCTTCGCAAAGCTGCCAGGTATTATCGCTGCTGCCATCATCAACAATGATTATTTCGACCGGGAAATAAGAGGGGAGTATGCGGGCCAGTTGTTCTAAACGGGCGGGAAGACGCTGGCTTTCGTTGTAGGCAGGAATGATGATGCTGGTCAGTCCCTCTACGGTCTCCTGTTTCCCCCAGGAAGCTTCGCTTCCGGCTGTTTGAAACACCCAGAAACGATAAGTCAAGAAGTTCCAGGATGCTGATAATATTGCCCCTAAAATTTTGCTGAGATTAAGGACTATATAGTTGGGATACGGGAATAGGTGCAGATTATGGGTCGCAAAGATGACAACCAGGGTGTTTATGAATAAGCCCATTATAGTTGCGGCGGCAAAACGCAGGCCCTGTGAGAAGTGGGATTTAGTCTTAGTTTGAAATGTGAAGCATTGATTTAAGAAATAGCTGTTAACAGCTGCCATACCTATTGCCACAATGTTAATGAGGCCAATGGCCAAACTGCTTGCAGCTCCGGTAAAAAACAACAGAATATTAAATATACCGAAATCCATTAACGTATTAATTAAGCCGGTAAGGCCAAAGCGAAGTAATTGTCCTGGCATGCTCCTAATCCTCCCTGGTTATAGGACAAGTATCTCCTGATTTTGGGCATCTAATGCTCCAGGGATGATTTTTTAGAGTGAAAATGGGAGGACTTTCAAAGCCGGTGACGAATAAAAATAAGTAATAATGTTCAAATACAAAATCAGGGGGCGGCTCTATGGCTCTTCCTCTCCAAGGAATCAAGGTATTGGATCTGTCCAGGGTGTTGGCCGGGCCTTTTTGCACACAGGTGCTGACTGATTACGGGGCTGAGGTTATCAAGATAGAAGATCCGCACGGCGGGGACCCTGCAAGATACCAACCCCCTCTTATTGAAGGGGTGGGGGCGCTTTTTTACCTGCTAAACCGCAATAAAAAGAGCATCAGCCTGGATTTGCGCCAAAGAGAAGGTCAGGAGATTTTTAAGAAGCTGGCGCTTGAAAGCGATGTGGTAATCGAGCAGTTCAGGCCCGGGGTGATGGACAGGCTGGGTCTGGATTACGAAACCCTCAGACAAATTAATCCTGGTTTAATCTACTGCGCATTGAGCGGTTTTGGGCAGAATGGTCCGTTAAGAGAATCTCCCGGACATGATTTGAATTTTCAAAGCCTTGCGGGAATGGCTCTGTTAAACGGGATAAAAGGCCAGAAACCAGTTGTTCCGCCTCTTACCATGGCTGCTCTGGCAGGTGGTTCAATGTATGCTGTAACCGCGATATTGATGGCGTTATTTCAGAGAGAAAAAAGCGGTCAGGGCCAGTTCTGCGATGTGTCAATTTTGGATGGGGCTATAAGTTTTATGGTTCAACCCCTGGCAGACTGGGCCGCTAACGGCAATATGCCTCAGCGGGGTGAATCTTTGCTGGGGGGAGCCTATGCCTGTTACAACATTTACCAGACGCAGGATGGCGGCTATGTTAGCCTGGCAGCGGTAGAAGGCAAGTTCTGGCAGGAATTCTGCATACGCATGGGTTATCCTGAATATAGTGAACAGCAATGGAATTTAAGCAGACAGGAGGGGATATATGCAGATATCCAAGCCCAGTTTTTAACTCGTAAGCGTGATGAATGGGAACAGCTTTTTTCTGATTCTGGTTTTTGTTTTAGTCCTTTATTAAATCTTGAAGAAATTTGTGTTCATCCGCAAATATTAGCACGGGACCTAATTAAAACCATACCCGATTTTCGTTCTTCTAACCATTCATTGCATCTTACCGGCCTGCCTTTCGTAATGTCTGAATCTCCGGGTGAAATTCATCTTATCTTTTCCGAACTGGGCCAGCACAATCAAGAAGTCCTAGGGGCTCTGGGATACAGAGAGAGTGAAATTCTAGACCTTAAAAGCCGCGGTATTATTTAACCTCGCTGTTACAGAATCACAGGCAAAGGAAGGGTAGATATTCTGGCCTTTAAATTGTCTATAAATTCATACAACTCATAGAAAGATAAAATTGATGGTTATGCGTACAGGTTTTGCCACGCATTCCATATAGAAAAATATTTTGGGGGGTTAGTATCATATGTATTCACAAGAGTATAAGCAAAAACTGGTCAGTGCAGACGAAGCAGTCAAAGTGGTCAAATCAGGAGACATTGTAGATTACGGTTTTTTTGCGGCAAACCTGTAGTTGTCGACCAGGCCCTGGCTCGCAGAACCGACCTCAGAGATGTGCAAATTTATTCAGCGGTTACCGTCCCTCCAGTCCCGGAAACCGCAAAGGTCAAGGACAGTTTTATCTACAACGACTGGCAATTCAGCAAAATTTCCCGTGTACTTCAATCCTATGGCCTTTGTAATTATGTCCCCATCCTCTATCATGATGCCTGCCGCCTGTACAGGGATGGTATAGCTCCGCACCGTAATGTGGCTATTGCCCAGGTTTGCCCTATGGATAAATACGGCTATTTTAACCTGGGACCTCAGAATTCTGAGACCCTTGCCAACATGGAAGTTGCGGATACCGTTATAGTAGAGGTAAACAAGAACCAGCCGAAATGTTTGGGAGGCGCTGAAGAATCGGTGCATATTTCCATGGTTGACTATATAGTAGAAGCGCCCGATGATCAAATGCTGCCCGATCTCCCAGGCATAAAACCTAATGAGGTTGACTGGGCTATTGCCAAACATATTATGGAGTTTATTCATGACGGCTGCTGTATACAATTAGGAATAGGCGGCATGCCCGGCGCGGTTGGAACCGCTATCGCTCAATCAGACTTAAAGAAGCTCGGCGGACATACGGAAATGTTTGTTGATGCTTATGTAGATATGATGGAAGCTGGACGCATGAACTGCATGGCCAAGAACATTGACCGGGGGCGCGTCGCCTACACCTTTGCCATCGGCAGCCAGCGTATGTATGATTTCCTGAACGAGAATCCCGCTTGCGCGTCATATCCCGTAACATATACCAATGAACCCAGGGTAATAGCGCAATTAGACAACTTTATTTCAATTGTAAACACGGTGGAAGTTGATCTGTTCAGCCAGGTAAACGCGGAAAGCAGCAATACAGCTCAGATTTCGGGTAATGGCGGAATGTGGGACTTTGTGCTCGGCGCCCAGTGGTCTAAAGGAGGAAAGAGCTTTATTTGCCTGGCTTCTACTTACAAGGATAAAGAAGGCAACCTGCGTTCGCGTATAGTGCCAACCTTTGCCCCGGCATCCATAACCACTGTTCCCCGTCAAATGGTGGATTATATCGTAACCGAATACGGCGCGGTCAGAATGAGAGCCAAACCTACCTGGTGGAGAGCTGAAGAACTGATAAAAATAGCCCACCCGCAATTCCAGGATGAATTAGTTAAAGAAGCCGAGAAGTTAGGTATCTGGAGAAAAACCAACAAGATCGAATAGGTTTCATATTTATAGAAAATTAAAGCCTGTGCCGCGACTTGAAAAGTCAACGCACAGGCTTTTTGTTTTTATCCAAAGGGCCGCTCTCTGCCTTTGTCCATGTTGTGCATAACCAGCAAGACCTGGTTGCGGTTCTCCATATCAAGAGCTCTTTCCAGACCTGCGCAGTCCAGGTTAGCGTTGATGGCTTCCTTGGTGAGCCTGATTTGAATAAATTCTTTGGCAACGATATCTTTGGCCATATCCAGGGCGGTGTCCAATAATTCTTCTTTAGGAACACAACGGGAAGCAAAGCCTAAATTCATAGCTTCTTCAGCGTTCATAAATCGCCCGGTGAGCAAGAATTCGTAAGCGCGCCCGGTACCGATATGACGGGGCAGGAAATAGCTCGAACTCATATCTGCTCCGCCCAGACCCACATTAATATAAAAAGCCGAGAACCTGGCATCAGGTGTGATTATTCTTATATCGGACGCCAGGGAAAAACTGAAACCGGCTCCGGCCGCCGCCCCGTGAATTAAGGCAATTATAGGCTGGGGAATCTTGCGCATTAGCAGCTGCAGTTCAGCCAATCGCACCTGGTATTCATAAAAGCCCGGCAGATGCATGAGATCTGGAGTTAAGCCTTCTTTCACATCCACCCCGCCGCAGAATCCTTTTTCACCTTCACCGCGCAGGATAACCACACGGGTTTTAAAATCGTTTCGTAGTTTTTTCCACAAATCCTCTAAGTCATCAAGCATCTGTTTGCTGACGGCGTTAAGTTTGCCCGGGCGGTTAAGGCCAAGCAGCATAATGTCATTATCCAGCATCTCGATCTTCAAAGTTTCATAGCTGTCATAGGACATTTTCTCATCTCCCCCGTAAATGTTTAATTAGGATATTCGACGTTTGTATAATATTACCTTTATCCATTCAACTTATTACTCTTCAGCCACGTCACGCCATCGGGATTTCAGGGAACGGACTTCGGGCAATAGTACAATCAAGGTAATTAAAGTGGCTATACCATCGGCTACCGGACCGGCGAACCATACCCCGTTCAGCTGAAAGAAACGGGGAAGTATTATCAATGCGGGAATCAGCACTATTACCTGCCGCAGCAGAGTCAGTATTAAAGCTTTGCGCGCCTTGCCGATGGCCTGAAAGAAGTTGCCGCTGATTATTTGAAAACCTACCACGGGCAGCATAGCTACAATAATACGCATACCATGAGTTCCGATTGACAGCAACTGCGCGTCCCTGGTGAAAAAACCTACGAGATGGCGGGGGAAGAGTTCCATTATTATAAAACCAGCGCTGGTTATCAAGGTGCCGGCGATAATCGCATCTTTTAAGGTTTCTAAAACGCGGTCGTAGCGCCGGGCTCCGTAATTGTATCCGATAATTGGCTGCGCGCCCATATTAATGCCTATAACCGGCATAACCAGAAAGACAATAATCGCATTGATGACACCGTATGCACCGATGGCGGCGTCTCCGCCATAACGCGCCAGATCCTGGTTGAAAAGGGTATTAACGATGCTGGCGGCCAGCTGCATAGCAAAAGGCGCCATGCCAATCGAGATTATTCCACGTATAATTTCAGGCTTAATTTTCATATTCTTCAACCGCAAGCGCAGAACGCTGCGGGAACTGCGAAAATGCCATAATACGATAGACCCGGAAATTGCCTGGGATATGATGGTGGCAATAGCCGCGCCGCGAACCTGCCAACCCAAAAAGAAAATAAAAACAAAATCTAATATAATATTAATTCCGGCGTTGATTAAGACTACATACATAGCCATGCGGGGATTGCCTTCGGCGCGAATAACACTTGACAGGCCAAAACTGATATACTGAAAAACCGAACCTAAAAGAACAATGCCTATAAACTGCCTGGCGTAAGGGAGAATGGCGGGGCTCGCGCCAAACAGGGTTAAGACCTGATTCAGAAACAGTAAAAACAGGCTGCTGACGACTACCGCAATAATTAAAACTAGAGAAAACGCATTACCCAGGATAGATTCAGCTTCTTCACGTTTGCCTTCGCCCAGGCGAATCGAAATAAGGGCTCCCGAACCTATTCCCACCAGCATACCAAAAGCCATTAATACAAAGGATATGGGCATGGTAACCGACATACCGGCAATAGCGTCAGCGCCTACCACCTGTCCCACAAAAACCCGGTCTATAATCACATATGCGGAACTGGCCAGAGTACCAACAATAGACGGCAGTGAAAACTGCCATAATAAATTCGATACTTTTTCTTCCCCTAAACGGCGCGTTTTTTCGTCCATAAAATTTACCTCGATTATAACAATTTAAATACCTGCAGTTTAACAGTATTATCAAATATTTCAACTGCGGGATAAGACAAAACGTTGCAGATTAAAACCAGATTTCAGCCCCCCTTTACCCAACGATACCGGACAGGGTTCGAGGCCGGCTGATAAAAAACGAAGCCCCCAGGTTTATAAGGGCAATTACCGCTGCAGCAATAAATACCCATTGATAACCGCAAACCGCCCACAGCAAGCCTCCCGCAAAAGGCACGCTCATGGAAACAGCGTGATCCAGGGTAAGACCCATCGATATGGTAGGACCCAAATCACCGGGGTCATCCACGATACGATTTAAAAAAGTAGTACGGGCAATAGTAACTGCCATCAGTACCTGATCGGTAACAAAGCAGACCATGATTATCAAGAGCCCGGTTTGGTGGCCGAAATAGCGAGGAGCGAGAGCATATAACAGGCAGATGGCAAACAAGAGCAATGATTCAATTGCAATTATAACCCGTTCTCCCCAGGCATCTATAGCCCGGCCCAGCAGGGGACGGAAAAACAGACTCAGGCCGGTTCCTATCAAGCCCAGGAGGGCGAAGGTCTTGACTCCCGAACCGAAAAGCTTAATCAAAACCCAGGGACCAAAGGTAAGAAAGACCTGTTTGCGCGCCCCGAAAAGCATACTCAGCAGATAATACAACCCATATTTTTTCTTAAACATCAGGTAACGCGGCGGACGTTTAATAGGTTGGGGATGGATGAAAAACAAGGCCAGGGCCGCCAGCAAGGCGCAGGTTCCCGAGATGCCAAAAATAACAGAAAAATCAAGATGAAACTTTGATACTCCCCAGTAGACCACCAGCATACCCGTCAGGGCCCCCCAGGATTCATAGCCTCCCAAACGACCCAGCAAGCGTCCTTCGCTGCCTTTATCCGCCAGGCGCAATCCGATGGAGGATTTTAAAACCATAAACAGATGTGTGCCGCAGCTCCATAAGAACATCCAGAACACAACGCTTTTTATCCCAGGAGCCAGAAAACCCTGCCCCCACAAAGACAATCCTACCAAACCCGCTGCCAGCAGGGCCAGGCGTGTATCGGGGAGAAAAGCCAGGGCGGAAAAAATGAAAACCACCAAAAAACCCGGCAGCTCACGGGGAAATTCCAACCCTCCGCGGGCTACTTCGCTGATATTATGCACTTGAGCCAGGTAGTTATTAAAAGAAGGATCATAAAGCCCCGAATACAAGCCCATAAAAAGACTGGCAATCACAAAAAGCCCCAGCGGTCCCAATAGTTTGTTATTTAGGCATGACATGGTCATTCTCCTCGGGAAAATCTTCAGCTGATAAGGTTTGCATTTTGTTATTGTAGTATTTATTGCAATAAATAGCAAAGAGTCATAATATAATGTTTTAATCAGCCTGCAGGTAATAATGACGGCAAAGCTTCAGCTATTAGCCATGCACAGTTAAACACCCTGGTGTATAATAATAATGCTGAACCTGTGATGATACGTGTTTGCTGGTTATCTAACGGGGAAGGGAGAGTACTATGGGTAAGATACGCCTGTATGCTGACAATGCCTGTGATCTTGACCGGGAGTTAGTCGAAGGGCTTGGGGTAAAACTTTTTTACATATCAACCACTATTAAAGATCAGGTTTATTATGACCGTCTGGATCTGGAACCGCCCGATTTTTATCAGATGATCGCCCAACCCGATATTATTCCTACCACCGCTCAAATACCGCCAGCCATTTATCAAGAGGAATTTGAAAAGGTTATGAGTGATGGCGATGATGAAATTATTTATATCGCTTTTTCTTCAGGTTTGAGCGGAACTTACCAATCAGCCTGCCTGGCCCGGGATATGGTAAACCCTGAACGGATTACGGTAATAGATTCCTTGAGCGCCTCGGTAGGTTATGGCCTGACAGTGGTGCGGGCAGCCCGAGCCCTGGCTGCGGGCAGGAACAAAGATGAGATTATAAACGAAATTCAAGATAATATCAGTCATATGCAGCACATTTTCATTGTAGGTAATTTTGAGATGCTCAAGCGCGGGGGAAGAATAAGCTGCTGCCGCGGCATTGGGCAGCCTGTTAAACATTAAATTGATTTGTCATTTTGTTGATGGGAAAATACATCCCCTGGAAAAGGTACACGGGGAGAAAAAGGCCAAAAAGAGACTTCTGGAGATAATGAAGGAGCGGGGCAGGAACCTTTCCGATCAGCTGATTGGCATCAACCATTCCGATGATTACGCCGGAGCTATGGAGATAAAGCATTTAATTGAGGAAAAGTTTGGGTGCCGTGAATTTTTGATATCAGAAATTGGGGCGGTAATCGGATCGCACGTGGGTGCCGGAACTTATTCGGTCTTTTTCCTGAGTTAGGGTAAATAGATGCGGATAACACGGACTGCTTGTGATTTGAATCATTGTTGGGGACGGTTAAAGTTCGTTGCATTGATCATACTGTTGACCGGGGCATAATAATGATGTGGCCGGGCAATATTTTCGGTCAGCAAATGCTCGTAGATATTTAGATAGTCATCGACCATACGTTCACGGGAAAAACGTTCTTCTACATGACGGCGGCAGTCTTCTCTCCTGATACCAGCTATAGCATCTATCATGGGGCAGGCTTCCTTAACATTGTTTACCAGGAAACCACTCTGCCCGTTTTTGATAACTTCCGGCATTGAACCTCGGTTAAAAGCTAAAACCGGAGTCCCGCAGGCCATCGCTTCTATAACCGACAATCCAAAGGGTTCATCGAAATGTATGGGGTGCAGCAGGGCATAGGCTCCGCCCAATAATTCATCGCGCTTTTCGGGACCTACCGAACCCAGATAGATTACATTTTTGTTATCAATATAAGGGGCCACGCGCTGGTTATAATAAGCCTTGTCCTGGATTATTCCGGCTATCAGCAGCTGCCTTCCGCACTGGCGGGCGATCTCAATAGCTTCACCTGTGCCTTTATCGGGATGGATACGGCCCAAATACAGCAGGTAGTCCTGGCTTTGAGCCTGGAAACTGAACTCGTCCAGGTCAATGCCGTGATAAACCGTAGCCAGGTAATCCAGATCGGGACTGCGGTCCGCATCGCTTATGGAACATAATAGTTGTCGCGGTTATATTCCCGGAATACGGGCAGGATTTTGCGCGAGGAAAAACCATGGATGGTGGTCAATACCGGAGTTTTAACTAAACGGCTAAAACAAAGCGGTAAGAAATCATAGTGATTATGAATCAAATCAAAATGATGAGATTGTTCAAAACAATGCGCTATATGCAGTCCTTCCCAGACTTTAGGGTCAATACCGGGGTTTTCCTCGTATGGAAAAGGACAAATATAATCCAGGCTGCCTGAAGTCATGGAGTCGCCGGTAGCAAAAAGCGTCACATCTATGCCTTTGGCCACCAGGCCTTCCGCCAGCAAAGAAACTACCCGTTCCCAGGGTCCATAGTGGCGCGGCGGGGTTCTCCAGGCTATCGGTGCTAAAAGCGCTATCTTCATACTCTAACTCCTTGTCTATCGCTCTAATCTCCACTCTGCTCCTCATCTTTGCAGATCACTACCGGAGATGATAATTGCTTGATCAGGGGCTGAGTGCGATAAAAACTGATAATCAGTGTTAACCTGCGGCCGTGCCTGAATCGGTCGCTAATACCCTGAGGGGCCGCTGCCATCAGGCTGTAAACGTGCAATAGCCATGACCACATAATTATTATAGACACGAGCCAGGATTTTTATTGCATAGTCCTGTGAATTCCGAAATTTTAAATCTGCGCTTCCATAAGAAACCGTGGCATCGTGATTGGGCGCGACATATTTCACCGCCAGCGAATGAGGATGTCTTTCAACTATTTTCATACCCGCTTGCAGGGCACTATTATAAAGAGTGGTAGAAGCCTGGCAGACACCGCCCCCTATACCGGTCACAATCTTCTTGCCGGAGAATACCGGCGCGGGCAGGTAGCCTGCCGCCGCGGTTCTATTTCCTACCACCGCATTGAAGGAAAAAATCTGCCCGGGCTTAATCACGCTGTCATTAAGCTTGCCGCAGGACAAAACGATATTGCTGTTACGATTAGCGCTGCTGTTGATGAGGGTGGTATAATATCCGCCTATAATTTCTTGATCGGGCCATAATCCTGACATAGCCGGAACAGCCTTCAAATCCCCCCAGATAGGGAGCTGAGGCGGCAGATTGGGTTGGTCGCTGACTACGGGACTTTTAGCTGTATCTGCGCCTGTATACGGAAATGTAAGTGTAACCCTGCCGTTAGCCGGATCGTACTGCATTTTTACATCCCAGGTTTTAGCTACCTTACTCAGAGGTAAATATATGATTTCCAAGCGTGATGCAGATATGCCCGGAAAATGCACCGGAGTGGCTGATGAGAAGAGAATATATTCGTCAGGTTTCAATATCAGCTCTTTATCTGCTTTATGTATGACAACCTGCTTCTGGTCATCAATTTGCATATCTGCATCAAAAAGCAGGCGGCAATCGGTTAAGGCAATCAGGGCATTCTCACTGGAATCAATAAAAGCCAGAAAACGCAGGGGATATTCGTCATGATTGATATAAATCTTCAGGGGTTTTTGCATCTGCACAGCCTGACCATTGTTTTGGTTTACCGGCTCTGGGGGAATATATTCCTCAGCTACAGCCAGCATATTGATACATGATAAGAGATAAATAATTAATAGGCAGGCGACAACTCTTTTTGCTCTCATTTTGGTCTCCTTCCGCAAAATTTAGCTCCCAAATTATATGCCGGGAAGGCAGAAATATTACGGGGCTGTTTTTAATTCTTGACAGGCAACAAAACGAATATTCATAAAAGGTGGGCGGAAAGGTCGCTGATTAAGACGACCTTTAATGTTTGTGCTATAATAAATAAATTAAACAATGGCTATTCAGAGGAGGCAGAACTATAAATAATGCTTGATTTCTACCAAATGGGATTGAAAACCGACCTGTTGAAAATGATAGATGAAAAGGGTTATGAAACCCCTACCCCAATACAGGTTCAGACCATTCCCCTGGCAATCGCGGGCCGGGATGTTATGGGTCAGGCCCAGACAGGCACAGGTAAAACAGCTTCTTTCGGCATACCTATATTAAACAAGGTGCAAAAGGGACAAGGCTTACAGGCCCTGGTCCTGTGTCCCACCCGGGAACTGGCGGTGCAGGTTTGCGAGGAAATCGCCTCACTGGGGAAAATCATGCGTATTAACGTCCTGGCGGTTTACGGCGGGCAATCTATTGAACTGCAATTCAGAGGCCTGCATAGACATCCGGAAATTGTGGTGGGTACTCCGGGACGTTTGCTGGATCACATGCGGCGTGGAAGCATTAATTTAGCGAGTTTGAAATACCTGGTTTTGGATGAAGCTGACGAAATGCTGGATATGGGTTTTTTGCCGGACATTGAAAAGGTTTTGGAAGAATGTCCCCGCGAGAGACAAACCTTTCTTTTTTCCGCTACCTTGGTTGAAGAGGTCCGCAATCTGGCCAGGAGATTTATGCTGGAGCCGGCGGTGGTGATGATTGAACCTGAGGAGAAAACTATCGCCATTCTGGAGCAATGCTATTATCTGGTGGATTACCGCCAGAAGGTACAGGTGCTTTGCCGTATACTTGATTTGGAACAGCCCCAGGTCAGCTTGGTTTTTTGCCGGACCAAAAAGGGTGCGGATCAATTGGCGCGTATTCTTAACCGTCAAGGATATCCCGCGGATGCCTTGCATGGAGATATGTCCCAAAAAGAGAGGGATAATGTAATGCTGCGTTTTCGTCAGGGAAGGACAAAAATACTTGTAGCTACTGATGTAGCGGCACGCGGATTGGATATTGAACATATTACCCACGTTATTAATTTTGATCTGCCAGAGGATCTGGATGGCTACATCCACCGCGTAGGCAGAACCGGGAGGGCTGGCCGCAGCGGCATAGCGGTCAGCCTGGTTGAACCGCATCAGATCAAGCTTCTAAGAAGTATTGAACATCATATAGGAAAGAAAATGCGCCGGACGGAATTACCGTCTTCTGAGACTGCCTGGCACAACCAAAAGGAGCGGCTTTTAAAACGTCTTAACCAGGCCAGCCAGAATCCGCTGGGAATTTACGACCAATTAGCGCAGGAAATAATCAATAGCGAAGAGGCCCAGCGTTTCATGGCGGCGGCTTTGAAAATGCTGGCTGAAGATGAACCTGAATTGGAAAGCATGGAATTGCACATGGAGATGGAAGAGGATATTCCTGATAATATGCGGGCCCATGTAGAACTGCCCCTGGGGCGTTCTCAAGGCATGAACCCGCGCCGCCTGGTGGAAATGCTGGTAAACGGCACTACGCTTAAAGCTGGTCAGATAGGCGATATCGAGATTCAACGCAATTGCAGTTATGTAGAAGTGCCAATGGACCGAATTGATGAGGTTTATGCCGCTTCCTACAAATTCAAAGGACCTCGAAAAAAACCGGCGGCCCGCAGTGGGCATCAAGGCAAGGGAACGCAAGAACATTTAAATTAGAACCATTTCGCCAGCCTGAAGGGGGAGTGGGGATGAATTCAGTTTTGAGGTTTGAAGACCTGCGGCGCTATTTTGAAGGCGGAGATGGGCGCTACGTCATGGAGACGGGAAACGTCCCCTCCGGCAGTGTACTTACCCTGAAGGGTGAATCGGGAAGCGGAAAATCAACCCTTTTGAAAACCCTGGCTCGGCTTTTGGAAGCGCAGGGTGGAACGGTTTATCTGAACGAACAGGAATGGCTTGGCTTTTCTCCCCAGGAATGGAGAACCAAGGTGCACTATGTTTCTCAGAAACCGGTGATTTTTAAAGGTACGATGGAGGATAATCTAAAAATTCCGTTCAGATTAAAAAGCCTGCAGGATAAAATTCTTGATATTAACAAACGGAATTTTACCTGGATGAATTAGGTCTGTCCCGTCAACTGCTAACTCAGGATGCCGCGACCCTTTCCGGGGGAGAGGCCGCTCGTATGGCTTTAATACGGGCCTTATTAATCGAACCCCAGGTCTTGCTTCTGGATGAGCCCGCTGCTTATCTGGACGGTAATAGCCGCATACGTTTGATGGCGTTGTTAAGATCGTGGGTTAGGGAAACAGATTCGCGCGCTATCGTTTTAGTATCTCATCAGGATGAAGCCCCGGATGAATTTGACAATAATATGGTTTTGACAATAAAGGCCAGGGGGGAGAGAACATGAGCAACAGCGGTTATGTTGCCATTTCATATTGGCAGTTGTTATTCAGTGTAAGTCTGGTTGTGATAACCGGTTTAATCTCCGTTTTTCTCAAGCTGGGACTGCTTAAAAATCTTGTCTGGGGAACAGCGCGGGCCTTTATCCAGTTGACCCTGATTGGTTATGTTTTAAACTACATATTCAAGCTGAACTGGCTGCCGGTGATTATTGCCGTATTATTACTGCAATGTTATATAGCCAGCCGTGAAGCTACCCATCGCATTAACAAAGCACCATATAATCCGGCCCTGGCATCGTTTTTTTCCCTTACAGCCAGTACTTTTGTCGTGGGCATTATAGTGGTGGCATTGATTATTTCCCCGCATCCCTGGTACTCAGCTCAGATTATGATACCTATTTTCGGTATGCTGCTGGGAAACTCCATGAATGCCATAGCCCTGTGCCTGGATCGCATGTATGCGGAAATCAACTCCCATGTGGATCAGGTCGAACAACTGCTGTGTTTCGGGGCCAGTCCCTGGGAGGCGGTAGTGCAATATGCGCAAAAGGCTGTGGCGGCAGGAATGATGCCCACTATTAACTCCTTGATGGTAGTAGGCATAGTGAGTCTTCCCGGCATGATGACCGGACAGATTTTAGCGGGTATGGACCCGGTTTCTGCGGTGCGCTACCAGTTTGTGGTGCAGGTTATGATTGCCGCTGCCGTAGCTATCGGCTGCCTGCTTATTGTGGGCCTGTCATATAAGCGTATGTTTAATATGGACCAGGCTTTGGTTGATACTATGCGGTAAAGTTAATAGAAAATAATAGTTGACACCATTATGTATGGAAAACCCGGGGTTTTTGACCCCGGGTTTTAATACTCTGTAATAATGTGGTGTGCTTTTTAGGAAATCTGGCCTTTTACCTGTTGTATTTCCTGAGAGCTGGCCTGAGCCGCACTCTTGTAAAACCCTTTTTGTTCAGCCATCTGGTACAGCTGCCACTGGAACTGTTCATCGGAATTTCTGATTTGTTGCAGGGTCTGCCGCAGCTGCTGATTGGATGACTGGCTTATCACAGTGGCGTAATTTGTCAAACTGCTGTTAATCATTGACAGCACGTCATTTACCATTTCTTTATCCTGCATATGGTTTGGCATCGTTTCATCTCCTTTAGCTTAAAAATGACATTAGTTTTTGACGAGTCTGGCTGGCTGATTGGGCCGACTGTTGGAACATTTGTCTCACCTGGGGATCACTGCACTGTTCGGCATAAAAGTTGAGCTTCTTCTCCGCCGTTTCGTGAGCGCCGATAAGATGACGCAGGTTCTGCAGTTCCAAGAGATTAACAGTCATTTTTCCATTGCTCCTTTCTAATGTTTGGATTTCTGCACAAATATAGCTTGTCTGTTTTCTGCATTCATATTCAGCCTGGGCAGAGAAAATATACAAAATTACTGCTACGAGAACAGGGAAATTGAGGCTGAAAAAGTGCCCATGGTCCTAATTGGCAACATTTACATAGAGGTATATTGGACTGGAAGTAGAACCATTAATATTAATACCTGGTGCAGTATCACAAGCCAGGTTTCCAAATGGCCATTTTGGAGTTTTAACGCAATAAGTATTAAAGCAGGTTTTATGCTCTATTTTTGGGAAGGAGGATACAGCATTGGCCAGGAAAACTATTGCTATGACTTTGGCATTATTAGCCTTATTGCTCTTCGTACCCGCCCCCGCGCTCTACGCTTATGACATTAATACCTCTGCAGGCGCTTCAGCCATATCTCAAACTGCGGTTACATTTCCTGATGGAACCGTCATACCCATCATTGACCAGACAGATTTTGACAATGGAGGACAGCAGGACGATCAGGTAATACCTGACAACGAGGAGGAAGAGGAACCGGTCGTTCTGGCCGCAAGCAGTATTTCGCCAGTGGCTGATACGACATTAGTATCTGCTTTCCGCGCCAATTATGACAATAGCCCCGCCCAGGCTCTGGTGGCCAGAGCCATATGGTATATGAAATATGGTTATATGGTTTATGGTCACAGCAAATATGCCACCAGCGGATATATTGATTGTTCAAACTTCGTATCCCTGGTTTACAAGGATTTTGGTTACTCGATAACCTCAGCGGCCCGCAAGTATAATACGGTGGGACGGAGTGTAAGCGGCGTATATGCAAAACACCAAACCGGCAGTTCCACGAAACATGTTTTGGTAGGAGTCGATAAACTGAAACCCGGAGATATTTTTACCTTCTGGAAAGAAGACAGTTCCGGCAACCGCTATATAGGCCACGTGGCCATCTATATGGGTAAGCTTAACGGTAAACCGGCCATAATACATACGGTTAAAGGAAATCCCACCGCCATAGGCATTACCACCAGCTTCAACTATTGGTACGGGCACCATTTAGAAGGCGTGCGCAGAGTGCTGCCGTCTTCAGCTTATACGGCAGGAGCTTCATATACGGCAACCGGACCGGTTATTCCGGCTGTTTATAAGATGACTCCGGGACCGGTAATCATGCCCCGCAATCTGCCGCAGGGATTCTAAACAAATGCAAAACAGCCCTCTATCATAAGGGAGGGCTGTTTTGCTATGAATATCCTACGCAAACTGATATCTATGAACGACTTTTAAGCTCGGCAATCATTAACGGCAGCACTTCATAAAGATCGCCCTCGATTCCGTAGTCGGCAGCACCAAATATAGGCGCCGACTCGTCATTATTTATGGCGCATATGGTCCTGGCATCACGCAGCCCGGTCAGGTGCTGTATTTGCCCTGAAATTCCAAGGCCTATATAGAAATCGGGTTTTACCTGCCGGGCTGAAAGGCCGATACATCTGTCTTCCGACATCCAGTGCATTTCCTGTGAAATGGGTCTGGTGCAAGCCAGTTCAGCTCCTAATAGCTCAGCCAGTTCCCTGGCCATAGCCAGGTCTGCTTCTTTTTCAAACCCGCGTCCCACGCACACTATCCGCTGCGCGCCGCCTATATCGCTGCCCTCTTTGGCTTTGGCGCGCTTTTCCAGTATCTTTACGGGAGATGTCCCGGAGGAAGAGAGCCTGGTTACTTTGCCTTCCCGGCCAGGCTGCGGGGACGCTTTCTCAAAGGCATGCAGCGCAATGGTAGCCATGGATGGTTTATTTGGACAGCAGACGGTTTCAACGCCGCTGCCGCCCAAAATGGACCTCTGGCCCTCCAGGCAGTTTAATTCAGAATTCCATTGCAAACGGTGGCAGTCGCTTATCAAACCCGTATCCAACCGGCTGGCGATACGGGCCGCCAGCACTTTTAACTGCAGCCGGGCTGCTACCAATATAACTTCCGGTTTGTCCTGCAAGGCATAATCGATTATGGGTTGAATATAAGCATCCAGGGATTCTCCTTCTCCCAGGGGCGGGAGGCACAGGACCTCATCAGCGCCGCAATCAATCATAGCCTGGTTATTTTCCTCCTGCCAGGAAAAAGCGGCCAGAGGATGCTTTATTTTTTCCGCCAGCAATTTCCCCGCAAATAATAATTCCTGGCTGTTTGTAAGATTATCTGCCAGAATCCATATACCTGCCACAGTCACACCCCCCTATACAATTCCCAGTTTTTTCATCTCAGCAACGAATTCTTTAATGCCTGAGAGGTCAGGACTGAACTTGCGCACATTGCGCCTTATGCTGGATGCCCTGGCGTTGATAGTCTGCAGGCGTGGGGAGTAATCACCATTAAGTTCACTCTTTTCAATATAAACCACTGGTTTTTTGCCGGCGGCCAGGGTATCACGCAATCCCGGTATGCGCGGGGTATTAATGTCAGGAACTACGGATACCAGCAACGGCAGGGGACAGGATACCAGTTCCGCTCCTTCATCTGTTTTCCGTTCAGCTACTACCGTATTGCCTTGTATCTCAATCTTTTGCACATAACAAATACAGGGAATCCCCAATTTATCCGCCAGGCGCGGGCCTACTTGCTGGGCATAAAGGTCGGCGGAACCTTCCCCGCAGATGATTAGGTCGTACTCAATCCGGCCGGAAATGGCCTGTGCAGGAGTGAAGCGGTCTGGGAAGGTTCCAGGCCGGAAAAATCAGCATCATTTATGAAATAAGCTTTTTCCGGTCCGCGGGAAAGGGCATCCTTAATACTTTTAGTGTCTTCGGGCAGGCCCACAGTAGCCACAGCCACAGTGCCGCCATATTTTTCCGCCAAAAGTACCGCTTCCTCAATGGCGTTTTTATCATAGTCACTGATTTTATATTCGGCAAAGGACAGGTCAAGTTCTCCGGAGGTGCTGGCTTTAACATAAGCCTCATCTGCTACCCATTTGAACAAACTTAAAATCCTCAGCACAGAATCACCCCTGTTTATTTAAAATAGACGCTGAGAACGCTGAATTAAATACAATTGAACCTGATCATTTTTATTGGTTTTCTTTTGCAGTTAAGCCATTCGGCAAATTGATGTTTAAAAAGAAACCATCTGTGTGTATCTGTGAAAAACCTGTGTTCATCTGTGGTTAATCACCCTATCTCAATAGGTTATTCGCGATTACCATCCTCTGGGCTTCGGAAGTGCCTTCATATATTTCGGTTATTTTGGCATCGCGCATCAGGCGTTCTACCTTTTGGCCTTTGATATAACCATAACCGCCATGGATCTGTACAGCCTTGATAGTGTGTTTCATGCACATTTCCGCCGCAAACACCTTGGCCATGGAAGCTTCTTTGGTAAACGGCAGTCCCTGGTCTTTGAGCCAGGCAGCCTGCATGTACAGGAAACGCGCGCAGGTGATGTCGGTGGCCATATCGGCAATCCACCATTGAACAGCCTGGTTTTTAGCGATCGGTTTACCGAACTGGACCCGTTCCTTGGCGTACCGGATGGATTCTTCCAGGGCGGCCTGGGCAATACCGACAGCTTGAGCCGCTATGCCGATGCGCCCGTGGTCGAAGCAGTTCATGGCAATCTTCAAGCCCTGTCCTTCTTCGCCGAGGAGGTTGGCTTTCGGGATGCGGCAGTCCTTAAAAATAATCTCGGAGGTCTGGGAAGCGCGGATGCCCATTTTCATGAAATGCTCGCCCACCCGCAGCCCCGGGGCATCCTTGGGGACGATAAAGGCGCTCATGCCTTTGGAACCGGCTGATTTATCAGTCCAAGCGAAGGTAACAAACGTGTCAGCCACTGGCCCGTTAGAGGTGAAGGTTTTGGTGCCGTTTAAAACATATTCGTCACCATCCAAAACCGCAGTGGTAGTTGCTGCTCCCACATCAGTACCGGCGCCGGGTTCGGTCAGAGCGAACGCACCCAGATGTTTACCCTGGCATAAGGGAGTCAGGAATTTCTTCTTTTGTTCCTCGTTGCCGAAATTATTGATTGGACCCAGTGCCAGGCTGGTATGCACCGACATGGTAAAACCAGTAGCGGCACACGATTTGGAAAGTTCTTCAACAGCCAGGGCATAGGTAACGTAATCGGTTCCGCTGCCTCCGAATTCCACCGGGTAAGGCATGCCCATGTAGCCCATTTCACCCAGTTTTGCTACTACCTCAGCCGGAAAACGACTGTTCTCATCAATCTCAGCGGCAATGGGATCTACATACTTCATGGCAAATTCCCGCATATTCTGGCGAACCAGTTCTTGCTCTTCACTTAGTTTAAAATCCATTGTCCCACGCTCCTTTATCATTCTTGCTTTGAATTTTAAGGCAAGAAAAAATACTTTGTCAACAATTAATTTGTATACCAACTAATATACCGAACAGATATTTTAGAGATAAAAGCCGGAGTCAGCTTGAGTCATTATTCTGGAACCCGTATTTACGACCCCGGGTTTAGTTTGTGCAGAAGGTTTTTGAGTGATTCTCCTTCAATATCGGAAAAATTAGCGAGGGCCTTCTGATTGGCTTCAATTATAGCCTGGGTTAATGGTTCTTCTAAATTGCGGCCGGATTCGGTCAGCATTACACGTATGGCGCGGCGGTCGCGGGGATCGACCTGTTTTACTATAAAGCCTTTTTGCTCAATACGGTCCAGGATGCCGGTTATGGTGGAGCCATCCAGAAAAAGCAATTCGGCTATTTGTTTGGCGGTTTTACCATCCTCGTCCCAGAGGCACTTAAGTACGGCATACTGCCCGGGAGTTACCCCAAAAGGCGCTAATTGCGCTTTGAAAAGCTGATGTATGGATTGCTGCGCTTTGGTTAAGACAAAATTTAAGCATTGATCCAGTTCCAAGCTGGTTCACTCCCTGCAGAGGTAATAAATTATCGGAATTTGTTCACTTTTTATTTTATCAATTTATATAGGGGACGGCAAACAAGTGTTTTTGGTGGTCATAACCTGAATGAATTTAACTCCCGGTTCTCATACTAGGACTAATAATATTAGCGGAGGTTTGGGAATGTATAAAAAACGGCGTAATCTGCTGGTCTTCACCAGCTGTATTATGATAATGGCATTTATATTTTCTTTTCAGGGCAATTTTACGGGTGCGGCAGTAAATGAAAAAAATAAGCCAAACTGCTCCTGCCCGCAAAAAACAAATTGTGAGCAAAAATGTCCGCCATGCAAGAACCAGGATAATGAAAAAAATTCAGTCAAGGATGTTGTTTCCCGCCAGGTTAAGCCAAAACAACCGACAGGAGTTAAGGAAGCACCACGTGTGGATCGAACGGATTTTCCGGCCCTTTACCTGACTGATCCCTGTATACAGGGGGAATCAGTCTGGATGGTGCAGGCCCGTCTGCGGGAATTGGGTTATGACATCATACCTGATGGGGTATATTCACCCGCGACAGCCCAAACAGTGCGTCTTTTCCAGATCGCTCATGGGCTTAAAGATGATGGTATAGTCTCTGAACCGGTATGGAAGGCTCTGATGTTTTCTCCGGAGGCAGAAGCCTGTATCAGCGATAAAGGGCAGGAGAAAGAGGCGCGTATGTTGATTGTGATAGATGTGGCTACGCGCAAGTTAACCCTTTATGATGAAAACAATAAGGTTGTGAAAGAATACCCGGTAGCGTAGGGAAAAGTGAAACCCCTACACCCCTGGGAGAATGGAAAGTGGCGCAAAAATGTGTGAACTGGGGCAACGGTTTTGGTACCCGCTGGATGGGGTTGAATGTTCCCTGGGGAATTTTCGGCATACATGGCACTAACAAGCCTTATTCTATAGGAAGTTATGCTTCTCACGGCTGCATCCGCATGTTTAACCGTCAGGTGGAAGAACTGTATCCCTTGGTACCATGGGGAACGACCGTGCGTATTGTTAATAACGGCAAAATGTTTTCTCCCAATCTCAAACCGGTTAAAATCAAAAAAGGTATGAGCGGACAGCGGGTAGTATACGTGCAAAGCCGTTTAAAAGAATTGGGAATCGTTATGGATCGAGCCGACGGGAGATACGGAAACATGACTGAACTGGCGGTGAAATACTATCAGGTCTGGCACGACCTGCCTGCCACCGGCGAAATGGATGAAGCTACTTATCGGGCTATGGGAATGATTCCGTAAGAAGTAAAATGTAACGTGTGATGTGAGACAGAAAATGTAAGAGACTCAATGCTTTTCATTTACCCGCTTGAAGGTGGCCGAAGCCTTAATCTTACAGGAAATGTTGACAGAAAAATAGCGTGTCAGTATAATAAATGCAATATGCAAAATGACGATGAAAGGGAATAGTAGGCTGATCCTTGGGCTGTAGAGAACCGCTGTTTGGTGTGAGGCGGTCGAAGAGGCAAGCAGAACTCACCCTGGAGTTGCCGACCGAAATCATTTCAGAAAGTAGCTCGGACGGTACTTTCGCCGTTAAAAGGAAGGGGATATCGGATCAATTGATCCCGCATCCTGATGGAGTGAACGGCATGGGCCGTTAATTTGAGTGGTACCGCGGAGTTAAACCCTTCGTCTCAGAGTTCTGGGCGAGGGGTTTATTTTTTTGTCAAGGAGGAGAAACATCATGTTAGAATTACGAATCAACGGGTTTGGGGGGCAGGGTTCTGTTACACTGGCCCATTTGTTGGCGCAGGCGGCACTGGAAAACGGTGAACAGGGACAGGCCCTGCCTTTCTTCGGGGTAGAACGCCGCGGAGCGCCGGTACGGGCAGCAGTGCGCATATCCCCCACCACTATCCATGCGCACAGCCAATGTGAACTGCCGGATTATGTGGTAGTAATGAGTGACAAACTTACTGAAGCTGCGGTTGGCGAAGGTATTATTGAGTCTGGCACCGTAATCATCAATGCTCCCCAGGCGGTGGCTGTGGATAAGCACCCTACCTGGCAGGTAGATGCTGAAGGTATTGCCCGCGAAGCCGGATTATTTTCCGCCGACGGTCCCCTGATCAATATTCCCTTGTTTGGCGCGGTATGCCGGGTGTTGAGTATCCCGCAAAATATTATGGAACAAACCATTATGAACAAATGGCCGGGCAAAAGCGGCGAACGCAATCTGGGGCCGGCTGCCAAGGCTTATAACAGTGTTAAACAGGTTAACGCATAGCGGTCCGTTTTATATTTGGATAAGTGAAAGGAATGGAAATAATGAAATCAGTTACAAAAGCCTACCGGCCCATTTCTTGGCCGATGATGGGAGCCGGCGGCGACACCGGTTCCTGGCGGGTACACCGTCCGGTTGTTAACGATCAGATATGCACCAAATGCCAATTTTGCTGGGTATACTGCCCGGAAGCGGTAATAGATCGCCACGAAATAACCATTGATTACCGCTACTGCAAGGGATGCGGCGTATGCGCCAAGGAATGTCCCACCGGTGCAATCAGCATGGAAAAGGAGGAGTAGGCCTATGAAAGCAGCACAAGTTATAATGGCTACCGGCGCCAATGCCGCCGCTCTAGCTGTAAAATACGCCCGCGTGGACGTTGTGCCAGGCTACCCCATCACTCCTCAGACCGCCATAATGGAATACATGGCCGACATGGCTGAAAAAGGAGAGATAGACGCCCGCTTCATTCCGGTGGAAGGCGAACACAGCGTTCTGGCAGCTGCCGTGGCCGCGTCAGCTGCTGGCGCAAGGGTTTTCACAGCCACCTCGGCCAACGGCCTGCTGTATATGCATGAAGTTCTACATATGGCTTCCGGCGGACGTCTGCCAGTCGTCATGTGCAATGTCAACCGCGGGATATTTGCCCCTTGGACGCTGTGGGCCGATCATCAGGATTCATTTGCCCAGCGCGATACCGGCTGGATTCAATATCACTGTTCCTCTAACCAGGAGGTATTCAATACGATTTTGCAGGCTTTCCGAGTAGCCGAACAGATTAATATCCCGGTCATGGTTAACTTTGACGGGTTTGCGATTTCTCACTGCCTTATGCCCCTTACCCTTCCGCCGCAGGAGGATATTGACCGTTTCCTGCCTTCGTATGAACCGGAATGGCGGCTTGACCCGGCTAACCCTTCTTCATTCAGCAATGTGACCATGGCGGCTGAATACGCACCTTTCCGCCAGATGCTGTCCGATGATATTATGGCGGCTATCCCGCTGGTCAAACAGGCAGCCCAGGAATACAAGGATATCACCGGTATGTGGGATGGTGACACTATTGACACCTATCGGCTGGAAGACGCTGAAGTGGTAGCCTTTGCGGTCAACAGTATGGCGGCAGAATTAAAACTTTCCATTGATATCCTGCGGGAGCAGGGTATTAAGGCGGGGCTGCTCAGACCAAGGCTGTATCTGCCTTTCCCGACCGAGGATATAATTAATGCTTTACCGAAAAATGCGCAGGTGATGGTCTTGGATCGCAACTATAACTTCGGCCATCCCGGAGGAATTTTGGCATCCGAATTGAAAAGCGTACTCTTTGGACGACGCAATGATGTTACAGTCAAAAACCGGGTAATGGGCATAGGCGGTATCGATTTGACCCGCCGTTTCATGGCCGCCGAGATTCGTGCCATGATGGAAGAATAATAAGGCATAGACCGTGAAAGGAATGGATAGATATGACTACCAGTATTAAACAGTTACCGGATAATGAGCAGGTTTTAAGCGGCAATGGAGCCTGCGGCGGTTGTCCTGCCACTATGGCCCTGCGTATCGTGGGCAAGGCTTTGGGACCAAACGCCATTATGCTTCTGACCCCTGCCTGCGCCGTAGCCAGTATGGGCATGACCCCACGGCTGGGCTACAACTGGCCCTGTATTAATATAACCTTTGCTTCGGCTGGCTCATCGGCTTCTGGTATTATCCACGCGGTGGAAATAATGAAGGAGAAGGGCCGTCTGCAGGGCGAGGTACCCACGGTGTTTAGCTGGGTGGGTGATGGGGGTACTTATGACATCGGTTTTCAGGCACTTTCTGCCGCTGCCGAACGCAACGAAAATATTATTCATTTTTGCTATAACAATGAAGCTTACAGCAACACCGGCGTGCAGCGCAGCGGAGCCACCCCGCGCGGCACGTGGACTACCACCACCCCTACCGGCAAGCGCCAGCCCAAGAAAAACATGGCCCGGCTGATGCTGGAGCATAATATTCCCTATGTAGCTACAGCCACCGTGGCTTACCCCGGCGACCTGTACGACAAGGTGGTAAAAGCCAAAAGCATTCGGGGCATGAAATACATCGAAATTCTCGCCCCCTGCTATTTGGGCTGGCAGTTCGATATGCCTGAAACCGTGCAGATGAGCCGTATGGCTGTGCGCAGCGGCGCTTGGTTGTTATGGGAAGCGGAAAATGGCAAGATCAGCTTTAATAACCCCACCTCGCATATCATCAGCGGTAAAAAAGAGGCTGAACCGGTGAACGAATACCTTATGAAACAGGGGCGTTTCAGCCGCCTGCTTAAAGGCCCTGACGCCGCGGAGCGCATGGCTGAGATCCAGGGTGATATCGATCGCGAAATCGCATTTATGCGGGAACGGGCCAAGATTACAATTTAGTTTTCGTTAATGCAAAATATTTAAAGGAAATTGTTAGCTTATGCTGAATATATATTTATTGCGACAAGTTATTGAGTTGTCAGTATAAGCTGTAAGGGGAGGCAAGTAATATGGCTGATGAAATTCAACTGGTGGTATTCGTATTAAAGGAAAATGAACTGATGTGCGAATATGGGGTTCCTATTACCCAGGTGCAGGAGATAATAACTATGGCCAAGCCTACAAAATTGCCTCAGGCCCCTGATTTTGTGGAAGGAATCATTAACCTGCGGGGGAAGATTATTCCCATAATTGATTTAAAAAAGCGTTTCCATATGGGGGCTTCAGAAATTACCAGTGACACCCGCAGTGTAGTCGTTGAGGTTGAGGGACAGACCGTTGGCATTATCGTGATGAAGTCAGCGAAGTTCTCAGGTTGTCAAAGGATAACATAGAACCTGCTCCTGCTATAATTGGGGGCATCAATGATGAATATCTGACCGGAGTAGGAAAACTGGACGGGCGTCTGTTAATTCTTCTTGATATGGATAAAATATTAAGTGACAGTGAAAAATCTGACCTGGTTGGGCTGGAAGGCGTCAAATAAATAGGAATGGTTTTAAATATGATTATACATGCCTTGAGGCCAGGAAAGGTTTCAAGGCTTTGTTTTTAGGAAGGTTTATGGGATGCTGATTGGTGTGGATATAATTGATATAGACAGGATTCAGGCTGCGGCAGCGAGAACCCCCCGATTTTTATATCGTTTGTTTACGGAACGGGAATTAAGCTATTGTATGAACAAGGCCAATCCCTATCCTTCTTTGGCGGCACGTTTTGCCGCCAAAGAAGCCTTTAGAAAACTTGATTCCGTTTTAAGTCGGGGCATAGGATTTCAAGATGTAGAGGTTATAGTAAATAATATTGGGAAACCTGAACTGGTGCTGCATGGTCAGGCTCTGGAAAAGTGCCGACAAGCAAACATAAGAAATTTTGCATTAAGTCTGTCCCATTCCAGGAATCAAGCCGTAGCAGCGCTTATTGCGGAGAAGGGGTGATAAACGGTGAAGTTGCTTTATGCTCAGGAGATGCGAGAAATAGACCGGAGAGCCAGCAGTGAATATGATATTCCCAGCATAATTCTTATGGAAAACGCGGGATTAAGAGTAGTGGAAGTTGTAGAAGAAATGCTGGGCGACCCCAGAAACAAACGGGTTGTAGTCCTGGCCGGGAAAGGCAACAACGGCGGCGACGGGCTGGTAGCAGCGCGTCATCTTATAAATTGCGGGGCGCAGGTCGAGACTTTCCTGTTGGGTAATGAAAATGAATTAACGCCTGATGCAGGCCGGAATTTTGCGATACTCTCTAAAATGAAAGCCGATATTTTTCCTTTGCTGGAGGAAACTGATTTGGATAACTTGATGTTGTCGCTTCTGGCCAGTGATATTATAGTTGATGCTATATACGGCATTGGCTTTAAAGGGAGCTTAAATGATTTTGTAGCCCAGGTGGTGCGCATGGTCAATTGGTGCCGCGCTCCGGTAGTGGCTGTGGATATACCTTCGGGGGTGGAAGCTGATACGGGCAAGGTGCATGGAGAAGCTATTCAGGCTGCCCACACGGTTAGTTTTGCCCTGCCTAAAGTGGGTCTGGTTTTGGAACCGGGGAAGGAGTATGTAGGGACCCTCAGCGTAGCGGATATTTCAATTCCCCGCGCCTTGCTGGAAGATCAGGCTTTAACAACCAACCTTATTAACGAGGCTATGGTGGCGCCATGGCTTAATCCGCGCCACCCTGATTCGCATAAAGGCAGCTATGGTCATACCCTGGTGGTGGGCGGGTCGCTTGGTTTGAGCGGGGCGGTTATCATGAGTTCCATGGCGGCTTTGCGCTGCGGCAGCGGCCTGGTTACTGCCGCTATCCCGGAATCCATTTTACCGATAGTAGAAAACGCTATGGTTGAAGTTATGACAACACCCCTAAGTGAAACCGGGCAGATGTCGATAGCCTTAGAAGCCCTGCCAGCCATTGAAAATCTCCTGGGGACAGCTTCGGTTTGTGCGATTGGACCTGGAATGTCCCGCTATACTGAAGCCGGCGCCATTGTGCGGTCGGTTTTACAAAAGGCGGGCATCCCGGTAATTATAGATGCAGACGGTCTGAATGCCCTGGCTAAAGACACCAGCATACTTAAGAACCGGCAGATACCTATAGTATTGACCCCGCATCCCGGGGAAATGGCGCGCCTGATCGGAAAAAGCATTGAAGAGGTTCAATCCGACCGCATTCAACTGACCCGGACCATGGCCAAGGAATGGGGGGTTAGTGTAGTTTTAAAAGGCAATAAGACCGTGGTGGCCAACCCCTGGGGTGAGGTTTATGTAAATATTACCGGTAATCCGGGTATGGCAACAGCCGGCAGCGGTGATGTGCTGACCGGCATAATTGCCGGACTAATTGCCCAGGGGGTGAACCCGCACCAGGCAGCTTGTGCCGGTGTATATCTGCATGGTCTGGCTGGAGATAAGGCGGCAGAATATAAAGGTGAGAGAGGCTTGATAGCAGGTGATCTGATTAATTGCCTGCCGGAAGTATTGAAACAATTTGAACAATAAATATAGGAGGTGGCATTATGCTGGCGCGAGATATTATGACGCGTGAGGTTATAACCGCGCATCCAGAGGAGAAAATAGAAGAAGTAACCCGTTTGATGCTGGAAAACAAAATCAGCGGCATTCCGGTAGTTAACCAGCAGGGGCATGTTCTGGGCATTATTACCGAAAAGGACTTGATGATCAAGGCCAGTGAATTAAAGGTTCCGTTTTATGTAACCCTGTTTGACAGCATTATCTTCCTGGAAAATCCTTTGCGCTTTAATAATGATTTAAAAAAATATACCGCTTCCCGGGTGAAAGATGTTATGAATACTAAAATACAGGCTGTAGAGGAAGATACTCCGGTCAGCAAAATAGTGGAGCTTATGCAGAGCCGGGGCATCAACCGGGTTCCGGTATTAAGGAACGGAAAACTGGTGGGAATTATCACCCGTAATGATATTTTAAAGTCTCTGGTGAAAACAAATGGATAATAGCAGGCCAACCTGGGCAGAAATAGATTTAACAGCTATCAAACACAACCTGAAGACCATACGCAAAGCGGCAGGTGATGCCGGGGTTATGGCGGTAGTCAAAGCCAACGCCTACGGGCATGGTGTTCTGGAAGTCAGCCGGGCCTGTCAGGAGGCAGGTATAGACTACTTCGGGGTAGCCAGCTTGCAGGAAGCTCTGGAATTAAAAGAATCTAAACTTGAAGCCCCGGTTTTAGTCCTGGGCCATATCCCCGAGGGATACGCCACGGCAGCAATCAAGGCGGGGGTAAGAACCTGCATATTCACACTGGATTCGGCGCAAGCCTTTTCAGAAGCGGCGCTGGCATTGGGGAGCAAAGCGCGGGTGCATTTGAAGGTTGATACCGGAATGGGCCGTTTGGGATTTGCTGTAAGCGAGGAAAGCCTGGAACAGATCATACAAATCAGCCGTTTGCAAGGTGTTGAACTGGAGGGCATATTTACTCATTTCGCAGAAGCGGACGCTGAAGATGAAAGTTTTACCAGGCAGCAGCTTGAGCAGTTTGCGGGGTTAATTGGCGAACTTGATAGCCGCGGAGTGTCAATCCCAATAAAGCATTGCGCTAACAGCGCCGCGGTTTTCCGCTATCCTGAAGCCGTTTTCAATCTGGTCAGAGCCGGTATTGTACTGTATGGACTAAATCCTTCGCCAGTTGTAGCCCGGCAGCGTTTCGATCTGATTCCGGCCATGACTTTAAAAAGCAGGATTAGTTTCGTAAAGGTGCTTCCTGGTGGTTGTCCGGTAAGCTACGGGCGCACGTACTATTGTCAGGGTGAGACTCGGGTAGCTACAGTACCGATAGGTTATGCCGATGGCTACAGCCGACTCTTATCCAACCGGGCCTGGGCGGTGGTCAGAGGGCAAAAAGTTCCTTTAATTGGAACCGTATGTATGGATCAGTGTATGTTTGATGTCAGTGGGGTAGAGGGAATTCAGGCAGGAGATGAAGTTATACTATTTGGCCGTGAGGAAGACGGGGTCACTGCAGACGACCTGGCGGCCATTATCGGGACCATTAATTATGAGGTGATTTGTTCACTGAGCCCCAGAGTAGCCCGAACATTCAAGGGTTAAAGGCTTAATGTAATTATTGGATTTGCGGGTTGGCAAGCTCATTCATTATAATAAACCTGACGGTATATATATGTGTGGAGGTGCTCATTTTGCCAGCCTCGAAAAGGATTATCATAACGGTCCCGGAAAACCTCCTCTGTGAAGTTGATGATATGGTGATTCTGGAAAGCAAAAATCGCAGCCAGCTTGTACGAGAGGCTTTAGGATTTTATCTTGGGGAGCGGAAAAGGAAATTGAAAATAGAATACATGAAAAAGGGATACCTGGAAATGGCGGAAATTAATCTGGGTATAGCCGGCGAAAGCATGTATGGGAAGAAGAGGCCCATGTAAACTGCATAGAAAAACTTTTGGAGTGATAATCTGAATGATCAAAAGAGGCGAAATATATTTTGCCCAGTTAAACCCTGTAATAGGTTCTGAACAGGGTGGAATCAGACCGGTGCTGGTTGTGCAAAATGATATCGGCAACCAGTACAGCCCCACAACGATAATACTGGCTATTACATCGCAGATCAACAAGGCCAAACTGCCGACTCATGTGGAATTAGACGCCAAAAGCTATGGACTAGAAAGGGATTCGGTTATTCTGGCCGAACAGATTCGAACCATTGACAAAAGCAGGCTGAAACAGCGCATCGCCGCCTTGAGCCATGAAACCATGGACAAAGTGGACCAGGCTTTAAAGATCAGTATGGGCCTGGAGGAAATCTGAGCTACATAGCTACATAGCAAAATAAGGTAGCATAAAAGGCAGGTTCTATTGCGGAACCTGCCTTTCTATATTGTTAATAAAAACATTGGGGTGGGAGAATGCGGCCCAAAATTGGTATAACGGCTGATTATCAAATGGAGGATAATGATTATACCCTGCGCGATTATTATGTCAGCGCTGTTCACGCGGCTGGCGGAGTAGCATTAATAATACCGCCCGCAGATGAATTAGGTTTGCTGGAGGATTACATTGGTTATTGTCACGGCTTTATCCTTTCCGGGGGCGGTGATATTGATCCCTTTTACTGGGGGGAATTGCCCGGAAATGAGCAGGGGGAAATTAATCCCCGGCGCGATACCTTCGAACTGGCATTGGCCCGTACTTTAATCGAGCGGGATGTACCGCTCATGGGTATATGCAGGGGATGCCAGGTAATAAATGTAGCCGCCGGGGGCAGCTTATACCAGCACATTACCGGTTCACTGGCTCATTGTCAAAAAGCCCCCAGGAATTATCCCTTTCATGATATATTAATAGCATCAGGTTCAATCCTGGCCAACCTGTTTGCGGCTGAAAATATAAGGGTTAACAGTTTTCATCACCAGGCCGTAAAACAAGCGGGTCAGAATCTCATAATAAGCGCCCAGGCTTTGGATGGAACAGTTGAAGCTGTTGAGGGCAGTTTAAACCTGTTCCTGTTAGGGGTGCAGTGGCATCCTGAATGTTTGGCTGACGAATATTCCGCGCGGCTTTTTCAGGCTCTGGTTGATGCCGCCAGGAGGTATATGCATAGATAACAGGTAGAATTACCCGTGAACAGATGGGTAAGCCTTGTCATAAGATATTGATGTAAGGGGAGAACTGCGATGATAGCAATTAAAGGCGGCAAAATAATTACCATGAACCAGGGCAAAACCATTGATAATGGGATTATCCTGATTGAGAATGACATTATAAAGGCGGTGTCCGGTAAACATCGCTTGCCTGCGGGATGTGAAATCATCGATGCCAGCGGCAAATGGATAACCCCAGGCTTTATTGACGCCCATACCCATATTGGCCTGGAAGAAGAAATTTACCGCGTGGAAGGCGATGATGTAAACGAAGTCAGCGACCCGCTTACCCCGCATTTGCAGGCTGTGGATGGAGTTAATTGCGCTGATTTAGCGTTCAGGGACGCTCTCCGGGGAGGAGTCACCCGTTCTATGAGTATGCCGGGCAGCGCTAATATAATTGGTGGTCAGGCGGTTCTTCTCAAACACCTGGCTCCAACTGCGGCGGCTATGGCAGACCGGAACCCCTGGGGTTTGAAAGCGGCCCTGGGAGAAAATCCTAAACGGGTTTATGCAGGACAGAAGAAAACCCCGATGACCAGGATGGCCAGCGCCAGTTTGCTGCGGGAATCTTTTTATAACGCGGCCCGGGCACTGGAAAAGGATGAAAAAGATAACAAGGATTATTACAAGCAGCAGCCATTGTTCAGGGTTTTGAAACATGAAATGCCGCTTTTGCTTCACGCCCATCGCGCTGATGATATTATGACCGCGATACGCATCAGGGATGAATTTGGGTTCAAACTGGTTATTCAGCATGGCACCGAAGCTCATTTGATAGCTGATGAACTGGTGAAAAGGGAGATACCTGTATGCCTGGGGCCGCTTCTGACCAATCGTGCCAAGGTGGAAATGAAGGAAGTCGCGTTTCGCAATGCCCGCCTCCTGGCAGAGAGAGGCGTAGAGTTCTGCCTCATAACCGATCATCCGGTAATACCTATCGAACATCTGCGGGTATGTGCGGCCCTGACCGTTAGGGAAGGTTTGGATGAAAACCTGGCTTTGGCAGCCCTGACCAGTAATGCCGCTAAAATTATAAGACTGGATGATGAACTTGGCAGTCTGCAGACAGGGAAAAAGGCAGACCTGGTTATATTTGACGGCCATCCCTTCGATTTTCGTTCCCGGGTTAAGATGGCCATGGTTGACGGCTTAATTTGGAGGGATGAAGGTGAATAAGGGGGACCTCTTTTCTATCTACCTGGATGGGGTAATGATGACCGTATGTGTGCTGGGTTTCTACAGCGAGGAATACAGTGGCGAAGAAATGGCCATACTCGCTATAGTCAGCCAGGAGAATATGGTGCACATGCCTTTGGAAGATCTGGAGGTTCTGTTTCCTAAGCGTAGATTCATAAACTAGAGTAAAACCAAGTGAAAAGGGGACCATTCAACACAGATGTGTCGTGGGGACGGTCTTTTTAACACGGCAAAGCCATGTTTAAAAGACCGTCCCCACAGTTTTCTCCCTTCCATAATTTGCTTCAAGGATTCACCGGATTTGCAGAGAATAGGTTTTAATTATAATATTTACTGCCTGTATAAATTTAATAGTTTAAGAGGTGAAGTTATTGAAAGGGAGATACCGGTTAGGGCCGGTTATTATAATCTTGGCCCTGAGTCTCTTCTGGGCCTGTACATATGCAACTGAAAACGCGCAAGGAGCAGCAGACCCTAAAGTCTCTATCAACGGCAGGCTGCGCCAATTTGAAACCCCGCCCCAGATTGCCAATGATCGTGTCATGGTGCCGCTGCGCTTTGTGATTGAGGATGAGGCCTTGCGGGGTCAGGTGTACTGGGATGCGGCACAGCAAAAGGTTGCCCTGGACTGCCGGGGAAAATACATAGAAATGTATATCGGCAACCGTACGGCTCGAGTTGATGGAAAAGACGTATATTTTGATTCCCCGCCGTACATTTTTAACAATCGCACTTATATTCCCCTGCGCTTCTTAAGCGAAAGTCTCGGTGCCAGCGTGTATTGGAATCAGGCTTTGTGGCAGGTGGAGATAAATATGCCTGGCAAACTGGAGGTCTTAGCTTATTACTATCTGCGGCCCGGGAAGAACTGCTGAGTAATGCACATCTTTTTACCGATGTAGCGTTTCGCTGGTTTAAGACTGATCCCCAGGGACATTTGAGTTATGAATATAAGGATGATTATGCGGGTATGCTGGCCCTGGCCCGGCAGCAGGGTCTAAAAACGCATGCCAGCGTTGTCTTGATGGGCAAAGATCCTCTGCATGAACTGCTGTCCCAGCCGAAGAACCGTGCCTTGCTTATCAGCAACCTCTTGGATGAGGTTAACCGCAACGGCTATGACGGGGTTAATATCGATTTTGAGTTGATGGGTTCTGCGGATGCGAATTTATTTACGAATTTTTTGCAGGAATTAAAAAACTCTCTGGGTAACAAAACCTTGTCAGTTGCCGTGTTTGCCCGCACCAGCAAGGACCGTTGGGCTACTCCCTACGAGTATGCCAGGATTGGCAAGATTGCTGACCGGGTTGTGGTTATGGCCTACGATTATCACTATGCCACCAGTTCGGCCGGAGCGGTGGCTCCCCTGTGGTGGGTTAAAGATGTAGTTAGCTATATGTGCTCTTGTATTCCCCGGGAAAAGATTTTACTGGGTATGCCTACATACGGTTATAATTGGCCGCAAGGGGCTAATGCCGCTACCGTAACCGCGAAAAAACTGGCCGATATAATGAACCGCTACCAGGTAACCGCAGATTTTGATCAGGAAACCATGAGCCCTCATTATGTGTATTGGGATGAAAATGGGATTAAACACGATATCTGGATGGAGAATGAACAGAGCCTGAAGGCCAAATGGGAACAGGCCGCCGCCAGTAATCTCGGGGGTGTATCCTTCTGGCGGATAGGAACAGGCTTTACTGATCTGTATAGGGTTTTGGAGCAGAATCAATGAGTTGAGAGCAACAGACTGCCACAGATTAACACAGATTATTAACTGTGGGGTAAGATAAAGAGTTGAAGTTAATTATGGAATTGAATTATCAGTTATCTTTAAGCCAATACCTGTGTGTGTGTTGGCTTTTACTCTGTATAGCACAATGAAAGCAGTGGAAATTAGCTCCGGGAAAGATTAGAATGAAGCCGGAGGGGAGAAAATGACTATTGAACAACCTGATCTGTTTGGCTTGGAGGAACCCAAGCCGGTAATGGAACCAACTCCGCCTGCAGACAATGCTGACAATAAAATATATGTTCCGTTTCTTCCCGGGGTTAAAGCCGAGGACTCCTTTCAGCAGCTGAACAGTTTGGCAGAATTAGCCCGGCAGGCCCAAAAATGTGAACGGTGTCGTCTTAGAAGCGGCTGCAGTCAGGTGGTCTTTGGCGAAGGTAATCCCCAGTCCCGTATTGTTTTTATCGGGGAGGGGCCGGGACAGGATGAGGATATACAGGGTCGGCCTTTTGTGGGCAAGGCAGGGCAGCTTTTAAACAAGATTTTAGAAGCTGCTGATTTTTCCCGCCCCGAGGTTTATATCTGCAATGTGGTTAAGTGCCGCCCTCCCGGCAATCGTTTACCCAACCCGGATGAGGTTAAAGAGTGCTCTAAATGGCTGGAGGCGCAAATACGGATACTTAAACCGCAGATTATTGTCTGCCTGGGCGCTATGGCCAGTAAGGTGGTCATCGATCCAAATGCGCAAATATCAAAGATTCGGGGTAACTGGTTTAACCGCCAGGGTGTACGAATTATGGCTACGTTTCACCCCGCGGCCCTTCTGCGTAATGAAGCCTATAAACGGCCTACCTGGGAAGACTTCAAACAGATTCGCGACCTGTATAAAAAAATGAACGCAAAAGAGACTGATATATAAAAGAGTTTAATTAAAAAAGTATTCTACTTGAGGTGTATATGTGGAGATAAAAGTGTACAGTGAAGGAGAAATGGAGAGTCTGGGAGAAGCTATATCCAAAGTCATTGCGCCAGGTGATTTGATTTATATTATAGGGGAACTGGGAGCGGGAAAAACTACGTTAACCAGGGGGATCGCCAGGGGCTTGGGTTACAGCGGCAGGGTGACCAGTCCTACTTTTACGTTGATGAATATGTATCCTGCTGATCCTGAAATTTGTCATTTTGATTTTTACCGATTGCAGGAAGAGGAATTAACCGACCTGGGCCTTAATGATTACCTGGAACGAGACGCGGTAAGCATTGTGGAATGGCCGCAGACCGGGACAGGAGTATTACCCGGCGAAGCTTTGTTTATTAAGATCGAATTATGTGATGATGATTATGAACGAGAAAGATTGGTATCGGTATCAGCTTGTGGTTTGCGTTATGAAAGGAAATTAGAGGAGTTACGGCAATATGCAGGTATTAGCCATTGACAGCGCTACTCCCGTGGCTGGAGTGGCGCTGCTTGATAACGGAATACTGATAAGGGAAGAGTTCAGCAACTATAAGAAAAACCATTCGGAAACCCTAATGCCCATGGTTGACCAGGTCTTGCATGAAACAGACCGGAAGCTGCAGGATATAACCGCTCTGGCGGTTACTATAGGACCAGGATCGTTTACAGGCCTGCGTATCGGCCTGGCGCTGGTTAAAGGGCTGGCCCTGGCAGCTAGAATTCCGGTGGTGGGGATTTCCACTTTGGAGGTTCTGGCTCATAATATTTGCGAGAGCAATGCCCTGATTTGCCCGCTTCTAGATGCGCGCAAAAATGAGGTTTATTGCGGGTTCTACACCAGCGAGAGTGGAGGAGGACCCCGCCGGCTGCTAAAAGACGCGGCCTGTTCGCCGCAGGAATTTATAGAAAAAGCCCTGGAGGTAACCGAGAAAAACGGGCTTCAAACCATAACCCTGTTGGGGGAGGGTTTTTACCCTTATGCGGAAGCGTTTGGCCAGGGGTTGGGAGAAAAAATGAGACTGGCGGGTGCGCATTTGATGCTGCCCCGAGCTTCGGCTCTGGCTGATTTGGCGGTAAAAAGGGTGATACAAGGAGATTTTGATAATCCCCTGGGATTAAAACCATATTATATAAGATTATCTGAAGCAGAATATCGGTTAGGGAGGGGAGAGCTTTGATGCTAAACCGCGATTTCATAATTCGCAAAATGACTGAGCAGGATATCGATGAAGTAACCAGGATAGAACGGGAGTCGTTTACCCTTCCCTGGTCTCGGGATTCCTACATAGGTGAGCTGAAGAACAGTTTTGCTTCATACCTGATTTGCGATTATGAAGGTGATGTTGCCGGATATGGAGGGGTGTGGGTGGTTTTTGAAGAAGCTCATATCACCAATGTAGCCGTGGCTCCAATCTATAGAAAGCGCGGCATGGGCCGGGCTCTTATGGAGGAACTGGAAAAGATCGCGAAAGATAAAAAAGCTGTTCGCATATTGCTGGAGGTACGCCCGTCCAATACCCCGGCTTTAAACATGTACCGCAGCCGGGGCTATTTGCCAACCGGCATACGCACCGCTTACTATTCGGATAACGGCGAAGACGCTATTTTAATGACCAAGTTATTGTTTTAAAATTTATGAAATCAACTTGCTCAACTTAACCCATGGAAAGCATAACGCTTTATCCCAACCAGGGTGTAAGGCAAGTATAAACCCGTAATGTCAAGCGGCACATTGCCGCATATCAATGATGAGCGCGAAAGCTGCATAATTAAGAAATGAAAACCATCATTTTCTTAAATAGTGCTGGGAGATTAATATGGAAGATGTTTTAATCCTGGGGATTGAGACTTCCTGTGATGAAACCGCGGCGGCTATTGTAAAAAACGGTCAAGAGATTATATCCAATGTGGTTAATTCGCAGGTGCCGGTCCACCAGCAGTTCGGCGGAGTCGTGCCAGAGGTGGCATCCCGCAAACATATCGAAAATATAGCCGTGGTAGTTGATGCGGCTTTTCAGCAAGCTGGATTGAATTATCATGACATTGACGCAGTAGCTGTCACTAATATGCCGGGATTGATTGGGGCTTTGTTGGTAGGGGTATCGTTTGCCAAGGCTTTTGCTTATGGGATAGAACGTCCTCTGATTGCAGTAAACCACCTGCGAGGTCATATTTACGCCAATTTCCTGGAGCATAATAATATAGAATTTCCCGCCGTCTGCCTGGTGGTTTCCGGCGGGCACAGTAGTATTCTTTGGATGCCTGATGATGATACCCTGGAAGTGATTGGTGAAACAAGGGATGACGCCGCAGGGGAGGCCTTTGACAAGGTGGCGCGTTTCCTGGGCCTGGGCTATCCAGGGGGCCCGGCTGTCCAAAAGGCTGCTGCACAGGGTGATCCCAACAAAGTAGTATTGCCCAGAGTATTTCTGGACCGCAGTGATTATGAGTTCAGCTTCAGCGGCCTTAAAACCGCAGCTATGAATGAATGGAAAAAGGCCGAGAAAAGAGGAACAGCTACGGTATATGACATGGCCGCCAGTTTTCAAGCTGCCCTGGTGGATGTCCTGGCTGAAAAGACAATTCGGGCGGCAAGACAGTACCGGGCTAAGAGCATATTGCTGGCGGGAGGAGTGGCAGCAAATACGGCCCTGCGCCTGCAGTTAAAACAAAGGTCCCAGGAACAGCCCTTTAGTCTGTATTATCCTTCGCTTTCGTTGTGTACGGATAATGCGGCCATGATCGCCGGCAGCGCCTACGCTTCTTTTATTAAAGGGTACTTTGCTCCCCTTACTTTAAATGCTCAACCCGGCCAGGGGTCCCTGTGAAAATTCACTGTGATAATGTGGATAAGTCTGTTGATAATTAATTTTAGGCACTTTCAGCGATTGGTCTGTAATCCCCGCTGGTCCCGGTTTTGAATAGGATAGGGCTGTATATCTGCAAAGTTGCCCTGTGGATAAAAAATAACTGAATTTAACGGATAATTTACAAATAATTAGGTAAAACGGAGGGACGGTTTTGCAACCAGTTTTATGGCAGTTGGGACCATAAAAATATTTTCCTGGGGATTTATGCTGGCCCTGGCGGTGTTAATAGCTATTATAGGTATAGGGCGTTGTTTGGAGCGGGAAGGCTTTAAACGCGAGATCGCGGCAGACCTTATTTTGCTGTGTGTAGTCGGCGGAGTACTCGGGGGAAGAATCGCTTATATAATCACCTATGAATGGATTGATTTTATACGTAATCCCCTGGCGGTTTTATCATTGCACGGAGAAGGAATCAGGGGTCTGGTTTGGTACGGCTCCCTGGCGGGGGGGCTGCTGCCTTTTGTCGTATATTTGCGCCGCAAGGAATTATCTTTTTGGGCTATGGCCGATATTTTTGCGCCTTTTTTGGCTTTGGGCTATGCTATAGTCCGCATCGGCTGCTTCCTGAATGGCTGCTGCTACGGAGC
Source organism: Syntrophomonas palmitatica JCM 14374 (assembly GCF_001311885.1). Taxonomy (GTDB): domain Bacteria; phylum Bacillota; class Syntrophomonadia; order Syntrophomonadales; family Syntrophomonadaceae; genus Syntrophomonas_A; species Syntrophomonas_A palmitatica. The sequence goes on along the minus strand of NZ_BBCE01000001.1, from coordinate 181,650 downwards.
CATAACCTCCTCTAAATGGGGTGTGGTATTTCCTGCAGTCGATGGCTTTTACCGTTATCCTACCCAGCTGTACAGTTCTGCGCTTAATCTGGTGCTGTTTGCGATCTTGTTCTGGCTTTACCCGCGGCGCAGATTTAACGGGCAGGTCTTTACGGTTTATATTATCGGGTATGCCCTATATCGATTTATCGTGGAGTTTTTTAGAGACAGTCTCATAATGATAGGCGTACTTTCTCTGGGGCAAGTCTATACTCTGATTCTGTTACTGCTGGGGATAGCCTTGTATTACTACCTGCAAGCCCGTTATAAGAAAGGTCTGTAGTTTAATGGATGTTACTATAACTGATGTGCGGAAGGCTCTGCGCAGACAGATACAGGATGCCAGGGATAAATTGAGCCCAGAGGAAACAGCGGTTCGCAGCGCCAGGATTACGGCGCGGCTGGAAGAACTGCAGCCCATTAAAAATGCTCGGGTTATTATGGGCTTCAGCAGCATAAAGAACGAAGTAACCCTGGCGGCCTTTTTAGAAAAACTGCAGGGGCAGGGAAAGATTATTTTGCTTCCCCGGGTGGAAGAGAATGGGATAATGAATGCTGTCCAACTGCAAAGTTTCAAAGATACACAGACAAATGCCTGGGGGATAAAGGAACCTGCAGGAAGTCCCTATGATCCGCGATTAATTGACGTGGTATTGGTTCCGGGACTCGCTTTTGACCTGCAGGGATATCGTTTGGGATACGGAAGGGGCTATTATGACCGTTTCCTGCCCAGGCTTCGGCCTGATGCTTTTATTTGCGGGATATGTTACGGGTTTCAGATTGTGAATGATACATATCCTCAGGAACATGATGTGCCAGTCAATTGGCTCGTTAGCGATAGCCAGGAATAACCGTGAATCCGGACTTTTTTCCATAAACTGCTCCGGGTTGCTATTTATATGCTGATTTGTTGCGATTATCTAGAAAGCAAACATTCTGTAAACAATTGTCGAGCCTGTACTGCTGTTGTATAATGAATACTGTAATAAGAACTCCGATTTAGCTCACCTAAGGTTATAAGCGCTATGGTGGGTTAAACGTTAGGGTATACAGGGAAACTGGTATGCCTCCCTTTGGAAAGGAGTCTGTATATCTCTGAAACACTGCTCCCTTTCCAGGGAGTTTGATTATTTTTTGGGAGGTTATTTACTATGTCTGAAAAAATCGATAAAGAACAATTGGTACAAAAACTCAAGGAAACGTATCCCGGAGGGCGTATAAGCTGCACCGAGGCGAGAGAACTGGCGGAAAAACTGAATGTTGATCCGGGCGATATCGGTAAGGCTTGTAATGAAGCGAAAATAAAGATCTTTGCTTGCGAGCTGGGTTGTTTTTAGAATTAGAGAACGCGGACTATAACGACTTGTTATGAGATCTGTTAATCTTACGTTGTTTATATTTGCCGTGTTTTCTATTGTATAGTGCTCTGCGTTGTTTTGTTACCGGGGAGAGGGATGTAGATATGAGGGACAGGTTTGAACGAGAAATTAATTACTTGCGCATCTCAATAACAGACAGGTGCAACCTGCGCTGCCGCTATTGCATGCCCGAGGACGGCGTGGAGAAGATGGAGCACAGCTCTATTTTAAACCTGGAAGAAATGGCGCGGCTGGTTAATGTGGCTGCCCAGGCCGGCATACACAAAGTAAGGCTTACAGGGGGAGAGCCTCTGGTGAGACGCAATATAAGCCAGTTAATACGTTATATAGCGGGATTGTCCGAAATTGACGACATAGGCATCACTACCAACGGGATTTTGTTTGGCGCTGTGGCTGAAGAACTGCAGCAGGCCGGGTTAAAACGGGTTAATTTCAGCTTGGACAGCCTTAAATCAGAGCGTTTCAGATATTTAACCAGGTGCGGCGATCTTGAAGCAGTAAAAAAATCAATATTTAAAGCGATTGATTTGAATATGCATCCGGTAAAAATCAATACGGTTATTATTGGACAATTTAATGATGATGAAATTCTTGATTTTGCCGATCTGGCTTACAATTACCCGGTGCATATACGATTCATAGAATTTATGCCGGTTGGAGACCTGCGCTTCTGGAAAAAGGAACGGGTAGTCAGCAGCGAAGAGATCAAAAGCCGGATTGAGAGCAGGTATAAACTGATAACCGCAAGAAGGATTGCCGGCAATGGCCCGGCTAAATATTATCAAATTGAGAACGGCCAGGGTTCAATAGGATTTATCAGTCCGATGAGCAACCATTTTTGCGGAGAATGTAATCGTATCCGTTTGACCGCTGATGGTCGTCTGCGGGCTTGCCTCTATGATAAAACGGAGGTTGACTTAAAAACTCCGCTCCGTAACGGCGCCAGTGATGCTGAACTGCTGGATTTGTTCCGGAAATGCATCAGTAAAAAACCTGCGCATCATGAGATGAGCAGCGGCTGGGGAATTGAGAACGAGCGCAAGATGTATCAAATAGGAGGCTAGCCATGGACTTTACTCATATAAATGAACAGGGCCGGGCACGCATGGTGGATGTGAGCTCCAAGACCGACAGCGAGAGAGTGGCTGTGGCCCGGGCTGTGGTACGGATGCAAAGAAAAACTATAGAATTGATTAAAAGCGGCGGAATTAAAAAGGGTGATGTGCTGGCAGTGGCGCAGGTGGCGGGAATTATGGGCGCGAAACAGACTTCGAATTTGATTCCTATGTGCCACCCTTTGCTTTTAACCTCCGTAAATGTTGAATTTACTATTGATGAAGACAATAACTGTATTTTAATTGAAGCCCAGGTTAAAACTACAGGCAAAACCGGGGTGGAAATGGAGGCTCTCACGGCGGTATCAACGGCGGCCTTGACTGTTTATGACATGTGCAAGGCAGTTGACCGGTGGATGGAGATTACAGAGGTTCAGCTTATGGAAAAAGATGGCGGAAAAAGCGGGCATCTGAAGCGAGAACTTGATTAATATCGAGGTGATATGATGTACCGGGTAGGTATTCTGATTATGAGTGACAAAGGTTCCAAAGGTGAAAGAGAGGATCTTTCCGGGCAGGAGATCAGGCGGGTACTGGGTGAGGCCGCTAAAATTGACTATTATGAGATAGTTCCCGATGAAAAGGACCTGATTATCGATAAATTAATATATGCCTGCGATGAATTAAAACTGGATTTGGTGCTTACCTCGGGAGGAACCGGTTTTTCCAAGCGTGATGTCACGCCTGAAGCCAGCCTGGCGGTTATTGAAAGGATGGTTCCGGGAATTCCTGAAGCCATAAGGGCTTTTGGTATGCAAAAAACCTCGCGGGCTATGTTGTCCCGTGCCGTGGCCGGAATCCGCGGCAATACTTTAATTATTAATCTTCCCGGCAGTGTAAAAGGTGTGCGTGAATCGCTGGAAGCCATAATGGATGCCCTGCCTCATGGCCTGGATATATTGAAAGGTGAGGCTGCCGAATGCGGGCAGGGATAAAAAATAAAAATTTTTGATTTTTAAAGGTATAAATAGAAATAAGGCGTAGCATAATATTAATCGAACATATTGGGCGGATTCCGAGGATTATCTGTGTTGAACAGTCGAGGGGTCTTGCCTAATATTATAGATGTGTATTAGCACTCATGCTCATTGAGTGCTAACAAAATTTTAACTTAACGAAGGGGGTATACCTTTGAAGATCCAACCTTTAGCCGATAAGCTGGTCGTAAAAGTCATTGAACCCGCTGAGGAAAAAACCAAGAGCGGACTTTATGTGCCTGACACCGCCAAGGAGAAGCCTCAGGAAGGCGAAGTAATGGCAGTTGGTCCCGGTGCTATCAATGACAAAGGGGAACGTTTGCCGATGAACGTAGCTGTTGGTGATAAGATCATCTTCTCCAAATATGCCGGCACTGAAATCAAGCTGGATGGCGAAGATTTCCTGATTATGGCCGAACGTGATGTTCTGGGAATTCTGAAATAAGAAAAGGAAAAAGGAGGACTACATAGATGATCTCCAAAGAAATTAAGTTTGGTGAAGAAGCTAGAAGAGCCCTGGAAAGAGGCGTTGATACCCTGGCCAATGCTGTAAAGGTAACCCTGGGACCCAAGGGCCGTAATGTGGTACTGGACCGCAAATTCGGCTCACCTACCATTACCAATGATGGTGTAACCATCGCCCGTGACATAGATCTGGAAGACCCCTGGGAAAACCTGGGCTGCCAGCTTGTTAAAGAAGTTGCTATTAAGACCAATGATGTTGCCGGTGACGGAACCACCACCGCCACGGTATTAGCCCAGGCCATGATTAAAGAAGGTCTGAAGAATGTAGCCGCCGGCGCCAACCCCATGATTATGAGAAAAGGCATTGAAAAGGCTGTTCAAGCTGCCGTAGAAGACATCAAATCTATCAGCAAACCTATCGAATCCAAGGAAGCTATTGCTCAGGTAGCCGCTATTTCCGCTGACGATCCTGATATAGGCGCACTTATCGCTGACGCCATGGAAAAAGTGGGCCGCGACGGTGTTATTACAGTTGAAGAATCCCAGTCAGTAGGAACCTCGCTGGAAGTTGTCGAAGGCATGAGCTTTGACCGTGGTTATATTTCCCATTATATGGTTACCAACGCTGAAAAGATGGAAGCCGTATTGGATGACCCCTATATTCTCATCAGCGACAAAAAACTCACCTCCATTCACGAAGTCCTGCCCGTACTGGAAAAAGTCGTGCAAACCGGCAAGCCTATGCTGCTGATTGCTGAAGAAATTGAAGGCGAAGCTTGGCTACCCTGGTCGTCAACAAACTGAGAGGCACCTTTAACTGTGTAGCCGTAAAAGCTCCGGCTTTTGGCGAAAGAAGAAAGGCTATGCTGGAAGATATAGCTATCCTGACCCGGGGTCAGGTTGCCTCTGAAGACCTGGGTATCAAGCTGGAAAATGTAACTTTGGAGATGCTGGGCCGGGCCCGCCAGGTTGTTGTTAAGAAAGACGAAACCATTATCGTTGACGGCGCCGGTTCTGAGGAAGATGTAAAGGCCCGCATCGCTAATATCAAAACTCAGCTTGAAGAAACCGATTCTGAATATGACAGAGAAAAACTGCAGGAGAGAATGGCTAAATTGTCCGGCGGCGTAGCTATTATTCAAGTGGGTGCAGCTACCGAAACCGAACTCAAGGAAAAGAAGCACCGCATTGAGGATGCCTTGGCCGCCACTAAAGCCGCTGTCGAAGAAGGCATCGTATCCGGCGGAGGTACAGCCCTGATTAACGCTATTAAAGCGGTTGAAGCCATTCAGTCCGAGGGCGATGAAATGACCGGTGTAAAACTGGTTAAGAAAGCTCTGGAAGAGCCTCTGCGTCAGATTGCAAACAATGCCGGCGCTGAAGGTTCGGTAGTAGTAGAAAAGGTTAAGGACAGCCCTGTTGGTATCGGCTACAATGCCCTGACCGGAGCTTATGAAGATATGATCAGTGCCGGTATCATTGACCCGGCCAAGGTAACCCGCTCTGCGGTTCAGAATGCTGCCAGCATCGCGGCTATGGTTCTGACCACTGAGGCAGTGGTAACCGAGATTCCCAATAAGGATGAGATGAAGGCCATGGGCGCCGGTGGTATGGGCGGCATGGGCGGCATGATGTAAGTCAAATAAATTAGGGGCTGCCATAGCGGCAGCCCTTTTTTAGTCTTTAAACTGCCTGGAATTCTGCCAAGAGCTTTTCGAAAATTTTTGCTACAGGCAGGATTTCTTTGATTTTAAATACATTCTTACCGGAAAAGACCACCCCTTCATTGACCAGACCATTACGGGCATTGATTAAGGCCTGCATAATGCAGTAATCTCCGGAACAGTCTTTTAAGCAAGCCGAACACTCGTCCAGAGGGGCATTGCCTTCCTCTATCTCCTTAATAAATTTGTTCTTAATTGCCCGCCCTGGCAATCCTACCGGGCTTTTTATAATCACCACATCTTCTTCTTTAGCCTGCAGGTAAACCTGTTTAAATTCATCGGCTACAGAACATTCTTCACTCAAGACAAAACGGGTAGCCATCTGTACGCCGCTGGCTCCCAGATTGATCATTTCCGCCATATCTTTTCCGTCTACAATACCCCCGGCCGCAATGACCGGAATTTTTACCGTATCTAAAATCTCCGGGAGGATCTCCTTGATAGAGCGATCAGTTCCCAAATGTCCCCCGGCTTCAAAACCTTCGGCCACCACCGCCGCTGCGCCCGACTTTTCCGCCAGGCGCGCCGCTTTAGCCGAAGAGACTATTGGCACTATGGGAGTGTTGCTTTCCATACCCCAGCGGAAAATGTCGCGGGAAAAACCAGCGCCGGTAAAAATCAAATCGATTTTTTCTTTTATCGATGTGTGTACAAGCTCCGCAAACTGGCGCGCGGCAAACATAATGTTTACTCCAATAATGCCGCCTTCAGCCAGTTTGCGGGCGGCCTGTATCTCTTGAGCCAATTCAGCGGGACTTAACCCTGTAGCCCCAATAGTACCTATTCCGCCATTTTTAGCTACCGCTCCTGATAATGAAGCCGTGGAAACCCTAACGGCCATTCCCCCTTGGATGATGGGATAGCGGGGTTTTAAGTCTGCGATTTGTAATACGGGCAGCTGCATCATAATCCTCCCTGTTGATTTCACGCGGATGGTTCTTGCGTTTTCGTCTATTATTTGCGTATTTATCATGGTAAATACTTTAACACAAAACAGCAAAAATGCATGAATATTTTGAAAATTAAACCCAAATTAAAAGGCGTCCGGTAATCCGAACGCCTTTTAATAAGGCTTTTTTACAGGTCGTAATACATCTCGAATTCCAAGGGATGAGGTATATCATTTATTCTGCGGGCTTCTTTGCGTTTGTTTTCAATCCATATCTCAATTAAACGCTGGGGGAATACGCCGCCGGCCAGCAGGAATTCATGATCCTTCTCCAGGGCATCCAGGGCTTCGTCAAGGGATTTGGGCAGACCCTTGATTTTAGTTTGTTCTTCTTTGGACAACGTATAGAGATTAACATCATAAGGACCGAAACCTTCGGCAGTCGGGTCGATTTTACGTTTAATGCCGTCCAGGCCTGCCATTAGAATCGCTGAATAAGCCAGGTAGGGATTGCAGGTAGCGTCAGCGGAACGGAATTCAAAGCGCTTCTGATTAGGGCTCTTGGCATAGGCCGGTACTCTAATAACCGCGCTGCGGTTGGCAGTGGCAAAACAAACGCTTACCGGGGCTTCATAACCGGGAATCAAACGCTTGTAGGAGTTGGTGCTGGGATTGGTAAAGGCCAATACAGCCGGCGCGTGCTTTAATACCCCGCCAATAAAATTCAAGGCTTTTTTGCTTAAACCGGAATAACCTTTTTCATCATGGAAAATCGGTTTGCCGTTTTTAAACAGGTGCATATGCACATGCATACCGCTGCCCGCTTCGCCAAATAAAGGTTTAGGCATAAAGGTAACGGTTTTGCCTTCCTGGAAGGCCAGGTTTTTTATAAGGTATTTGGCCAGCATGGTTTTATCGGCCATTTCCCGCATTGGCCCAAATTCCACTTCGATTTCCAGCTGCCCGGGGCCGCCCACTTCATGGTGGTGATACTTGACCGGAATATTGTTTTCTTCCAATAAAACACACATGCGGGATCTCAGGTCATAGAGAATATCCTGGGGCGGTCCGATATGATAGCCGCCCTTTAAGGGAATCTTATACCCCAGGTTTTGAAATTCGTTTTCACCGCCATTCCAGATGGCCTGTTCAGCATCGATACTGAAACCGGTGCGATGCGGTGAGTTTTCATAAGTAACATGGTCAAATACATAAAATTCGTATTCCGGTCCGATACGCATCTCATCGGCTATACCGGTCGATTTCATATATTCTTCCGCTTTAAAAGCTATGGAACGGGGGTCCTGTTCAAAACGATAATTCTCCGGCTGCGCGATAACGAATACATCGCCAATCATGCTCAGGGTAGGAACTTCAGTGAAGGGATCGAAAACAGCGGTCGTAATATCGGGAATAAATACCATATCGCTGTTTTCCACGGGAGCGAAACCGTAATTGGAACCATCAAATCCTATACCGTATCTCAGGGTATCAGGTTTGAAGCGGCCTACGGGAATCCCGAGGTGGCGCCACCGGCCCATCAGGTCGATCATTTTAAAATCGATCATCTGTATGCCGTGTTCCTTACAAAAACTCATCACATCATCATAGGTCTTAAACACTCTTATATAAGCCTCCTTTGCCTTATACAATATTCCTGCAAATTATATCAAATCCAATATCCGGGGTAAAGAATATATAGTTCAGTATACAAGTATACAATAAACCAAACCTCTGTATGCGGCTTAATAACACCAGCAGTTGAATGGAATAAAATGCTATCATCAGGCGGTAATATATTAATTCTGCTTCTAATAATATATATTACCACAGGGCAAACGACAGTAAAAAATGAAGGCGGATTGGGCATTTAACCTCCAACAGGAGACTGCGGGGAGTGAGGAAGATCAATAAAAAATGGGTTGCAGTGATAGTTCTGGTTCTTATAGTTGGAACAACGATTTTATCATTGGATAAAATTAGAGATTATTATGTCAAATCCAAATTAGAACCACAAACTGAATTATTAAAAGCCAGTCAAAACATGGCAGCAGCTAAGAGTTATAGATACAGCTTAAGTTCAGACTTTACTGTTGAAGGCAGGAAGGAGGTGATAAGTCGGGTAGCAGGTGAAAAGGATGAAGGAAATACGCATATAAAGGGGGAGATGGTTAACACACCTGTAGATATCTATTATATCGACCGCATTATCTATAATTACGATTCTTTTTCCAAACACTGGCTGGAAATAGATAGTGGAACCGATAAAGCCGAAGAATTATTTATTTCCGAACTGAATCCCCTTTCTAATTTCAGATTTAAAGAAATTAATAATGTGGAGAAAAGCGGCTTTGAGTTCGTGGATGGTGCGGAATGTCTGGTGGTTAAGTGCAAGCCCACGGTGGAAAGCCAGTTGCTGGAGACACTGTGGAAGGATTTTGAGTATCGATTTTGGATTGATTACCGGGAAGGCTTTATAAAAAAAGCCAGTTTGAATGCTGTAAACAAAAAGATGCCCAAAACCGTTTTGCATATATCGGTGGGTTTTAAAGATCTAAATGAAAAGATTCAAATCAAAGCGCCAAATACGAGTAAAAAGAATTAGTTGGCCACGGGGGTCTTCGGACCCCCGTTTTTTAATGTATTAGGTAAAATATTTTGCATAAGGCTGTAGTACCCGCAGGGAGAATTTGTTTTGTCTGCCCATCTGAGCTACACCATAATTGCACCCGGCCTGACTTGTTGATATAATCCAATAGGGAGGGATAGACGTTGGATTTATTGCAAGTAGAAGTGTTATTTAACCGTGAACAATTACACCAAAAGGTAGTGGAAATGGGCCAAAAGATATCCGAGGATTATCGCGGCCGAGAGCTGCTGGTTGTCGGTATATTAAAAGGTGCTTTTGTGTTCATGGCTGATTTAATTCGTGAAATAGATGTACCGATGGAATTGGATTTTATGGATGTTTCCAGCTATGGTCTTTCTACTTCTTCCTCGGGTGAAGTGCGCATTGTAAAGGACCTGGAATATTCCATTAAGGACCGCGATGTGCTGATAGTGGAAGATATAATTGACACCGGCCTTACATTAAAATATATTGTTGAGAACTTAAAAACCCGCAATCCGCGCAGTGTTAAAATCGCTTGTTTGCTGGACAAACCCACCCGGCGTAAAACAGAAATCTTTCCGGATTATGTTGGTTTCTCCATCCCAGATAAATTTGTGGTGGGCTATGGCTTAGATTATGCGGAGCAGTACCGACATTACCCGGCGGTATGTATTTTGAAACCAGCCGTATATGAAAAATCGAGGTGAAAAATGGATAAAGAACTGGTAATAGTCCTGGATTTCGGCGGGCAGTACAATCAGCTCATAGCCCGGCGGGTCCGGGAACTCGCAGTTTACAGTGAAATGCATCCCTATGATATCAGTTATGAGGAATTGCTGGCTAAAAATCCCCGGGCGATAATTTTAACCGGCGGCCCGGCCAGTGTGCATGAAAAAGACGCTCCGGCCTGTGATGAGCGTTTTTTTAAAATGGGCATTCCGGTTCTGGGAATATGTTATGGCATGCATGCAATGGCGCAGATTTTGGGGGGAAGGGTTGCTGCCCATGAGGCCATGCGGGAGTATGGGCGGGCCTATTTAAACCCTGCCGGTAATGATCTGCTTTTTGACGGGCTGCCGGATGAAATGCAGGTTTGGATGAGTCATGGTGACTCGGTGCAGGAATTGCCTGCAGGATTCAGCGTTACTGCCAAAACTGCTGCATGCCCGGTGGCCGCCATGGCAAACCCTGAAAAAAAATTGTACGGCGTACAGTTTCACCCCGAAGTACGGCACAGCACCTATGGAATGGATGTCCTGCGCAACTTTCTGTTTAAGGTGGCTGGTTTAAAGGGCGACTGGGACTTAAGTGATTTTATCAGTGAAATTGTCAATGATATTAAAAGCAAAGTCGGCAATAAAAGGGTTCTGTGCGCCTTGAGCGGGGGAGTAGATTCTTCGGTAGCTGCGGCTCTGGTGCACCGGGCGGTGGGTTCGCAGCTGGTTTGTGTATATGTTGACAATGGTCTGATGCGCAAAGGCGAATCGGAACAGGTTATAAAAACCTTCCATGAAAAAATGGGCATGAACCTGGTTTTCGTTCCCGCTGCGGAGCGTTTTTTAAACCGGCTGGCAGGAGTGGCCGATCCGGAAGAAAAACGTAAAATTATTGGTGAGGAATTCATCCGGGTTTTTGAAGCGGAAAAAGCTAAACTGGGAGAAATCGATTATCTGGTTCAAGGCACCATTTACCCGGATGTAATTGAAAGCGGCACCCGCACCGCGCATACCATAAAGAGCCATCACAACGTAGGGGGCTTGCCGGAGGATATGGAATTTTCATTGCTGGAACCTTTGCGTCTCCTTTTCAAGGATGAGGTAAGAATTATAGGCGAGAAACTGGGTATGGACGCAGAGCTTATCTGGCGGCAGCCCTTTCCCGGTCCCGGTTTGGGAGTCAGAGTCCTGGAAGAGGTTACGGCTGAAAAATTGGAGATTCTCCGGGAAGCTGATGCCATAGTACGGGAAGAGATTAAAAAAGCCGGACTTGATTGCGAGATCTGGCAGGCCTTTGCCGTTTTGCCTCCGGTGCGCAGTGTAGGCGTAATGGGGGACGCGCGCACTTATGCCCATCCTATCATAATCCGGGCGGTGGTAAGCATGATGCTATGACCGCCGAGTGGGCGCGTTTGCCCTATGAACTTTTAGATATTATGGCTCGTCGCATAGTTAATGAGGTGCGGGGAGTAAACCGGGTGGTATACGATATTACCAGCAAACCGCCGGGAACGATAGAGTGGGAATAATAAAAGCCAAAGGGGTGCAGGAGCACCCCTTTGGTATCAGATCTTTTCCCACACCTGATGACGAATAAATATGTCCAGCAGGTCTCCGTCCAGCTGCTGGTCTTTGACCATGAAGCCCAGGATCTTTAAGGCCTGTTCCAGAGGCATGGCCTTTTTATAAGGCCTATCATCGGCGGTCAGGGCATCAAACACATCCACCAGGGCCAGTATACGTCCTTCTATAGGGATCTGTTCCCCGGCCAAACCGTTAGGATAACCTTTACCGTTCAAATGTTCATGATGGATAGAAGCAAAATAAGGAACATCTTTTAACTTCAAGGTAAAAGGCATCTTATCAAGCATACGGCCGGTCACTACCACGTGATCTTCCATGATCTTGCGTTCCTCATCTGTCAATGTGCCTTTAACCACACAGAGACAATGCAGTTCTTCGTCTTTAAGCCAGGGGAGCTCCCGACCGGTGGGGTCAATGTAGGTGCGAACAGCCACCTCTTTAATACGGTCCTGCAGTTCTTTATCCACGAAAGTAGCCGGGTTATCCATTTTTAATATAAGATCCCGCGCTTCTTCCAGAGCCTGGCGCTCTTGCTCCCACCATTTTTCAACATCTTCAATCTGTTCGCAGCCTGACTGCATGGCGTTAAGTTTGCGTTCCAGGTATTGATTGCGCAGCTCGGCATAGATATAGTCAAAACGCTGCATCACCAGTTCAAGCTGGCGTTCTATACGGCTGGCTTTATCCATGACTTCAAGCGGGGTGGCGATTTTGCCTATATCGTGCAGCCAGCCTGCCATAACCAACTGCGCCACCCGTTCTTCATCAAAGTATTCACTGCCCCAGCGGCCTTCGTTTTCTTTATCCACCGCCTGCGCCAGTTGCCCGGCTAAAAGCGCCACCCGCCGGGAGTGGTTGGCATTGTAGGGGGTGCGTGAGTCGATGGCGGTGGCCATTACATCCACGAAAGAATTAAACAGGTTTTCGATATCACGCAAAAGCTGGATATTGGTCAGGAATATCGCGGCCTGGGAGGCCAGAGAAGCCACCACTTTTTCATAGTGCTGGGCAAAGGGAATCAAATTACCATCTTCGTCAGTGGCGTTTATAAGCTGCAGTACGCCGATGACAGTTCCCTCATGGTTTTCCAAGGGTATGACCAGCATGGACAGGGTACGGTAACCGGTGGCTTCATCAAATTTCTTTGGTCCAGAAAAATCGAATTCTTCAGCGTGATAAACATCGGGTATGTTTACCCTCATATGGGTAAGAGCTACAAAAGCAGAAACGTTTTCCATACGCAAAGGAACAGGGGGCAGGTTTATTTCTTCACCCTGCCCCCCCCGAAAGGTGTTCATGCTTTCATTCTGCATGATTTTAAAAACCAGTTTATCACCATCGCAAAGGTATAAGGTTCCGGCATCAGCCGGGTTATTCTCCTGGCTTCACTTACTATCATTTCTAACAGACGATTCTTATCCTTTTCCGCAGAAAGCGCTATGCCGATGTTTAAAATGTCTTCCATTTGCTGGAGAATCTCCGGGGTAACCGTTTTCACAGAGCTATCACCATTCCTTCACGGGCGGCAACGCAGTCTGAATAGCGTTTGCGGGCATCTTTTTCAATTGTCTCCATATCTTTATCATTGTGAAAATTGGCATGGTGAAACAGTACCAATTTCTTAGCCTCAGCTGCTTCAATGAGTTTGATACCTTCCTGCCAGGTTGAATGACCCCAGCCTTTTTTAGTAGGGTAGCCTTCATAGCCATGATATTCATCATCAGTAAAATGAGTATCGTATATTACCAGATCGGCTTGGGAAATAAAAGATTTGATATCAGGATCTATATATTCATAGTGCTCGGTATCGGTAACATAACAAACCGAGCGTCCTTCGTGATCAACACGATAAGATATGCCTCCATTGGGATGGTTGTTATGTACGGTTCTAATGCGGACGCCGTTTCCCAGGTCCAGATCCTCCCCGCTGTCAAGCTCGCAAAAATCAATGCCTGCCCCCATTGAATCGAGACTGACAGGAAAATGTTGATAAACCATTTGACCTTTCATAAGTTCGGCAAAAGTATTATCTGTTTTGGCCGGACCATATAGAGTAAAACGGTTCCCGGGTATAAAAGCCGGGCTGAAAAAGGGAAAACCCTGGATGTGGTCCCAGTGGGTATGGGTGATAAAAATATCGCCCTTAACAGGAGCTGGATTTTTGACAAGCTGTTGGCCAAGTTTGTATATTCCGGTACCTCCGTCAAAAATAATAAGCTGCTCGCCGATTTGTACCTGTACGCAGGAAGTATTGCCGCCAAAACGAATGGTTTCTGCGCCGGGTACCGGCAGTGAACCTCTGACTCCCCAAAAGGTAACCTGAAAGCTTTCTTTGGGCATTAATCCACCTCTCTTTCCAATATTCCCTTTGCCAAATCATAGCATAATATCAATACAATGACTATATTCAGCACGGGACTTTATGGGGCAATAATATCCTCATTCCTGGCAAACGGGTCAGATGTGGAGTAATGACCCAACAGGCTTTCCTGTTTTTGATTATTAATCAATATCTGTACTTTATCTATACCTTTTAGTTCTGTCAGGCTGTTAACCAGCGAAAAAATGGTCATGGTTTCACCGGCGCTGCCCCCCCAGTGTTTGGTCACCATTTCTTCACTGAAGTTAACATAGGCGGTTGAATTCTGAATTTTTAAAGACAGCAAACGGGCTTCAGGAGGGATGGTCTTTTGCAATTTCTTATTCTGCGGGCCTTTTATCAGTTCTTTTACTATAGCTTCAGCTAAAACGGCAGTGCTGCTCGAGCGCGGTATTTCTATTATGCGTTTTTCCGCGGCAACCTTTTCGGCTTGCTCGTCGCCAAAGTATAGAACAACGCTCTTTTTAACTTTGGTTTCCGCAATGGGGTTTTCTTTCCCGGTTCCTTTATCTGCTGAATCTTTTCCTGATGAACAGCCTCCCAGCAAAACAGTCACAAATAAAAGCAGTAGAACGATGGTGAATGATTTTTTATACGCATAATTTCTGCCCTTCTTTCGCATGAGATATTGTCTTAATTATAAACCGTGGAACAAACCAGAAATCAATATATTTATGTAATTCTTGATTAATCAATAGTTGTGTGTTGATCAGCTTATAAAGGAGGCTGCTGACGGATAGAATCTTAATATGAAAAAATAAAACATCAGGGGGAAGACGTGGAGCAGTATATAAAGGAAATGGCCGCTGAACTGTTATACAGATTGGAACAATTGGAAAAGGACAGCGATTTAGACCAGCTGGTGATGCTGGAAGAAGACGGGCTGCGTTCTGAAGCTTTGTTAATCCAAAACGAGCTGAAAAAACTTAAAGAGAAATTATCGGGCCTGATGTAAATTTTACAGGCAACGCTGGGGAGACAAGCAATTATTGTAATAATAGGTTATAGTGTTCACAGGGGGGGTTAAAATGTCAGATCGTTTATCCAGCCAGCCTTTTTTGAACATGCTCGGCAATTCTGGTCAAGAACTTATACAGCATTTTTCCCGCAGCATGTTTCTGGGAGTGGGGTCGGATTACCACCACAGCCATCGCTTCTGGGAAAAGGTAGAGCGGCGGCAGGTAGACAGCCTGGAGAACAGACACGAGCCATTCTGTAATGAAAACCGTCATCATGACCTGGATATCATATCTGCCTTTGGCAGCAGTACTCCTAAGTCTAATAACTATCTCCTGCATTTCGCTCCCGGCTGGGACAGCAACCTGCATAAGACCCCGGTGCTGTTGGTTCACGGGGCCGGCCTTGATGCTACTTCATTTACTGATCTGTTCGCTATGGGTTACACCGGGCTGCAGCAGCAGCTTATCGCTATGGGTTACCGGGTTTTTGCTGTCACTTTTTCTCATCTTCATGGTGATAATTATGTACAGGCTGAACAGCTGGCTGATGCCATAGCCAGGGTGAAAGAGGCAACAGGTCAGAATAAAGTCAATCTGGTAGCTCACAGTAAAGGCGGGATGGCGGCTCGGATATACCTGTGCGGTCTGGCCCACACTCCTTATCAGGATGATGTGAACCGTTATATAATGCTGGGTACTCCTAACCTGGGAGTGGATTTCACCTTTCGCAACCCGCTGGTTAATTACTTGATTTATACTTCATCATCAAGCGGAGTAATGGCCTGGGATCGTTTGATGGTTTTTGGGGCGATGGTTGATGTAACTTCTCGGGCTATTTATAAGGATGGTTGTTTCCCTGGACAGAGCCAGATGCTGTACCGTTGGGACGGAGAGTACGGCATTGATCCCATGCAGCCAGACTGGTGGACCACATATTACGGGGGGGCCGGGTTATTCAGTCATTCACGCGGCATTAATCAAGCTATTGCTGACGGCGGCAATATGATAGAAGTTTTAAACCGCCATGGACTGCCCCCTGAGATTGAGTTTTCGGTCCTGGCTGGCAGCAAGCACTTGTTTCATGGCGTTCCCGGAGATGAAAGCGGCCCGGGCGATGGGCTGGTATTTGTGGACAGCGTTTTCTACACTGACAGTCTGGCGCGGGAAGGGGCCCGGTTAAGAGACAAGTGCGTTTTGCCTGTTAACCACATGCAGCTGCTCTATTCCGAACGGGTATGTCGCTGGGTGGATCTGCAGCTGCAAGAATAATCAGGTAAATTACCCTTTAGCAAGTTGACATGGTAAAGCTGCTTTGTTACTATCATGATGTAAGCTAATAATGCTTAGGAAACGCGAAAGTGTGTCTAGGGTTCCGCATGGCAGGCCATGGACTGGTCCGAGTGGCACAGGTGCGTGAGCACTACACCGTATAGGGATAAAAGCCCAGGCGGGGAGGTTTCGGTTGAGAGATTTCCCGCTCGGGCTTAATTATTTTTAGAGCATCAGCCCAGATGAACATTGGTTTTAATTATCTTTATTTAGTTATTCTATACAAATCTGTGTGTATCTGTAGTAAACGTCCTGATTATAGTTAAGTCTTATTAAGGGAGGATTGAAGAATGCTTCAAGTGGGGA
Organism: Syntrophomonas palmitatica JCM 14374; assembly: GCF_001311885.1. Lineage (GTDB taxonomy): Bacteria > Bacillota > Syntrophomonadia > Syntrophomonadales > Syntrophomonadaceae > Syntrophomonas_A > Syntrophomonas_A palmitatica. The sequence continues at coordinate 165,177 of NZ_BBCE01000001.1, read as the reverse complement.
TTATTATGGGCAGTGATTCTGACCTGGCGATTATGAAAGAGGCCGGGGATATTCTGGAACAGTTTGGAGTGGATTTTGAATATACAATTTGTTCCGCCCACCGCCTTCCGGCAGAGACTGCCAATTATGCCTCGGGAGCTGCAGACCGGGGAATCAAAATCATTATTGCCGGAGCCGGAGGAGCAGCCCATCTGCCGGGTGTAATAGCTGCCTATACAGTATTGCCGGTAATTGGGGTGCCTATCAAAACCAGTACCCTGTCTGGGGTGGACTCACTCTATTCCATAGTACAGATGCCCAAGGGTATTCCTGTAGCTACCGTTGCCATCAATGGAGCAGCCAATGCTGCTCTATTAGCGGTTGAAGTATTGGCCATAAACGATGAAGGACTGCGGCAAAAGCTGATTGAGTACCGTGATAAGATGGCAGGTGAGGTCAGGGCTAAAGACCAAAGGCTTAAAGAAATCGGTCCCAGCAGTTATTTGCAAAAATGATTTTAAGCAGCTTTTAAGAAATACGTTTTACAATACCATGATTATGGGAGGATAACCGATGATACCTCGTTATACATTACCGGAAATGGGCGCTATATGGTCAGAAGAGAGCAAGCTGAATAACTGGTTGAAAATTGAGATTGCCGTCTGCGAGGCCTGGGCGAGTCTGGGGAAAATACCCGCTGCAGCAGTGCAGGAAATAAAGGCCAAAGCCAGGTTTGATGTAGAGCGAATTCAGGAAATTGAGGCCGAGGTGCATCACGATGTTATTGCTTTCCTGACTAATGTGGGTGAATACGTAGGCGAATCCTCAAAATATATTCACCTGGCATGACATCATCGGACATACTCGATACGGGTCTGGCCATGCAAATGCGGGATGCTGCCGATATTATTCTGCAGAAATTACAACGCTTGCGCCAGGTGGTGGGAGAAAAGGCCATTAAATACAAATATACCTTGAATATAGGACGTACCCACGGGGTGCATGGGGAGCCCAGCACCTTCGGGTTAAAAATGGCCCTGTGGTACAGTGAATTACAGCGCGATATTACCCGTCTTGAACAGGCCCGCGCAGTCATCGCCTGCGGAGCCATTTCCGGGGCAGTGGGCAATTTTGCTCATCTTGACCCCCGGGTTGAAGAATATGTATGTGAAAGCCTGGGTCTAACACCGTGTCCGGTATCAACCCAGATTATCCAGCGCGACCGCCATGCGCAATTCATGTCCACTCTGGCAGTTATTGCCAGTTCCCTGGAGAAAATGGCTACTGAAATCCGCAACCTGCAAAGGACAGAAATCCTCGAAGCCGAAGAACCCTTCCGCCAGGGTCAAAAAGGCTCCTCGGCCATGCCCCACAAACGTAATCCCATGATGAGTGAACGGGTAGCGGGTCTGTCCCGGGTGGTAAGAGGCAATGCCCTTGCAGCTATGGAAAATGTAGCCCTGTGGCATGAGCGCGACCTCACGCATTCATCGGTGGAGAGAGTGATAATTCCTGACAGCTGCATACTGCTTGATTATATGCTGGAGAAATTCACAGGAATCGTATCCGGATTACTCATATATGAGGATAGAATGATAGAGAATATAAATAAAACCGGAGGACTGGTATTTTCTCAGGAATTGATGCTGGTGCTGGTAGGAAAAGGCCTGCTGCGCGAAGAAGCCTACCGCCTGGTGCAGCGCAATGCCATGAAGAGCTGGGCCGAGGGCGCAAATTTCCGGCAGTTGGTGGAACAGGATCAGGAAATTATGCAGCACCTGAGTCGGGAAGACCTGGACGAGGCCTTTGATACCGGTATCTATACCGCCAATGTTGACTACATCTTCAAACGCTGCGGCTTGGAGTAGGGTAAATTCACCACAGACCAATGTATACTCTGTGTCAATCTGCGGTTAATTAAAAAAAGGAGTGAGAGTATGGAACGGGGCGAGATGTTGTATGAAGGTAAAGCCAAACAGATCTATGCCACTAAAGACCCGGGATTGGTAATCATGACCTATAAGGATGAGGCCACGGCATTTGATGGCGCCAAAAAAGGCATTATTAAAAACAAAGGCATCGTAAACAACCGTGTTTCCTGTCTTTTATTCAAATTGCTGGAGAGCAGGGGGATTGCTACTCATCTGGTAGAACAGATAGATGATCGCAATGTACTGGTCAGAAAAATGAGAATGGTGCCGGTGGAAGTTGTGGTGCGCAATGTTATGGCCGGCAGCCTGGCCAAACGCTTGGGGCGTGAAGAAGGAGAACCATTTTCATCCCCTATCGTAGAACTTTACTATAAAAATGATGATCTGCACGATCCTATGATTAATGAATATCATGCCCAGGAAATGGGCTGGGCTACCAGAGATGAGCTAGAGCAGATGATTGCCAAGGGACTGCAGGTCAACGAAGTCCTTAAGGAATTGTTCGATAGTATTGGGATAATACTGGTGGATTTTAAAATAGAATTCGGCGTGGCTGGAAATGAGGTTCTGTTAGGTGATGAGATTTCACCTGACAGCTGCCGCCTGTGGGACAAGGTCAGTATGGAAAAACTGGATAAGGACCGTTTCCGCCGCGACCTGGGCAAAGAAGAGGAAGCCTACCAGGAAGTCGTGCGCCGCATCGAAGGAGCACTGGGATAATAATTGACGCAGAATCCGCAAAAAAATATGAATTTCGCTGACTTTGATATTAGGTTTTGATTTTTAACTTTTTTAAAACGATATATCTGCGAAGGTCATAAAAATTCAGTGTCTATTTTAAGGAGGTTGGGATATTGAAGGCCATTGTTTATGTTACATTGAAGCCTGGAGTGCTTGATCCCCAGGGAGAAGCAGTGAAAAAATCCCTGCACGTGCTGGGTTATAATAATGTCGATGAAGTTCGCATGGGCAAGTTTATCGAATTAAACCTGCAGGCGGATGATATGGACAAGGCTAAACAGGAATTGGCCGAAATGAGTGATAAACTCCTGGCCAACCCTGTTATTGAGAACTTCCGGGTGGAAATTGTGGAGGGTATATAGCATGAAGTTTGGAGTAGTTGTATTTCCCGGTTCCAACTGTGATGCTGACTGCCACCACGTAATGCAGAATGTAATGGGAATTGACACTGAATATATATGGCACCGGCAGAGCAAAATCAACGGGTTTGACGCCTTGATACTGCCGGGAGGATTTTCTTATGGCGATTACCTGCGCACCGGCGCTATCGCCCGGTTTTCACCCATCATGCCTGCCGTAATTGAGTTTGCCCGTTCGGGGGGCCTGGTGATCGGAATATGCAATGGGTTTCAGATACTCTTGGAAGCAGGTTTGCTGCCCGGGGCTATGCTCAGAAACAAGAGCCTTAAATTCATTTGCAAACCGGTCCACCTTAAAGTTAGGCAGAGCGGTACCCCTTTTACCAATAAACTGCAGAAGGATCAGGTTATACAGATACCCATAGCCCATGGAGAAGGCAACTACTTTTGCGATTCCGCCACCCTGGAAGAAATGCAAAAAGAAGAACGGATTCTCTTCACTTATTGCGGTTCTCAGGGGGAAGATGGCGAAGAATACAATCCCAACGGTTCCCTGGCGGATATTGCTGGGATTATCAATAAAGAAGGCAATGTGCTGGGGATGATGCCCCATCCGGAAAGATGTTCCGAACCTTTGCTGGGCAGTGCCGATGGATATAACATATTTGCTTCCATGATTGACTGGCTTAAGGAGGCGGGAAGATAGTGAAAGAACTGACATATCGGGAAATGGGTCTGAATGACCAGGAATATGAACAGGTGCAGAAGATAATGGGGCGATTACCTAATTATCTGGAACTGGGCATGTTCTCGGTTATGTGGTCGGAACATTGCGGATACAAGAATTCCCGGCCTCTGTTAAAATATTTTCCCACTGAAGGACCGCAGGTTATACAGGGCCCGGGGGAAAATGCCGGTGTGGTAGACATCGGCGACGGCCAGGCTCTGGTATTTAAGATAGAAAGCCATAATCATCCTTCGGCGATAGAGCTTACCAGGGTGCGGCCACCGGGGTGGGAGGCATTGTACGCGATATTTTTACCATGGGCGCACGCCCTATCGCCAGCCTGAATTCGCTGCGGTTTGGCGAGCTTGATGATGAAAGGGTCCGCGAGCTTTTCGCCGGGGTAGTAGCGGGCATAGCTGGTTACGGCAACTGCCTGGGCATACCTACCGTTGGCGGCGAGGTTTATTTCCATCCCTGTTACCGGGGCAATCCCCTGGTAAACGCTATGTGTGTAGGCCTGGTAAAACAGGATGAAATTGCTCTGGCAGTAGCCAGCGATATAGACAGCCCCATTATGATCGTGGGAGCCAAAACTGGCCGGGACGGAATTCATGGGGCTACTTTCGCTTCTGAGGAATTGTCCGAGGCTTCGGCGGATAAGCGGCCTTCCGTACAGGTGGGCGACCCGTTTATGGAAAAGCTCTTGATTGAAGCCTGCCTGGAACTGATTGCCGAAGATTTAGTAGCGGGAATGCAGGACCTGGGGGCTGCGGGGCTTACCAGTTCCATGGCTGAATGTGCTGCTAAAAAAGGACGCGGGGTGGAAGTGGATGTGCTGAAGGTGCCGCGGCGCGAATTGGGCATGACTCCCTACGAAGTGATGCTATCCGAATCCCAGGAGAGGATGCTGATTGTGCCGCGTTCAGGATGCGAACGGCGCATTGAGGAGATTTTCGATAAATGGGGATTGGATGCCACAGTGATTGGCAGGGTCACCGGAGATGGCATGTTCAGGGTATATGAAGGCGAGAACCTGGTCGGTGAAGTGCCGGTAGCCGCTTTGACTGACGATTGTCCCGTGTATCGCCGCCAGGGTGAGGAACCGCCTTATTATAAAGAATTGAAATCCATGGACCTGACCAATCTGCCCCAGCTTGATCCGCTGGAAAGCTTGAAGCGTTTGTTGGGTTCACCGGTGATTGCCAGTAAGAAATGGGTTTATACCCAGTATGATCACCAGGTAATGATTAACACCGTAACCGTACCCGGCCGGGAGATGCAGCCGTTTTAAGGGTAAAGGGCACGCAAAAAGGCATTGCCCTGACCACAGACTGCAACAGCCGGTTTGTATATCTTGATCCCTATGTGGGCGGCATGCTGGCGGTATGTGAGGCCGCGCGCAACCTGGCCTGCGTGGGAGCTAAACCGCTGGCCCTGACCAATTGCTTAAATTTTGGCAATCCTGAAAAACCGCATATCTACTGGCAGATGGAAAACGCTATAAGAGGCATGGCAGAGGCTGCCAGGGTTCTGGATACCCCGGTCGTAAGCGGTAATGTAAGTCTGTATAACGAGACGGCCGCCGGGGCAATTTATCCTACCCCGGTGGTGGGAATGGCAGGATTGCTGGAGAACATTGAGCAGGGTTATGAAACAGCCTTTAAAAAAGAGGGTGATTTAGTCCTGCTGCTGGGAAAAATGAGCGATGATCTGGGGGCTTCCGAATACCTGTTTACGTGCCATGGTTTGGAGGGTGGGACGGTGCCCCTTCCAGACTTGATTGAAGAAAAAAACCTGATAGCTTTACTGCAATCTTTGCATAAAGAAAGGCTGCTTTCATCATGCCATGACATATCCGAAGGCGGGATGGCGGTTTGCCTGGCCGAATCCGCTATACAAGGCCGGATTGGTTTTGAGATAAATTTTGCCTCTGCGGCTCAGCGTTTCGAGGGACTACTATTCTCTGAGGCTCCCGGCCGTGTAGTTGTGAGCGTACGGCCGCAAAGTCTGCCTGAAGTCTGGAAGCTGGCGCAGGCTTTTAATATAGAAGTGCATGAACTGGGACAGGTTGGAGGACGCGATATGGTTATCCGCAAAGACGGGGATAAGCAGTTGCAGTTATCTGTTGAAGAGGCGGCGGCCATATGGGAGGGGACTATTGATTGTGTTATGAAATAGATGACAAATTCCATGACGAATGCGGAGTCTTCGGAATCTACATGCAACAACCTGAGAATGATACTGAGGCGGCCCGCACAGTTTTCTACGGTTTATATGCCTTGCAACATCGTGGACAGGAAAGTGCTGGAATAGCCGTATCCAATGGAGAAAAGATTCAGCTGCACAAAGGCATGGGATTGGTGACTCAGGTGGTCCGCAGTGAACATATTGACAATCTCAAAGGCAGTATAGCCATCGGTCATGTGCGCTATTCCACCACCGGAGACAGCTCCCTGGTTAATGCTCAGCCCCTGGTGTTTCATTACCTGAATGGTATGGTAGCCCTGGTTCATAACGGCGACTTGATGAACGCCGCTCGGCTGCGCAAACGTCTGGCCACCTATGGATCGGTTTTTCAAACCACTACTGATACCGAGGTTATAGCCAACCTCCTGGCCAGGTATTCCCAGGACAGCATGGAAGATGCCCTGGCCAAATGCATGATAGATATCAAAGGCGCCTATGCTTTACTGATTATGAACGAAGACTGCCTGGTGGGAGTACGCGATCCCCTGGGAATGAGGCCTTTGTGCCTGGGAAGTTTGAACGGCAGCTACGTTCTGGCTTCCGAGTCTTCAGCCCTGGATACGGTAGGAGCAAGGTTCATACGAGATATAGAACCAGGCGAAATTATAGTAATCGATAAAAACGGCCTGCGTTCCCTGCAAGTTAAAAAAACTACCCGAACAGCGCACTGCATTTTTGAATATATTTATTTTGCCCGTCCCGACAGTACCATTGACGGCATAAACGTTTACCAGGCTCGCCGGGAGATGGGACGCCAACTAGCTCGGGAGTCCCATATTGATGCGGATATGGTAATAGCCATACCTGATTCGGGAACTGTGCCGCCCTGGGATACGCGGAGGAATCGGGCCTGCCCTTTGAGGAAGGCTTGATGAAAAACCGTTACGTGGGGCGTACTTTTATTCAACCCACCCAGCAGATGCGGGAACTTGGGGTGCGCCTAAAATTAAATCCCATTGAACGGGTGGTGCGGGACAAACGCATCATTATGGTTGACGATTCGATTGTCAGAGGAACTACCAGTAAACAGATTGTAGAAATGATGCGTGCGGCCGGAGCCAAAGAAGTACATTTGGTAGTAGCTTCACCCCCGACTGCACATTCATGTTATTACGGTATAGACACATCGCGGCGGGAAGAATTGATCGCCAGCACCAAGAGCATCGAGGATATTCGGAGTTTTATCGGAGCGGACAGCCTGCATTATCTCAGTATGGAAGGCATGATTAAGGCCATGAAGGATGACACTGCCTTTTTCTGTTCCGCATGTTTTTGCGGCGAATACCCGATAGGTTTGGAAGCTCGGGAGGAGTAGAGGATGGAACAGTCGATAAGCTACAAAGATACCGGGGTTAATATTGATAAAGCCAATAAATCGGTGGATATGATTAAAAAATGGGTACAAAGAACCCACCGGCCTGAAGTCCTGGCGGGAATAGGTTCTTTCGGCGGGTTTTTTGCCCTGGATACCAGCAAATACACGCAGCCTGTTCTGATATCCGGCACCGATGGAGTAGGCACGAAACTTAAAATCGCACAGATGATGGGTGTTCATGACACGGTGGGGATAGACTTGGTCGCCATGTGTGTGAACGATATTCTGGTCCATGGGGCTGAACCGCTGTTTTTTCTGGATTATATTGCTTTAGGAAAACTGGAACCAGAGATGGTGGAAGCTCTGGTAAAAGGGGTAAGCATTGGATGTGAACAAGCGGGCTGCAGCTTAATCGGTGGCGAAACCGCTGAAATGCCTGGTTTTTATGCAGAAGATGAGTATGACCTGGCCGGATTTGCGGTGGGGGCTGTGGAACGTGACAAATTGTTAGACGGGCAGGCGGTAAAAGAAGGCGATCTTATTATAGGGCTGCCTTCTTCAGGTATACATTCTAACGGCTACTCCCTGGTCAGAAAAGTCCTGCTTGACAAAGCCGGTTTGAAGATGGAGCAAAACATTGGTGAACTTGGCAAGAGCTTAGGTGAAGAACTGCTGACCCCGACCAGGATTTATGTTAAAACTATTTTATCTTTGCTGCCCGAGGTAGAAATCCGGGCTATGGCTCATATTACCGGCGGAGGACTGCCGGAAAATCTTCCCCGGGTCTTGCCGGCCGGATTGGGGGCGCAGATTGATTCCGGAAGCTGGGAAGCACCTCCGGTTTTTCAACTGATTCAGCGTTTAGGACATATTGCAAAGGATGAAATGTATCGTACCTTCAATATGGGAATTGGGTATGCCATCATTACTTCACCAAGTCAAAGCGATGACGTATTAAAATGCTTGCATGATAAAGGAGAAAAGCCTATTATTATAGGCAAGGTCCGGTCAGGGATTAAAGGAGCAGTCATATCATGATCAGAATTATGGAACCCGGGCCGCTGCAGCTGGGAGTTCTGGCATCAGGGCGCGGCAGCAATTTTGATGCCATTTGCGATGCCATAGATAAAGGCCAGCTGCAGGCAGAAATTAAAATATTGATAAGCGATAAAAATGGTGCTCCTGTTTTGCAGAAGGCCGCCAACCGCGGTATTAAAACTCTATTTGTCAATCCTCAGGATTTTACGGGACGAGAAGATTATGAAAGACTTCTGGTGGAAAAACTGCATGAAGCCAGGGTAAATATCATAGCCCTGGCCGGATATATGCGCCTGGTAGGACCGATATTTTTACAGGCCTATGCCAACCGAATACTTAATATTCACCCGGCTTTACTGCCTTCTTTCACCGGCCTGCATGCCCAGCGTCAGGCTGTGGAATATGGAGTAAAATTCAGCGGCTGCACAGTACACATAGTTGACCAGGGGATGGACAGCGGACCGATTGTTATGCAGGCGGTGGTGCCGGTTTATGATGACGATGACGAAGAAAGCCTGAGCGAGAGAATATTGGAACAGGAACATAATATCTACTGGCGGGCCTTGCAGCTATTTGCCCAGGGTCGTGTCTATCTTAGTCAACGGCGGGTAATTATTAAGCAAATCGCCACAGAGACAATTACAAAATCATCTGTGGTTTAATATTAATCTCTTGAGGAGGTTGGGTCGTGAAGAGAGCGCTTATAAGTGTTTCCAATAAGGATGGTTTGCTGGATTTCGCGCGTGGTTTGGAAAGATTGGGTTATGAGATTATTTCCACGGGCGGGACCTATAAGACCTTGACTGAAGCAGGCATAAAGGTGATGAAAGTTGCGGATATCACAGGCTTTCCTGAAATCCTGGACGGGCGGGTGAAGACCCTGCATCCGGGAATTCACGGCGGAATTCTGGCCCGGCGAATACCGGAACACCTGGCCCAACTGCGCTATCACGATATAAACCCGATAGACATTGTAGCCGTAAATCTGTATCCTTTTCGGGAAACCATCAGCAAACCAGGGGTCAGCTTGGAAGAAGCCATTGAAAATATTGATATCGGCGGACCATCCATGGTCAGATCAGCGGCTAAGAATTTCCGTGATGTGATTGTGGTGGTTAAGCCTGATTTTTATGGGGAAGTTTTAGAATCGTTGGAAAAGGGTGAAGTCAGCCAGGAGATGCGTTTTAAACTGGCTGTTGAGGCCTTTACTCATACCGCTGCCTATGATGCCATGATCAGCACCTATCTAGCCGGTCTTACCGAAAGCCAGTTTAATGATAATTACATTCTAGCCGGGGAAAAGGTTTATGAATTGCGTTATGGTGAAAACCCGCACCAGGCAGCCTGCTTCTACAGAAACCTAACGGGTATGCGCGGACTGGCTGATGCCCGGCTGCTAAACGGTAAAGAACTCTCTTACAACAATATTATTGATACGGAAGCCGCCTGGGAGTTGGTACAGGAATTCTCCCGTCCCGCCTGCGTAATTATAAAACATACCAATCCCTGCGGGGCAGCCGTAGATGATAAGCTGGAAGAAGCATTCAGCAAAGCTTTTGCGGCCGATTCATTATCAGCCTATGGAGGGATCATAGCCTTTAACCGCACAGTCGATCTGGCCACTGCTCAAAAAGCTGCCGAGCCTTTTATGGAAGTAATTATAGCTCCAGCTTATGAACCCAGGGCCCTGGAGTGTTTTACCGCTAAGAAAAACCTGCGGGTTTTACAAATGGACCCAAAATCATCAGGCGGGAAAATACAGCTGCGTACTGTCAGCGGCGGATTCGTGGTACAGGAAAAAGACTACAGTCAGGTCGACTTTAAAAAGCTTGAGGTAGTAACCGCAACCGGTTTGGATAAAAACCTTCTGCCAGATCTTGAATTTGCCTGGAAAATTGTCAAGCATGTCAAATCCAATGCTATTGTGGTAGCTCGTGATGGGGTTACCCTGGGGGTAGGCGCCGGACAGATGAACCGGGTGGGATCTGCCCGCATCGCTTTGGAGCAAGGCGGCGAGAAATGCCAGGGTGCAGTCTTGGCGTCAGATGCTTTCTTCCCCTTTGGTGACACCGTAGACCTGGCGGCATCATTTGGCATAAAAGCCATTATTCAGCCAGGAGGATCAATACGAGACGAACAGAGCATTGAAGCCTGCAACAGACACGGCATCGCTATGGTATTCACCGGCGAACGCCATTTCAAACATTGATCAGGGGAACGATTGAACACAGATTTATTCTGATTTTATGTTATATCTTGATACCACTATTTTAGTTTATGATTGCGGTCAACGATTACAAATAGTAAATGAATATAGAGTATTTTTTTCTGTTTGTCACATATGCGATTCGATACATGGCTTAAATAATCTGTGGTAAGCTGTGTTCATCTGTGGCTATTAAAACAACATGGAGGTTGTTATGGGAAAGAAGCTGCTGGTAATTGGTCAGGGGGGCAGGGAGCATGCCCTGGTATGGAAGCTGGCCCAGAGCCCTGAAGTGGAGAAAATTTATGCCGCACCAGGAAATCCGGGCATAGCCCAACTGGCTGAATGCGTTAATATAGAAGTGCATGAATTGGATAAACTGCGGAAATTCGCTGCGGATCAGGCTATCGATCTGACTGTGGTCGGACCAGAGGCGCCCTTAATGGATGGCATTGTAGACCGTTTTAAAAAAGCCGGTCTGAAAATATTCGGCCCCTGTGCCGCTGCTGCCCAGTTGGAAGGCAGCAAGGTCTTTGCCAAACAATTATTAGCCAAGTATAAAATCCCTACCGCTGCTTTTGAGGTATGTGAGGATATCGAAAAGGCTTATAAAGCGGCCCGAACATATACTGATCAGGGTCTGCCGGTAGTAGTGAAAGCTGATGGTCTGGCAGCGGGTAAAGGAGTTGTAGTAGCTTCCGGTTGGGAAGAAGCCCGGCAGGCCATTGATGACATGATGAGGGACAGAACTTTCGGAGAAGCCGGAGCCAGGATTGTTGTTGAGGAATGTTTGCAGGGTGAGGAACTCAGCGTATTTGCCCTTTGCGATGGAAAGCACTATATAATCCTCATGTCGGCTCAAGATCACAAACGGGTATTTGATAATGACGAAGGACCCAATACCGGCGGTATGGGCGCCTATGTCAACCCGCCCTTATTTACTCCAGAATTGCGTACTAGAATTGAAACTGAAATTATCCGTCCGATAGTAGATGCTATGGCAGCGGAAGGAAATCCCTATCAGGGGGTTCTTTATGCCGGACTTATGATAACCACAGAGGGGCCCAAGGTGCTCGAATTCAATGCCCGCTTCGGCGATCCTGAAACCCAGGTGCTGATGCCCATGATCGGAGGCGACCTCCTGCCCATACTTGAGTGTGCTGCCGAGGGATGTTTACAGGATTCAAAACTGGAAATATTAGATGGCGGATGTGTCGGTGTGGTCCTGGCTTCCGGCGGTTATCCGGGCTCATATGCTAAAGGCAAAGTTATTACAGGTCTGGATAAGGTTGATAAAGGCACAGTAATATTCCACGCCGGGACATCATTAAAGCAGGGAGAGCTTCTTACTAATGGAGGGCGCGTACTGGCTGTGGTATGCCGGGGAGCTGACACCAGAGAAGCCGTTGAAAATGTTTATCATCAAGTGGCGAAGATTAATTTTGAAGGGATGCACTACCGCCGCGACATAGGCCGCCGGGCCCTGTAGCAAATTAACCACAGACTAACACTGATTTACACAGATTTTATCTACATATAATTTCTGGCTGCCATGTAAAATCTGAGTTCATAATAAATCAGCGCTATCAGCGTCTGACGGGAGGTTTTGATGAATATATTACGGTCTGGGCTAATCAGAGTCTTGCTATTGGCAGTATGCATCGGTATGCTGGCCTGGATGCCTACCCGGGAGTTTTTGAAAATAACCTTTATGATAGGAATTCCTTTTGTTTTCGCACTTGGCTTTATGGTACGCCGCAAACCCTATTCTCTGGCATGGATAGTATCTCTATTTGTGATGCTGGCGGCAGCTGGCCTTTACGTTTACCTCTTGACTGATTTGCCGGAAAGGATAGAGACCCGCAGGATTATAACCCAGGGCGGTACACTGGTGCCGAAGGCAAATATGACCAGGCTATTAATGAATACAAGAAACTTGCGCCATTGGGACGCACCGCCAAAATGAATGAGAAAATTGCTGTGGCTGAGAAGGAAAAGAAGGCGGATCAGCAGCTTAAAGAGGCTAAAGCCTTGCTGCGGCAGGGAAAACAAAACCAGGCTATGGACGTGCTAAAGAAGATAGACCGCAGCACCCGCGCCGGCATAGAAGCAGGCAAATTGCAGGAGAAAATTGATAAATCTTAACGCTGGTTAAGCAGTTATTATTGAGATTCATTATTCTGGGTCAATCATGATAAGTCCGTATTAGTGGGGGAGGAATGCATTCTGGTAAACCTGGAGATGGTAAAGGCCAACCTGATCGTGCAAGAGTATATGTCAATAGGCAATGACTATATAGGCAATATCGGAGCCATAGAGCATAATATTCACCATGCTGAACTGGTTTCCAGCCTTTGTTACGATATCTTAAAAACCCTGGGTTACCCGGAAAGAGAGGCTGAATTAGGGGCTATTGCCGGTTACCTGCATGATGTGGGCAACCTCATAAATCGATATGGACACGGAATGTCAGGGGCTATGATTGCCTTCAATCTTTTGTTGGATATGGGTATGGCTCCTGAAGAAATTGCCATAATTATGGGAGCCATAGGCAATCATGAGGAACAGGCCCAGGGTCACAGTGTCAATAATGTGGCTGCTGCACTTATCCTGGCTGATAAATCAGACGTACACCGTTCCCGGGTTAGGAAAAGAGAGATTTCCTCATTTACGCAGCGTGACCGGGTGAATTATGCGGTCACCGAATCAAACCTGGCGGTTGATGTAGAACATAAAACCATCAGCCTTGAAATGACCATCGATACTACGGTATGTTCGGTGATGGAGTATTTTGAAATATTCCTGACCAAGATGCTTATGTGCCGCAGAGCGGCAGAATATCTGGGATGCCAGTTTGAATTGGTTATAAACGATAACAAGCTTTTATAGATGAACGGCAGGTGAAGCTTTGTGACCTACAACCCCAATTGGCGCGATGAACATAGCAATCTTTTGGTAAAGGCTTTGTTGAGCCTGGAAAACGAGGATGACGCTTACCGCTTGCTGGATGATTTGTGTACGGTAGCAGAAATACAGGCTATGGCGCAGCGATTGGAAGTAGCCAACCTCCTGACGCAAAATATTACGTACAACGCTATTGCCGGTCAGACTGGGGCCAGTACCGCCACCATAAGCCGGGTTAAACGTTGTGTAAATTATGGAGCTGACGGATATAAGCGGGTTTTAAGCAGAATAAGCGGGGAGTGCAAAAATGAGAAATAGAGAAGTGCCCAAGGGCACACGAGATCTTCTGCCTGATGAGGTTAAAATAAAGCGGCTGATTGAGAAAAAGGCGGAGAGGCTTTTTACTTCTTGCGGTTATAGCGAGGTAACTACACCTTCCTTTGAATTCCTGGAGGTAGTGGAAACAGGCACCGGAAGAAATATGCGCGAAGAACTGTTTTTATTCATGGACCGCGAGGGCGGAATATTATCACTGCGCCCGGAAATGACATTGTCGATTGCGCGCCTGGCGGCTACTCACCTGCGGGAAGCCGCGTTTCCGCAGAGGCTCTTTTATATGGCCAATGTTTTCAGGCATGTTCAGCCGCACCTGGCCCAATACCGTGAATTCTGGCAGTTGGGCATCGAACTGCTGGGGGCGCCGGGGCAAAAAGCCGATGCGGAAGTCATAAGCATTGCGGTTAAGACCCTGCGCGAGATCGGCCTTCGTGATTTTAAAGTCAGTTTAAATCATATAGGGATATTTAACAGCCTTTTAAACTGCAGCAGCCTGCAGCCGGAAGAGAAGAGCCTTACGCGCTCGCTGATTGAAGGCAAAGATCTGGTGGCATTATCAGCTTTTTTAGAAAACGCACCAATGGAGGACATCCTCAAAGAAACCCTGGCGTCCTTGCCGGTTCTGCATGGAGGTATTGAAGTATTACAGAAGCTTCCCTACCTGGAGCAAAACCGGGAAGCCAATAAATCAGTGCAGGAACTTCTGGAGGTTTATGAATTGCTCAAGGTCTGCGGCGTAATTGACAATATTGTAATCGATATGGGAGTATTGAGGGGATTAGACTACTATACGGGCATGGTATTCGAAGGGTATTCGCCCGATTTGGGCTATGGACTGCTGGGAGGAGGCCGTTACGACAACCTCATGGGACAATTCGGATTTCCTCTGCCCGCAACCGGTTTTGCTCTGGGGTTAGACAGGCTGGCCCTGGTGCTCAAACAACGCGAAGAGGAAACACAGCGATTTTTAGTCGGCGGGACGGACTTTTCCGCAGTTTTAACCCGAGCGGAAGAACTCCGGGCCGCAGGTTATATAGCCGAACTGGATGTAGAAGGATTATCGCGTGAAGAACTTGAAGCCAAAGGCACCTCCCGCCCCAATTGCAGGGCGATTTACGTGGAGTAAACAGATATGAAAATAGCCACAGATTAACACAGATTATCACAGATTATTTTTTGTTATTGCTGATTCGCATAACGCTGATTTTTTATTTTGTGCCGGGCCGTTAGTCTTATTTAGTCTTATGGAGGGAGTTATGCAGGAGTATTTGACTATAGCACTGTCAAAGGGTACTTTACTCAAGCCCACGGTTAAGCTTTTGCAAGCGGCAAATTTGCCCACCGCGGGTCTGGACCCGGAAAGCCGCAATATGGTTTTTATCTATGAAGATGAAGCCATTAAATATATAATGTGCCGCCCCACCGATGTCCCTATCTACGTTGAACAGGGTGCGGCTGATCTTGGCATAGTGGGCAAAGATGTCATAATGGAACAGGGCAAAGACATATTTGAGATGGTGGATCTGCGGTATGGGTACTGCCGTTTCGTAGTGGCCGGTCCATCGGTTATGCAAGGAACGGGGCTTAAAGATATGAATTATAGAAGGGTAGCCACAAAATTTCCGGTCATAGCCGAGCGGTTTTTCCGCAGCCAGGGCCTGCAGGTGGAAATTATCAAGCTGCATGGCAATGTAGAACTGGCGCCCTTGACGGGAATCGCCGATATGATAGTTGATCTGGTTTCCACCGGGCAGACCCTCCGGGAAAACAAGCTGGTAGAACTGGTTAAAATAATGGATTCAACCAGCCGTCTGATCTGCAACCGGGTCAGTTACCGCACCAAGTATGAGAAGCTGCAACCGCTGATTGAAAACATACAGATGATTGTGAAAGGTGGAGCTGCGGGTGAACATTAAGAAACTAAAGGCTTTTGAACGAGGGTTCAATGAGTTCATGGCCAGCACCTATGCTGATATCAAAGAATATGAACAAAGGGTTCAAGATATAGCCGAAGAGGTTAAGAAAAACGGTGATCAGGCGGTCTTTGCCTTCACCCGCCGTTTTGACGGAGCCGAGATAACACCTGATAATTTCAGGGTTAGTGACGCTGAGATTGAAGCTGCTTATGAATCTGTGGATGATGATTATATTTTTGCCATACAGGCGGCCATAGACAATATAGCCTCATTTCATGCCAAGCAATTGCGTAATTCATGGATGGAGCCAGATGACCGAGGCAATATCCTGGGCCAGATATTTCGCCCTTTGGAACGGGTGGGCATTTATGTACCCGGAGGAACAGCTGCTTACCCCTCCTCGGTATTAATGAACGCCATACCGGCACAGGTAGCGGGAGTAGCAGAGATTGCTATGGTGACTCCCCCCGATAAGGATGGAAAACTTAATCCTTATACCCTGGTCGCGGCGGCTGAACTGGGCCTGGAGGAAATTTATAAAATGGGCGGAGCTCAAGCTGTTTTTGCCCTGGCCTGGGGAACCGAAAGTGTTAAAAAGGTAGATCTAATAAGTGGTCCCGGAAATATATATGTGACCCTGGCCAAAAAGAAAGTATACGGCGATGTTAATATTGATATGCTGGCCGGACCCAGTGAGATCCTCATTATTGCCGACAGCCAGGCTGACCCGGCTTACCTGGCCGCTGATATGATGTCCCAGGCCGAGCATGATGTCTTAGCCCGCAGTATTCTGGTATGTGAAAGCCTGGAATTAATAAACCGGGTAGAAGAAGAATTAGAAAAACAGGTCCAGGAAATGTCACGGCGGGATATCATTATTAAATCCCTTGAGGATCATGGGGCATTGATACTGGTCGATGATTTGCGCGAAGCTTGTCAGGTAGCTAATCTGGTAGCACCGGAACATTTGGAGCTAATGGTGGAAAACCCGTTTCAATGGCTGCACCGGATTAAAAACGCCGGGGCGATTTTTATGGGCAAATATACCCCCGAACCAGTAGGGGACTATTACGCAGGACCCAATCACATTTTGCCCACCGGCGGCACGGCGCGTTTTTACTCGCCGGTGACGGTTGATACCTTTATAAAGGCCACCAGCCTGCTTTTTTATTCACCGCAAGGGCTTTACGATGATGGCGATGATATTATTAAACTGGCTATGGTGGAGGGGCTTACTGCTCACGCCAACTCGGTCAGGGTGCGAAAGGGGAAGGACAGATGAAAGATATGCGCATGGGAGAAGTTCTAAGAAAAACCGGTGAAACTGAAATCCTGCTGCAAATTGAACTGGATGGCACCGGCGCCAACCAGATAGATACTGAAATACCATTTTTGAATCATATGTTAACCCTATTGGCGGTACACAGTCTGTGCAACCTCAAAGTCGCCGCGCGTGGGGATCTGGATGTGGACGATCATCATAGTGTGGAGGATATAGGAATTTGCCTGGGTGAAGCCTTGAAGACCGCTGTTGGCGATAAACGCGGTATCAATCGCTATGGGGAAGCCACCGTACCGATGGATGAAGCCCTGGCCCGGGTGGTTTTGGATTTTTCAGGCCGGGCCTGTCTGGTATACAATGCCCAGATAGCCAGGGAAAAGATCGGGCGGATGTCTACGGAAAACGTAAAGGAGTTCTTCCAGGCGGTAGCCAACCATGCTGGTATAAATGTTCATATCGATCTTATACGGGGGGACAACACTCACCATTGCGTAGAAGCCGTTTTTAAAGCTTTCGCCAGGGCTCTCAAAATGGCGGTGGAGCTGGAACCTCGCATTGAAGGCATTTGGTCATCCAAAGGCAATTTATGATTAATGTAATAGCCGCAGATTAACTCTGATTGTCACAGACTTTTATTTGTTTTCATATAGAGTGGTGGCTTACGGCTATGTTCAGTTCATGGAACATTACATTCATCTTTTCCAAGTATGGGGGCTTTAAATTGATAGCAGTAATTGATTATGGTATGGGTAATCTGGCCAGTGTGCAAAACGCCCTGCTCAAACTGGGATATGAAGTATTTATAAGCAATGATAAGGAGCTTATTATTAATGCTGACCGGGTTATCTTACCCGGAGTGGGCGCTTTCGAAGACGCCATTAAATGCCTGTGCGACCTGGGCCTGGATCAGACTATAAAGCAGGTGTTGCGTTACGGCAAGCCTGTCCTGGGCATATGTCTAGGTATGCAGCTAATATTCAGCCAGAGTGAAGAAAACGGTCTGCATACCGGACTTGACCTGCTTCCCGGCCGGGTGGTGAGGTTTCAGCTTCCCCCCAGCTATAAAGTTCCCCACATGGGCTGGAACAGCATTAAACCCGCGCAGGAAAGCCGTCTTTTTCAAGGGATTGACACGGGCAGTTATTTTTATTTTGTACATTCGTATTACCCGGTTCCAGAGGATAGCAAAGTGATAGCCGCCCAGAGTGAATATGGCGTAAACTTCACCTGCGCTATCGAACAGGATAATCTTTTTGCCACTCAGTTTCATCCCGAAAAATCAGGCAATATAGGGTTGAAAGTCCTGAAGAATTTTGGAGAGATGCAGTTATGATTATATTTCCGGCTATTGATCTTAAAGATGGGCAATGTGTGCGTTTGGTGCAAGGAAGAGCCGAAGACAAAACCGTTTATTCAAAGCATCCTCCGGAAATGGCCCGTTCTTTTCAAACCCAGGGGGCGGGGTGGCTGCATATAGTCGATCTGGACGGGGCCTTTACCGGCCGACCTGGTAATACGGCGGTAATAAAAGCCATTGCGTCCGAAATCGATATTCCCTTTCAGGTTGGCGGAGGGCTGCGCAGAAGAGAGGACGTCTTGGAAATACTAAATGCCGGAGCCAGGAGGGTTATAATCGGCACCCGGGCGGTAAGCAGTCCGGAATTCATGCAGGGACTTATTGAAGAATTCGGAGCTGAACGGGTTATACTGGGTTTGGATGCCAGGGACGGAATGGTGGCTGTCGAAGGATGGGTGGAAAAATCGAACCTGACAGCCCTGGAGTTTGCTAGGCAAATGCGGGATCTAGGTGTTAAAACAGCAGTGTATACCGATATTTCCCGCGATGGCGTCCTGCAGGGTCCTAATATTGAAGCTATTGAACATATGGCCCGGGAGAGCGGGCTAAATATCATCGCTTCCGGAGGTGTCTCCAGCCCGGATAATATCAGGGATTTGAAGTCCTTAGAGCGTCAGGGTGTGGTAGGAGCCATAATCGGCAAAGCATTGTACGAAGGCAAAATAACCCTGAGCGAAGCCCTGTCCGCGGCGGGAGAACGATTCAAACCAGCTTAACACACATTTACACAGATTTTAACACTGATAGAATTCAATTAAGAAGTCTCTAACTTGGACTAATTCTTGTTACCCTGCAGTTATTTCATCTGTGCAAATCTGGGTTAATCTGTGGCCAATTTTATTAGGGGGTCATTATGTTAGCGAAAAGGATTATACCCTGTCTGGATGTGCATGGGGGCAGGGTGGTTAAGGGTATAAATTTTGTTAATCTGCGGGATGCGGGAGACCCGGTGGAACTGGCGGCTTTCTATGACCAGGAGGGAGCAGATGAACTGGTTTTTCTGGATATAAGCGCATCCTATGAAGAACGCCGTACCATGGTAGAAGTAGTGAGGCAAACGGCTCGCGAGGTTTTCATTCCCTTTGCGGTGGGCGGAGGCATACGCACTATCGATGATATTCGTGAGATCCTTAAGGCTGGTGCAGACAAGGTTTCTATAAATTCGGCCGCAATACGCCAGCCCGCGATTATTACCGAAGGTGCATTAAAATTTGGCAGCCAGTGTATTGTGGTGGCTATAGATGCCCGCCGCAGCGAAATCGGCGGATGGGAAGTCTTTATTGACGGGGGCCGGGTGCCTACCGGTATTGATGCCCTGGAGTGGGCAGCCCGGGTGGAGAAACTGGGTGCAGGCGAGATACTGCTCACCAGCATGGATAAGGATGGCACTAAAGACGGTTATGATATCCCGCTTACAGCCGCTATCAGCGCACAGGCTGGAATACCGGTTATTGCTTCGGGCGGTGCGGGTAATCTGGAACACTTGCGCGAAGCGGTTACAGAAGGCAAGGCCGATGCGGTCCTCTGCGCTTCCATATTTCATTATCGTGAGTACAGTGTAAAACAGGCCAAGGAATATTTGGCTGACAGAGGGGTGGCAATACGTTTATGTTAGAACAGTTAAAGTTTGATGAAAAAGGTCTCATCCCGGCCATAATTCAGGATGCTGCCAGCGGACAGGTTTTGATGATGGCCTATATGAATGAAGAATCTTTGCGCCGAACTATGGAAACCGGGCAGACCTGGTTTTATTCGCGCAGCCGCCAGGAACTATGGAAGAAAGGCGAAAGTTCCGGCCATATTCAAAAAGTCAAAGAAATTAGATATGACTGTGATCAGGATTGTTTATTATTTCAGGTGGAACAAACCGGCGCGGCTTGCCATACCGGTCATTATTCCTGCTTCTATCGCAATGAAACGGGTGAGGAAGTACTGTCTCCGGCTTATACTCTGGATGATGTTTATAATTCCCAAACCGGACCGGCCATTCTTTATGAATTGTACTCGGTAATTATGCAGCGCCAGGAACAAAGACCGGAAGGATCATATACCAGTTACCTGTTTAACAAGGGCCTGGATAAGATTTTGAAAAAAGTCGGTGAAGAATCTGCGGAAGTCATTATCGCCGCCAAAAATCGTGAGAAATCTGAGGTTATTTATGAGAGTGCCGACCTGATATATCATCTCCTGGTATTACTGGTGGAACAGGGAGTGCAACTGTCTGAAATTTTTACCGAACTTGAATCCAGAAGATAAAATATTAACGTGGCCCATCAAATGCCTCCTATAAGCAAATAATTTTACACCTGTCCTTATTATTAATAATTTTCCAAGTTAACTGCTACAATAAGCCTGCTTCCAAGCATAGTCCCAATAAATATTGGGACTATGGCCTGATATGCATAGCCATATATGACTAATTTATTAAGAAATTATTATTGTAAGAAATGACTAGTTGCTCTAAGATAAATTAGAGGTATTGTCAGTATAATATTTGCTTTCAGCCAATATAATATCTTTTTGAAAGAAGGCACATAAAATGAAAAAGGATTTGAGAAGATCCCTGTTTGGATATAAACCAGCCGATGTTAGAAACGAATTAACCAAAGCGGCGGAAGAAGAACAGAGAAAGATCGAACTGCTGCAGACGGATTTGGAAAAAGCCCGTGCTCAATTGCAGGAGGCCGAGAATTTAAAGCTGCAGCTGGAAAAAAGATTGGCTGAATATGCCGAGCGAGAAAGACTGCTGGCTGATGTCCTGGTTACAGCGCATATAAATGCCCAAAAAATAGAAGAACAGGCCCGTGAACATGCCCGGATTATGCTGGAAAAATCCGAAGAAGAACTTAGAAATAAACAGTTGGAAATCGAAGCGCTTAGAAGCAAAGTGGTTCGATTTAAAGAAGAGTTTCGTCACACCCTTGAGAAATACCGAATTTCCCTTGAAAATGTAAATGAAGTTCCAGAAGAAGCATCATTCAAGCCGGTCCTTTTAAATACTGAAAAGCTCATGGAATCCAACCGCAAACTCCAGTAAATCTTCCCTGAGGGGTCGATATTTATAAATAATAATGGTCAAAGCCAGGTATGTGACAATAATAACAATCCCGTTCTACTAAAGCAGCTGCAAGAAGACCTGACAGAAACTTTACAGAGCCTGGAGGAAACCAGGCAGGCTATCGAAAGCATGCAAAAAGAACTCGTCAGTGTAGAATCCCGTAATCAAACCCTGGCAAGTTCAATAGACGAAAGTAAAAGCATTGCTGAAGAGGTAGAAAACGCTGCGCGTCAATATGCTGCCGGGATAATGGAACAGACCCTGGTTATTGTGGATACCAGGGCCCGTCAGATTGCGGCTTTGGACCGGGAAAAAGCAGTCTTGGAAAATGAGCTTGAGCAATGCCTGCTGGTACATTCTGGAGCGTCAGATAGTCCTGATGCTGTTGACAGTAACGTAAATTTAAACTTACATACTAACAATCCAGCTATCCTCCCATCATTAATGAATCAGTGTATACTTGACTCAATATCAGAACAACCGGCTGCAGCCATTTTGGCTCCCCCTATTAATACCCTTCACACAATTTCCGGCTTTAAAAATCTGGGGCGTGGACACAAACAGGAAAATGACAGCCTGATATCAAAAAATGAACTTGCTTTTCCCGTATCTATGAAGGTGGTAGCCTTTTTAAATGCTAAGCATTACATGGTCTTTGCCAACAAACAGGGAAAGGTGCACGGACACTCATGGCAGTTTCAAGCCGAGGCTGAAGTGCCGGTTCATGACGAATCATTCGTTAAATTCGAAGACCTGGATAAAACACTTAATCGCTTATTGGCTCCCTATCAAAAGATGGTGCTGAATGAAATCCCGCCCTTCGATATCATCGAACCCCTAACCGAAAACATTGCCGCTTACATATTCAATCGCCTCTTTGAAGAACTCAGCAGTCTGGGTGTGCATCTCGTAAGGCTGACCGTTTGGGAAAACCCCACCAAGGGAATTGAGATTACCCAGGTAATGGAACAGTTTTTTACCACCCTGGAAGCTGCGCCGATACCGGCGGCGGCGGTGAGGGAGAGTATACGAGAATTTAATAGTAGAGACAAACATGAAAATCAGATAAAAACCGTTAATCCTGACAATAAAGTATTAACTCAGGATAATAGTTTTTTTGAGCAACGACAAGAAAAGATTCGTTATGAACAAAAAGAAAATACAATAAAAGTATTAGAACCAGAATCAACGCAACCATTGAATTTAGAAACTATAAATGAAAATAAGATTCAGCATACTTTTGTTTGTTGGCAGATAATTTTGGCAATTATTATTATTTTGGGGGTCGGGATTTGGGCTTACTGGCCAATACTATCGGCTCCACTCGATAGTATATATCCTTGGGGATCAGATTCATGGGCGCATGCTTTAAAAGCAGAATTTTATTATAAACAGTTGTTAAATGGCAACTATTACCCTCAATTTATGCCATTTTGGCAAAATGGT
This sequence comes from Syntrophomonas palmitatica JCM 14374, assembly GCF_001311885.1. Lineage (GTDB taxonomy): Bacteria > Bacillota > Syntrophomonadia > Syntrophomonadales > Syntrophomonadaceae > Syntrophomonas_A > Syntrophomonas_A palmitatica. The sequence continues at coordinate 142,335 of NZ_BBCE01000001.1, read as the reverse complement.
GTTCAACCTTATCGATATTGGGCACCTTTGCCGTGGGCTCTGATGGCACTAATGAATATATTTATTAATAATATCTTTGTAACAATCAATTTGTTCATTTTAATTTGTGCTGTGTTAGGTGGAATATCATGGTTAATCTTCATAAGAAAGATTGGTTTTTGGCCCTCTGTAATGTCGGGTATAATATGGGTTTTTTGGTTAGATAACCTTCGAATAAGTTTTTCTGACAGCAATTATACTCGAATGCTCACTATAGCATTGCTTCCATTATTAATGGGGATTTTTTTCCAAACTATAGAAAAAGAAAAATACATAAAACCTTTATTTGGTACCATATTATTGATCATTGTCATGGTTCACTGCCATGCTATGATGGCAGCAATATATTGTGTTTCCCTTATGATGATCGCAATAATATGGTGGATGGTAGGAGGTATTTCATTTAAAGGGATTATTAGAGGGGGAACCGCATTGGTTGCTGGTATTCTCGCTTCTTCCTGGTGGTTGCTACCATCTCTAAAGGGAGGACTCATAGGAATGGGTGGAGAAGCAAATGCAGCAAACATTGAATATTTATCACCGTTAAAAGTATTTAATCCGTTGAACGTTAGAAGTGAATATTTGGGGCTTAGTTTAATTATCGCTGTTATTTTCTTTATTCTTACCTGGAAACATCGACCTTCTTGGGCTAAATGTCTGGTTATTTTTGGTGTATTTGTTTTAATGTTAAATTTTCCTTGGTTTAAAACCATTCAAGAATTGATGCCTCTGGGTAATATACTTTGGCCTATAAGGTTTTCAACCATATGGTCGCTAGCCATAATCATTTCTATATTTGCTTATAAAAAAGGAGTTAATTATATAAATTTCTATAAGTTTAGGATTTCCATAAGTATATTAGGAGCAATTTTTTTCATTATATTTATTTCTGATAGTTTTTTTTCTTTAAAAGACTTAGCAATTACTACAAAAGAACCATTTTATATTCTGCAAACAGTAGAAAGTTTGAATCAGCATCCTGGATGGAGGGTTGCAACTTTAGATTTATGTGGTTTGGGATCGGCTCCTTCATATTACTTGTCGATTAAGGCCAACCGTGAACAAGTTTACGGTTGGGGTTGGCAAGGAGCTCAAACGGCTCAAAATATTATGTTAATCAATATGGCTCAAGAGTTTAACTGGTATGATTATATTTTTGATCGTTTAATTTACCTTGGTACTAGTGATATTTTAGTAAAAAATGAGACTGTTAAAAATATTAAAGTATTTAATAAGTTAGCGCTTGATTCAGGATATCAAAAAATAAATGATTTTGGACCTGTTAGTCATTGGCATAAAGAAATCAAACCTTACCTGGTACAAAAAAATATGAATGTTTGGCGATTGGAAAACATGCCAGCATATATGCTATTCAATTTCCTGAAATAGAAATAAGCCAGACTACTAAAATTGATGATTATAGTCTGGAACAACTTTCAAAATATAAGATGCTTATTTTAGCAGGTTCTTCGTGGAATGCACAAGCACAAGCGGAAAAACTCATAGTACAATATGCTCAATCCGGAGGAAAAGTATTAGTCGATTTAACTGGTTTTGAACCTGATGTATTAGCAAGACAACCTAAGTTTTTGGGGATATATGGCGAACCAATATCTGCAAAAGATAATTTGGAAATATACTCAGAAAATGAAAAAATAATTCTTGAACCTTTTGATGGCAATGATTGGAGATGTATTGCGCCACAGGGACTTGATGGTTCCATATATCAATTCTCACATTATGGGAACGAAGCGGTTCTTTTAGGATATAAAAAGATTAATTCTTCTCAACGAATTTATTTTCTTGGCGCAAATTTGGCTTATCATTCATTTATTACTCATGATCCTAATGCAATGAAAATATTAAATAGAGTTTTACATCCACAAATATATTATAAAAAACCTCAGGTATATTTATTAAAAAATTACTCGTATAATTCAAATGGCTATAATATGAGTTACTATACCAATGAAACAACCCCCGTTATTGTTCCTATTGCAGCATTAGAAGGAATGAAAGTTAAACTAGATGATAAACCAAAATCTATGAGCATTACTGAGAATTTACCTACAATAGTAATACCTTCAGGAACCCATAAAATAGAATTTTATTTGGAAAAAGCGCCTGTTTTTATTGCCGGACGCTGGATAACAGTGATTTGTATTCTTATAATTATTGGAGGACTAATTTTAACTTTTTATAGAAGAATTAAAGCTGATAGGAATGAAATGCAAATAAGTACTACAAATATCTAGGGGACTAAAATGTGGAAAAGCAAAAAATATAGTTCAGAATTTATTTATAAATTACTGATGTTAATTAGAAGTAATTATGGAGATATAGAAATATCAAATGAGAGATATATTAAATGGCAATATGAATATAATCCCATCGGGCAAGCTTTGGTTAGAATTGCTGAAGATAGCAATAATGATTTTGTAGGACAATATGCGGTAATACCAATAAGACTAAAGATTGGGAAAAACCATATTACTGGTTCGTTATCAATTAATACAATTACTCATACCAATTATCGAAATATGGGAATATTTGTTAGTTTAGCTAACGATGTTTTTCTAGATTGTGAAGGATTAGGAATAGATTTTACCATAGGTTTTCCAAACCAAAATTCTTATTGGGGATTTGTTAATAGGTTGAATTTTAAAGATTTGGGATGCATACCCTTACTTATTAAACCAATAAATATTCGTACATTAATCAAAAAGGCGACAGGTTTTCCCCTTGATTTTCTTTTAAAACCTTTTGATTATTTTAATAAAACGAAAATATTTACATCACAAAAATACGCAATTATTGAATTGGATGAAACTAATATAGACGCAATAAATGAATTTTGGGATAAAATTTGCATGAAATATGAAATAATGCAAGTGCGAAATGCAGTTTATATGAAATGGAGATACCTTGATATTCCATTACGTGAATATAAAATATTTGGAATATCGGATTGCAATGGATTGTGTAGTGTGTTAGTTGCAAGATGTGTTGAAATTAATCAATATAAATGTGGCATGATAGTAGATTTTATTTGCGATTCAGATAAAAAAGCTGCTGGTTACTTAATTAGACATACCCTGAAATATTTCCATGAAAGCAAAATGGATTTATGCGGAGCTTTGATGTTAGAACATACTGAGGAATATGAATTGCTAAAACATAACGGTTTTATTACATGTCCTAAGTTTTTAGAACCTCAACCATTTGTAGTAATATACCGTTCACATAAAGATAATGCTGAATCTAAATTGTCTGAACTTAGCAATTGGTTTTTAACCATGGGAGACTACGATGTTATTTAGCATGAGAAAGGAAAAAATGATTAATATTTTTACAGTAGATTTAGAAGAATGGTTTCATGCTAATTATAAAAGTCTGATAATTGATGAAAATAGTACATGTTCGAATAGAGTAGTTGAAAATACAATGGTTTTATTGGAATTATTGGATAGCTATCGAGCCCAGGCTACTTTTTTTGTTCTTGGTTATGTTGCTCAAAGATTTCCCAAATTAATTAAGACAATATCTGATATGGGACATGAAATTGCATCTCATGGTTATAGTCATGAACTGATCTATAAACAAAATAGAAAAAAAGTTTTTTGATGATGTTGTATTGTCTATTAAATTGTTGGAAGACATAATTGGGAAACAGGTTAAGGGGTATCGCGGACCTTCCTGGTCCATTACAAATGAATCAAAATGGGCCTGGTATGTATTAGCAGAAATAGGTTTGTTATATGATTCCAGTATATTCCCAGTCAAAAACTATCTGTATGGAATGCCTGATTCTCCGAGATTTATATATAAACCTATTTATGGAACGGAATTTTATGAAGTTCCAGCATCTACACTAAAAATTTTACATAGAAATATTGGTTTTTCCGGAGGATTCTTTTTAAGAATATTGCCGTATGAGTTAATTAAACTGGGAATCATGCGGTTAAATAATATTGGCCAACCCGCAATAATTTATATACATCCAAGGGAAATAGATGTACATCAACCACGTTTAAAATTAAATATACGAGATAGTTTTGTACACTATTACGGGATAAATAGTAGTAAAGAAAAACTTGAGAACTTACTGAATGAATTCACTTTTTTATCGATTGAAAGTTATTATTTTGCTCATTTAACATGATATATAATCTAGCTAATATTTTAAGGATAAGGTTTTAAATATGAATGTTTTTTGGTTAACTTTTCTTAATACCATCATGATGGCTACTGGACAAATTTTATGGAAAATGGGGATGAACGAAAGAGAAATTAATAATTTGTTCCAACTGATTCAAGCATTTTTTTCACCATTGGTTTTGGCTGGACTAGTTGTGTATGTATTGACGACTTTCTTATGGCTTTACATTTTAAGCAGAGCACAACTAAGTTATGTGTACCCAATACAAAGCCTGGTTTTCGTATTTGTCTTACTTGCTACCATGGTTTTAGGAGAAAGAATACCAATAAATAGATGGTTAGGTGTAGTTGTAATCTGCATGGGGGTTTATCTGGTAAGTTATCGTTGAGTAAATGAGGTGATTTACATAGATATTCTTGTAATAATTCCTGCCTTCAACGAAGAACAAAATATAATTGGGTTGCTTGACAATATCCGGAAGGATATATCCCAGTTTGATGTGTTGGTTATTAATGATGCATCTCAGGATAATACTTCTTTTCTCGCTAAAAATATGGGGTTTAATGTAATTGACCTGCCAATTAATTTAGGAATAGGTGGGGCTATGCAAACGGGTTATTTATTTGCGTATTACCATCATTATGATATAGCTGTTCAATTAGATGGCGATGGACAACATGATCCTCAATACATAGATAATTTAATTAAACCTTTAATCTCAAAAGATGCTGATATGGTTATTGGATCAAGATTTATCGTAGGAGAGGGCTTTCAATCAACTATTTTTAGAAGGTTTGGCATAAGATTTTTTGAAAAACTCATTTCTTTCCTTACGGGTCAACGTTTTAGTGATCCTACCTCAGGGTTCCGAGCATGTAATAAAGCTGTAATTGCATATTTTGCACATCATTATCCTTTCGATTATCCAGAACCAGAATCCCTTGTATCTATATATAGAAAAGGTTTTAAAATAGTTGAAATTCCGGTTGTTATGCACGAAAGAAAAGCTGGCCGATCATCAATTCACTCATTTAAGATTATATATTATATGATTAAGGTCCCTCTGGCTATTTTAATTGAAATGCTCAAGAAAAATGGAAAAGAAAGGTACATGTACGATGGAACCAAGGCTACAGGTATTTCTAATAATTCTTAGTCTTTCATTTGCTGTATATATAATGGCTCTCGTAAGAAGAGAAGCGCTCGAATTAAAGTATACTTTAGCTTGGTGTTTAATGAGCTTAATCCTCGTCATTATAGCTCTTAAGCCAATAGTAGTCATAGTAATTGCTAATGCTTTAGGAGTTGGTTTGCCGGTAAATGCCGTATTTCTTTTGGGGATATTCTGTATCCTTATTATTAATTTAACTCTAACAGTAGCTGTTTCGAGAGCTTCTGTCAGAACCAAAAGATTAGCCCAGGAAATCGCGATTATAAAATTAGAATTAGATCAGGTTAAAAGTTCTAAACTTATGGATTAAATATTTATGACAAATCTTTTGTGATATTGAGGGGAGGCGTTTTTTTGCGTTGGAGATGCAAAGTTTTATTAATAGGTGTCTTGTTTTGCTTGCTGTTGTTGCCTCAGGCTGTAATGGCTGCTGATTCCATTACCCTTGATGGTAAATTCAGCGATTGGGAGGGGCAGGCGTATGTGAATGACCCCGCCTATGATTCTTTTCCCAGTGGGGATATTACGAAATTTGCTTGGGCTACCAACGATGGCGAGAATAACCTCTATTTTATGATTGAACGCCGCGGTTGGGGAGAATTATCCGACCCGCTCATGAGCATTTATCGTGTCAACCTTGATTTGAGCGATAACGGGAATTATCACAACGGGAATGACCGCTATTTGGATATAGTCTACAATCCGCTGATTAACGGCCTGGTGAAGGTTTACTTGTATAAAGGCAACGGGAATCTGCTCAAGGTTTATTCGGGATATTGGGGTGAGGTAACACCACTGGGCGGTCGCAAATGCGAATTCTATGTAAGTATGGATGACCTTCATATGTTTCCTGCCCAATCTTTAAGAATGTATGTTAACAGTTTTCATTTGATCAATGACCGTTGTCCGGATTACGGTGATATACAGTGGTCACCCATTCCAATTATGCCCTGGTGGGGCTTGGCCGTTATTTTTGCTGGCGGACTGGCTTTTGGGATATATAAATTAAGGAAAAGAAAAACGGCATGATAATCTGGCTGCTGTCGATAACTGCATGGGCACTTATTGGATATTACTTGTATAGCCACCGCATATGGATTTTGTATTACATATGGACAGCAGTGGGTTTGACTATACTGGCGATTTTGCTGTTAAGAAGTTCTGTTGTAGAGTACGCTGTGGAACAATGGACCGGTGTAATACTACATTATGTTTTAGGTTGGATAAACATTCAGACTTATGTATTTGATAAAGCGCCCGGGACTGTCCTGGTTTTGCTGGCCCTTGAGAACAGCTGGACCTGTATCGATATTGATATAGAATGTTCAGGTCTTTTGGAATCTTGTGTTCTGTTGGGCTTATTGTGGTTTTTCCCGGCTATGAACTGGCCGAGAAAGTTGTTTTATACGGGGTCGGGCTTGCTGGCTTTATTTGTTATTAACCTCATCCGACTACTAACAATAGTAATAATAATAAATACCGGGGGCAGGGATGCCATGTACGTAGCACATACTCTAATCGGACGGTTAGTTTTCTTTTTCTTGGTTATAATCGTTTACTGGTATATCTTTACTCGTCCGTCTCTCGAAAAAGTAAGGAGGACGGCGGATGCTTGATGTTTTCTGGGAAAGAAGCCTGGCCTTTTTACTTTTCTGGGGTATCTGGATGCTGGCGCCACTTGCTATTGATGTGACCATAGCTATTGCATACCTAATAATGGTTATGGTCTTTCCTGAAAAAAAAGAGAGGGAGAATATACCTGATCTTGCTTATCTTCCTTATGTATCTGTGGTAATACCGGTACATAATTCTGCTGAAACGCTTTTTCAATGCCTGCTGTCGGTAATCAATCAAAAATACCCGCTTGATAAGATTCAGATTATTTGTGTGAACAACGGCAGTTCTGACAATAGTTTCGAAATATACAGCCGGTTTCAGGATGAGTACCCGCTGGTTAGCTCCAGCTGGATTAATATGGATAGATCGGGAAAGTCAATTGCATTAAATGCAGGTATTTACGCTATCAAAGGAGATTACGTCATTAATGTGGATTCGGATGCCTGGCTGGATGAACTTGCCATTCTTCGCATGGCTGAGGCTTTTGAACATGATCCCAGTTTGGCAGCGGCTACGGGGGCAATACATATTGATAAAGAATTAGGAGATAAGACTTCATTTATTGATGTAGTTCATTATTGTGAGGAAATTGAATACCTGGTGGCATTCAATGTTGGCCGCAGATATCAGAGCCTGACGAATAATCTTTTTACACTGGCCGGTGCGTTTTCTGCTTTCAGACGTGATGTTATTCTTAATTCTTTTATGTATTCCGAACGAACCGTATCAGAAGATACGGATTTGACCTTTCATATTCGGAATAGAACCAAAATTAACAAGTCACGCATGGCCTGCATATCTTCTTCTATTGCCTATGTTGAACCCATTACATCCATGAGCAAGCTTTATTCACAGCGAGTACGCTGGCAGAGAGGGCAAATTGAGGTTACATCGCTGTATTCAGATGTCTCGGGTAGATTTTACAAAGGACTCCAAAGCTACGCCGGGCGCATACTGGTGGCAGATCATACGTTGGCGTTTTCTCGCCTAACCTGGACTTTTCTGGTACCGTTTCTTTATTTTCTGGGGTATCCTCTCAAACTAGTTTTTGCAGCCTTTGTCGGCCTTTATGTTTGTTATCTATTTTTGGATTTTTTGTATTTCCTTGTGGCAGTTCGTGAGTCAATTGGAGACTATAAAAACCGGATCAAAAAAATCTGGTGGGTGATATTCTTCCTGCCCATATTCAGATTTTTCACCTACTGGTTCCGGGTATCAGGAATAATACTGTCATTGACTGAAGAGGCGAGCTGGAAAACTGAGGATCCGGTTACACAGTTAAAATCATCATTACGGCAAACACGTAGAGTCCTGGTTAAACGGATTCGATGCTGGCGTGGGGCAGATAATGAACCTGATAAGGATGTTTTAGAGCAACAGGAAGAGTCGTATCCTTATATCTCTTAAGGAATGGAATGTTCTTGTCAGGTTTACCAATGTGCAACTGCTGGACATCGCTAAATTTGCTTTTTAAGCCGGTTTACCAGAGCCATGATTCGTTCCACGGTTTCCCTGCTGAGGTAATGTTCGATTTTTTCGGTTTCTTCCAAAATGCTTTCTGTGACTCCTATGATTTTCAGAAAATCTTCAATAGTTTCATGCCGGCGCAGGAGTGCAAATTAGCTTTTTATAGACCCATTGGTGTACTGAATCAGAACCACTGTGGTCTTCAAATAGAACCATCATGTCATAGCAAAAACCACCTCTGTATAGTAAAGGTATGCACTGTTTATCAGTGTAAATCTATACAGGAGGTCGATATTATGACCAATTATCGTGATATCCTTAGGCTCAGCAGCCAGGGTGTCAGCAAAAGAGGAATCGCATCCAGTTGTCATTGTTCGCGAAATACCATCACTGCCGTCCTTGATAGGGCACAACAATGCGGTATTTCCTGGCCGTTACCTGCAGACTGGACCGATGCTCAGTTACAGCAAGTTCTGTTTCCTGAAAAGTGTGTATCGTCCAAACGGAAGATGCCGGATTGTGAGCGCATACATAGGGAAATAGCGAAGAGTGGGGTTACGCTTAGTCTGCTGTGGAACGAATATTGTGAGGAGTGCCGGTTAAACGGGGAGATTCCCTTTATGTACAGTCAGTTCTGCAGGTACTATCGCCGTTACGCCAGCACAACCAAAGCAACCATGCGCATAAAGCGCAAACCTGGTGAGATTATGGAAGTGGACTGGGCCGGAAAGACGGCATCCATCATTGATAACATTACAGGGGAGAGCATACCTGCTTATATATTTGTTGCAACACTTCCCTGCAGCCAATATACCTATGTAGAAGCGTTTTTGTCTATGAATATGGAGAGCTGGATCACAGCCCATATCCATGCGTATCAGTATTTTGGCGGGGTTACCCGAATCCTGGTCCCGGATAATTTAAAAACAGGGGTTGATCATGTTTCCTGGAATACCCCTACAATCAATCGAACCTACAATGAGATGGCAGAACACTATGGTACGGCTGTTATCCCAGCAGGGTAAAACATCCTAAAGACAAGAGTTCTGTTGAAGGAACCGTGGGTATCATCACTACCTGGATCATTGCTTCCCTGCGAAACCAGCAGTTTTTCTCACTAAGAGAATTGAATAACGCCATCTACATGAAGTTGGACGAGTTTAATCAAAAACCCTTTCAAAAGAAACCTGGAAGCAGGCAAAGTGCGTTTCTTGAAGAAGAGAAAGCGTTGCTATTACCTTTACCCGCTTCCCCGTACGAGTTAGCTATCTGGCGGAAAGCTACGGTACAGTATGATTATGTCATACATGTAGACAGAAACCAATATTCCGTTCCCTATGAGTATATCAAACACGAGGTGGATATCCGTGTAACCAGTAAAATCATTGAGGTTTTTTATCAAGGTCACCGTATCGCATCTCATGTGCGTATTTATGGAGAAGGAAATGCTCCCGTAATCCTGCCAGAACATATGCCGGACAACCATAAAGAGTATCTTATGTGGAACGGCGAGCGTTTTATAGATTGGGCCAGAACGGTTGGTCCGAACACAGCAGCAGCTATGCAGGCAATCTTATCTTCACATAAAGTAGAACAGCAAGGATATCGTTCCTGTATGTCATTGATGAAACTAGCGGATAAATACTCTGTAAATAGAGTGGAATCTGCCTGTGGGAAAGCATTATCCTACACACCTTGTCCAAACCTGAAGAGTATTCAGACGATCTTAAAGACGGGACAAGACAAACTGACAGAAGGAACAAACCGGACGACTACTTTAAAGAAAGCAGAGAACTTCGGTTTTACCCGGGGTGCTGACTATTTTGGAGGTAAGAAACATGATTGATCAAAGCACAATAACAAAACTCAATGAAATGCGTCTGACCGCGATGGCGGATTCATATAGAGACCAAATATCGGATGCCAAATACAATGAATTATCCTTCGAAGAACGATTGGGACTGATGGTAGACATTGAATGGTCAAGACGGAAATCAAACAAGCTGGCCCGTTTAATTAAGCGAGCGGAATTCCGGTTTCCACAGGCATGCATGGAAAACATCGAATACCACCCGGACAGAAAACTGGATAAAGCTCAGCTCTTACGACTTGCCACCTGTAACTATATACAGGAAAAGCATAACATCATCATTATGGGAGCAGCCGGAAATGGTAAGAGTTATATGGGGTGTGCTTTCGGCGTAGCAGCGTGTAGAAACTACTATACCGTCAAATATGTGCGGCTGCCGGATCTGCTCAATGAATTAGCAGTTGCACGAGGTGAAGGAATCTATCAAAAGGTCATGAAGCAGTACAAAAAAGTAAGCCTTCTGATTCTCGATGAATGGCTGTTAAGACCGCTGCAAGGTCCACAGGCTATGGATGTCCTGGAAATCGTAGAAGCCAGACACCAAACAGGATCGACGATCTTTTGCTCACAGTTTGACCCCAGAGGATGGCATGAACAAATCGGTGAAGACACGCTGGCAGATGCCATATTAGACCGTATCGTTCATGATTCGTATACCATATTTATTGATGGTGAAATCTCAATGCGGGAACGCCACGGTCTTAAAGAGTAAAAACAACATTAGGAGCTGCCGCCTTAAGGCGGTGGCTCTCATGAAGAACATAGTGGATTCATTGGATGAACGAGATGGTTCTAACTTTGTACACCACTGGGTCTATCCGAAAATATTATTCAGGAGATATTCACCTAATTCCTGTCCGCGAGCGGTTAGTTCAATTACTTCGTATTTCTTATAGTTCAGGTAGCCTGATTCTGCCAGTTTCTGTACCATTTTGGTCGCGGAAGGCTGGCGGACATTTAAGGCCTCGGATAAATCACTTATGCGGGTGTAGGGTTTATCTTTGGCCAGGCGGCAGACCATCTCCAGGTAGTCTTCCATACTGGGTGTCATGAGGCTCTCATCCTGGTGAAGTAATTGGTAGCCCCGGACAGTGTAAAATCCATCTTTTTCAGCGGCCACTTTCCTACCCCCCAAACATATTCTATTACTATATATATGCTGACAACGGAGGAGAAAAGCAGTTATTATAGCGATGATTGCTTACTGCAAGGCACACGGGGATTGCTAGGTTTTTGGATTATTGAGAATAATCCGATAATGCCGATGGCCAAAAATACCGCCCCGGATATGCGGTTTATCATGTTGATACCGATAACACGGGCCAATGCGGTACCGATCGTAACTTCGACAAGCACACAGGCAGTAAGCGCCAGAGCGCTGGCCCCGAAGATGGTCCAGCGTTTCCTGGGGTTGTTGCTGGTAACCAGGAGTATGGCCAACTGGGTTTTGTCGCCCAGTTCCGCCAGAATAATCAGCAAATAGGTGGTTAGGCAGGTTATTAATTCAATGCTCACTAAATTCACTCCTATATTAAGGCTTAATGTTTACCGATGATTCCTAATACAAGCAAAATGCCCAATAAAATAAAAGCCAGGGCGGATATTATTTTAATTATGCCTGGCTTGAGATATCTGGCCACGAGATTTGAACCTATGATTATTTCAATAAATGAGGTGCAGATTAAAGCAGCCGCTGATCCCAGGGCTACCCACAGGACATACAAGGGTTTTTGGCCGGCCAGCAGCATCGTAGTTACCTGGGTTTTGTCACCCATTTCAGACAGAAATACGATCCCAAAGGACGTGAAAAAAAGACGGTAATTTATTCTATTCAATACCCGGCTTAACAAGTAATGACCTCCTCCCTTATTATTTAGGCAAGGCTATGCTTTATAGCCATGATTAACATTGTTAGTCCTGACCATATATTATGCCGGGCTGAAAACCGGGGTTACATTACATGCGAATAGGACAAAAAGAAAGGGCTGCAGAACATTTTGCAAATGCAGCCCTTTTGCTTTGATGTTTTTAGAGGAATGGATTAGGGCTTTAAAGATAGGCTGCCCAGCTTTTTCAGGTCTTTTAATGCGTGGACCTGAATTTGACTCTGAGAAAGGGTGAAAAGATCATCGTTTATATACAACAGGCGCTCAATGTTTTTCTCTGAATCATACCAGCTGTCACCGGCCATCTTATAGTCCTCGCTGGCAAGATGACTAATACGGCCCCGGTATTTGAAACCGTCTTTTAAATCAATGTTATAGATGTAGGCGCCCTGGAAAGCAAAGGAGCCATAAGCGGGTATCCCGTCGGGTAATTTTTGTTTGTCATCAGCGCGGATTTCCATGACCGTAACCGGGAAGGCCAGCAGGTTCTTTTCGCGCGAGAAGAGCAGGGCCTTATGATTGTGCAGCAGTTCCGAATCCGTACCCCGGTCGCCAATCACCTGCTTTGACATTTCTTTTGGGTTATTGACATCACTGACATCAAATAGGGCAATTTTCATGCCTGATAGTAGGCCCAGGAATCCTGGCCAGTGCCTTTGGTTTCAATGGTATCTTTACCGAAACCTATAATGTGGTTTTCATCATAGGGGTGCAGATAATCACTATAGCCGGGTATTTTGAGCTTACCCAGGACTGATGGCTTGGCCGGGTCTTTCATGTCGATCACAAAGAAGGGGTCGACCTTTTTAAAGGTAACCATATAGGCCCGCTTGCCCATGAAACGGGTAGAATAAATCTGTTCGCCCGGGGCTATGCCTTCCAGTTTCCCGATGAGCTTCATATCCTTATCCAATACGTAAATATTGTTTTTAGAAGTGTACTGGTCATTGCGCCACATATTGCCGCTGGTGGTGGCGATGCGGAAACAGCCATTATATTCGTCCATGGAGAACTGGTTGATTATAGTGCCGTTTACTTCCCCTTTACCGCTGTAAATGGTTTTACCCCCATTTAACAGGAATTTAAAGACTGTAGTGCCGGGGCTTGAGGGGACGATTTCCTGACCAATGACAGAGCGGGGTTGGTTATAATCAGTAACGGCCAGATAGAGGCTGCTTGCAGAAGCGTAGAGGTTGTCGCTTTGACCCAGGCAGGTCTGGATGTCTGCTTTTACAGAAGGCTGATCTATTTTCAAACCGGCCAGGGTGATATAGGCTGGATAAATGTGATCCGGAAAATACTTTATGTCGTTATAACCTGGACTGGTAGTCAAATTGCCCAGGGCCGAATCTTTGTAAGTAGGTAAAAACACCTCATCTTCATTATAAAAATAAAACGGCTGGTTAGAGGCCAGGTAGAGATCGCTGCCGATTTTACGCGATGACAGGTAGCGGCCTTCCAGTTCCAATTCCCGTATTTTTTTAGGGCTGTTTTTATCACTGATATTATAAATGTAAACCTGGGTGCTGTGCCGGTAGCGCCAATTCGGCGGACAGAATACTTTAGCATCGCTTTGACCAGTTTTACAGGGAACTGCTATTTCCTGCCCGGAAGAACCGATTACCGTCAGGTAATTGCTGTCAACGTAGAATTCCTCAAGGTTAAAATTCTTATCAGAAAAGGTTAGGCGTGAGATTACCTGCAGGGATGAAGAAGGTTGGGCTTTTATTATTAAGACCCGGTTATTGTTAATCTGGTAGATATATTTACCATCGGTTTTAACTATATCCGCTTCATCTACTCCTTCGACCTGGACATTGGTTTGGGAGTAACCGGCAGCCGTATTTGAGGCAGAAGATGTTGCCTGATCTTGAGTTCTGCCTGCTGAACCTTCTGCGGGCACCGCCGTTGATTTCTCCAAATAAAGCCGGGGCTGGCTGCCCGAGGCATTTTTCAGCAGCTCCAATAGTTTGGCCTTGCTGCCCACAGTGGGTAATGCTGGCGTACTCTTTTGCTCAGCCGGTTTGGTCTCAGCCAAAGAACTGCCTGAATAGGCCGCTGCTATGCTCATAAAAAGAAGCAGAAGCAGGAAAAAGACCCCCAGCCACGGTTTCATTGATTCTGAACGCACCTGAACGCCCTCCTTAGTAATTTTCTTATGGTGTATACGAACGTGGGTTATTTTTCCTTGCACTCTGATTTATAGAAAGTGAGGGGGGACTGCCCGGCACAAACAACCATAGTTTCCACCAGCGAAATAAAAAAGGTTATAATGTACTGGAAATTATAATCATTAAGGGGTCAAGAAACATTGCTGTTTAACTCCTATGAATTTATCTTTCTCTTTTTGCCGACAGTATTTTTTATTTATTTCATATTGAACCGTCTGCCATCGAACCGGGCGGCCCTGGCCTGGCTGGTCCTGGCTTCGCTGTTTTTCTACAGCTGGTTCAATCCCATTTATTTGCCCCTGATTCTGTTTTCCATTACCGTCAATTATTTGGTGGGTTCAAGCCTGGCAGGTGACAGGCGGATTCGAGTGCTTAATCGCCGCTGGCTGCTCATACTCGGTGTTTTTTTCAATCTGGCTTTGCTGGGATACTATAAATACGCGGATTTTTTATAAGTAATATTAATGTTATTACTTCAGGGCACATAGCACTCTTCAAACCGGTGCTGCCCCTGGGCATCAGCTTTTTTACCTTTACCCAGATTGCCTACCTGGTTGATGCCTGCCGCGGTGAAGCGCGGGAATACCGTTTTGTGAACTACGCGCTGTTTGTGACCTTCTTTCCGCACCTCCTGGCCGGACCCATCCTGCATCATGGTGATATGATGCCCCAGTTTGAAGATGAATCTAATCGCGGTTTGAATTATGAAAACCTGGCTCGCGGGCTGTTCCTGTTTTCGCTGGGGCTGTTTAAAAAGGTGGTAATTGCGGATGCGTTTGCGGTGTGGGCCAATACAGGTTTTGACCAGATGACCAGTCTGAGCCTGGTGGAAGGTTGGATAACTTCACTCTCCTATACCTTCCAGTTATACTTCGATTTCAGTGCCTACACCGATATGGCCATAGCTTCGGCTTTGCTTTTTAATATTGTTTTGCCTATAAATTTCAACTCGCCCTATAAATCTCTAAGTATTCAGGAGTTTTGGCGCCGCTGGCACATGACCCTGGGACGCTTTTTCCGCGATTACATCTATATACCTGGGCGGCAGCGCCGGGAGAATATCGTACCTATGGCAATCTCCTGATTACTTTTGGACTGGTGGGCTTGTGGCATGGAGCGGGGTGGACCTTTGTGTTTTGGGGCTTTCTGCATGGGGTGGCTCTGGTCATTAACCGCTGGTGGCGCAGGTTTAATATAAAATTGCCTAAATTTATAGCCTGGTTCATCACCTTTAATTTTGTTAATCTGGCCTGGGTTTTTTTCCGGGCCAAAAGCTTTTCCGATGCCCTGAAGGTTATTCGCGGGATGCTGGGAATGGACGGGGTGGTCCTGCCCGCAAGATGTCAGCCCTGGCTGCAGGCCTGGCATATCCAGGGGCTAAAATTCGGACAGGCGGCCATGGGGTTTGATATAAAAACCATTGGGGTATCTCTTGTTGGCGCTTTTATATTGTGCCTGCTGTTTAGGAATTCCATAGAGATGAAGAACGCTTTAAAGCCTGCCTGGTACACGACTTTGCTGGCAGCGGTTCTGGCCGTCAGCGGAATCCTGAGCCTGACTCGGGTGAGCGAATTTATTTATTTTAATTTTTAAAGCATAAAATAGTCACAGATGAACACAGATTTATCAAGCAGCTTAACTTTCATAGTTGACTAATTAGGTACAGTAAAAGCAGCTTGAGTTAAGGCAATCATAACGCTTTATCCCGCTAAAGGAACAGACTGTATTATAACCGAATTACTGCTTTCAGTTTTATTGCGGGTTGAGCCCGACTTACCTTCCTGGCTTGGACAAAGCGTTTAAGTCAAGAGTTAATTTATCTGTGTACATCAGTGTTTGAGCTGTGTTTATCAGTGGTTAAACACTTTCTGGTGTCTTATCCCGCAGTTAGCGCAGGGGCGATTCGCGAATCGCTCTGTCGTTGCGAGCGCAGCGAAGCAATCTATAATATTATGGTAAGGGACGGATTGCTTTGCCGCACTCGCAATCTTCACAGGAATATAACCCGTGCCACGATAAAAGAAAAGTTTTAGGCTGGGAAAGATTGCCGCGTCGCTGCGCTCCTGGCAACGACAAATACATAGTTTGCATAACAATGACAATACCGGAAAGTTTGCGTTCTTGGCTGCACATCACAGCAATGATTAAGAAATGAACGCTCACCATGACAAGCAATTGAATGTTTAGGTGATGTAATTAATGGGTTTGTTTAGGAAATGGTTTATTATAACGTTAATAACAATTCTGCTGCTTCTAACCGTAGCCGCAGGGTTCAATTATTATATTGATCCTTTATGGAATTTTGCCCATGCCAACCGTTACAACAGAATTCAGATGGGCTTTGACGAAAGACAGCAGAAAACTAACCGCGTAGGGCGGGGGAACTTCAACTATAACACTATAATATTAGGCAGCAGCCGCACCACATATATCAACCAGTACGATTTTGCCGGTTATCGGGCTTATAATTACGCGGTCAGCAATATGCTTTTAGATGAGTACTACGAATATATCGAATATGCCAAGGCTAAAAACGGACGGGAATTTGACTGTATTGTTCTGGGGCTTGATTTCTACGCCACCAACCGCAGCCTTAAATTCAAGGAGTTCCAGAGACCTGCTTTTTATATAAATAAAAACCGGGAGTTTGCCTATCGTTATAAAACTCTGCTTTCCTGGGATACCCTGCAGCGTTCCTGGCGGAACTACGAGGCTTCGCGCCGTGGAGTCCCGGTTAATTTTGCCTATGATCGAAATAATGTTAAAACCCTGCTGACGGTCAGCGACCCGCAGGAAAAGCAGCGCAAAGTACAGGCCACGGTTGACAAATACCACCGCGATATTTATGCCAACTACCAGTATGCAGATGTAAAAACCAGTTTGGAAAAAATAAAAAAGGCCAACCCGCACAGCCGGTTTATAGTGTTTACCACTCCCGTTTCCCGTCCCTTGTTTAATCTCATGATTTCCGAAGGGTTGTTTCCCTACTATGAACAATGGCTGCGGGATGCGGTCGCAGTCTTTGGTGAAGTGCATCATTTTATGTACCCCAATTCTGTAACTGAGAACCTGGATAATTTCTATGACGCCAGCCATATCTATCCTCACGTGGGCACTTTGGTGGTGCGGCGGATAACCGGTGCGGCTGGTAGCTATATCCCTCCTGACTTTGGCATTAAGTTGACCGCGGGCAATATCGATTCCTGTTTGCGCTCCATAGAAAGGCAATGCGGTCCTGGCTTATGTAACGGCAAGCAAATCAAAGATAAAGCGGAGGCGGGATTATGAAGCAAAGGACCAAAACACTCTTCGTTTTAATTGGGTTGCTTTTCTGCCTGGTTATGGCCGGTTGCCAGGCCTCCCCAGGCGGAAACAAAGAAATGGGCGAGCGGCAGTCGCTCCAACAGACACTGCCGGTCCTGGAACAGCAAAACCGGACCGCCACATCCGGCCTGGTTGTACATTTTATCGATGTAGGACAGGGAGACTCTATTCTCGTACAGACCCCCGCAGGATAATATGCTGGTTGACGGCGGAAACCTGATGAAGCAGAAAAAGTGGTAAATTACCTGAAATCACAGGGGGTTAAAAGCCTGCAAGTGCTGGTGGCTACTCATCCCCATGCGGATCATATCGGGGGTCTGCCCGAAGTAATCAGATCATTTCCGATTGAAAAAATATATATGCCGAAAGTAGTTCACAACAGTGAGCAGTTTGCTAATCTGCTCCAGATTATTAAAGAGCAGGGATTAAGGGTAAAGACTGCCCGAGCGGGCGTTGCTCTGCCGCTGACTGATATGAAAGCTGTATTTATAGCTCCGGTAAATGAGGGTTATGAGGATTTAAACAACTACAGTGCCGTAATCAAAATGGAATACGGAAAAAATGCTTTTATTCTGGCCGGGGATGCGGAAAGCCTCAGCGAAGCTGAAATGATAAACTCCAAAATACCTTTGAAAGCTCAGGTGCTGAAAGTGGGGCATCATGCAGTTCAGGCAGCAGCAGTCAGCCTTTTCTGCAGGCTGTTGCTCCCCAATATGCCGTGATTTTGTGCGGAGCGGGCAATGATTACGGACACCCTCATAATGAAACCATTGAAAGGCTGCAAGGGGCGGGAGCTAAAATATACCGAACAGACCTCAATGGCAGTATTCGTATTTATGCTGACGGGGAAAGAATTCGTGTCGCGTGTGATAAAGACGGACCGCCTGTCGTTGCCCCAATTCCGGCGGCTCCGCTAATTGACAGAACCCAGACCGACAAAGGACAGACGGCATATATTGGCAATAAAAGGAGCAAAATTTTTCATAGGCCTGATTGCCATAGTCTGCCTGCTGAATATAACCGTATCTATTTTAACTGCCGCGATGATGCTGTGGACCGGGGCTTTAGACCCTGCGGCAGTTGCCGGCCCTGAGGAGGATGAAGATGCAAGCGGTTATTGATCGATTTGAAGGCGACCTGGCGGTATTAGAGATAGATGGCAGCATTAAGCATGTCCCGCGTTATGAGATTCCTGAAGCTGCAAGGGAAGGAGACATCTTAATTTTATGGCGTGGGGTCTGGACTATTGATAAAGGATCAACCCGCAATAGAAAAAAAGAAATTACAGCCCTGGGAGAAGAACTTTGGGAAGATTAAAAATCAACCGCATAATGTAGTGGTAACAAAAAGCGCTTTTTCATAGTCTATTTTAGTAACTCAACTTTCGCATTCGACTGGACACAAATTCACGAACTTGCGAGTAAGCCGTGAATTCATGTCAATTGCGAAACTTGTGTCAGTAAGAAAAAGCGCGGGTGAGTTTGTGCGGGAGAAAAATAATTTTGATGCAGGCGCCTTTAGAAAAGAAATAGTTGGAGCCAAAACCAGGGTACAAACCCTTAAAGGACGCAAGTTAAACTATATCAATCTGGATAATGCTGCCAGCACTCCGGCGCTGAGAACTGCGGTTGAAGAAATTAAAAAATATCTGCCCTGGTATTCCGGGGTTCACCGGGGCACAGGCTTTAAATCTCTTATCTCCACTCACGCCTATGAAAAAGCACGTCAGGAAATAGGTGCTTTTGTGGGAGCAGACCCGGATTTGGACACGGTGATTCTGCTTAAAAATACCACCGAAGCCATTAATAAACTGTCTTATCGCTTCGATTTCAAGCCCGGTGATCGTGTTCTTACTACGGCTATGGAGCACCATTCCAATGACTTGCCCTGGCGTCAGCATACCCGGGTGCATTATGTGCAGGTGGATGGTAAGGGCAGGCTGGATATAAACGATTTGGAGAAGAAATTAAAGATTAATTATCCGAAGGTTAAGTTATTGGCAGTATGCGGAGCCTCAAATGTAACCGGGCATATTAATGACGTTCACTATATTGCCCAAATGGCTCACGAGTATAAAGCCAGGATTCTGGTTGACGGGGCGCAGTTGGTTCCTCACCGGGTGGTTAATATGAGAGACCATAAGGATCAGGCCCACCTTGATTTTATGGTTTTTTCCGGGCATAAGATTTACGCGCCGTTCGGTACCGGGGTATTAATTGGCCCCTACGACTTCTTTGCTCAGGGGGATCCTGAATACAGCGGCGGGGGAACTGTGGATATGGTTTTTCACGAAGGGGTTTACTGGAGCGCGCCTCCGGAAAAAGATGAAGCCGGTTCTCCCAATGTTCTGGGGGCAATTGGCCTGGCGGCCAGTTTGCGTTATCTTCAGAAAATCGGGATGCATAAACTGGCAGCTTATGAAGATGAACTTACCTGTTACGCTTTAAATCGTTTGCAAAAAATCAGAGGCTTAAAAATATATGGAGCCGAATCCAGAGTGGGAGTTATCAGCTTTAATATTAAAGGAGTAGAACACGGGCTGGTTGGGGCGGAACTATGTTATGGCGCCGGGATTGGGGTCAGAAACGGCTGTTTTTGCGCGCAGCCTTATGTGCGCCACCTTTTAGAGCTTAATAGTGGTTATTTACCGGAATATGAGGAACAGGGACTTCCCGGCATGGTAAGAATCAGCCTGGCTGCGTACAACACCAGGCAGGAGATTGATTATTTGGCTGATTGCCTGGATGGAATCATTAACAGACGGTATGAACTGAAAAAACAATATGTCTTTTCACCTCAGGATAACACGTTTTATCCCCGCCAATGGGATGCGAAAAAGCTGTTACAAGTATCAAGGGTGTCAAGAGAACCGTCCCCTTGACACCCCCCTTGACACCCTTTTGTATCTATTATGGTGCGGGCGAGAGGACTCGAACCTCCACGCCTTGCGGCACTAGATCCTAAGTCTAACGCGTCTGCCATTCCGCCACGCCCGCATTAAAACACTCATCATTATAACCTGGACCATAGATTGATTTCAAGCTGAGAAGATTGAAAAATGGCCCATAATTTGCTTTATAATCAGCTTATCTATATATTAATGGATAGAATAACGGGATGAGGACTTTAATGAAAGAATACTTCCACCCGCGGACTGTTTTTATATATCTGGGGGCCTGCTTCTTAATGGCCTTAATATATCAGGAGATTATGGCTTTGGCGGCATTGTTTATAATCATGCTGGTCTTGAACTGCGCCCTGGATCGCTGCCGCTCCCTGGTTAAAATACTGTCTATTTGCCTGCCCTTGCTGTTATTGATTGCGGCGGTAAATATTTATTGCAATACTGAGGGACAAATTATTTGGGCGGTTAATGTTATGGGTTTTAAGCTCGCGGTTCACCAAGGGGCAGTTTATTACAGCCTTAGTATGGGTTTAAGATTGATCGTGGTTTTCAGTATTTTTACCAGTTTTAATCTTATCCTGGCGGCTGAGGACTTATTAGAAGTTTTTCCCGGCCGTCCGGGGAACGGGGTACTGCTCCTCGCTATTACCGCTCGTCTCATACCAGAGATGGCGCAGCGTTCACGCAGCATAATGGAGATGCAGGAAATGCGGGGCAAATCATTAATAACGGGTAATGTCTGGCAGCGAACTGCCAACCTCGGACTTTTCCTGATCAACCTGCTTCGGGCCGCCCTGGGGGGGGCATGGCACAGTGCGGAGGCTATGCATGCCCGGGCTTTTGGTTTTGGGCCGCGCAGCACTTATAAACAAGTGAGTTTCAGATTAATTGATAAATGGGTAATAGCCACTACTGCTGCAGCGCTTGTACTGGCTTTGGCTGTTCAGCTGTGGCTTGGTACATTATCTGCTGCAGATGGTAAAATTCCCTTGATGTTGTGGGGAGAATTAATACCCCTTGGCTTCTTGACTTATCCGGTCTTATTGATTTGCCAAGGTTTATGGAGGAGAGCGTTTATTGGAGACTGATGTCATTAATAAGAAAATATTTAGGGTTGAAAATCTAAATTATTACTACCCCAATGATCAAATCGCAGCTTTGCGGGAACTTAATTTTGAAGTAGACCAGGGTGAATTCATCCTGGTGATCGGACGCTCCGGCAGCGGCAAATCCACCCTGGCCCGGGTGCTGAGCCGTTTAGCGCCGGATTTTCATGGCGGAACCATAACCGGAAATATTACTTTTAAAGGGGAGCCTTTATGGCAATGGAACAACCGCCAGCTGCCTGCTCATATAGGCATAGTATTTCAGGAAGCTGAACAGCAGCTCTTAATGAGCAATGTTGAGAGGGAGATCGCTTTCGGCCTGGAGAACCTGGGCGTGGCTGAACCGCAGATGAGACGAAGGGTAGCGGAAATCATGGATTTCCTGAATCTAAACCACCTGCGAAAAAAACCGCTGGCAGAGCTTTCCGGGGGCGAGAAACAGAAGGTTGCTCTGGGGGGGGTACTGGTTATGCAGCCCGAGGTTTTAATCCTGGATGAACCTACTTCCCAATTAGATCCGACTGCCGCGGAGGATTTTATAAACTGGATAAAAAAGATCAATCAGGAACTGGGCCTTACCGTAATCATGTTTGAACAGAGGATGGACATGCTCTTCCCTATGGTTGACCGGGTTATGGTTTTAGATGGCGGCAAAATCATTTTTGACGGTTTACCTGCCAGCAGCCAGCCTGGGCTGTGCAAAACGGCTATGTGATATTACCGACCCTGGCATCTTTATTCGCAAATGATAAAACCACATTCCCGCTAACGGTTAAAGAAGCCAGGAAGCGTCTGGAAGAGAACATTACAATCCCGGTGGTTAAAAAGGCTCCCGGCGAAAAAAAGCAGGCGAAAGAACTGCTTTTAAACATCAAGAACCTGACATTTAACTACCCCCAGGGCAAAGAAGTGATCCGCAGTTTAAACCTGCAGATTTACCGCGGGGAAGTCACAGCTCTGCTGGGTGCCAACGGGGCGGGAAAGACTACTTTACTAAGAATTATAGCGGGGATCTTAAAAAACCGCCGCGGCAGTATTGATATTAATATGGTAAATTCAAAAGATAAAAAGGCTATGCCTATTGCCTTCCTGCCCCAGCAAACAGAAGATTTTTTCCTGGCTGACACGCTTGAAGAGGACATTTTAATAAATCTTCCCCGGGAAAAAGATAAAAACGAAATAACTAAATGGTTGGAACTGTTAGGACTTGATTCATTTCGAACGCACGATCCCCGTAAACTGAGCACTGGACAAAAAAAACGCGCTGCCCTGGCTTGTTTACTGGCCAGTGAACCGCAGCTGCTTCTGCTGGATGAACCTGGCACCGGTATGGATCAGGAATCCAAGCGCAGAATAATACCCGAACTGCGCGGCTGGTGTCAAAACAGGCAAAACAGCCTGGTGGTAGTTACTCATGATATGGATTTTGCCGGTGAATTAGCTGACCGGGTCTTGTTTATGCATAATGGGACCATTTTGGCTGATGAACCGGTCACATCAGCATTTAAAGAAGGATTTTTCTATTCCACCCAGGTGGCACGGTTGTTCAGGGGTTTTAACGAGAATATATACACCGTATCTCAGGCCATAGATTACTTGCGGACATTATCGGCAGATGGAAATGGAGAAATATAAAGTGCAAACCAGAAAGACAGTAGCTGCCATATTAATGGTTACGCTCTTGATTACAGGCTTTGTATATCTTGGCTTCACCGGAACGCTGGATATGCACAATTGGGCCTTATATTCCGCCATCGTTTTAATACTGGCTTTATGGGCTCTATTTCAATGGTCACAGCAGGCTGCCATCACCGCCAAAGAAATAGCCTTGATATCCGCTCTTACAGGTGTGGCGGCCCTGGGGCGTGTGCCTTTTGCCGCTCTTCCCAGCGTACAACCTACCACTTTCCTGGTCATAGCTTCCGGCTTTGTTTTCGGACCCCAGGTAGGGTTTCTGGTGGGCGCCGGTGCGGCTCTGATTTCTAACTTTTTTTTAGGTCAGGGACCCTGGACGCGTGGCAGATGATCGGGTGGGGATTAATCGGAATCTCAGCCGCCTGGCTGGGACGGTGGCGGCGGGATATATCCCGTTTAGGAATCGGTGTCTTCGGATTTGTATGGGGCTTTGTTTTTGGATGGATGCAGAATGCTGGCTTCTGGCTTTTGTTTGTATATCCTTTAAACCTGCAATCATATTTAGCCACATACGTTAGCAGCTTTTTCTTCGATACTGCTCACGCGTTGACTAATCTGCTGCTCTGTTTCCTGCTATTTAAACCGGTTGTGCAGGTGTTGCGGGAATACAAGGACAGGATGCACTGCGCCTATAAGGATGCATAACAATATGGGCCGCAATGGAATAAATAACATAAAATGTTCATATTGCATGGCAGGACATATACAGGATATTATCGAAACATATTGTATACACAGAGATAATTCTAAAAGGTTGGGCAGATGCTTATGAAAAGGTTTAATGATTTGCAGCTTTTTTATGAACTGCTGCAGCAGCTGGAGGAAAAAATAGGCAGACATTACCTGGCTGAATGCAGCAACCGTATGGAATGGCCATACCAGGGGGTATATTTCTTTTTTGAACCTGGCGAATATCGCGATAACGGTACTGAATTGCGTGTGGTTAGAATAGGCGTGTCCAATCCCCCGCGCGACAAACAAAGCGGGCTTTGGGATCGCCTGCGTCAGAATAGGGGAACGGTAGCAGGAAAATTATCCGGCGGCGGCGATCACCGCATATCAGATTTTCGCACATATGTGGGCAGCGCCCTGGCGCGCCGGGATAATATTATATGCCCTACCTGGGAAGAAGCACCGCGCAGTAACGCTTCTATCCGAGAAGCCGAACACCACCTGGAAGCCAGGGTAACCGAAGTTATCTGCGGCATGCCGTTTCTTTGGATATCTACTGATAGCAGCAAAAATCCCTCCATGGCCCGGCAGGTTATTAAAAATAATGCCATCGCCCTGCTCAGCAATTATCAAAAGCCGGCCCGGGATAAAGCTTCCGAAGGATGGTTGGGCAGTTATTGCCAAAACCGACTGGTGCGTCTATCCGGTTTATGGCATTCAGATCATGTTGGCGACAATTATGATCCGATATTTATAAACCTTATGAAAAAATTGATCAAGGCCACTTGCGCAGGTATTGGGTCAATACTGGCGCTGGAGGGGTGGGGGCAATTATTTTTAACCCTCATAACAGGTGTTGGTTAAAAATAAATAAAACTGATACAATTAGGGCAGCAAACAGGGGGAGTGGTTATCTTGCGGAATCGGCCCAGTAAAATTGATTACTACCTGAATATTGCCCTGGATGTTGCCTCGCGAGGAACCTGCTTGCGAAGAAATTATGGCGCCGTGATCGTAAAAGACGATACCATTGTAGCTACGGGCTATTCCGGCGCCCCCAGAGGACTGCCTAATTGCTGTGATTTAGAAACCTGCGAAAGGGAGAAAGCCGGAGTTCCCCGAGGGGAAAGATACGAGTTATGCAGAAGCGTACATGCGGAAATGAATGCTATTATAAATGCCGGCCGGGAAAAAACCCTGGGAGCTACTTTATATCTGGCGTGCTATGAAGTGAAAACCGGTGCTGTAATTGACGCCGAACCCTGTTTTTTATGTAAACGCATTATTATTAATGCCGGTATTTATAAAGTGGTGTGCCGCAACGCTGACGGGGGTTCACATGCTATAATTCCCGAGGGTCATCCCGAGTACCAAACATAAAAAACAAAATAACAAGGAGCATATTTGTAAAATGATTTATAAGCTTACTTTATTGAAGGAATTACCTGAATCCCCCGCTGGTTTCAGTTTTCTGCTGCGGGGCGGGTTGGCTTCGCATGACGGTGAAGAATGGTTTTCTTGGATAGGCCGGGAAGGTATTTATGGCAGGATGTACCAGCTTTTTGTTGATAAACGTACTGACTGGATCAAAATCGAAGAAAGTGGAATTTCGGATAACAGCTATGATCTGCAGGATAGTTTTCCCAATAATTTATTGCTTTCTTTCAAAGAGGCTCTGGACCAACAATCATTTCTTTATGATGAAAACTTTAATGGTATAAATAATATTCGCTGCTGCAACGAACAAGTAAAAATGCTCGGAGCCAGCAAAGCAGATTGTATCTATTGCTGCACCTGCGGGAAGGCGGTTCAAGACGCAGTCAATTTTCTGGTTTGGGGATTGGAAGATATACCCGCGCCACGCCGGGCATATTTTATGGAGTTCCGTTATGACCCATATAAAAAATATTTAGCCGGACAGGTTAAAAGTGAACACCTGATAAAACGATAAATCTTTCCAAAGCCATTCGAGTTTCCCTTTCAAGTTAATGCCTATCGTACCTGGGTACATAGGTTTTCTTGTTTTTCTGAACCATGATATCTATTTAATTGACTACCTTATATTTCATAAATACCTTTCGATTCATATCGATTTCTATTGACATAAATTTTCGCAAAATATAAAATCATGACAAAGGACTGAAAATTCAGAACATTACCATATTAATTTATCCTACCAGAACAGTTCCCTTAATCTTACCTGATGACCTTCAGGCTACGAGGGCCAGTAAGGCCTTTTAGCAAATACACTGGCGGGGGTGGTTACAAGCCAATTTAATGCGAAAGGCCAGATTAAAGAAAAGTGATGGGAGGAGTTTTTAATGTCAAATAATCATGGTAGTGGTTGGGCGAATCCAGGCCCCGCAGGCTTAGTAGCTTTGGCTATTGCTTGTTTCACCTTCTATGCGGTTCTTAGCGGAAAAATTACTGGAGAAGGGTCTCCTCTTCTCTTTTTGGGCTGCTGGTTGATAGGCGGGTTTGTTGTACAATTATGTGTTGGTTTGATTGAGTTAAGAGAAGGCGCTGTGCTAGGCGGCAACGTATTCCTGTTCTTCTCGGCTTTCTTTATGTTGGTAGGCGGATTAGAATTTATTTTCGAATTTTTTGCTGGTGTACACGGATGGACCATTAATACAGGTGTTGACGGATGGGCCTGGCTGGTTCTGTTCTCTATCCTTGTATTCTACACTGTTGCTTACCTGAAAGAAGCGCCGGCTATCTTGGGTCTGGCTGTTCTTATTCTGACTGTAGGCGTTTTCTTTGTAACCTTCAGCAAACTCGGTATGCTTGGCCCCAGTTCTCATGCCTATGCTGCTTACTGCCTGCTGATAACCGGTATTATGGCTATATATTTAAGTTCGGCAATCGTCCTTAATAATGCATTTGGCAAGGTGGTTCTTCCTGTAGGTTCACCTATAATTAAATAGGTAATATTGCCGAATATAAAAATAATTCAGGCCGTCTTCAATTCAGAAGGCGGCCTAAATTTATGGAGTAAACCAACGATACACAGGGATTCTTATTTTACCGTTCCTGGCCTCGCAAAAAAAATAATAATAGAAAAAAGCCCGTTTTTTTCGGGCTTCCTTAATGTTTAAATGGTGGGCCATGAAGGACTCGAACCTTCGACACCCTGATTAAAAGTCAGGTGCTCTACCACCTGAGCTAATGGCCCATATTAAACTTATTATATATCCTGATAAAAATCAGCGCTCCAGCGATTAAATGGCTGGGGTGGCTGGATTCGAACCAACGAATGACGGAGTCAAAGTCCGTTGCCTTACCGCTTGGCTACACCCCAACGTTTAAGAGTATATATTTACTCTGGCCGGGATGTCAAGTATATGGGGTGGGTGATGGGACTCGAACCCACGACCCTCAGAGCCACAATCTGATACTCTAACCAACTGAGCTACACCCACCACGCGAGAGTAAAAGCTGGCGTCCCCGGAGGATTCGAACCCCCGACCCACGGCTTAGAAGGCCGTTGCTCTGTCCTGCTGAGCTACAGGGACCAATAATAAAATAAATGGAGCGGGTGAAGGGGATCGAACCCTCGCAACCAGCTTGGAAGGCTGGGGCTCTACCATTGAGCTACACCCGCCAGCAAAAAACATTATACATCTTTATTATGGCCATTTCAAGAACCAATTATAAAAGGTTGAAAGCACGCAAGGCAATTACAAGCAATCATTCCTTAAATAAACAATTGAATTATTTTAAGCACCTCATTCAAGAACTAAAATATATATTTGACCATACAGGATAAACAAGCTGATGATTATTGTCAAAATACTCGTTTCTATGACATAATGTTTGCATATTGCTTATATCAACGAGGTGTTTTTAATGAAATATCAGGATTTGTATCAGCGCAAGCTGGTTAGTGTAGAAGAAGCTTTAGAGAACATTAAAAGCAATGATGAAGTGGTTACGGCACTGGCAATGTGCGAACCGGCCACCCTTTTAAGCAGTCTGCATACTATAAAGGACCGGGTGGAAAATGTCTCCATCGTTAATGCAATGATGCAATATAAATATGATTTTTACATGAAACCTGAGATGAAGGGACATTTTATACTTAATAGCTGGTTTTACACCGAAGGCCCCCGGGCTGCGCACGAATTGGGAACAGTTTCTTATGTTCCCATGCAGCTGCATCAATTCAGTAAAAAACGTATGGCTTTTCGTACTCCCCGAATTTTTATGGGCTGCGTATCCCCTATGGATAAACATGGCTATTTTTCTCTTTCACTTAGTACCGTAATCGAAAAGGATTTTATTGAAAATGCTGATGTTGTTATCATGGAAGTTAATCCTCGTTTGCCAAGAACCTGCGGCGATACCAATGTGCATATAACAGATATAGATTATTTGGTCGAAAGCGAGAGGGAACTGCCTGAATATCCTTCCGCAATTCTTACCGAAAAGGATCACATAATAGGTGAGTACGCTGCTGAACTTATTGAAGATGGTTCTACCATTCAGATTGGGTTCGGCAGTATACCAGGCGCTATAGCCACAGCCTGCGCCACAAGAAAGATCTGGGTGTGCATTCAGAGATGTTTACCGATTCTATACTGAATCTTTGGGATGCGGGAGCTGTTACCAATCGCAAAAAAACCCTCTGGAAGGATAAATTTATCGCTGATGTGGCTATGGGTACCAGAAGGTTATATGATTTTCTCGATCAAAATATTGCCGTAGAGTTTCATCGAGGCACCGTAGTAAACGACCCGGCAGTGATTGCCCGTAATAATAAAATGGTGTCCATAAATTCAGCTCTGCAATTTGATTTAACCGGACAATGCTGCGCAGAATCTATTGGTTCCCGGCTTTTCAGCGGTACCGGAGGCCATAAGGAATTTATTCATGGAGCATTAAATTCTCCTGGAGGCAAATCTATACTTGCATGTTATTCTACAACTGCCAAAGACACTGTTTCGCGAATAGTGCCCCGGTTTGATCCTGGAACCGTGGTTACTACCTCACGGGTAGATGTGGATTATGTTATAACGGAATATGGAGTAGCCTGCCTGCGCGGGCGTTCTATTAGGGAAAGGGTGCAGGAAATGATAAATATATCCCATCCCAATTTCAGGGATTACCTGCGCAGCGAGGCTGACCGGCTGCAGATGTGGTAACAATGGACATAATAATTTAATTTTAATCTGTGTAAATCTGTGATAAATAGGCCTTCTTTATCTGCTAGTTAGATTTTTTCTCACTGCTCCAGGCCTCGTAGAGCAGATACCCGCCGCTGATGTTTCTGACGTCATAACCGTTTTCACGAAGAATACGGCTGGCAATATAGCTTCTCTGGCCCACCCGGCAGTAAACCATTAATTCTTTGCCGCGAGGAATTTCGTCCAATCGTTGGCGCAGTTCATCGACCGGAATATTAATGGCTCCGGGTACCATCCCGGAAGAAGTTTCCGCAGGGGTGCGCACATCAATCAGCATAGCCCCTGATTTTAATTTCTCTTCTACATCAGGCCAATATATAATACTTACTTTGCCATCCAATATGTTGCCCGCTACATATGCGGCCATGTTTACCGGATCCTTGGCGGAAGAAAAAGGTGGGGCATAAGCCAGTTCCAGTTCTTGCAGCTGGTGTACATTCAAACCCGCGTATATGGCTGTGGCTATAACATCAATGCGTTTATCCACACCTTCGGAACCTACGATCTGCGCACCGAGAATCCTGCCGTCTTCAGGAGCGAAAATTAATTTCATATGCAGCAGATTAGCGCCGGGGTAGTAGCTGGCATGGGAAGCCGGATGCAGATGACAGCAGAGGTATGATTGAACGTTAGCCTTGAGCTGTTTTTCATTAATGCCGGTTGCAGCCGCATTCAAATCCATTACTTTTATAATTGAAGTTCCCTGAATGCCGCGGTAAGGCCGTGGTTCACCGGCAATGCTGCTGGCTGCCAGCCATCCCTGACGATTTGCCGGACCAGCCATAGGAAAATGCCGGTTTTGCGAAGTGTTTACATCGCGCACTTCGATAGCATCTCCGGCCGCAAATATATAGGGATCAGAAGTACGCAGGTACTCATCTACAAGTATCCCGCCCCTATCGCCTATTTTCAGCCCGCATTTGTCAGCCAGCCAGGTTTCAGGTTTTACCCCCAGACCTATGACCACTAATTCAGTCGGTAATTCTTGCCCATCATCCAGCTTAATGTTTTTTATAAAAGGTTCCCCTTCCAGTTCCAGGACTTTGCGTCCCAGCTTCAGGTCGACACCCAGTTGGCGCAGGTACTTTTGCACAAAAGCGGCCATTTCAGGGTCCAGCATATTTAAAATCTGATTAGACGCCTCCACCAAAGTAACTTTTAGACCGGCAGTATAGAGCATTTCCGCCATTTCAATACCGATGAACCCGCCGCCGATGACCACGGATTTTTGCGGTTGGTGTTCCAAGATATAGCTTCGAATCTGATCAGTATCGGGAATGTTGCGTAATCTGAAAACATTATCCCGGCCCGAACCGGCCATGTTAAAGTCCACCGGGGCGGCCCCGGGAGAAAGCAAGAGGTAATCGTAGTCTTCACGATAGATTCTGCCGCTGGTTAAGTCGCGAATTTCTATTTCTTTAAGTGAGGGGAATATTTCGACTGCTTCACTCAAGGTTCTGACTTCGATATTAAAACGGGCCTTCATGGCTTGCGGAGACTGCAAAAGCAGGCTGCCGCGGTTTTTAATTACCCCGCCTACGTAATAGGGCAGTCCGCAGTTGGCAAACGAAATATATTCACCTCGTTCAATAACTATTATCTCCGCTTTTTCATCCAGCCTGCGCAAACGGGCTGCGCAGCTCATACCCGCTGCCACTCCTCCGACTATTAAAACTTTATTGCTCATCTTATTGCCTGGCGCTAAAACAAATGATATTTCTCGTTTAACCGCCCAGGCTTCACCCCTCTTTCCTGTTTGTTATTTTGGCTTTGAAGTGAAAGATTAATGAAGACTCTGGATTAAAAGTATGTGAAATAAGACAAGAGGTCAAGCGGGTTTCATCAATAAAAAACGCCGCGAATGGGCGGGATAAATTCTTACTGGTCGGGGCGACAGGATTTGAACCTGCGGCCTTCTGATCCCAAATCAGACGCGCTACCAAGCTGCGCCACGCCCCGAGCTTTTTTATGATAACACCCGGTCTGAAAGAATGTCAATTTCCTGTGTACTATAAATTATGGTTCTTCAATTCCCATTTTTATCTCCAGGGCCTTTTGCAGGGCCTGCATGGTTTGCGGTCCGGCGGTTCCGTCAGGCACGAGGCCTGCTGAACGCTGGAAATCAATCAGGGCATGTTTGGTAAGCCGGCCGAAATAACCGTCAATCTTTCCGTGCAGATAGCCCGATGCTTTTAACTGCCATTGCAGGCTTTCCACATCTTCGCCGCGCATTCCGCTGCTCAGCAATCTTTGACCGGGATTCTTGCCGATAGTATGGACAGGGGTGCCGATAGGGGTCAGGTCGTATATTTCTATTACATCCTTATTATACATACGAATACATCCATGGCTTACAGCTTTACCGATTGATTTCGGGTTATTGGTGCCGTGGATGCCGTACCCGCCCCAGGGGACCGACAGCCTCATCCAGCGGGCGCCGAAAGGTCCACCGGGATTCATGGTTTTCTGTACAATAGTCCAGTTGCCTATGGGAGTCGGGGTAGAAGGTTTCCCAACGCTACCGGGTAGGTTTTGTTTAATGTAGGTGAAGAAAAATACAGTTTTCTCTTATCAACATTTACAGTTATACTGGTGGTTTCCGCTGATTTGTTAATTTCCACATCAGTATCCCCGAATCCTGTTACGAGACTAAGGCGGTTCCAAGTTTCCGGGCCCACTACTCCATCTGCTTTAATTGACTGTGATGATTGAAAATCCTTTACCGCTGCTTCACTGGTCTTGCCAAATATACCATCAAGCGGACCTTTATAGTATCCCGAATTTTTTAAAGCGGTTTGTAAATTCAAAACGTCAGGACCCTGCAGATTAGGGCTGACTCGATACAAATACCGGCTGCTATACACCATTTTTATTACATCCTCCACATATAATTTTCATGGCTCTATTTCATATTTATGAGATTGGTGTTTGTTTTGTCTCCATTCTGGACTGTCAAAATAAAATTTTACTCCCAGGAGGAATTAGCATACTTATGTGGAAATATATGGTTATATATGTGCGGGGTGGGATGAAGATGACGGTTGATGATAGTATGGAAAAATTACTGACGCCCATTAAAGAAAAGATTTTACGTAATGATATCAGTTCTGCTCTGGAGACATTGCTTCTGACTGCAGAACATATAACTGAAAACCAGTATATAACCAATCTGCTGGGACGTTGTTATTACATACTGGGTGAATTCGAACGTGCGCGGGCTTGTTGGAACAAGAGCCTGGCTATCGATCCTGAGAATCATGAAGCGCTTGAGAATTTGGAAAGGATAAATCAACCCGCTTTTAACTTCTGGTTGAAAAGATACCAGGAAGCGGCTGCAGAAGTGGAAAGCCGTAATTATAACCGCGGCCTGGAATTATTGCAGGATCTGATAAGGGAAAATGATGGTATTGTTTCTGTATATCAGCTCCTGGGTTTTTGCCATCTGGCCGGGGCGGATCTGGATGCGGCCTGCAGGACCTGGCAGCATGGCTTGAAATTGGATCGCAGCAATCCATTACTAATTAGATACCTGGAGCTTTATCAGATTGATGAAATCCCCGATTCACCTGTTAACACGAAAAATGAAAAAAACGGAGGACTTCGGTGGGTATGGGGACTTACGGCAGCTATAGGAATGGCCGTATTAATTTGGTTGGGCAGTAATGCACACATGTCTCTACTGCCGGATAGAAATTTGGCGGGAACGACAGGAATAAAAATAGCGCGGGAAAATAGGCACAATGTCAGCCTGGTACCGGCGCTGAAAATCCAGACTCCGACAACGCCGGATAAAACCCATGCGCTGGCGGAACCGGCAAAGACAACATCACTTGAGCAATTCAACCAAACATTGCTGAATGAAAAAGAAGAACTATTATATTACAGCGGTTATAAAGCTTATGATGAACATGATTGGGAACAGGCTGTAGATAAGCTGGGAATCGTAGTTAAAATGCAGACGGGAAGTTATCTTAACCGGGAGGCTTTATATTTTTTAGCTCGAACCTATTTCCTGCAGGAGAACTATGCTAAAGCCCGGGAGTATTTTACAAGATATTTAGCGGAGTTCCCTTCCAGCAACTATTATGACGACAGTCTCTTTTATTTGGGATGCAGCGCCTATAAAGACGGAGACGTAAAGACATCGGCAGCGGCCTTCGAGGCATTAGCCAAGCTGATCCGCTGAGCGGCTATCTCACTACACCTGCCTATTATGCGGTCATGCTTAAAAAATAACGTACGGCCTGGGTGAAACTCGATATTTTTGCTATTATATAATTAGAGTTTCATAGCAGGGGGAAATGGAAAATGCGGAATAAACCGCGGGCCTGTTTTGTCATGGTTTTGATATTCCTAACCGTATGTACGGGCAGTTCTGCTGCTAAAACTATTAAAGAAATACCTACCGATACCCAGGTTATTCAAGAAATGACCAAAGGTAAAATAAAATCCACTGTTACTCAAGAAGACGAGAGACTGACGGAATTAAAACATTGGAAATACGGCCAAAAGAGCATAACTAAAACGTCAAACAGAACGGCCATAAAACCGACGGCTGTGAACTCGCCCGGTATTGTTAGTTCTAGTTCCTCGGGAACGGGCTGCCAGCCGCTGACGATTTACTTTCCCAGTGAAACAGAAATACGTATTCTGACCGAGGGGTTAATAAAACTCGGGTACCTGAAAAAAGCCACTTCTAATCAGCAAGAATTTATAAACGCTCTCAACACATTCCGCCACGACTATAAAATAAAATATAATAGTGACATTAATTTAGAAACCTTTAAAAAACTGCAGTCCCAGAAAAAATAGCCTTAAAACCGTTTGAGGCTTGACTTATAGGTTTGTAACCCTTATTCTTTTAGGTATGAAAAACATGTGCGGAAGTGGCTCAGTGGTAGAGCATCGCCTTGCCAAGGCGAGGGTCGCGAGTTCGAATCTCGTCTTCCGCTCCAAATGAATTCATACCCTGGCATATGCCGGGGTGTTGTATTTATTGCTGTTTTAGGGTAAATTCTTTAGAGGATGCCTTACCCGGGCAGCCCATTATGCGGTAATAATAGTAATAATAGTTAGGAGGCACATAAGTGGAGGCTAGGTTAGAAAAAATAGAGAACAGCGAGGCCTACATAGAGATTACCGTAGACGCCGAGCATTTTGAAGAAGGTCTGGAAAAAGCTTACCGTAAGGTGGTAAAGCAGGTAACCATACCTGGTTTTCGCAAGGGCAGAGTACCCCGGGAACTGCTGGAAGCCCATTATGGTAAAGAGATTTTGTATCAGGATGCTTTGGAATTCATTATTCCTGATGCTTATGCTTATGCTATTGAGGAGTTAGATATTGAGCCCATTGCCCAGCCGGATTTTGACTTCAGCGAACTCGAAGACATAGAAGCCGGAAAAGAATTTAAATTTAATGCCCGGGTTGCGGTCAAGCCAGAATTTGAACTTCCTGATCTCACCGGCCTGGAGATAACAGCCCCTAACTTCAGTATCACAGATCAAGATGTTGAAAAGCGTTTGCAGGATATGCAGAATCGTTATGCCGAATTAGTGGAGAAAACTGAAGAACCCGCCGTAAACGGTGATGTTGTGGAAATTGATTTTGAAGGTTTTGTGGATGATACAGCATTTCCAGGCGGCAAAGGTCACAATTATGAGCTGGAATTGGGTTCGGGGACCTTTATTCCCGGTTTTGAAGAGCAGCTTTTAGGCATGAAAGTCGGTGAAAGCAGAGATATAAACGTGACCTTCCCAGAAGGCTATCATGCTGAGGACCTGGCTGGCAAGGATGCGGTTTTTAAAGTTGATTTAAACAAGATTACCTCCCGCAAACTCAGGCCTTTAGATGATGAATTCGCCCAGGAAGTAAGTTCCTTTGATACTATCGAGGAATTGCGTCAGGATATTAGAAGCGGCCTGGAGAAGATGAGTGAGGCCCGAAGAAAGGAAATGCTCAAACAGGAAGCAGTGAGCAGGGCATTGGAGCGTTGTGACATAAGTGTTCCTGATAGTGTGGTGCGTGCCCAGCTGGAACGCATGTTGGAACAGATGGGGCAGAGACTTTCAGCCAGGGGCTTAGTCTTGAACAGTATTTTCAGTACACTCAGAGTACGGTTGAGGATTTTAACCAGGAAATGTGGCCTGAAGCCTTACGCATGGCCAAAACCAATTTCTTGTTAGAAAAACTTATTGAAGAAAAAGGTTTTACTGTCAGTGATGAAGAAATAGATAACAGGATAGCTGAAGCCGCAGCAGATATGGGCCTGGAATTAGAGCAGGTAAGAAACAGCTTGATGCAAATGAAAGAAGGCATTGAAATCACTATTAAAACTGATAAAGCTGTAGACT
The DNA here is from genome assembly GCF_001311885.1 of Syntrophomonas palmitatica JCM 14374. GTDB lineage: Bacteria > Bacillota > Syntrophomonadia > Syntrophomonadales > Syntrophomonadaceae > Syntrophomonas_A > Syntrophomonas_A palmitatica. Next base: position 106,717 of record NZ_BBCE01000001.1, on the reverse strand, counting down.
ATCTTATTGAAAACGCGGTTATTAAGGAACAAGAATCTAATTTAGGCGGTCTGTCTTCTGAAAACCAAGCATTATAGTGGAGAGTCTAAAATAATTAGAATAGTATAAAGCTATAAACAAATAATTTAGGAAGAAGGTGATCATTATATCTTATTTGGTACCAATGGTGGTTGAACAGACTAACCGGGGTGAGAGATCCTATGACATCTATTCCCGCTTATTGAAAGACAGGATTGTCTTTCTGGGCAGTGCCATTGATGATAATGTAGCTAATCTTATTATCGCGCAATTGCTTTTCCTGGAAGCTGAAGATCCGGATAAGGATATTTCGCTGTACATTAACAGCCCGGGAGGCTCAATCAGTGCCGGGATGGCGATTTACGACACTATGCAGTATATCAAGCCTGATGTTTCAACCATTTGCGTCGGCCTGGCAGCCAGTATGGGAGCATTTCTCCTTGCTGCTGGTCAAAAAGGCAAGAGATTCGCATTACCTAACGCTGAAATAATGATTCACCAACCTATGGGGGGGACTCAGGGCCAGGCAACCGATATTGAAATCCACGCCAGGCGCATAGTGGCCATGAAAGACAGTCTGAACCGCATTCTGGCTGAAAGAACCGGTCAGAAACTGGATAAAATTAAAGCCGATACTGAAAGAGATTATTTTATGTCAGCCACAGAAGCCAAGGAATATGGGATTATCGATGAAGTGATCACCCAGACCAAAAAGGCCGCTAAGAAATAAGGTTTCTTAGAAAGAGGTGACGATATGCACAGATATGGAGATGAAAAAGGACAATTGAAGTGTTCATTCTGCGGTAAGACCCAGGAACAGGTTAAGAAACTGGTGGCTGGACCCGGTGTTTACATCTGTGACGAATGTATCGAACTCTGTAACGAAATCATTGAGGAAGAACTGGCAGATGATCTCGGTTTTGAAATGGGCGATATTCCAAAGCCTATAGAAATCAGAGAAATTCTTGATGACTATGTCATCGGCCAGGATAAAGCTAAAAAAGCATTGGCCGTAGCTGTATATAACCATTATAAACGCATTAACCTGGGCATGAAACTTGATGATGTCGAACTGCAAAAGAGCAATATTATTATGCTTGGTCCTACCGGCAGCGGTAAAACCCTGCTGGCCCAGACCCTGGCGCGTATACTCAATGTACCTTTTGCCATCGCCGATGCCACCTCTCTTACTGAGGCCGGTTATGTCGGTGAGGATGTAGAGAACATTCTGCTCAAACTGATTCAAGCTGCGGACTATGACATCGAAAAAGCGGAAAAAGGCATTGTCTATATTGATGAGGTTGACAAGATAGCCCGCAAAACAGACAATCCCAGTATAACCCGTGATGTTTCAGGCGAAGGTGTCCAGCAAGCGTTGCTGAAGATACTGGAAGGCACCGTAGCCAGTGTTCCTCCCCAGGGGGGAAGAAAACACCCGCATCAGGAATTTATACAGATAGACACTACCAATATTCTGTTTATCTGCGGTGGAGCCTTTGAGGGTATTGATAAGATTATTCAAAATCGGGTGGGCCAGAAGGTAATGGGTTTTGGCGCCGATATTCAAAGCAAAAAGGAGAAACCCATCGGCGAAATCTTAAATATGATATTGCCGCAGGATCTCTTGCGGTATGGCTTGATTCCTGAATTTGTCGGCCGGGTACCCTTAATTGTAACCCTGGAAGCCTTGGACAATACCGCTCTGGTGCAAATACTTACGGAACCTAAGAACGCCCTGGTGAAACAGTATAAAAAACTGTTTGAACTGGATGGGGTTGATCTGGAGTTCAAAGACGACGCTCTGCATGCCATTGCCGAGGAGGCTCTGCGCCGCAGCACCGGCGCACGGGGTTTGCGGGCCATTATCGAGGATATTATGCTGGAAGTAATGTATGATGTTCCTTCCCGTTATGATGTAACCAAGGTAGTCATCACCAGAGACGTAATTGAGAAAAAGGAAAAACCTTTGCTGGTGACTGTGGATGCGCGGCGCAAAGTCAATTAGCTTTTGTTAGCGTAATCAAATATGGCCGCAGGTAACAACCGTAAGCAAAAAAGCCATACAAGGGATTAATCTGTGTTAATCTGTGGCTATTTTCTTACTAAAATTGTATTACAGGAAAAAGGCAGCATAAGCTGCCTTTTTTTACTGCTTGATTTTATAATCCAAACTGTTGCTGCGGGAATAATAAGAAAAAAGTTCTTAGGAAGGGTAATAAATATTATGAACGAGTTTTTTATTAAATACGGCAGCATATTATATCTTGTTCAGTTTTTCTTTGCGGTAGTTATCGGAGTATACTTTTGGAGTTTGCTGAAGAACCAGCAAAGCCGTAAAACGGTAGTATTAAGAGAATCACAAAAAGAAACGGTAAAATTAAAGGAAATGCGTAATGTTCGTTTGACTGAACCACTATCAAGCCTCACTCGTCCTTCCAGTTTAAATGATGTAATCGGGCAGTCGGAAGGAATTGAAATACTGCGTTCAGCTCTATGTGGTTCAAATCCCCAGCATGTAATAATTTATGGACCGCCTGGAGTAGGCAAAACCGCCGCGGCCAGGCTGGTATTGGAGGAGGCCAAGACATCACCCCTTTCACCTTTTGGCAAAAATGCCTCTTTTGTAGAAATCGATGCCACCATCAGCCGTTTTGATGAACGTAATATAGCCGATCCTCTTATCGGTTCCGTGCATGATCCTATTTATCAGGGCGCTGGCGCCATGGGGGTGGCGGGTATTCCACAGCCCAAACCCGGTGCCTGTACCAAAGCTCATGGGGGTATGCTTTTTGTCGATGAGATTGGTGAGCTTCATCCCTTACAGATGAATAAGCTCTTAAAGGTATTGGAAGACCGCAAAGTGATGCTGGAAAGCGCCTATTATAATCCTAATGACAGCAACATACCAGAGCATATTCACGACATTTTCCGCAATGGCCTGCCGGCTGATTTCAGGCTGGTGGGAGCAACTACCAGGATGCCGCAGGAACTTCCGCCTGCTCTACGGTCCAGGTGTCTGGAAGTGTTCTTTTTACCCTTGGAAAAAGATGAACTGCATCAAATAACAGTTAACGCGGTTAAGAAGTCGGGTTTGCGATTGAAAATGAAGCCCTGGAAGAAATAACTCGTTATGCCAGCAACGGCCGGGAAGCGGTCAATATAGTCCAGCTGGCCGCAGGTATCGCTCAGGTTGAAAAGTCAAATGTTATTAGTCTCAAAATTGTAGAAAAAGTGTTAAACAACGGGCGTTTTTCACCGCGTCCGGATATCAGGCCTTCTGGTGAACCTGCGGTCGGCATAGTGAACGGCCTGGCGGTTCATGGCGCCAATGTCGGTACCTTGATCGAAGTTGAGGCTAATTCGGTCTGGGCTGATGAGGGAAAGGGACAGTGGACTGTTACCGGAGTGGTTGAAGAGGAACAGATGGGCGGCACTGAACACCGCATTACCCGTAAGAGCATGGCTAAAGGAGCAGTGGAAAATGTACTTACGGTCTTAAAATCACATTGCGGGTTAAATATAAACCAGTATGATATTCATTTGAATTTTCCCGGAGGAACTCCTATCGACGGGCCTTCAGCCGGCATAAGCATGGCTACCGCCATTTATTCTTCAATAAATGGCCGCAAAGTTGACAACTTCTTGGCAATGACCGGCGAGTTATCGGTTCACGGTCTGGTTAAACCGGTGGGCGGGGTTATGAGCAAGGTTGAAGCAGCCAGGCGGGTCGGTATCAAGCGGGTTTTGATTCCCAGTGACAACTGGTTGAAGATATTTGACACCTTTGCAGGCATGCAAATAATACCCGTTAAAAATATAATGGAAGTACTGGAGCAATCCTTTGTGGATTGATTTAAAACAGCCGCAGATTAACCTTGTCAAGATTTATCGACTGTAGGGTAAGACAACGTTATAACCGGATTCCACGTATCTATAGAAAGCCCTTATTTTTCTTGAATTCAATGTGGTTTACAGCCATTTTTGATAAAAATATTTTTAAAATAAATCAGCGAATTCGAAATTCCTGATTCCCAATCTTTAATTATTCTTGCTTTGTTGCGTGGTGCAGGGACATATAGTAGAATAAATTTGCCTGGGAGGTGTTGGTTTGACAGAAATGAATAATTTACGAGAAATACCGATGTTACCCCTCCGCGGGGTTTTGGTTTTTCCTTATACTGTCATTCATCTGGATGTGGGACGGAAAAAGTCTATAAATGCTATTGAAGAAGCTATGCTTGAGGATAAGGAGATCTTTCTGGCTACACAAAAAGAGGCCCAAACTGATGAACCAGATGAGGGTGATATATTCGATGTAGGAACGGTAGCAGAAGTTCGACAGATTTTAAAAATGCCCGGCGGCACTATGCGGGTTTTGGTTGAAGGTCTCTATCGTGCCGAGATTAAGGGTTATATCAGCCACGATCCTTATATAAAAGTAGCTGTACAGGAATACCGGGAAGATGAAAACCAAAAGGGTTCCGAACAGGAAGCCTTGATGCGTACCCTGGTTTCACAGTTTGAACAATACGTTAGAATAAGCAAGAAAATACCTCCGGAAACTGTGGTTTCCGTAGTGTCCATAGAAGAAGCCGGGCGTCTGGCGGACGTAATCGCTTCTCATCTTACTCTGAAAATCAATGAAAAGCAAAAAATCCTGGAAGCCCGTGATGTGGCGGAAAGGCTTAATTACTTATGTGAACTTTTGGCTAAAGAAATGGAAGTACTCGAACTGGAGCGCAAGATCAATATTCGCGTACGCAAACAGATGGAGAAAACCCAAAAAGAATATTACCTGCGCGAACAAATGAAAGCTATTCAAAAGGAACTGGGTGACAAAGATGAACGCGCCGCCGAAGTGGAAGAATTAAAGCGCAGTATTGATAAAGCCAACCTGCCAAAAGACGCCCGGGAAAAAGCGTTCAAAGAACTGGAACGCCTGGAAAAGATGCCTCCTATGGTGGCAGAAGCGGTAGTGGTCAGAAACTATCTGGACTGGATGCTGTCATTGCCATGGTCGGTTGAAACCAGGGACCGCTTGGATTTAAAAGTTGCGGAAACAATACTGAATGAAGATCATTATGGATTGGAAAAACCGAAAGAACGCATTCTGGAATATTTGGCTATTCGTAAACTGGCCAAAAAAATGAAAGGCCCCATCCTTTGCCTGGTGGGTCCCCCGGGGTAGGCAAAACATCCCTGGGAAAATCCGTAGCCCGTTCATTAGGACGCAAGTTTGTGCGTATGTCCCTAGGCGGAATCAGGGATGAAGCTGAGATAAGAGGCCATCGCCGTACCTATGTGGGATCAATGCCGGGGCGTATTTTACAGGGTATGAAAACGGCCGGTTCACATAACCCGGTTTTCCTGCTGGACGAAATCGATAAGATGACCATGGACTTCAGAGGCGATCCCGCCTCGGCCCTTCTGGAGGTATTGGACCCCGAACAGAATTTTACTTTCAGTGATCATTATCTGGAAATACCTTTTGATTTATCCAAGGTTATGTTTATTACTACCGCCAATTCGGTTTATAACATACCCCGTCCTTTGCTGGACCGTATGGAAGTAATTGATATAGGGGGATATACGGAAGAGGATAAAGTTCATATTGCGATCGATTATCTGATCCCCAAACAGGTTAAGGAACACGGGCTTAAAAATAATAATATAAGTTTCTCTGAAGGGGCCATTCGCAAAATTATCCGTGAATATACGCGTGAAGCGGGAGTGCGCAGCCTGGAGAGGCAGATAGCTTCTATCTGCCGTAAAGTAGCCCGTGAAGTGGTAGAAGATAAAGATTTTCATGCAAATGTTACGGTAAACTCAATAACCAAATATTTGGGAGTGGCCAAATACCGTTTCGGGGCCGCGGAAAAAGAAGAACAGGTAGGGGTGGCTACCGGTTTGGCCTGGACCGACAGCGGCGGAGATATTCTATCCATTGAAGTAGCTTTGCTGAAAGGGAAAGGCAATTTGACCCTAACCGGCAAATTGGGGGATGTTATGAAGGAATCCGCCCAGGCCGCTTTAACCTATGTGCGTTCACGTGCTGATTCTTTAAGTATCAGCGATGAAATCCAGGAAAAATACGATGTTCATTTACATGTTCCTGAGGGCGCTATCCCTAAAGATGGACCTTCAGCAGGGATTACTATTGCAACCGCCCTGGCTTCGGCCATGTCCGGGCGGGCAGTCCGTAATGACGTGGCTATGACCGGCGAGATCACTCTTAGAGGCCGGGTTCTTCCCATAGGCGGCTTGAAAGAAAAGGTCCTGGCTGCCCATCGTGCAGGGATTAACACCATTATTTTACCCAGTGATAATAAAAAGGATCTTACCGAGATACCTGAAAACGTTAAAAAGAAAATGAATTTTATCATGGTTGATCACATGGATGAAGTCCTAGCCGAAACCCTGGTGTATGACAATATGCACTGAGGCGCCGGGGGGAGGGTATTGTGCCCATAATAATTAAATCTGCTGAATTCAAAGGCTGTTATGCGGATTTCAAACAGCTTCCGAATGAGAACTTGCCGGAAATCGCGCTGGTAGGGCGATCCAATGTGGGCAAGTCTTCTTTGATTAATAAAGTGGTTAATCGTAAAAATTTGGCTAAATCAAGCTCAACTCCGGGTAAGACCCGAACGATTAATTATTATCTTCTTAATCAAGCCTGGAATATGGTGGATTTACCTGGTTACGGCTATGCCAAGGTTTCTAAAAGTGAGCAGCAAAAATGGGGGCGTTTTATCGAGAAATACCTAGCAGAACGGACCCAGCTCAAAGGTGTTATCCAGCTTTTGGATATACGTCATGAACCAACTGATAATGACCGGCTTATGCAGGAATGGCTCCTGCATAACGAAATTCCTATTTTAATTGTCGCAACCAAGGCGGATAAAATATCCCGCGGAGCCAGAAGCAAACACCTGGCGGCTATCAGACGGGTTTTACAGCTTCCTGCCGATCAAAGTCTTATCTGCTTTTCAGCCGAAAACGGCGAAGGGGTGGAAGAGGTCCTAAACGCCATCGAAGAGCTGTTGAAAGATTAACGGGGACAAAAACCGCGCAAACCGGCTAGGCAATTCTTAATCTCATATATTCCACAAGCTCACGCGCTTCTTCATTTTGAATTTTACTCTCCATCTGCGCCAGCATTCTTTCCAAGCGTTCTTTCCCGTCAGATTCTTTTAATATCTCCGCAGGGGTTTTCCCCTCCAGTTCGGGATGACTGGCAGCCAGCCATTTTTCGGTTTCCCGGTCTTTTATCACTGTAAACCACAGCCCCATCATATTCACAGGCGGGGCCTGGTTCATAAAAGTGTCACTGAGGACGGTGAATTCCAAGTCAGGTAACGATGAATGTATCAAGTTCCGCAACGCTTCTATATCCTCCAGAACCTCGGCACTGATAATAAGGTTTTCGCCTGCCAGCACGATGCGGATATAGCCGCGATCATTGTCCCGGGGCTTGAACCATTTCAGTCCTGCGGTTTCGTGCCAGAGAATATAGTCATTGGAACTATTTAAATTCTGGGCTAAGGCTTCAGCTTCATCGGGATTGATATGGGCAGCGGCAATATGGTTCAGATTAATAAAATTTTTCTTAAAAGCATGGTTAAACAGGCCAAAGGATAGTTCGCCATTGAACTTTAACAGACTGATAGCTTTAGTATTCTGTACCTTGGCGGCATGATTAATATGCTCTGTCAGGAAATCCTTTTGACCCGCGTCATTTTCCAGCATTAATACCATGCCTGAAAAAAGATTGGCATCGGCCATTTGCACTACCCGGCCCAGAATAAGCGCTTCCGGTTTATCGTCAGATTCTTCCCAGGGTTCCTTCAGCAGGACTTCACATTTTTTATCTAAAAAAATATCTCTTAATTCAAGATAAAAATCTTTTGCGGCCACCACTTCATATACAGATAAATATGAAAGGTTCATGGCCGCCAGACAATCTTTCAGAGGGCCTTCCATATATTCCCCATTATTTTTTAGATACTGGTACCCCAGGGTATCTGCTTCATCATCCATCTGGTCAAACCATAACCAGTCAGAGAATAAAGTCTCATGTTCAGTGGGGAGTCTTTTTTCTACTGTGAAGCGCAGAAAATGCTGCAGGAGTTCACGCCGCACGCGCTTGATTTCATTGCCGTAAAATTGGTCAAGTTTTATTTTAACTGCGGTCATAAGATTGCTGTACTTGGTAAATAAATCAGCTGATGGCTCAGTGTATTCAGCTACAATTCCGCAGCATTTCTTATACTTTTTGCCGCTGCCGCAGGGGCAGGGATCATTGCGACCGATTTTTAATGATTGCATTTATAATTCCTCCATTTAATAAGAAAATAACCACAGATTAACATTGATTTTGTTTTGAGGTTTTGGCTGCGGTAAGAACTTGATACCCATATTTTAGTTTGGACTGTGGACATAATTATAATGACTTTAATGAATATTATTTAGCTTAGCATAGCCTTTGCCTGTGAACAAGGCTGGCTGTTTAAGCAAATTTTGAACAATATCAATTGATGAACTATAATACATAATAATTATGAATTATTACAAGAGTAAAAAGAAATAGATAATCAACCATAGATCAGAATCACGACCTTATCCAAACCGGTCTTAATAACAGCAATATATTTTGAGGAGGTTATTTATGTCTGACGAAAACAAACTGGCCAGTGTTTATAATCCTGAGAATGTCGAACGAAAATGGTATGAATATTGGAGAAGTCAGAACTGCTTCGCGCCCAGCGATGATCATACCAAGAAATCGTTTTCTATAGTAATGCCGCCCCCTAATGTAACAGGATCACTGCACCTGGGACATGCTCTGGATAACACCCTGCAGGATATACTTACCCGCTGGAGGCGCATGCAGGGTTATAATACCCTGTGGCTGCCCGGTACCGACCATGCCGGAATCGCCACCCAGGCTCGTGTAGAAGAATCCCTGAACAAAGAGGGCTTGAGCAAGTATGACCTGGGGAGAGAGAAGTTCTTAGAACGGGTGTGGGAGTGGAAGCGTCTTTACGGGCAGCGCATTACCGACCAGCTGACCCTTATGGGTTCATCCTGCGACTGGAACCGGGAAAGGTTTACTATGGATGAAGGATGCTCCAAAGCGGTGCGCGAGGTTTTTGTCAACCTGTATAATAAGGGCTTGATATATCAGGGCGACTACATAATCAATTGGTGCCCGCGCTGCCACACAGCTATTTCCGATATTGAAGTAGAACATGAGGAAAGCGACGGCCATCTCTGGCATATTAAATACCCGGTGGAAAACAGCGAAGAATACCTGGTAGTGGCTACTACCGCCCGGAAACCATGCTCGGGGATACGGGAGTCGCGGTTCATCCTGAAGATGAAAGATACCGCCATCTAATTGGCAAAAACGTGGTTTTGCCTTTGATGAACCGGGTTATTCCTATATTTGCTGACAGTTATGTAGATAAGGAATTCGGTACCGGTGCGGTCAAGGTAACCCCGGCCCATGATCCCAATGACTTTGAAATGGGTCTGCGGCATGGATTGGCACAGATTGTGGTTATGGACAACTACGGAAATATGAATGAGAATGCCGGTGCCTACCAGGGCCTGGAGCGTTATGAATGCCGTAAACAGGTGGTGGCGGATCTTACGGCCCAGGGGTTATTGTTAAAGGTTGAAGACCATCGTCATGCGGTGGGGCACTGCCAGCGCTGTGACACGGTTATTGAACCGCTCGTTTCCCGGCAGTGGTTTGTGAAAATGAAACCTTTGGCTGAACCGGCTATTCAGAAAGTACTGGACGGAGAAATCCGTTTTATACCCGAACGCTTCACAAAAATTTATATAAATTGGATGGAGAACATCCGCGACTGGTGCATTTCACGCCAGTTATGGTGGGGACATCGTATTCCGGTTTGGTATTGTCAGGATTGCGGAGAAGTGATATGCAGCAAAGAGGACCCTGAACGCTGCACTAAATGTGAATCCGCACAGCTCAGGCAGGATGAGGATGTGCTGGACACCTGGTTCTCCAGCGCCCTCTGGCCGTTTTCCACCATGGGCTGGCCGGATGACAGTGCGGATATGCGCCATTTTTATCCGACCAGTGTTCTGGTAACCGGTCGGGATATTATCTTCTTCTGGGTGGCGCGCATGATTTTTTCAGGTATTGAGCACACCGGAAAAGTGCCTTTTTATGAAGTCAATATACATGGCTTGATTTTAGACGCTCTGGGGCGTAAGATGAGCAAATCCCTGGACAACGGCATTGACCCCATTGAGGTTATAGAAAAATATGGGGCTGACACCCTGAGATTCTCCCTTATAACCGGCGTAACCCCCGGCAATGATGTGCGTTTTCACTGGGATAAGGTTGAAAATACCCGCAACTTTGCCAATAAAATTTGGAATGCTTCCCGGTTTGTGCTCATGAATCTTTATGATTATGAAGCAACTGTAATTAGAGATGATGAACTGCTTCTGGTAGACCGCTGGATGCTGTCGCGGCTTAATCAGACCGCCGAAGAAGTAACCCGTTTAATGGAAAAATATGATCTGGGCGAAGCGGCCAAGACCCTGTATGAATTTATATGGGATGAATTCTGCGACTGGTATATTGAATTGGCCAAACCCCGGCTTAATTCAGGCAGCCCCCGGCAGAGACTGGTTGTGCAAAACCTGCTGAATGAGGTTTTAACTACTGCCTTGCGTTTGCTGCATCCCTTTATGCCCTTTATTACTGAGGAAATTTATCAATTCCTGCCCGGTCACAGCAAAACTATTATGCTGGATGATTGGCCGCAAAAGGATGATAGACAGATTGATTTAACCGCGGTTGAATCCATGCGCAAAATTATGCAGGCTATCCGCAGCCTGCGCAACATTCGCGCCGAATTTAACATTCCTCCGGGAACATCTTTAAATGTGATTGCTCTGGCAGGTGAACCCGGCCATCGCCAGCTGCTCTCCGAAAACCAGTCGTATCTGATGCAGATGGCTAATATTAGAGAGATTGAGATAGTAGAGAACCTGACGGTTAAACCCCAAAAGGCTTTAAGCGCGCTTACTGTCATAGCGGAAATATATGTGCCTCTGGAGGGCGTAATAGACCTGGAAAAAGAAATGGCTCGTTTGCACAAAGAACTGAAAGGCGCGCAGGGGGAACTGGAAAAAGCCGAGGCCAAATTAAAGAATGAAACCTTCCTGGCGCGTGCTCCTCAAGAAGTAATAGAAAAAGAGAAGGCCAAAGCTGAAGAAGCCCGCATTAAAAAGGAGGGCATAATACAACGTCTGCAGATCTTGAAAGAAAAATAGGCGCTATCCTGCAAGAAATCAGCGCTCCCGGAGTCATTCCCGGCTTGGATAGGATTTATCATCTACTGGACTTAATGGGAAATCCGCAAAAGGCGGTTCCCTGTATTCATGTGGCGGGTACAAACGGGAAGGGTTCAACTTCATTAATAATTGCCTCTATCTTGCAGCAGGCCGGTTACCGGACAGGTGTTTACAGTTCTCCCCATATTCATTCCTACCGTGAGAGATTTAGAATTAATGGGCAGGAGATCTCATATGATGATCTCCTGCATGATCTGGCAGAAGTAAAACGCAGCGTGGATTCTTTGCACAGGCAAAACGGCCCTATCCCCACTGAATTTGAAATCCTTACCGCTCTGGGATTCAAATATTTTAAAAACCAGCAGGTTGATGTGCTGCTCCTGGAAGCGGGGTTAGGGGGCATCTATGATGCCACTAATGTGGTGGATCCACTGGTTGCGGTAATTACAGGCATAGATTATGACCACTGCGATTACCTGGGGGAGAGCCTGCAGGAAATCGCCTGTAACAAGGCCGGAATAATTAAGGCTTACCGGCCGGTAGTTGCCGGCCTAATGCCTAATGAAGCCTTTAAGGTTATTAATGATACCGCCCGCCCCCAAAACGCTCCTTTGTACAAGTCTGACATAGTACAGATAAAACGCCGGGGTTCAGCTGGTCTTGATGGTCAATGGCTGGATATAAACTATGGGCAAGAAAGATTTGCTGATATATTCTTTGCCCTGCTGGGAGACTACCAGCTTGAAAACCTGGCCACAGCTTTAACGACTGTAATGATTTTGCAGGACCAGGGCTTTAATATCCCTGCCGCAGCCGTAAAAAACGCTCTGGCCGGGTTAAAACACGCCGGACGCATGGAGATAATATCTACACAGCCCCTGGTAATATTGGATGCCGCACATAATCCCCAGGGAGCCCGCGCCCTGTCACAATCCCTGGAGCAGCTTCTTCCCGGAAAAACAAAGATATTGGTTTGCGGATTGCTGGATGATAAAGACCTGGAAAATACCCTGGCGCCCTTAATGCCTTGCACCAGACTGTGCGTTGTTACCCGTCCGGCCAGCCCGCGCGGCAGAGGGTGGCAGAGGATTGAGGGTTTTATAAACAAACATTATCCGGGTATGGAACATATGCTCATTGAAGACAATAGTAAAGCGGTGGAAAAGGCACTTGGTTTAAGGAAGGAAAATGAATACCTTCTGGTAGCGGGGTCTTTTTATATACTTGACCAATGCAGAAGGTATTTATTGACTCAACCTTCGTAATGATAGAATTGCAAAGCCGGTGCAAAAATTGAGTTAAGTATTTATTAACGAATTTATAACATATTCTTAACAATGACTTGGAACCCTATATTTTATAATGTATACAAGAATAATGCGGATTTATTGAGGAGGTACAGGAGTGGTTTTTAGATTAAAGCCACGTGATGAACGCTTTTTTGTGTATTTTGAACAGCTTGCGGAAGCTATCTATGAAGCCAGTATGATCCTGAAAGGATTTCTGGAAAACCAGAGTGATGCCGCTTCCAACCTGGAAAAGATTAACAAAGTCGAAGACCGGGGCGATGAAGTTGTGGCTCATGTCATGGAGCGTATCAATGCTTCACTGATAACTCCCTTTGATCGTGAGGATATTTTGCTGCTTTCCCGTGAACTTAACAATGTAGTTGATCATATTCAAGGCACCATGGAAAAGATCGTGATCTTTAAAGTGGGACAGCCCAAGGATATGTACGTACTGAAATTGGTAAATGTGCTGGAGAAAGCAGCCCTTGAAATCAAGTCCGCCGTTAAAAGCCTTCCTCATGTTAGGGTTAAGAGTTCAGAAATTATTGAATCATGTGAAAAAATTCGTTCGTATGAACAAGAAGGGGACTATCTCTACCGTGCAGGGATAGCCCTTCTTTTTGAGAAAACGGAAAATGTAATTGATATCATCAAATGGAAGGAAATTTATGAACACCTGGAGACTACCCTGGATTACTGTGAAAATGTGAGCAATATACTTAAGGGAGTAGCAGTAAAATATGTTTAGTTTAGCCCTGGTAATCATTGTAGTATTGCTTGCTCTTTGTTTTGATTATGTAAATGGTTTTCACGATACCGCCAACGCGATCGCCACCTCGGTATCTACAAAAGCGTTGTCACCGCGGGCAGCTATTATTGTGGCTGCCAGTCTTAATTTTGGGGGGGCTTTGAGCGGAACCGCGGTAGCCGCAACAATAGGTAAGAGCATTGTTGCCCCTCAACAGGTAACGGCGGAGGTGTTGATAGCTGCGCTTATAGGCGCTATCTTTTGGAATGTGTTTACATGGTATTTCGGTATTCCCAGCAGTTCATCCCACGCCCTCATAGGAGGGTTGACCGGAGCGGTTATCGCCGGGTTTGGCTTTTCCGCCGTGCAGTGGCATGGTTTCTTAAAGATATTTACCGGGTTGGTGACATCTCCTGTAGTGGGACTGGTTGCGGGCAGTCTGGTTATGACCTTGTTATTCTGGTTATTTCGCGGATTATCTCCCGCCAAAACCAACAACAGATTCCGTAAATTGCAGATTCTATCGGCCTGTATGGCAGCATTCGCTCATGGTTCCAATGACGCGCAGAAATCTATGGGAATAGTAACCATGGCTTTAGTCAGCGGCGGTATAATAGGGAGTTTCAGTGTTCCCCTCTGGGTTAAAATCGCATGTGCTTTAGCCATGGCAGCGGGTACGGCAGCCGGAGGATGGAAAATAATTAAGACCATGGGAGGCAAGATTTTTCGTATCGAGCCCATTAATGGATTTGCGGCTGATTTCACCTCTTCGCTGGTTATTTATATGGCCAGTCATATAGGTGTTCCGGTAAGTACCACGCATGTAGTTTCTTCATCGATAATGGGAGTAGGCGCAGCCAAACGTCTGAAGGGCGTGCGCTGGAATATTGCCCGCCAAATTGTAATGGCATGGTTTATTACCATACCATCATCAGCTCTTGTATCTATTCTTGTTTACAAGCTCGTGACAATGTTAGTATAATAAGGAATGTCCTTTCAGTTTGAAAGGAATTTTTTAATTTGGGCTGTATTTTTCTGTTCGATTGTACGAATTAACTTATATATACTCCCTGTAAGGAAGTGAAGAATTGAAGGCATATAAAATTCCTGAGGCTACGGTAATGCGTTTATCGATTTATTCGCGTTATCTTCATCAGCTGCTGGAAGAAGACATAGAAACCATATCATCAGGAGAAATAGCCGAGGGGGTAGGTGTAAGTTCGGCTCAGGTGAGGAAAGACCTGGCTTATTTTGGCGAATTCGGAACCCGCGGAGTGGGTTACAGAGTTGATGAATTGTATGGACACCTCATGAAAATACTGGGATTGGATCGCAGCTGGAATGCGATCATTATAGGAGCAGGAAAACTCGGTTCTGCTCTGGCTCTGTACCAGGGATTTGCTGAACGTGGTTTTAATATAAAGGCCATTATTGATGTTGATCCTAACAAAATCGGCGTCAGGCTGAATGACATGGAAGTCGAATCTATAGAATTCCTGGAGCGCCGCGTAAAAGAAGAACGAATAAGCGTAGGTCTGATTACCGTACCGGCAGCAGTCGCCCAGGAAGTTACCGATCTGCTGATCGAAGCGGGAGTAAAAGCCATTTTGAACTTTTCGCCTCGGGTACTTAAGGTCCCCAGCGATATAATTTTACGAAATGTTGATTTATCGGTAAACCTGGAAGTCTTGAGTTTTAATCTGGCTTATTATAAAAGCACAATATAGTTTTTTATTCAGTTATGTGATATGCAACCAGGGAGAAGGCCAGAAATACAGGCGTTCTCCTTCTTCATTTCGCTTGTTTTTGTCTGAAGCTAATGCTACACTTTTAGAATAAAAAACCGGAGGTAAATTCTGTGGCAAATGGAACCCGTTCCTATCCAGGATGGCAGGTTTTGCTGCTGCTTATTATTCTGGGCGGAATTATAGGCGGCTGGATTGGAGACGCTATAATAAAAGTGTGGCCTAACCTCGCTATGATGGGCAAGGTACAGAGCATAGGCGTACCAAATTTTAGCGTTAATCTCAAGGTGTGTACTTTCAGTTTTGGTTTTATGATGCACCTGAATTTATTTGCCATAATAGGTTTTGTGTTGTCTTACCTGGTCTATAAGCGCCTCTAGCCAGGATGAAAGGTATACTATATGAATGATATTATACTCGCTTCCGCATCACCCAGACGTGCCCTGCTGCTTCAAAATCTGGGCTTAAGATTTATTACCCGGGCGTCTGATATCATTGAGGAACATATACCCGGGGAAACACCTGCTGACATGGTTAAAAGGATTGCCCGGCAGAAGGCTTTGGAAGCAGCTTCTTTTTTTGATAGTGGTGTAATAATTGGCGCAGACACGATTGTTGTCCAGAATGACAAGATTATGGGCAAACCAACCAACGAAGCTGAAGCGTTTGCTATGCTAAGTTCTCTCAGCGGCCGGACACATCAGGTGCTTACCGGTATTTGTATTAATAACTTGAACAATGGCAATTGTGAAAGCGAGGTTGAGGAAACCAGGTTTATTTTCGTTCCCTGGACCCTGATGAAATAATTTCCTACATTCAAACCGGGGAAGCGATGGATAAAGCGGGTGCCTACGGAATTCAGGGAAAAGCTGCACTCTTTGTAAGCAGAATTGAAGGCTGTTATTTTAACGTGGTGGGGCTGCCTTTGAGTCGCCTGGGCTTGATGTTAAAAAGACAGGGAATCCATTTACTGGGGTGAGCATATGTATCCGGATAAAATGAGCATTAAGGAATTGCCGGAAACCATGCGCCCGCGGGAGAAACTTATAAACCGCGGCGAATCCAGCTTGGATGATTATGAGCTTTTAGCCATCGTACTGGGCAGCGGCAGCCGCTATGAAAACGCAGTAGATTTAGCCAGGAGGTTATTGAGCCAGCATGATAATAAGCTGCGTTTTCTCATGGAAGCCAGACTGGAAGAATTAATGCAGACCAATGGCATAGGACCCGCTAAAGCGGTTTCCATAAAAGCGGCTATAGAGCTGGGACGGCGTATTATAGGTTCGGTGGAAACTAAGCGGACGATTAAATCTCCGGAAGATGTGGAGGAAGTTGTTAGGGAAATAGCCGCACAGGAAATGCGTTTCTTTGACCGGGAGCATTTCCGGGTTATGTACCTCGATCGCAAGGGAGGGCTGTTAGCTTGGAGGAAATTTCCGTCGGCGGGCTTAGCAGTTCCAGCGCCCACCCGCGCGAGGTATTTAAAAGCGCGGTGAGACGCAGTGCCGCCTCAATTGTTTTAATACATAATCATCCCAGTGGTGATGAACGCCCCAGCCCCGAAGACATAGAATTAACCCGCCGTATGATTGAAGCTGGTCGTATAATAGGCATTGAAGTTCTGGATCATGTCATCATCGGCGAAAAAAATCAGTGCAGCCTGAAAGCTAGAGGACTAATATAAGTATATAAAGTAGAAGGAGGCAGCAACATTGTTTGGAAAAGATTTAGGTATAGATCTGGGTACTGCCAACACCCTGGTTCATGTTAAGGGTAAAGGCGTAGTATTGACGGAACCATCTGTGGTGGCTATACAAAACGATACCGGCCGGGTTTTAGCGGTAGGGGATGAAGCCAAGCAGATGATTGGCCGGACCCCCGGCAATATAGTAGCTATTCGCCCTATGAAAGACGGAGTCATCGCTGATTTTGACGTTACTCAGGCTATGATCAGATATTTTATAAATAAAGTGTTAGGGTCCAGAAATCCGCTGGCTAAGCCGCGGGTCATCATCAGTATACCCACAGGCTGTACTACGGTAGAAGAAAGAGCGGTGCGCGAAGCGGCTTTACAAGGGGGAGCCAGGGAGGCGTACCTGATTGAAGAACCGATGGCCGCTGCTATAGGCGCCGGTTTGCCGGTTCATGAACCTACCGGCAACTTAATCGTAGATATTGGGGGAGGCACCACAGAAGTGGCTGTAATATCCCTGGGAGGTATTGTAACCGCCAAATCGGTAAGGGTAGCCGGAGACAATATGGATGAAGCAATTTTGCAGCATCTTAAGAAGAACTATAACCTGCTTATCGGTGAACGTACGGCTGAGGATATTAAGATTTCCATAGGATCAGCCCTCTGGGATGGGCCAGAGGAATACTATGAGGTCAAAGGCCGGGACCTGGTTTCGGGTTTGCCTAAGACGATTCGTATTTCTTCATTGGAGGTTCAACAAGCATTAAAGGAAACTGTCGAACAAATTATCGAAGGCATAAAAGTATGTTTGGAAAAAACTCCTCCCGAATTGGCTTCAGATATTATTGACCGAGGAATTGTCATGGCTGGAGGCGGCGCTCTGTTGCGGGGCCTGGATAAACTGGTGAGTCAGGAGACCAATATCCCCGTATATGCTTGTGATGATCCTTTGCTGGCGGTGGCCAGAGGGACAGGCAAGGTTCTGGAAAATATTGAGGTATTAAAGAAGGTTCTGGTTCCGGCCAAGAAAAATGTCTAACCAGGGTGAGAATTTTGTTAAAGCTGCTTAAGAACAAGTACTTCTGGCTTGTACTGGCAATCACTGTCACTACATTTTTTCTTATAAATCTTACGGCTGCACGCCGGGATAATATAAGCTTTCCGGAAAAAATGCTTAGAGACACCTACACCCCTTTACAAAGCGGGCTTAGCAGTCTCAGGTTCAATTGGGCCGGGCTAACCGCGGCCTTTAACGATAGGCAAACCCAAAACCGCAGGTTAGAAAGATTGCGTGAGGAAAACCAGCGACTGCAGATAGAAAATCAGATGCTGAAAGAATATAAGGCTGAAGCTCAGCGCCTTGAAAAGATTTTACAGTTTAAGACCGCTCAAAATGATAAATTTCAGCTGATGTCCGCGCGGGTTATAGCCCGAAGCCCCAATAACTGGTACAATTATATAATTATTGACTGCGGTTTGGAGGATGGCCTTAAAAAAGATATGCCTGTAATCAGTCCTCAGGGCCTGGTAGGAAGGGTAGCTACAGTCAGTCAGAACTCAGCCAGGTATCATTAATTACTGACCGGGAGATGGCGGTGGGCGCTATACTGCAGAAAAGCCGCGAGGCTAGAGGCATTGTTGAGGGATTGGGTAAGAGTACATTTTTAAGCATGGCCAACATACCATATTATTCATCAATAAAAAAAGGCGACCAGGTTATATGTTCAGGTTTATCTTCACAATATCCCAAAGGGATTAGAATCGGAAAAGTAATCAGTGTATCAAGGGAACCCAGCGGCCTTTTGTTATCAGCCCGTGTAAAACCCGCGGTTGATTTTGATAAACTGGAAGAAGTACTGGTCATAATCAACTACAAAAATGTTGTAGAGAATGTGGAGGCTGAAGAGGACTAATATGCGCTATGTTGTCCTGGCTTTATTGCCGTGGTTGGCCATATTTTTACAGTCGACAGTCTTTAGCATATATAGTATAAATGGAACCGTACCTGATCTGGTTTTAATTTTTGTAAGTTTTTTTGCTTTGATAAATGGGGCCATAAGAGGAACGGTTTACGGTTTCCTATGCGGTATGTTGGAAGACCTTTTTACCGGGAGATTTATCGGAGTTAATGCTTTGTCCAAGGCATTGACGGCTTATATTCTAGGTAGAATACAGACGGTTGTTTTCAAAGACAATCTGCTGGTGGGAATCTTGACGGTATTAATTGCCACTGTCATCAATACCTTTTTCCTATTGTTACTGAGTTTAATGGTTTTTGATGTCTTCCATTTGGATGCCGGTTTAATAACTTCGTTATTATACCAATCTGCATATAACATGCTGCTGACCGTACCCCTTTATATCTGGTACTATGGTTCTTCACAACATGGCCTTTTAAGATTCAACCGGGAGAATTAAATGAAAAGGTCAAATCTGAAAACCCGCTTAAAAGTATATTCCTACTGTGTGATTGCATTGCTGGCCTTGTTGTGTGTGCGCCTTGCCTTTGTACAAATTTTCCTTAATCAGCAATTTCAAACTCAAGCCAAAGACAACCGTGTGCGATTGGTACCCGTCAAAGCCCCTCGAGGGGAAATATATGCCGCCGACGGGGAGGTTTTGGCCGCCAACGAGTTGGTGTATACCTTGAATCTTAGCTATCTGGGAGTAAGCGGACAGGATTCCGCTATCAACCGCCTGGAAAAACTACTGCAGCCCTACTATCCCGAAATAAATGAAAAATTCATCAAGGAAAAAATCGAACTGCAGCAGTACCGCCTTTTTGAACCGGTAGTGCTTATGCGGGATATACCCTGGGAGCTGGTAGTGAAACTGGAGGAAAATCGTCAGGAGCTGCCGGGGGTAACTGTAAACGTCGAACCGCTGCGTTCTTATCCCCAGGGTCGATGGCCGGTCATGTTCTAGGTTTTATTCATTCTATTGACCCTAAAGAATTGGAGGGCTCTGACTATAGTATTAACAGTCTAATCGGCAAATCCGGCCTGGAAAAACAGTATGAAAAAGAACTCAGGGGTCAGGATGGGGCGCGGCAGGTGGAAGTAAATGTCGGCGGGAGGCCGGTACGGGAATTAGTGACCCTGGAACCACATCCGGGCAATAACCTGTATTTGACTATAGACTCCAAATTGCAAAAGGCCTTGGAACTAAGCATGGAACAAAACCTGCAGCGTTTGCAGCAACAGAACCCCAAAGCCAAAGTGGCCTCGGCGGTAGTTCTGAATGTTAAAACCGGTGAGGTTCTGGCTATGGCCAGCAGCCCGGCATTAAATCCTGATGACTGGAAGGGTAATTTCAAACCAGAACTGACCGATTATTATATACCGCAGGGGTCTTATGATCCTATGAAACCGGGGGCTCTGAGCAACCGCGCCATCCAGTCTACTTATCCTCCCGGATCGACCTTCAAACCGATAACCGGTATGGCAGCACTGGAAATGGGGGTTATGGACCCGCTTCATGATTTGGTAAACTGTTCGGGCTCTTACTGGGTGGCGCCTTTTATTAAATGCACCGGAGTACACGGTAATGTCAGCTACTATAATGCCCTGGCGGTATCGTGCAACACATATTTTCAGGAAATGGGACGCCGCGCGGGTAAGGATGAGATTATCCATGTAGCTTCCGAATTTGGACTGGGCAGCCGCACCGGCATAGACCTCCCTTATGAAGAAAAGGGATTACTGCCCACTGCGGCCTGGAAAAAGGAAATTGGTACCGCACTGCTAAAAAGAAAATATGAGCGTCTGTTCAAGGAGTTGGACCGCAAATATGCTAATCTGATGCTTGATGCGGCTGATGCTGAGGAAAGGCAAAAACTAGAACGCAAGAAAGATGCCGAAAAAGCCCAACTGGAGGCTGAACGCAAGATCGACTATAATTTTAATACCAATTGGCAGCCATATAACACCTTTAATATGTCGATAGGACAGGGTGATAACGATTACACCGTAATCCAATTAGCGAATTACGCGGCAACGATTGCCAATGGCGGTTTTCTGATGAAACCCCATGTAGTAAAGAAAATAGTCAGTCATGAAGGTAAGGTTCTAAAAATTATCAAACCTGAGGTTGTTCATGAGGTGGATATTTCACCGCTTAGTATCGCTGAAACTAAACGAGCCATGCTGGCGGTAACCCAGCCCGGAGGCACTGCTTATTCTCTTTTCAGCCATTTTCCTGCTGATATTCAAGTGGGAGCCAAAACCGGTACTGCTGAGACAGGACGCAGCGGTGACAACCCGCGTAAAGAATACCATGGAGTATTTATAGCATTTGCTCCTGTTGACAACCCCCAGATAGCGATGGCGGCTGTGGTAGAATACGGAAACGCCGGATACGCATCAGCCGGTTATCTCGTCCGCGATGTGTTTGAGCAGTATTTCGGGGTTAAAGATCACCTGACGTCTCCGGAGGCCGAAAAAAACTGCCTCAATGAAGTTGCACGAATATTGACGTAATTTTCCCAGACGAAAACGACTCTAAAAGAGGGAATTAGATAATAGTTCCCTCTTTTTTATTTTTTTTTACGAAGGAAAAATATGTTATCAATAGAAACAAATACTATATAGAATTGGAGAAAAATAGAGGAGGTTTGCGGTGTGTCACCGGCGACCATGGTAAATGGAGATCTCTCCATTGATCTTAGTCAGTTCCAGCGCTTTCCCGATATTTTACAAGGGCTGATAGAAAGGCTGGATATAGAAGGCAATTATCAACTGGGCAGCAGGGTCAGCATAAAGCTTGGTGACCGGCATCTAAGCAGTAAACAGGTTAGAGAGATCGAGGACGTTCTGTTGGATCACGGTTTGTATCTAAAAGAATTAATGTCCAACGGGCCTCCGTTTAGAGCCCCGGATGATCCGGGGGAGGAAAGCCCATTTGATGAAATGCCTTACTACAATGATACCGCTTTAGTGTGCCGACACCTGCGGTCAGGTCAAAAGATTTTTACGGAGGGAAACCTGGTTATCCTGGGAGATGTCAACCCCGGAGCTGAAGTGGTAGCC
Source organism: Syntrophomonas palmitatica JCM 14374 (assembly GCF_001311885.1). Classification (GTDB taxonomy): domain Bacteria; phylum Bacillota; class Syntrophomonadia; order Syntrophomonadales; family Syntrophomonadaceae; genus Syntrophomonas_A; species Syntrophomonas_A palmitatica. Next base: position 84,857 of record NZ_BBCE01000001.1, on the reverse strand, counting down.
GGAGGAAATATTCTGGTTATGGGCTCATTACGGGGTATGGTTCATGCGGGTGCTTTCGGGGATGAAAAGGCGTTAATCAGCGCTTACCGTTTTAATCCCACGCAGGTGCGCATTGCCAACCATATTACGCGCCCCCCGGACGGAATGTTCGTTGAGGTGGACTGCCCTGAACTGGCCAGAATCAGGGCCGGAAAAGTGGTAATAGAGAAGTTAAAATTATGATTGGAGGCTGAATAATGAAAGGCAAGGTTATTGTGGTTACCTCTGGCAAGGGAGGAGTTGGCAAGACAACTACCACTGCCAACCTGGGAACGGCCCTGGCTATGATGAACAAAAGGGTGGTCATGATAGACACCGATATTGGTTTGCGTAATCTCGACGTGGTAATGGGCCTGGAGAATCGTATCGTATTCGATATTGTTGATGTTGTAAATGCGAATTGCAAACTGAATCAGGCCTTAATCAGGGACAAGCGTTTTGACGGTCTAAGTCTGCTGCCTGCGGCTCAGACCAAGGACAAAACGTCCGTAACACCGCACCAAATGAAGAACCTCACTAACGAGCTGCGCAAAGATTATGATTTCATTCTGGTAGATTGCCCTGCCGGTATAGAACAGGGTTTTCGCAATGCAGTAGCGGGAGCGGACGATGCCATCGTGGTGGCAACGCCAGAAGTATCTTCGGTCAGAGACGCAGACCGCATCATTGGTCTTTTGGAGGCCAGCGGACTTAAAGGCAGCCGTTTAATTATCAATCGCCTGCGCAGCAAAATGGTCAAACGCGGCGATATGATGGATATTGATGACATCCTGGACATTTTGTCCATCGATTTATTAGGGGTTGTTCCGGAGGATGAATCAATTGTTGTTTCTACCAACCGCGGAGAACCGGCGGTTCTCGAATCGGCTTCCCGCGCCGGGGGGGGCTTACCGGCGCATAGCTCGTCGTCTTTGCGGAGAAGAAGTACCTATACTGTCAAATGAAGACGAGCCTGCCGGTATCATGGACAGATTCAAGAAAATGCTGAAACTGGCCAGGTAAGGAGGGTGTGAATGGTGTTAGATATTCTCACCAAAATATTTAACCGTGAAAATATAAACAGCAAGGATATAGCCCGTGAAAGACTGCGCCTGGTCTTGGTGCATGACAGGAGTTCAGTATCTCCGGAATTATTGAATGCTTTAAAAGAAGACCTCATTAAGGTGATCCGCGAATACCTGGATATTGATGATGAAGAACTGGTGGTTAACCTGGAAAACTCGGAGGATTCTGTGGCATTGGTGGCCAGTATACCCGTAAAAGGCTTTCGCCGTGCGGGATAATGCATTGCAGATAAACACAGATTATTTTAATGCAGGTCACGCAGACTGATTAATATTAACACAGGTTAATGCAACCTGTATGCGAATTTTGATTGATTCTAAGGCTGGTACTTGATAAAGTACTGGCTTTTATTTTTCTTTGGCCATTATTTGCTGGCTGGACAGGTTATAGGCGCTGAAATATAATGAGCAGGGGGTGAGGGTTTTGGAGTTAAAGCGTCTTAAGTTCATCGACAAGTCGTTTGTATTTGTTCTTTTGCTGTTAATCGTTTTCGGCTTATTAATATTAAGCAGTGCCAGCTACAGCATCTCCAGCGATCATTTCTATTATGTAAAAAAACAGGTTTTATCTATAACGCTGGGACTTATTGCGCTTTTCTTCGTGATGCGTTATGACTATGCCAGCCTGCGCCAGTACAACTGGTTTTTATATGGATTTTCGATTTTTCTGCTTATTTTAGTGCGGCTCATCGGTGAGGAAATCCGCGGAACCACAGGCTGGATAAGTCTGGGTCCCCTGCCCGCTGTTCAGCCGGCCGAATTTACTAAAATACTCCTGATAGTCTCTTTTGCGAGTTTCCTCAATGATCGTAAAGGTGAACTGGATACTTTAAAGCAGATGCTGCCCTGCTTCCTCTATATGGGGGTTCCTTTTATACTGATAATGCTGCAGCCTGATTTGGGTACGGCTCTGGTTTATATTGCCATTACTGTGGTGATGATGCTTTCGGCAGGCGCCAATCCTAAAATATTAGGCGGGTTGATCGGCGGAGCATTGTTAATAGCAGCTGCTTTACTCTTCCTTCATTTCAGATTTGAATTGCCTTTGCCTATGAAAGACTACCAGCTGAAACGCCTGTTGGTTTTTCTCAATCCTTATAATGACGGACAAGGTGGCCGGGGAGCCGGCTGGAATACAATACAGTCGTTAATAGCTATTGGTTCCGGGGGGATCTTGGGTAAAGGATTGTTTCAGGGTACCCAGGTGCAATTGAATTTTTTACCCGAACACCACACGGATTTTATCTATGCGGTTATAGGCGAGGAACTTGGCTTTGTAGGCGGGACCATGGTTATTATATTATTCGGCATATTAATACTGCGCGCGGTTAAAATCGCTTACCACTGTAAAGAATTTTATGGTACCCTCATAGTGCTGGGAATAACCGCCATGTGGCTCTTTCACGTTTTTGAAAGCATAGGCATGTCAATCGGTATTATGCCTATTACCGGTATTCCATTGCCTTATCTAAGCTATGGCGGGAGTTCGATGCTGGCTAATCTGGTAGCCGCCGGGCTGGTTTTAAGTGTTAATATTAGAGGAAAGCAAATAGTCTTTTGATTTTGGGGCTATACTATAATTAAATCAGGTTTATTTAGTTATCGAGGAGGTAAATAATTTGAGTGACGGCGAAAAAAAACTGGCCACCCAAACTCTAAAGCAGGTTTTGCTTTTTATACCTAACCTGGTCAAGCTTATGTATCGCCTGGTTCAAGATGAGAATGTAACCACAACCGATAAGGCTTTGTTACTGGGTACAATAGCTTATGTTGTTTCCCCCCTCGATTTTTTACCGGATATTATACCCTTTTTAGGCAAGGTCGATGATATTCTTCTGGTTTCACTGGTTTTGAAAAGACTGATGGATAGTGTAGATCGTGAAGTTTTGGTATCATATTGGGACGGCGATGAGGACCTGCTGAATCTGATAGATAAAACCTTAAAATATGCAGTCCTGCTGGTACCCAAAGGAATATACGAAAAACTGGTGAAAAAATCACAAACTGAAAACTATACCGATGTTCAGTTTAAAGTAAAAGAAGACGAAGCGGAAAACACTGTTTAAACCGCTTATACCAGGTTTCACCTTTTATCTCCTATATTAAAATTTACGCAAAAACAACCACTGCAACGACTTAAGGCAGTGGTTATTTTATATGAATACCCCTTCCCCAAATAAAGAAATTATATCCGCGCCAGGTTTTTCTCCATAATGATTCGGGCGTCCCTTACCATGGATTCTATCAGTTCCTGGCAGGTGGTAACCTCTTTAACCAGACCGATGGATTGGCCGACCATAAAAGCGGCATCATCGCATTCCCCGGTTTTCCAGGCTTGCTGTACCCGCGCCCCTGACAGCAAGGGTATCAGTTCTCCGATAGTCGCCCCCTGGCTTTCCAATTTCAGGATTTTCTCAACCAGTTTGTTTTTAAGCGCCCTGCCTTGCAGCCCTACGCTTTTGCAAATTAAAGCAGTCTCATTTTCCTGCCTATTAATCAGTTCATCCCAGATCCGGGGATGAACCTGACATTCCCTGGTGGCGATAAAACGGGTGGCCATTAAGACTCCCTCAGCGCCCAGGCATAGGGCAGCGGCCAATCCGCGCCCGTCGGCTATGCCTCCTGTGGATATAACCGGAATCTTTACGCTTTCTACAATACGCGGCAGTAAAACCATCGTGCTGACATCATCGTTTAAGGGGTGGCCGCCTTCCTCTATGCCGGCGGCAATGACCGCATCGTAACCGTAGCGTTCAATATTCAGAGCATGCCGCACCGCTCCTACCTTGTGCATTACCTTTACGCCAGCCTTATGCAGCATGTCAAGGTATTTAACCGCTGGTTTGCCGGAGACCTCAATTGCGGTCACTTTTTCCTCCGCGCATACCCGGAAGAAATCATCATATATGGCTTCGGTAAACCGCATCGAAGGCAAGAGGGTTATATTAATTCCAATAGGTTTGCTGGTGAGTGAACGCGCCTTATGAATTGCAGCCCTGAAATCTTCTCCGGTATCGTAATTACAGGCCGTGATATTGCCCAGGCCTCCTGCGTTAGAGATAGCGGCACACAGTTCAGGTGTGGCCAGCCACAGCATTCCCCCGCAGACTATAGGATATTCTATACCAAAAAGTTCGGTTATCCTGGTTTTCATATTCCTGCCTCCCCGTAAAAGTTTCTAATATTAATATTACAACAATAGATAATCAAATACAAAAACTTATTGCGGATATTAGATATTGTATAAGGAATATATTTTATATGGGATTTATATATTTTACCAGTTAGGGATGTCCATTATTGAAAGAGAGTTGAGGTGATAAATATGCTGGGCAGTTTCAAGATCCGCCTGCTGCTGGTTATTGTAATTGTAACCCTGGCAGGACTAAGTGTGCAGGCTAACAACGAAAGCCAGCAAGTGGTTAAACCTGTTCTGCAGTATATATTAAAGGACTATGGCTTTGAAGATAAAATGACTGCCTATATTGATAACCTTTGGGATAATGGGAAAGGACAGGGTGTACCCACATCGGGAACCGCAGTTTTACAGGTTCCATGCAAGTATATTAAAATTGAACGTTATTATGGTTGGTATTGGAACCGGGAGGATAAAAAACAGGAGTTTTCTCCGGGCGTGACTGCAGGGTGCGGGAAAACACTTTGGTAAAACCTGTAATGGGCGGAAAAATACTCGATATAACGGATGATGCTGAAGGCCGCAGGGTAAAGGTCTTGCACCAGGATGGGGTGATTTCTTCTTATGGAGGGCTGAAAGAAGTGCTGGTTAAAAAAAATGAGGTGCTTGACCGCCAAAAAGTATTGGGTAAAAGCAGTCAAAAACTCTATCTGGAAATGGAAAATCAACAAGGACCGTTGAATCCTAACAGCCTTTTTCAGGACTAATGAAACTGGGAAAAGTCGCGGGAATAGTAATTAAGATAAACCTCCTTTTTCTGCTCTTAGCAGGCATCTATGTCTACCTGGGAATGGGATGGGAGGTTTTAAGCATTACGGTTTCCTTGATGATGCATGAAATGGCACATACCCTGGTGGCTGTTTTTTCCCGTATCCGTATAACAGAAATAGAACTGCTGCCTTTTGGCGGCCAGGCGCGTATCGAAGATTTTACCGGCCTGGAACCGGAAAATGAAATATATATAGCCCTGGCGGGGCCGCTGGTCAGTCTTAGCCTGGCAGGGCTTTTTTATTTTCTGCCCGTATTATATTTTGCTCCCTATGGGAGACTCTTGTTTAATATAAATCTGTTATTGGGATTGTTTAATCTCCTGCCTGCCTTACCCTTGGACGGAGGGCGGATTTTGCGGGCTGTCTTGTCAGTTAGGCAGGGTTACAAAAAAGCCACGCAGACCTCGGCTCGTCTGGGACTACTGACGGCAGCAGCTTTGACTGTCTATGGCATATATCTGTCGGTTGGGGATTTAATCGGGGCTAACTATATAGTTATAGGGGTTTTTTATTCTGGGCTGCCCGCCGGGAACAAAATTTTTAGTTTACTTTTTCATGCGTTACCTGGTACATAAAAAGGCGGAGCTTGCCATAAGGGCTTTTTGCCCGCCAGGCATCTGGCCAGCTACCCAGAAACTCCGGTAAAAAAAATTTTGGCCCAGAGCCAGGCTTCTTACTATCTGATGGTTGTGCTTTTGGATCGTGATGACCGGGTTATTGATATGCTGGGTGAGGCACGGCTGATTGAGACTTTGTTAAGTAAAGGTCCGCAGGCTAATTTGGCTGACTGTTGCCAGGATAATAAGCCATAATTTGCATGATCATAAATGGTTATGCGATAATTGCGGAAGAATTATGGCTAGGGATATTATGAAACGTTTTGGGGGTAAAATGCCTAAAAATAATAGTAACGGGTGGTCTTTCCTGCTCAATATATACACTGCTCCAGAGGCTGGAATGATAGAATCCAGGTTGAAATCTGAGGGTATTCCGGTTTTGAAAAAGAGCAAAGGCAGCGGGGCGGTCATGGATATATATACAGGCCAGCCTTTGTACGGCTGGGATTTGTATGTACCGGCAGAAGCCCAGGAAAAGGCTCGGAGTTTGTTGTTTGATAACATCCCGGATAGTTCGGAGAGCTTTGCCTATAAAGAATATTTGCCGGGAGAGGACGACTCCGGTCCCGGTTTATTAAGTTCCCTGCGTCCGATGGGCCGGTGGTTGGTAATACTGGCATTTGCTCTGCCATCTCTCGCTGCCCTGGCATACTATCTTCTAGCTGATTTTATTAAGAAAGCGATATTTTACTTAAACTATTTAAAGTTTTAATGGTATGACGTATGTAATTTAGCGTCTATTGGGAGGATTTTATGCAGGAACGCTTGTTTAACGATATACTGCCTCGGGTTTCCAAACCGGCCCGTTATACGGGCGGGGAAGTGAACATGATTAAGAAGGACTGGCAGGAAGCCCGGGTTAAAATGGTCTTTGCCTTTCCCGATGTTTACGAAGTGGGGATGTCCCATATCGGAGGACGGATTCTTTATGGACTGGTAAATGAGAAAAGCGCGCATCTTATGGAAAGATCCTTTGCGCCCTGGCCGGATATGGAGGCTGTAATGCGGGAGGAAGGCATACCACTGTTTTCTCTGGAATCCTTTCGACCTTTAAATGATTTTGATGTAATCGGTTTTTCTCTGCAATATGAACTGTCCGCCACCAATATTTTAAATATGTTGGACCTGGCCGGAATACCTTTGTGGGCTTGCGAACGGAATGATGGTCATCCCCTGGTGATGGGCGGAGGTCCGGTGGTTTTTAATCCTGAACCCTACGCGGATTTTTTTGACTTCTTCCTTATCGGAGACGGGGAAGAAGTCTTGTTGGAAGTATTGGATTGTCTGCATGAAAACCGAGAGCTTCAAAAAACAGAAACCCTCCTGAAGCTGGCGGCTATCCCCGGAATCTATGTGCCGTCACTCTATGTGGTGGAATATAACCCGGATTATACCATAAAATCAATGCGTCCTGTCGGCAAAGGTGTTCCGGAAAGGGTTCGCAAACGGGTGGTTGCCAACCTTGATACGGCTTATTTTCCGGACAAGCCTATCGTACCTTATATGAACATTGTTCATGACCGCGCTGTGCTTGAAGTTATGCGGGGATGCCAGAGAGGCTGCCGCTTCTGCCATGCCGGGATGGTCTATCGTCCGCTGCGGGAAAGAAGCAGGGAAACCCTGCTCAGGCAGGCTGCCGGGCAGCTTAAGAATACAGGTTATGAGGAAATATCCCTGGCGTCTCTAAGTACCCTGGATTATTCGGGTGTGAATTGCCTGGTGCGGGATTTGGTTTCCGCATATGGGGATAAAGGGATTGGGGTTTCACTGCCTTCCTTAAGGGTGGATGCTTTTTCTATAGAATTGGCCAATGAAGTGCAGAAGGTACGCAAAACCACGCTCACCCTGGCGCCCGAGGCAGGCAGTCAGCGTATGCGTGATATTATCAATAAAAACGTCAGTGAAGAACAAATGCTGCAGGCTGCCCAGGCTGCCTTTAAATCAGGCTGGCTTGCGCTTAAACTCTATTTTATGTTCGGATTGCCCTTTGAGACTGAAGAAGACCTGGATGGCATCCTGGCCTTGCTGCAGCAGGTCAAAAGTGTTGGTGACCGCAGCTCTCGCCGTCCCGTTGAGATCAGGGCCAGCCTGGCCTGTTTTGTGCCTAAAGCCCATACCGCTTTTCAATGGCAGGCCATGAACAGCCTGGAGGAGCTTGAGAATAAGCGGCGATATATTAACCGGGTGAGAAGAAAAAATATAAAATTGAGTTTTCATGACAGCCAGACCAGTTACCTGGAGGGGGTTTTCGCGCGCGGCGACCGCCGCCTGGGGTCAGTTATCCATCGCGCCTGGCGACAGGGCTGCAAGTTTGATGGCTGGAGCGATTTCTTTCATTATGAAACCTGGCGGGAAGCTTTCCAAGACTGTGGCATTGATCCCGGTTTTTATACCACTCGGCCCAGAATGCGGGAAGAAATCTTTCCCTGGGACTTTATTGACACCGGTATCAGCAGAGCCTTCTTATGGCGGGAAGCCGAGAAGGCCCGTGAAGCAGCCCTGACAGCGGACTGCCGCCAGGAAGGGTGTACCGGCTGCGGGGTCTGCCCGCATTTAGAAGTTGATTTGGATATTAAAGAAGGAAGGAACGAATCGACGCGGACATACGCGGAATAAGAACCGCTTAGCCACAGATGAATACGGATTTTCACAGATTATTACTGTTATAATTACGACAAAATTAAATGATATACCCTGGAGTATTAATAAAGTTATTCAACGTTCACACTTGACTTAAGCTAACATAACGCTTTGTCCAAGTCAGGAAGGCAAGGCGGGCAGGTCAGTGTTAATCTGTGTAAATCAGTGGCTGTATAAAAATTTTTTAGGGTGTTGCTAATGATTTTGCGAGTTGAATATTATGTAGGACCTGAGCTGAAATTCCTCTCCAATTTGGATATGATGCGCCTGATGGAACGGGCTTTGCGAAGGGCACAGATACCATATGCCTTGAGCGAAGGGTTTAACCCGCATTTGCTTTTATCCATGGGTACCGTGTTGCCGGTAGGCCTCTGGGGCCAGAGGGAATATTTTGACCTCAAGTTAAAAGAGGACATGGACAGCCGGGATTTTATAACAAGCGTCAACAGAGTTCTGCCATCGGCTATGGCGGTAAATGATGCCCGGCCGATTGATTTAAATACTCCGGCTTTAATGAAAACCATAAACTGCGCCTCATACGTTTATCATATAAAGCATTCAGCTGCCGGACTGGACAAGCTTTCCGAACATTTAATGAATCAAACGAGTCTGATGGCGGCCAGCCGGGGCAAAAAAAAAGATACGATTAAGGACTTAAGACCAGGAATTTATAAAATATTCGTGAAGCCAGCGCGGGATTTTGCTATTATGGAAATATGGGCTGCAGCCGGAGATCCTGTTAATATCCGTTACGATGAATTAGCTGAAATGCTTGCGCAAAACGGAATTGAGAAACGGGATATAATAGACATGTACCGGAGCGGCAGCTATATACGGCAGGACGAATTATTTTATTCTCCCCTCGATAAGGTGAGATAAGTGGAAAGAGAAATTATTGCAGAAATATATCCCTGGGAGTATCGGGTGGCTATTGTGGAAGATGGCCGCCTGGTTGAGGTTTTCTGGGCTGACCAGGATGAAAGTGTAGGCAACATCTACAAAGCCAAGGTTAAGGACATATTGCCCGGGTTATCCTGTGCTTTTGTTGATATTGGGCTTAGCAAGAACGCCTTCCTTTATGCCGGTGATGTGGTCTTACCCGGCACAAAGAAGGGTGTGCAGGTCTTTGATTCTCTGAAGCGGGGTCAAGACCTCATGGTACAGGTAAAAAAAGAAGCCTTTTCAGAAAAGGGTGCACGGGTTACCGGGCATTTGACCATACCAGGACATTTTCTGGTTCTTCTTCCTCACCAACGCGAAATATCGATATCCCGCCGCTTAACCTGCAATGAACGTCGGGATTACCTGAAAAAAATGCTGGAAGCTAAAAAGACCCAGGATATCGGCATGATATTACGCACCGCCTGCGGGGAGGCTGATGACAACGATATCCTGGCTGAACTGGATGAATTGCTGAAGGTCTGGGAGGAAATCAAGACCGATTATGACAAGGCGCGGGCGCCCAGTTTGATCTATGAGGACATTGATGTCCTGGAACGCACTCTGCGTGACTATTTGGACCCGGAAACCAGGCGGGTAATCATTAATAACCATCGCTTAAAAGATAAGATAAGTAACTACATGGAGAAGAAGAAAGTACCGTTGAATTTCACGGTGCAGTTCGAAGAGGGAGATCTGTTTGAAAAGTATGGTCTGGAAAAGGACATTCGCCGTACCCTGAAACGCAAGGTGTGGCTGAAAAACGGCGGCTATCTCATTATAGATGAAACCGAAGCCATGACGGTTATCGATGTTAACAGCGGCAAATATACGGGAAAGGACAATTTTGAAGAAACTATATTCAGCATAAATGTTGAAGCAGCAGTTGAAATCCCTCGGCAGTTACGTTTGCGCAGTTTGGGGGGGATTATCCTTATAGATTTTATAGATATGAAAGACAAGCATAATGAGGAAACGGTCTTGAATATCTTTAAACGCGAAGTGGCGCGGGATAAGGCCCATACCCGCATTATAGGCATGACTGGTTTGGGATTCTTGGAAATGACCCGTAAAAAATCCCGCTACGGGGTTTCAGAGTTTTTTACTGATGATTGCAGCTATTGCAACGGGCGCGGGCGCACCATTAACATGTTTGCCCTGGCCTGCGAATTGAAACGCAAGCTGGCCAATATGGGCTATTTAGAAAATCCGGCGGTGGTTTGCGAAGCCCATCCCCAGCTTCTGCAATATGTCAGCAATGATGAAAAGAATTTAGAGTATATAACCAGGCGGATAAATAAGAAAGTTAAGTTGACGCCCAATCCCGACATGAGTTTAACTGAGTACAACATTTATGGTGAGGGCGAATAACCGTCTAACTTGACTTGAAAACTATTTTATGTTAAGGTCTAATTTGGTTGCATGTTTTTGCAACCGCTCAGTTCGGGCTCCTAAATGGCTAAAAGCCTGCCTTGCAACTGGCGAGTCTAAAAAACGTGGAGGTGTTTCTAACTCGTGTATGCTGTAATTGAAACAGGTGGCAAACAGTACAAGGTTTATGAAGGTATGATTCTGCAGGTGGAAAAGCTTGCGCTGGAACCCGGAGACAAGCTGATACTGGACAAAGTACTCATGATTAACGATGAAAACGGCGGCGTAAAAGTAGGAACTCCCCTCTTGAGCGGGGTTCAGGTAGAAGCTGAAGTTCTGGCCCAGGGGCGGGCCAAAAAGATTATCGTCTACAAATATAAGAGACGTAAGAATTACCGCCGCAAACAGGGTCACCGCCAACCATTTACCCGAATCAAGATAGTTAAGATCGGGGCATAAGACAATAAAAACATGATTAAGATAACCTTGGATTACCGGGATGATGTAATTGAGTCCTTTAACGTGGAAGGTCATGCCGGCAGCGGCCCTTACGGGCAGGATATATATTGTGCAGGTGTTTCAGCTATAACCCAAACCGCTTTGCTGGGTTTAGCAAAACACATCTCTCTGCAGATGGATTATGTAATTCGCGAAGGTTATATAAGCTGCAAGCTTCCCGCGGCTTTGAGTGATGCGGAGAGGGAAAAAGCACAGGTGATATTGTCGACTATGGAAGCTGGCTTACTGGCTATGCAGGAAGCATATAGTGATTATTTGCGAGTTGTGATAAGGAGGCCTTGATAATATGTTCAGATTTGATTTACAGCTTTTTGCCCATAAGAAAGGTGTTGGCAGTTCCAAGAACGGGCGTGAAAGTGAATCCAAGCGCCTGGGCGTAAAAAGATACGATGGTCAGATAGTGAGAGCGGGCAACATCCTGGTCAGACAGCGGGGGACCAAGATTCACCCGGGTAACAACGTTATGATCGGCGGCGATGACACTTTGTTTGCGGTAGTCGATGGCCGGGTTAAATTCGAAAGAAAAGGCAAAGATAAAAAGCAGGTCAGCGTTTACCCCATGGATGAAAATACGGCGACCATGTAAGGCGCCCCAGTAAACATTAAAACAGTATTGTAAGTAGGGAGAGTGACCGCTTTCCCTACTTATTTTTATTGGACCCCATGATTGTCATAAGGAGGACTTCGCGTGGATAACGAGAAAGTGGTGCAGTTAGTACGCCGCTTAAGACACGATTTCGGCAATCACCTGCAGGTTATTATGAGCTACAATGATTTAAACCGTCCTCAGGCGATTAAGGACTATATATTCACGGTAGTTGAAGAAATGGCTGCTGAGCGGCGGTTATTTGAGACCTTAAGCCCCGACCCGGCTTTATACCTTTTGGAACAGATTTATCTGGCTCATGATTTGGGAATAATACTAAGGTATCAGGAACTTAATATTAATTCAGCTGATATTTTGCGTAATCATCAGGAACCCTTTAAGAGCTTGGAATCTTTAAGCAAAAAGGCCATACCTTCCCGTGATGATGACCGGATTTATTATCTGTCACTATTAGAGAATGAGGGGCAGGTAAAAATGGTTTTCACATCACGAGAACTTGAAACCGATATAGAAGTGGTAATAGACGCTGATTAACGCGGACTAATTATAACCTGCGCTGAATTAACAGAAGTCTCGTAAAGCTAAGTATTATGGTTGTGATACTTATAGACTGCAACAAAAACATTAAATTAAGCAATAATCTGTGGCTATATTTTTAAGTCGTTAGTAATAGTAATTCGGGGAGTGAGTCCATGTTTGTAGACGAGGCCAGAATATATATTAAAGGCGGCGATGGCGGCAATGGCATGATTGCTTTTCGCCGTGAAAAGTATGTGCCTATGGGCGGACCTGCCGGCGGTGACGGGGGGCGCGGCGGCCATGTTATTTTTACAGCCGATGAGAACATGGGAACCTTAATGGATTTTAAATATAAAAGGCATTTCAAAGCGGAGCGCGGTACGCATGGTCAGAGTAAAAATATGCACGGCGCAGGCGGCGAAGACCTGATAGTACGCGTGCCGGTTGGAACCATCATCAAAGACGATGAAAGCGGCGAGATTATCGCCGATCTGGCTGTCCCCGGGCAGCAGGTGGTTGCTGCTCGGGGAGGACGCGGCGGCAGAGGCAACACCCGTTTTGCTAATGCCACTAATCGCGCCCCTTCTTTGTCCGAGAATGGAGAACCCGGTGAAGAAAAATGGATACGTTTAGAATTAAAATTGTTGGCTGATGTAGCTGGTGGGTTTCCCCAATGCGGGCAAATCAACCTTAATATCCAGAATTTCCTCAGCCCGTCCTAAAATAGCTGATTACCCCTTTACGACCCTGGTGCCCAATCTTGGGTGGTACAAACCCGCAGCCACGATTCGTTTGTGGTTGCTGATATCCCTGGACTGATTGCGGGCGCTCATACCGGGTCGGGCCTGGGACATGAATTCTTACGTCATATTGAGAGGACCCGGGTTTTAATATTCGTTTTAGATACGGCCCAAACTGAAGGACGTGATGTTCTGGAAGACTACCATACCTTGCGGCGGGAACTGGAGCATTACCGGCCCCAGCTGCTTGCCAGACCATATTTGGTAGCGGCCAACAAAACCGATTTGCCTGAAGCGGCTGAAAATTTGAAACGCCTTGAACAGGAGTTCGGCGAGCTTTTATTTCCGGTATCAGCGGTTACAGGGCAGGGAACCGCTGAGTTGGTGGAGAAAAGCTGGGAGCTTCTGCAGCAGGTGCCGGCGGCCCAGGTGCAGAATATTGATGAACCGGTGATTAGACGCTTTGAGGAAGAAGAACCTTTTACTATAGATAATGTTAATGGAGTATATGAGGTGTCAGGCAAACGCATCGAAAAGCTGATGGCTATGACCAACTTTGGCAGTGATGAGGGATTGCAGCGTTTCCAGCGTACCATTGAACATATGGGTTTGGAAGAAGCCTTGCGCAAAAAGGGAATAAAAGCTGGTGATACAGTGCGTATCAAGGATATAGAATTCGAGTACAGTGAGTAAACAATAATTGCAAATGCAAACAGTTTTCCGCCGATTAATAACGGGGAGGGGTTGAAGTGTCCTGGCGGGAGGAATTGAAAAACAGTAAACGTATAGTAATCAAGGTGGGAACCAGCACCCTGACCTATACAAACGGACAGGTAAACCTGCAGCGGGTAGAACGGCTGGTAAGAGAGATGGCTGATTTACATAACCGGGGTCTGGAGGTTCTGCTGGTCAGTTCCGGCGCCATCGGGGTAGGAGCCAACCGCATGGGATTTAAGAAGATACCTCGCACTATGCCGGAAAAGCAGGCTCTGGCCGCCATAGGCCAGGGGGCGTTAATGCACCTTTACGAGAAGCTTTTTGCTGAATATGGCAAAACTGTCGCCCAGGTGCTTTTGACCAGGGGAGATCTGGATGAGCGCCTGCGGTATTTGAATGCCACCAATGCGCTTTTGGCCATATTGGGTATGGATGTCATACCGGTCATAAATGAAAACGACACCGTGGTGGTAGAGGAAATAAAATTTGGTGACAATGATACCCTGTCGGCAATGGTTGCGAGTCTGGCAGATGCAGATCTGCTTATAATCTTATCGGATGTTGATGGATTCTATGACAGCGACCCGCGCAGCAATCCTGAAGCCTGTCTATTACATGAAATTTATGAAGTTACGGATGTTATGGAGGACAATTCGCGCAGCCGGGGCAGTTCATTTGCCAGCGGAGGCATGTATACCAAATTGAAAGCGGCTAAAATATCTATGGCCAGCGGGGTGCCAATGGTTATAGCTAACAGCGATACTCCCGATGTGATTCGCAAAATAGTGGGCGGGGAAGAAATTGGTACCCTTTTTATCCCCCGGGAAGAAAAAATGCACGCTCGCAAAAAATGGATAGCCTTCGGCACTGTTACTCAGGGGGAAATATTTGTTGATGCCGGAGCGGAGCAGGCCTTGCTAAAAAGAGGCAAAAGCTCCTGCCTTCGGGTATAGTGGCGGTGGAAGGCGATTTTGAACGAGGAACGGTAGTAACGGTTAAATCCGTTCAAGGCCGGGAAATAGCCCGGGGCATGGTTAATTACAGTTCGGAAGAGACCCGCCAGATAGCAGGTAAAAAAAAGTTCACAGATAGAAGAGATATTGCAGGGCAAAGACTATGACGAAGTTATTCACCGCAATAATTTATGGGTGAATGGGTGAATAACCCCAGATGAACACAGATTAATTTTGGCTGATTAATACCGTTGGGAGGATGGGTTATGGATAGTAATTTAAAGGCTATGTTATTGGAACAGGGAAAGAGAGCCAAAGCTGCGGCTAGAATCCTGGCTACAGCATCGTCTAACTTGAAAAATGAAGCCTTGATGGCTATGGCCGAAGCCCTGGTGGATAATACCGCCCCAATCCTGGAGGCCAATGCCATTGATCTGGACAATGGCCGTAAACAAGGATTAACGGCGGCTTTGCTGGAACGATTGACCTTAAATGAAGCCAGGGTCAAGGATATGGCTCAGGGGCTACGGGAAATAGCAGCCCTGCCCGATCCGGTGGGAGAAGTCCTGGGAATGTGGAAACGTCCCAACGGCCTGGATATTGGCCGCATCCGCACCCCAATTGGCGTAGTAGGAATTATTTATGAATCGCGTCCCAATGTGACTGCTGATGCCGCCGGACTTTGCCTCAAAGCCGGCAATGCCATACTCCTGCGGGGAGGCGAAGAAGCCTGAATTCAAACCGGGTCATAGCCCGCACCATCGCCGCTGCCGCCTCACAGAACGGGGTTCCCGGCGGGGCTATTCAGCTGGTGGACAGCGAGGACCGTGAAGCGGTTATATTCATGCTCAAAATGAATGATTACCTGGATGTCGCTATACCCCGGGGCGGCAAAGGCTTGAAACAGGTGGTGGCTGAGAACGCTACTGTTCCATATATTATGACCGGCATGGGCAACTGCCATGTGTATGTGGACGAATTTGCCGACCTGGCCAAAGCCCAGCGCATAGTTTTCAACGCCAAAGTACAGCGTCCCTCTGTCTGCAATGCTGCTGAGACTTTGCTGGTGCATAAAGCAGTCGCGGCAGAATTTATTCCTTTGATGCTGGGAGAATTAAAGAAAGCTGGTGTAGGGCTTCGCGCCTGCGAACAGAGCCGCGCCCTGTTCCCCGAAGCCCAGGCCGCGACAGAAGAAGACTGGGAGACCGAATATCTGGATCTCATAATGGCGGTTAAAGTTGTGGACAGCGTAGAAGAAGCTATTGAACATATAAACCGTTACGGAACCGGACATAGTGAAGCTATCGTTAGTGAAAATTACAGCCATGTGCGGCGTTTTATGGCCGCAGTGGATGCGGCGGCCGTATATGCAAATGCCTCCACCCGCTTTACAGATGGAGGCGTATTCGGTTTCGGAGCCGAGATGGGCATCAGCACGCAGAAACTGCATGCCCGCGGTCCCATGGGTCTGACTGAACTAACTACCACCAAGTATATCATCTATGGCGATGGGCAGATAAGGTAGAGGAACGATTCACACTAATTTTTTAATGGTAAGGCAAGACAAATGATTGCACGATTTAAATCAAGTTTCAAATATCCCAACAATGCTTAGTCAACTTAGCTATTTTCATCCGTGGTTTGTGTTTTACACGAGCAAGTTAGGTTAAATGAGTCTTAATTTTATTAAAAAGTTGTGTGAATCATATAAGTCTATGAAGTCTGTGTCTATTCCTACTCAATAATCTCAAATTTATAACGCGCCAGGGTTTCCAGATTCTCCGGGCTGAGCGCGTATTCGCGCTGCAGGAGTTCGCGCTGGCACTCGGTGCCGCAGAGCTCGGTGGAGAGGTAACGCAGTCCGTTGTCGTTTATCATGGTAACAATACATTTCAAATCCGGGTATTTCAGAGCCAGTTTGCGGGCTGCGGCCACATTGCAGCCTGACGAAGTGCCGCAGAAAATTCCCTCCTGGCGGGCGATTTCCCGGGCGGTTTCCATACATTCATCTGATGGGACCAGGATAATGCCATCCACATACTGCAGGTCCAATACTTCCGGAATCAAGCCGTCAGCTATTCCCTGTACTTTATGATGGCCGATACGACCGTAGGCCAGTATAGGAGACTCGGCAGGTTCTGATATATAAACCTTGATGTCAGGGTTTTTCTCTTTCAATAATTTAGCGGTGCCGGTAACCGTTCCGCCGGTTCCCTGACACATGACGAAGGCATCCACCTGGCCGCCGGTCTGTTCCCATATTTCCGGAGCGGTATTATCAATATGGGCTTTGAGGTTGTCTTCACGGTAAAACTGACCGATTTCAAATACCTGCTCCCCATACTGTGACTTGATCTTTTCCACTTCTTCCAGGACCAAATCGACATCGGTTTCAGCCCCCGGGGTTAATACCAATTCTGCGCCATAGGAACGAATGGTTTTTTTGCGTTCATCACTCATTCCCTGCGGCATGACGATAATTACGCGGTATCCTTTAGCAGCGCCCACCATGGCTGTAGCAATACCGGTATTGCCAGTTGTTCCTTCCAGCAAAATCATACCCGGTTTTAAGTCACCCCGTTCTTCGGCCTTCTGAACTATCTTATGGACTACCCGGTCTTTGAGACTTCCGCTCGGGTTGGCGTATTCCAGCTTTACACAGATATCGGGTTTTAATTCCGCCGCTATCTTACTCAGGCGAATCAACGGAGTAAGTCCGATCGCATCCAGAACATTGTCCAGGATGCCCTTATTTCTCTCCCAGTCCATTTTAAAACCTCCCGATTTATGTTTATTCTATCGTGGTCTGTTCCCCTTGTTTATCCAATACGAGGTTGTCTATAACCGCCAGTCCTGACCGAAATTTATCTCCCTTATTAGTACAGCTTCCTCTTCCTGCGGGCATTCACCGAAGAATTCCGGCAGTTCACGAGTCTTGTCTTTAAATATGGAGAGAAGCTTTACAAAAAATTCTGCCCGGTCTTTTTCCTGCCGGAGACTTAACCCCAGTTCGCTCAAAGCCGTGGATATCTGGTTATTTAATTCTATTTCATAATCAAAAAGCAGGGTAAAAAATTTTTCCAGCGGGCTAAACGGGGATCGCTTTCCCAGTCTATCCCTGGGCAGACAAAATGACGGCAAATAGATTCACGTTCTTCCTGTGATAAATAGCAGCCGCCTTCCTGACGGTGAAAATGACAACGATAGCTGTCGCCATCAATGCTTTTATTAAGGGTCACGGAGGTGTCCAGAACCGTAATCTTATCTGCTTGCAGAATATGCTCAATAAGATCAGGTTTGTTTTCGAGCAAATAAGCGAAGTCGCTGGCGTAAAAAACCGGTGAATAGTAACCGCAGCAGCCTTTGGCATCCTGGCGCGGACATTCGGCGCACAGGTCAACCTCGATATAGCTGCGTAAACCCCGGTTATGAAATTTCAGCCTGATTTCTTTCTCCATGATTCGCTCCTGCATTTTCAATATGTCTATTATAGATGTTTTCAGAGCTTGAGAAAAGACGCCTGTTTGCATTTAACTGTTTTGCGGGTTATCATAACCATAGTATTTACCAGGTTGGTAAACATAACCTTTCTGTTAGGAGAAAGGGGTATCAAATTGCAGAACATTAAATCACTGGGTATTTTTGGCGGGACATTCGACCCCATTCATTATGGCCATCTTATTGCGGCTGAATGTGCCCGGCAGGAGTTTGGCCTGGAACGGGTTATTTTTCTCCCTGCGGCCAGACCGCCTCATAAAAATGAAAACAATATATTAGACGCAGGGCATCGTCTGCATATGGTGCATCTGGCTATTGTGGGCAATCCTGCCTTTAATTTGTCCACCCTGGAAATAGAAAGACAGGGGCCTTCATATACCATAGACAGCATCGAATATTTTCGCAGCCGTTTCCCGAGAACAGAAATCTACTTTATTATGGGAATGGATTCCCTGCTGATTTTTGGCTCCTGGAAGGAATATCAACGCTTGGCGGGTCTGTGCAGGTTTATTGTCTGCACCCGTCCCGGTTATGTAATGGATAAAAATAATCCTAGTCTGGCTGATTTACCGGATGTCCTGTGGGATAACCTCAGGGCTTTGCAGATACCTGGTTTGGATATATCTTCAAGTGATATTCGCCAGCGGGTAAGACATGGAGCTGCCATTAAATATCTGCTGCCGTCGGCGGTAGAGGAATATATACACCGTGAGGGTTTGTACCGATGAAGGATTATGGAGAATATATCGATATTATTCAGAAACGCTTATCGCCAAGGCGTTTTCAACATTGTCTGCAGGCGGCGCAGGTTGCGGCGGAAATGGCAGGGATATTCGGGGCAGATCCGGATAAGGCTTATCTGACCGGTCTTTTGCATGATTATGCCAAGGGTATATCTGGCGGGGAACTGCTGAGACTGGCTGATGAACATAGTCTTATCCAGGATGAGGTTGACCGCTGGGTTCCAGATTTACTCCATGCCCCGGTGGGAGCTTATTTATTGCGGCATGAACTGGGCATCACAGACGCGGAGATATTAAAAGCGGTCACCTGCCACACCATGGGCGCATTGGATATGAATGCTCTGGATAAGATTATTTTCCTGGCGGATATGGTTGAACCGGGCCGCGATTATCCCGGGCAGGAAAGGTTAAAATGTCTGGCCTTTAGAGATCTGGACAAGGCCATGCTTTTTGGCCTGGAGTCCACTATCAGGTATTGCCTGGACCAGGGGCGTATACTGCATCCGCAGACCATAGCAGTGAGAAACCATTTCTTAAAAAGGGTATCAGACTGAATCCAGGGGTTAAAATTACTATATACAATTTGTATTTTGTATAACCATATGTTTAGGAGGGTTATTATTTGCAGCAAGAAGAACAACTGGCTCGTATAATTGCCGAGGTGTGCGAAGGGGAGAAAGCCAGGGAGGTCCTGGTGCTGGATGTAAGTGAAATAACTATTATCGCCGATTATTTTGTTATCGCCAGCGGGCGAAATGTTATCCAGGTCAGAAGTTTGGCCGAAGAAATTGAGAAGAAAACCAAAGCGGCGGGATTTATGCCGCTGCGCCGCGAAGGCATGCAGCAGGGAGTATGGATCATACTCGATTATGGCGCAGTCCTTGTCCACCTGTTCCGCCAGGAGGAGAGGGAATACTACGCGTTAGAGACTCTGTGGGGAGATGCCCGGGAAGTGGAATTCCAACCGCAGGGCCTTTAATTACTCAAGCCTTTCTCTTTCCCAGGCCAGCATTTTCCGTTTGGTGTTTATTCCTCCCGTAGCGCTGAAGCCGCCAGGACTGTTTACAGCCAGAACTCGGTGGCAGGGTATTATAAGAGGAAGGGGATTACGCTTTAGAGCCTGGCCTACCGCACGGCAGGCGCGGGGGTTACCCAGGGCCATAGCTGCTTCTGAGTAGGTGCGGGTTTCCCCATAGGGAATGGTATAAACATATTGTAAAACCCTTTGAGTGAACAAGGGCAGATTTGTAAGTTTTATTTCCACATTCCAATCAGAGATTACTTGTCCTTGATAATAGGCCCTATAATTGTTAACAACCGGCTGGGAAATATCATTATCAGCAATAAACCGGGCATTGAGCCCGGTTTTGGCTATATGTTCCAATATTTCTTCAAGAGTCGGGAAGGGCAGAAAAGAGGATTGTACATTTTTGCCTTCTCCATAAATGGCCGCCCATCCCCAGGCTGTGTTAAATACATACCAAACCATTGTTCCCTCAGTTTACTTAATAGTTCAGTTGATTCAAGAGTAAAAAAATTATCTGTAAACAAATAATTCGCTTAACCGGAAAAATACGATTTACGCATTTACATTAAAACATTCTTGTTAATCCATTCTAAATCTGTGTACATTCGTGTTGAATCATTCTCCGCCGTCTATTTGCACACGATATTCACCAGTTTACCAGGAACCACGATTACTTTTACTATATTTTTCCCCTCAATAAGCTGTTTGATCTTATTACTGCCCATAGCAATCTTTTTCAGGTCCTCTTCGGAAGCATCAGCCGGCACTTTCAGGCGTTCTCTGACTTTGCCGCTGATCTGCACAGCTATTTCCACTTCATCCTGTTTCAAAGCCTCTGCATCATAAGCGGGCCATTTCTGCAGGTAAATACTCTGGGTGTGGCCGCAGGCCTGCCATAATTCCTCGCAGATATGAGGAGAAAAGGGGCTTAAGAGCAGCAGCATGCTTTCCACAGTTTCCTTCATTACTGCCAAATCAGGCGAAGCCTGATCCTTATAGGAATTCAGAGCATTCGACAGTTCCATAATGGCGCTGATGGCGGTGTTGAAGTTAAATCGCTCTTCAATATCCTCGCTGACCTTTTTAATGGCATAATGAGTTCGGTAGCGCAGCTGGCGTTCGTTTTCGCCCAGTTCAGAGAAATCTGGTGCCAAATCAACCTTTTTAATCTGATCTGCACATTCCATGACCTGACGCCATACCCGGTTAAGAAAACGATAAGCCCCTTCCACGCCCTGGTCGCTCCATTCCAAATCTCGTTCGGGAGGGGAGGCAAAGAGTATAAATAAACGGGCGGTATCAGCGCCGTAAGTATTAATAATATCCTCAGGGCTGACTACATTGCCTTTGGATTTGGACATCTTCGAACCATCTTTTAAAACCATGCCCTGGGTGAGAAGCCTGGTAAAGGGTTCTTCACAGCTCAGCATGTTTATGTCATAAAGGAACTTGGTGAAGAAACGCGCATACATAAGATGCAGGATGGCATGCTCCACCCCGCCGATGTACTGGTCTACAGGCATCCAATAATCCACTGCTTCCTTGCTGAAAGGCACATCATCGGGATGCGGGCTGCAGAAACGGTCAAAGTACCAGGAAGAACACACGAAGGTATCCATGGTATCCGTTTCCCGCCGGGCCTCAGTGCCGCAATGCGGGCAGGTGGTTTTATAAAACGTCTCAACGTAGTTTAAAGGCGACTCGCCCGAGGGTTTGAATTCTACGTCTTCCGGCAGCAAAACCGGCAGATCCTTTTCCGGAACGGTTACAGGCCCGCATTCGGGGCAGTAGACTATGGGTATAGGCGCGCCCCAGTAGCGCTGCCTGGAGATCAGCCAGTCACGCAGGCGAAAATTCACAGCTGCTTGGCCGATGTTTCTTTCCTTCATCCAGGCGGTAACCTGTTTCTTGCCGTCAGCGACACTCAATCCGTTAAAATCACCTGAATTAACCATGAAACCGTCTTCTTCATAAGCTTCGGTCATTTGGGAACCATCAGCCGGAGAATTATCATTTTTAATTACTACCCGGATAGGTATATCATACTTGCGGGCGAATTCAAAGTCGCGCTGGTCATGGGCCGGTACCGCCATGATGGCTCCGGTGCCGTAATCCATGAGCACGTAATTGGCGATCCACACCGGAACCCGCTCGTTATTAACCGGGTTGATAGCATAAGCTCCGGTAAAGACCCCTTCCTTTTCGACATCGGCCGCAGTTCTGGCCATATCGCTGGTGCTCTTCATTTTCTGGATAAAGGCCTTGACAGCGGCTTCTTCGGGTTTGCCTTCACTGAGCTTTTCTACCAGAGGATGTTCAGGCGCCAAAACCATATAGGTGACTCCGAAAACGGTATCAGGTCTGGTCGTAAAAACGGTCAGTTTTTCATCAATTCCTTCAAGCTGCAGTGAGAACTGGCAGCCTTCACTGCGCCCGATCCAATTTTTCTGCATGGTCTTAACCTTTTCAGGCCAGCCCGGCAGTTTGACTAAATCATCCAGAAGCCGCTGGGCATAATCGGTAATCTTAAAGAACCATTGCTCCAGCTGCTTCTTTTCAACTTCAGTTTCACAGCGTTCGCAGGCGCCTTCCACTACCTGTTCATTGGCCAGAACGGTCTGGCAGGAGGGACACCAGTTCACTGCGGCTTTTTTCTTATAGGCCAGGTTGTTTTCATACAGTTTTAAAAACATCCACTGCGTAAATTTATAGTAATCAGGTTTACAGGTGGCTACTTCACGTCCCCAGTCATAGGTTATACCCATGCTTTTAAGCTGGCGTTTCATGTTCTCAATGTTGGAATAGGTCCAGATAGCGGGATGAACGCCGTTATGGATGGCGGCATTTTCCGCTGGCAGTCCAAATGCGTCCCACCCCATAGGGTGCAGGACATTATAGCCGTTCATGGTTTTGAACCTGGCTATGACATCCCCGATGGAGTAATTGCGCACATGGCCCATGTGCAGGTTCCCCGATGGGTAGGGGAACATCTCCAGGTTATAATATTTAGGCTTGGTGAGATCTTCAACAACGGAAAACATCTGGTTTTCCGCCCAGTATGTCTGCCATTTGGCTTCGATGCTTTTAAAATCATAACGTTCCATAGATATCCTCCTAACAGTAAGTTCAGAAAAATAAAAACCCCCGTCCGGCTAAGGGACGAGGGTTATAACTCGCGGTACCACCCTAATTGACATACAAAAATGGTGGAGCTAGTGGGATTCGAACCCACGACCTCTTGAATGCCATTCAAGCGCGCTCCCAACTGCGCCATAGCCCCACATGCTGTCCACTCAATATTATAACGGGATTTCCCGGCTCAGGCTACTTGGTTTCACCTGAACAGCTCCCCGGCGAGTTCGACTGGCTGTGCCGCCTTGCACCTACCGGCGGCTCTCTGCCTTTGCCTGTCTACTACTCCGGTTCTCAGCCTGTTTCTATAGAGTTGAACCAATAGCAATTATATGATATGCCGGTTTTAAAGTCAAGCCACTATAATAAGAGGTGCTATCAATTATACCCCGCTTTCATTTTCCGTTACAGCTTTGCGCAGTTCTGACAGCCTGTCTTCGGCCTGTTTGTTGAGTACATTGTTGCCGCCGCCTTTGCGGACAATAGCATCACGGAAGAACTTCATGGCCTCTTCCTTTTCACCCAACCTCAAGCTCAGTTCACCTAATACCAGGTTAAGGCGCTGGTCTTGCTCAACAGAAGTATCACGGCGGCCGTTAAAGAAGGAGTCCTTAAAATTCGCCAGCGCTTCACGGCTGGTATATTCATACATCTCTTCATCGCCAACATCGCTGTACAACCAGGATAAACGTATCCACAGCTTGGCCAGTTTGCCGGAGTCAGGCTTGGCCGCTTGCTGTGCGGTCTGTAAAGCCAAATAGTATGACAGGAAGACCTCATCGATCTTACGAGGTTTGCTGTCGGTTAGATTTATTTTGCTTTTAAGGGTCTTGCCATGTTCGATGATTTTGGGTTTAAGGGCATCGCTAATCTGTTTAAATTCAAAGTTGAAATTGGCGTATAAACAATGCGGGCAAACCCAGATATTGTACCAGACCGGTTCAAATTCCTCAAACCTCTGGCGCATGTCAGGGTCGACTCTTTCCAGCCGCATCTTGGACGAACGCATCATACGCACCGGGAATTTCTTTTCGCAGACCGGGCAATCGGTATCACGGTCAAATAGATAGGGTTCATGCGTTTGAGGAGCCATAACCGGATAGCTTTTATGTCCCGGCGGGAAGATAGCGCCGCTCAGAGCCACTGGGGCAGCAGGAGCAGCTGTCACCTCTCCCTCTAGTGCTTCTTCATCATGCTGCTTGGAACCACGTTTTAAAAAGCTGAGTTCTTCGTTCTGCTGGCGGACGCGATTGCTCATTCCTTTCATGATGCGCAAGGCCAGGCTGGGCTGCTGGGCTATAACCTGTTCAAAATTGGCGTCATTGATAATGAGAACTACGGTTTCTTCCAACGAACTGATTGTAGCGCTGCGGGGCAACCCTTCCAATAAGGACATCTCCCCGAAAAAATCACCAGCTTTTAGTTCTGCTACTTTAGTTTGAAAACCGTCAAAGCTGTTTATATAAACCCCTACGCGTCCTTTGAGAATTATAAACATTTCCTTGCCGCGATCACCAAAATTGAAAAACACCTCGTCAGCAGCGTACTTTTTAACTCCGCCCAATCTAGCCAGGGCAGCAATGTCTACCACGAGAGACCCTCCTTATCATTTGTTCCGGATTCCTATTTATGATGTTTCTCCAGCAATCCGTTTTGTCCTGCCTTTAAACAAAAGAAAAATAGTACATAAGGATTATTTTCTATAGGATATGCATCCAGCACCAGAAAAAAGGACAAATGGATTTAATGGAGAATAATGCCATATGGAGGCGATTATCTTGCATATAGATCGAAGAATTGTGGCGGGTTTGGTTGTATTTATACTGCTGGCCTTTGCGGGGGGATGAAATATGAGTCTATTCATGCCCAGCGTGAGATGGAGGCTAAGCAAACCCTGATTCAGGATAGTAATATAAATGATCTGGAACGGTTTGAAAAAAAGAAACTCAACATTATACAGGTTTATGTTAGCGGTGAGGTTAAAAAGCCCGGGGTTTACAGCTTGCGGGAGGGTGACCGCTTGTACCAGGCGGTTGAGATGGCAGGGGGCACAACCGCCCAGGCTGATGTTAAACATCTGGAATTAGCTCGCCCATTGGCAGATGGAGAAACTATTTATATCCCCACTCCGGGCGAGGTTGCCAGCCAAAGCACATCATTGCCGGCTGTGGCCGGAGGTGCTGGGCAGGCCAGGCCGGGAGGAATGATTAACATTAATTCCGCCACAGTTGAGGAACTGGATCAAGGTCTGGATGGCATAGGCCCCGCACTGGCGCAGCGTATCGTAGATTACCGCAATACCAATGGCCCTTTTGCAAACATTGAAGATATAAAAAATGTCAGCGGGATAGGCGACAAAAAGTTTGCGGCTATAAAAGATAAGATTTGTACCCGCTGAATAAATCCGGTTCGGATACGCATGAATAATGTCATTAGCGGTTGAGACCTTGGCTGGGGGAGGTCTTAGGGTGTTCTGGTTTGAAGTTTTTTCAGTCCTGGCGCTGTCAATTGTCCTGGCCTATTATGAATTCTGGTTTCTGTTTTTGCTTATTTCAGCTGCACTGCTCACTGTTTTCACATTTATCCCCAGGCATTCGCAACGGGCTCTGCGAATGCTTCTGGTTATGTTTTTTAGCCTGGCATATTTTCAGTTATTTGCTCCTTTGCCCGTTCCTGAATTGCCTGAAAGTAATGGTTACATGGTTGAAGGCGTGGTTAGTTCCTTCTCTGTGTTTGATGGACAGAAAGCAGGCTTTGTAATTAAAACGGGTCAGGGGCAGTATTACAAGAAATATATCCAGGTTTTCTGCTATTTTAATCCGGGTTTTAATAAAGGGGATCGGGTTCGGCTGCGCGGCAAGCTGAAAGTTCCGGACAAGCCGGGTAATCCTGGTGAATTCGATTACCCCTCATATCTTAGAAGCAACCGTATTTATTATGTTTTATCGGTTAAAGATAAAAACGAAGCAGAATTGCTGCGAGCTTCTTCTGGTATAAACAATTGGATAACAACTTATCGAGAGCATTGCGAGACCCTGTTCAAAGAAGTGCTGCCGGAAAAGGAAGCCGGGGTCCTGCTGGGAATGCTCCTGGGCAGCCTGGAAGGAATAGAAACGGATGAGTACAGCGAATATCAGAAAACCGGCATAGTACATATATTTTCTGTTTCTGGTCTGCATGTGGGGTTTTTGCTGCTGCTGACAGCCGGGCTGACATCCTGGCTCGGTTTGAGTAAAAGGACCCGCCTGATAGTAGGCATAAGCCTGCTGCTGATATACTGCACCCTGGTAGGATGGCCGATTCCCGTGCAGCGCTCAGCAGTAATGGGAGCTCTGGGGTTAATAGCTTATTACAGCGGCCGCGAAAATGCGCTTCTTAACAGCCTGGGTCTGGCGGGAATTGTGGTCTTGCTTATCAACCCCTGTGCCTTGATGCAAATTTCATTTCAATTATCTTTTCTGGCTTCCTGGGGACTGGTTTACCTTTTTCCCTTATTGAAGAAAACGCTGAACTGCAGGCACCCTGCCTGGGACCTGGTCCTGGTGCCGTTCTGTGCCCAGATAGCCATTATACCGCTCATAGCTTACCGGTTTAATATTTTTAACCCGGTTTCTATTCTCAGCAATATTCTTTTGTCGTATCTGTCAGGATTGGCGGTAATAATGGGGTTCCTGGCCCTGATGTCGGCAGCTCTGCTGCCGGGGCTGGCTGCCCTAATTTTGTACCCTGCGGGACTGATGGCAGAAATCATCCGCTGCACTAACCACCTTCTGGTACAGATGCCGGGGGCTTACTTCTGGGCAGCCAGCCCGGGTTTATGGATTATTGCCTGTTACTACATCGGTCTGGGCATGATGCTGTACGGGCTGAATAACGAAAGGGGCAAACGGCTTAGTGCGGGTGGCGCTGCATTAATGTTTCTTTTCATTTTGGTTCTCTTTATTCCTCCCAGCTTATTTAACCGGGGAACCTTGGAAATGGTCTTTATCGATGTGGGGCAGGGAGATAGTATTTTGCTGAAAAGCCCCCAGGGCAAGTTTATATTAATAGATGGCGGAGGCAGTGAATTCAGTGATGTGGTACACAAAAAACTTACAGCCTGCCTCAGACACCGGGGAATAAACGATATATGGCTGGCAATAAACACTCATCCCGACACTGATCACCTGCAGGGGATTGAAACCGTCATGCAGGAAATGCGGGTTCGACAAGTGGCGATTCCGGCCTGTTTGGATTCGTCAGATGACTATGATTATTTAAAAGGCATAGCCAGAGAAAAAGAAATTCCCCTGGTTAGACTATTCGCGGGGCAGGTGCTGAACGCAGATAATAGTTTGCAAATAGAGGTTTTATATCCGGAGCAGAATATGAATCTAACCAATAACAATGATCTTTCACTGGTACTGAGGCTGCAATACGGCAAATTTTCGTGTCTGTTAGCCGGTGACCTGCAGCAGGCAGGTATAAGTAATATGTTAAAGAAAGAAAAATTGCTGCCGGTAAATGTCTTGAAAATACCGCATCACGGCAGCAAAGGGTCGCTGGTTCCCGCTTTGTACGAAGAAACCTCCCCCGACTGGGCGGTAATATCGGTAGGGGCCAACAACCGCTTCGGACATCCTTCACCAATAGTCTTGCAAGAGTTAGCGCAGAGGGGCATAAAAGTTCTGCGCACCGATCAAGACGGGGCGATCAGCGTCCGCAGCGATGGGCGGTTTATAAAGATTGAGCCTTACCGGAAAAAAGTGAGGGATATTTTCAAAGCCTCGTGGCAGTATGGTTTGTCCCATCACCCCGGTTAACAGGTCATCATTAAACAGCAGGCAGGAATTAAATACAGAACAAGTCTTGATAATCGCAATATGAACAGCCCTAAATGTTTTAGGTACGGAAATGGAATTAATGATTATATCAACCCGGCATATTGAATTATACGGGATACTGATTCTCCAGCCCTGGTTCTGACATCATTTTCGTCAAGGCAAAGCAGTTGTCCATTAAGCATTAACAAGCGGCCGTCAACTATTGTCGCGTAGACGTCACTGGCCTGGGCCTGATAAACCAGATGGCTGTACACGTCAGCTGCCTGTACCGGCTGGTGATGCCATCCGTCCAGGCTTACTACAGCGATATCCGCCTTTTTGCCGATTTCCAGACTGCCGACCTCTTTTTCCAGGCCCAATGCTTTAGCGCCTCCCAGGGTAGCCATTGCAAAAACCAGCGGAGCCGGCATGCTGCGGGGACCGTGCAGGGGCTTTTGGATAAGAGACGCCAGGCGCATTTCCATGAACATGCTCAGGTTGTTGTTACAGGGGGCGCCATCAGCTCCCAGAGAAATATTGGCCCCCATGGCCTGCAGTTCAGGAATTCTGGCTATACCCGATCCCAGTTTCAAATTGGAACCGGGACAATGAACGATATTTGTTTTGCTTTCAGCCAGGATTTTCATTTCTTCATTATTTAGATAAATGCAGTGGGCCAGTATCAAGCGGTCGTTACATAACCCCAAACTTTCCAGGTAGTTGATATTGCTTAAGCCATGTTCCTTTTCTATCAGGGCTGTTTCGCTGCGGTTTTCGGAAGCATGGGTATGTACGGGAATATTATGTTGGCGTGACAAAGCGGCCAGGCTGCGCAGCAGTTCATCTGAACATGAAACCGCAAACCTGGGACAAAAAGCGTAGTGTATCCGACCATTGGCCTGTCCATCCCAGCGCTGCCAAAGATCCAGGCTTTCCTGCACCGCATTTTCGGTGGTGTCCATCAAGCTGGCCGGAACTGCCTCGCCCTTGTTCATCAGGCATTTTCCGCCCAGGTAGCGGATACCCGCCAGTTCAACCGCCTGAAATACCGATTCAGTATGGTGGACACTGGCCATGTCAATTATAGCTGTAGTTCCGCCCCGCAGCAGTTCAGCACAACCTGAGAGTGAAGAATAATATATGGATTCTTCATCGTGACTGCCTTCCAGAGGCCAGATGCGTTTTCTAAGCCAATCAAGCAGTTCCAGATTATCGGCCATACCGCGAAAGAGGGTCTGACATAGGTGAACATGAGTCTGAATCAGCCCGGGAATGACCAGTTTGCCTTGGGCGTTAATAGCCGTATCCCCTGCACCTGCTGCGAATTCTCCGATGCCTGTGATACAGTTATCTTCTATAAGAAGATCAGCCTGGAGAATTTGGCGTTCGGGGTTCATGGTTACCAGGGTGCCGTTTTTTATTACAAGCATAAAAAACACCTCGTTTTTATCATGAGTGTATCTTAACAGGTATATGCGTATAATTCCATGCTTATGAATAGTTAAACTAAAATACATAATGATAATATTCCCGGCTAATTATTCATAGCTTGAAAAGATAACAAAGTAATGAGCTGTGAAGCTTACCGGGGGAGGGATAATAATCAACCAGCATGAGATGCTGCACCGGCCTGTGGGCAGGCTGTTATTCAAACTTTCCTTTCCTGCCATGACCGGTATGGCAATATACTCATTATTATGCCTGGCAGAAACCTTTTTCGTCAGCCGCCTGGGGGAGGAGGCCCTGGCGGCGGTAACCCTGACCATACCTGTGCAGGTTTTGCTTACCGCGATGGCATCAGCCGCCGGCACCGGTCTAACATCATTGATTTCTCGCACCCTTGGAGGCGGAAATAGCAGCGAAGCCCGCAATATTTCCTGGCATGGATTTTTCCTGGCCGTTTTTATGGGCCTGCTGTTTTGGCGTCTGGGTGTCAGCTGCATTGACAAGCTGCTGATCTATTCAGGCTGTACTTCAACAACCTTTGCTTTGAGTAAAGACTTTTTGTTGATTATTCTTTCCGGTTCTATATTTACCTTTCTGGCTATTATGATGGGCAACGTCATCCAGGGCGAAGGGGATACGGCAATGCCGATGCTGATTGCCCTGGCAGGGGTTAGTATCAACGTGATTATTGACCCGTTCCTCATGTTTGGCCTGGGGGTTTTTCCGGTTCTGGGATTAAACGGGGTGGCGGCGGCAACTGTTGTTTGCCAGGTCTGCAGTACCATTTTCACCTTTATGGTTTTAAAAAGGAGAAACAATATATTCAGCTGGTCGCTGCGTGAATTCTCCCCCAGTTGGCAGATTATTCGCGATATCTTTAGGGTAGGGCTGCCGGCCCTGGTCATGGAAATAGCCTCTTTGCTGGTTATGGTTTTAATTAACCGGGTTCTGGTTGGTTACGGCTGTGCGGCGGTAGCGGTTATGGGTATATTCGTGCGTATTCGTTCATTGCTTTTGATGCCAGTATTGGGCTTGGCCCAGGGAACTATGCCTATAGTCGGTTTTGCTTACGGTGCCCGCAGAGATGAACGGGTAAAAGAGACCCTGCTCAAAGCAGCCATTTTCTCCCTGGTGCTGATGATGGCCGCCTGGCTTCCCCTGCAGTGCAGTCCGGCCTGGTTAATGCGTTTATTTTCCCAGGATGTAAAACTGGTGGTTATGGGGGCTGATTGCTTGCGATTGGCCACTCTGATCTTACCCATATTGGGGCCGTTGATTATCCTATCCACTGTTCTGCAGGCAGTTGACCGGGGCATGAAAGCCATGTGGCTGTCAGTCTTGCGGCAATTGGTCTTCTTTTTACCGCTGTTATATGTACTGCCCGGAATGGTTGGCCTGAAGGGAGTGTGGCTGTCATTTGCCGGTTCTGAATTATTGGCCGCTTTTTTAGGATTATACTTCCTGGTGCGGTTATGGAACGAACTTACCCCGCGCCGCTCTCTGAGAATCCTGACCATGGCCCCGAAATACACCCTGGGGAGGCTGCTGGTTTGGCTGAGGTTTTAGTAAAACAAACGCCCATGACGTTGTGGGTTACCGAGAAGATGGAACAGGAGCGAGGAATACGTGTACAGAGCACTCGGGTTTTAATAACAGATCTTTAACTGCAGGATAAGACAAAGCACTGAAGATTGAACCGGGTTTTCTAAATCCGTTATACTAGAGAAAAATAATTTGATGGGCAGTGTTGATTGGAAATGAAAAAAGAACAGGTTTATTTTCTGTGGGGAGACGAATCGTATCTAATAGATAAGGAAATAAAAGATATACATACCCGCCTGCGGCACAACTATGGAGAAGTGGAACTGCTATACCTTGATGGGGATGAGATGAGCGGCCGGCAGCTTATAGAAAACCTGCAGTTTACTTCTTTATTTTGCGAGCAGCGCATGGTGGTCATAAAAAAACCGGCCTTTCTGGGGAAAGGCAAACGTAAAGCTGCACGCAACGATGAACTGCGCAAAGCTGTTGAAGAATTTCTTCTTCAGGATATGGAGGACCAGACCCTGGTGCTTACAGCCGAAGAACATGATAACAGCAACCCTTTGGTTAAAATCCTGGACCGCCAGGCCACAGTTTTGCAGTTTAAGCAGGCCAGCCCCCAGTATATAACCAAATGGGCGCAGGAGGAATGCAAACGCCGCGGATTGAAGGCTTCCGCCGAAGTGATAAATTTGCTGAGCCGCAGTGGTCAGGACATGTATTACCTGGAAAACCTGATTGAAAAGCTCAGTTTGATGACTATGGGAGGCAGCCTGACCGTTCAAGATTTGGAAGAGGAACTGGAGAATAAAGAGGAGACCCGGGTATTCGCTTTGACCGATGCGCTGCTGAATCGCAACCTGAGAAGCGCGTTTAGGGCCTATAACCAGCTGTTGGAACAAGGCGAGCCCCCTTTGCTGTTCCTGAATATGACCGGACGCCAATTCTTTAATTTAGGCAAAGTAAAAGCTTACATGGAAAAAGGATATGATAAGCAGAGTATAGCTGCGGCTGTGGGGATGAAGGAATATGGCGTACAGAAACTCATGTCCTGCGCACGTGGTTTTGCCTGGGAAGAAATGGATGATATTTTAGCCTATTTGATGGAGCTTGATTTGACCATGAAAAGCACCCAGCAGGACGGGGAAATCCTTATGGAATCAATGCTGGTGAAGATTTGCAGAAAAAAATAGAACCTGTCGTAAAGACAGGTTATTGAGCTTGCATCTGGTTTAGTTTTTTGGCCAGTTTGGATTTACGTCTGGCAGCGGTATTTTTATGCATGATATTCTTACCTACGCTCTTATCGATTAAAGAAGTTGCCTTTTTTAAGTTATCCTGGGCGACTTCTGTATTATCCTGACGCAGAGAACTTTCATACTTCTTGATAGCGGTCTTTATCCGGCTTTTCTGGGCTTTATTTCTCAGACGATTTTCTTCTGCTTTGCGGGCCCGCTTGGCCGGGGTCTTACTTTTGGCCACGAATTCACCTCCTCGTGATGGACAGCTAACAGGAATACTATAGCACTAGGCCCTGCAAAATGCAACTGCATCTTATGAAATTCATCCCCATCAGACCATAATAATCATTTCTCAGGCCGCATATTCTTTAAAAGCTTTCCTGATTATAAATTCTAAGATCCCAATATGGCTAGGTTATTTAGATGAATCTATGTGTAAAGGCGGTTTGAGACGGGTGAAAATAATTGAAACCGATGGAAAGGTCCTGGCGAAACTGATTCCTGTATCCCAATGCACTGAAGCTCAGTTTTTTTTCGCAAGACGATGAACCTTTACAGGCAGGAACCTGGAACTGTCAAGCGGGTACGAAACTTCCCGCACATATCCATAATGAAGCCCATAGAATAATCAAGCGAACCAATGAAGTTTTG
The DNA here is from genome assembly GCF_001311885.1 of Syntrophomonas palmitatica JCM 14374. Lineage (GTDB taxonomy): Bacteria > Bacillota > Syntrophomonadia > Syntrophomonadales > Syntrophomonadaceae > Syntrophomonas_A > Syntrophomonas_A palmitatica. The sequence goes on along the minus strand of NZ_BBCE01000001.1, from coordinate 52,084 downwards.
TATATTTACAGCGGCGGTGTTATGGCCAGCATATATGATGAGGAAGAAAATCTCATTGAAGAACTGCAATTACAGGAAGGGGACGTATTAATTTTACTTGCAGGTGGGCATGGATACCGGATTTTAGATAACGCCGCCAAGGTTTTGGAGAAAGAGCCATCTGCTGCTGCATTAGAAAAGGTTTCCCTCAATACTGACCTTATCACATGATAGCTATAAAATATAACTGAAAGGTTAACAATGGGTTGCGTTTATTGTTCGTATTCCAGTTATACTGTATAATAATGCTATATTTATGAAAATGGGGGTCAAACCTTGGCTAAATCCCGTTATTTACTTTTAACACTTTTAATAGGGTTGATTTCTTACTCATTTATTGATCTATTTTTGAAACTGCCGTTTGAAATACCGATTGCCTCGCTGTCCATTTTAGGCGGGCTTGTTTTTATTGCTATGGCATATATAGAAACGAAAAAAATGTTTAATGATACAGCATCGAACCAGGCTGTGGTTTTGATGGTTTATTGGGTAATCAGCTTTTTGGGTATTACAGTTGGCTTCTCGGGTATTTACCTGGAGTTATTAAGGCAAAATCCAGTTAGCTTTGTAGGATTATCCGATGGTATTTCAGCGCTTTATTTCTCGCTGGTTACCTTCGCTACAGTTGGTTATGGAGATATCTATCCGGTATCTGCAATAGCCAAGGTTTTGGTAATGAGCGAGGTTTTATTTTCTGTTATTTTGATGCCTATAGTTATTGCCATTACTATTGCTTTTATTATTAATAAAAAACAGTTATCTCAAAAAAACCATAAAATCAGCCTGCACCAGGACGAACAAACCATTTTAAAAAGGATTAAATAAGGCTAGTTATTATAGCTTGTATCCCAAATTCATTTCTTATATTCGCCTATCGCAGCCCTCATTTTGTTATGCCTGCTTCATGCCTGCTTTGTTCCACCTGTTCTATTCATCATGGCCTAGCCATAAATTTAAAATAATATGCCCTTAATGAGGTGGCGGGATGAAGCGGCGGAGTGCCTTTGTTAGTTTTATAAAAGCCATAGTCCTTATGCAGTTCTTTTTCCTGGCTCTGTTGGCAGGTTTAAGCTGGGATATAAACAGCAACCTTGAATACTCACGGAACTTGCGTATTCCGGAAACATATATGTCGTTATTCAAGGTAAAAATCAGCCGTGAAATGGCCCAAAGTGCTTTGAGGCTGAACAATGTGGCTATGGCGGGCATTAACAGCCCGCAGCTTGCCTGGCGTGATTACCTGAACGCAGAATGCCCCAGGCAGTTATGAGCAGCAATTTACGGGTCCTGGCTTCACGCGGGGCCTATTCCGCTGATTTGCCGGATGATAAACCTGTGATTAACAATCCCTTGGAAAACGCACCACCAGAAACGCAGCCTTACAATGAAAAATATGCTGCTGCCCTGAAGGAATGCCAGGTGGTTTTCTATTGTACGCACAGCGCAGAATCATATATACCTGACAGCGGTGTGGCCAAATGCGAGGGACAAAGGGGTCTCGTGAACCAGGTGGCGGATACTCTGGCCAGGGAGTTGAACCGCGCCGGAATACAAGCGGTTTTCAATGATACCATTCACGATTTTCCTGAGTATAACTACAGCTATACCAACTCACGGGAAACGGTTAAAAATACTATAAAAAAATATCCCCATCTGGTGGCATTATTTGATATTCATCGTGACAGTATACCCGGCAGGGAAGATGCCGAAACTATTAATGTAAACGGAAAAGATGCGGCTTTAATTTTAATCGTAGTAGGAACCGATGAACGCAAGCCGCATCCCAACTGGAGAAAAAACCTTGCTTTTGCGGAGAAAATCAGAAACAAGGGAGAGGAAATCTATCCCGGACTGATCAAAGGGGTGCGAAGCAAGGCGGGTACCTATAATCAAGAATTCTTTGACCATGCACTTTTATTGGAGTTTGGCACTGATCGTAACTCTTTACAAGAAGTCACTTATGCCGCCCAATTATTTACCAATATATTATTGGATGTATTATACGAGGAAGTTTCGTCATGAGGTTTCATAAAGTATTAATAGTATTAGGAATATTTGGCCTTTTTATCGCTGGATTGAATACCGCCAACCAGGGAATCAACTGCCTGACCCTGGATAACCGCCAACCGGTTGTGGGGCTTAAAATAAGCAATGAAGGCATTTATGTAATAGCTTTGGGGCAGGGTTATGAGTATGACCAGGACAAGCTTGATAATCTAAGAGATAAAATTAATGAAAAAACCTTACGATTGCAGCACATTTTAAGGTCTTCTGTCTCGCGCCTGCAGCGCTTCTTAACATCTTACCCCCGCGCGCATCTCGAACAACTAAACCTATTACCGTGAACCAACTCCAGCACCCCTCCTGACACACCCCCTGATAAAATTCCGTGTTAATCCCTAAAATATTGCGCGTTATCTGCGTTTGTTTAATCCAGAATTGAACCTGGCCTTTCAATAAGGTATAATTTTGTGGCGATGTTTTCAGCCTGAACTGAAATCTGGAGGGTTATTTTTGCAGGAGAAAATAAGAAATTTCAGTATAATAGCGCACATTGATCATGGCAAGTCTACCCTGGCTGACCGCCTGCTGGAGTTCACCGGAACCTTGAGCCAGCGGGAGATGCGCGACCAGTTCCTGGATAAGATGGATCTGGAAAGGGAAAAGGGCATTACCATAAAGCTGCAGCCGGTGCGCTTGAATTATAAAGCCCGCAATGGCCAGGAGTATATTATAAATCTTATCGACACCCCGGGTCATGTTGATTTCGCCTATGAAGTGAGCCGCAGTCTGGCCGCCTGCGAAGGCGCCCTTTTGGTAGTGGATGCTTCCCAGGGTATTGAAGCCCAGACCCTGGCCAATGTCTATATGGCTATGGATTTGGATTTAGAGATTATAGGGGTAGTAAATAAAATAGATTTGCCCGGAGCCGAACCCGAACAGGTCAAACAGGAGATGGAGGATGTACTGGGCATAGATAAGGACGAAATTCTCTCCATCTCAGCCAAGCTGGGAACCGGGGTTATGGATGTTCTGGAGGCCATAGTCGAACGGGTTCCATGTCCGCAGGGGGAAGAACACGGTCCGGTGCAGGCCTTAATATTTGATTCCTATTTCGATTCCTACAAAGGAGCCATCTCTTATATCAGAGTGGTATCAGGCGAACTGCGCAAGGGTGAAATGATCCGCATGATGTCTACCGGGAAAGAATATGAAATAACGGAAATCGGGGTGCTCTCTCCTTATATGACTGAAGTGCAGGTTTTGCATGCCGGGGAAGTGGGTTATCTGGCGGCAGGTATAAAAAATGTTAAGGATACCAGAGTTGGAGATACCGTTACCGCGGTAAAGAGACCAGCTCAAAACCCGCTGCCAGGCTACCAGGAAGTCAAGCCTATGGTTTACTGCGGGTTATATCCGGTCGACAACAGCGAGTTTGAACGCTTGCGTGATGCCCTAGACCGCCTGAAATTAAACGATGCCTCGCTGTATTACGAACCGGAGAGTTCGGATGCCCTCGGGTTTGGATTTCGGTGCGGCTTTTTGGGTTTGTTGCACCTGGAGATTATACGCGAGCGGTTGGAACGCGAATATGACCTTAATCTCCTGGCTACCGCGCCCAGCGTTATCTATAAAATTATTCTGACCGATGGCAGCGAAGTGCTGGTGCAGAACCCTACCCACTGGCCGCCGCCCCAGAAAACCCATTGTATAATGGAACCCTATGTCAAGGCTTCAATAATGGTGCCTCATGATTTTGTAGGCAGTATCATGGAATTATGCCAGGAAAAACGCGGCAATTTTGTCAATATGGAATACCTGACTACTCACCGGGTGATGCTGACCTATAAGCTGCCCTTGTCGGAAATACTGTATGACTTCTTTGACGCCCTCAAATCCAGGACCAGGGGATATGCTTCCCTGGATTATGAAATCAGCGGGTTTGAGATTTCGGATCTGGTTAAGGTTGATATACTGCTCAATGGTGATATGGTTGACGCCTTGAGTTTCATCGTCCACAGTGACAAGGCTTATTACCGGCCCGGGCCATAACCGAACGGCTGCGGCGCATTATACCGCGCCAGCTGTATGAAGTGGTAATTCAGGCGGCTATTGGCAGCAAGGTCATTGCTCGCGAGAATGTTAAAGCGATGCGCAAGGATGTCCTGGCCAAATGCTACGGGGGCGACATAACCCGGAAAAAGAAGCTGCTGGAAAAGCAAAAAGAAGGTAAGAAAAAGATGAAACAGATTGGGCACATCGAAGTACCTAAAGACGCCTTTCTGAGGGTAATGAATATTGAAGGCGATTAATCCCTCTTCGCTGGGCATATATATCCATGTTCCTTTTTGCCTGCAAAAGTGTCGTTATTGTGATTTTTATTCCCTGCCGCTTGCCTGGCCGGTTGATATGGCCAGCTATAACCAGGCGCTGCTGGCTGAAATATCCCTCAAGGCTTCGCTCTACCCGCACCAAAGCATACAAAGCATATATATTGGGGGAGGAACCCCCAGCCTGCTTTCGCCTCAACAGATTCAAACCATTATAACGGTCATTAAAAACAGTTTTAATTTAAATATAGACGCGGAAATAAGCCTTGAAGCCAATCCTGCTGCTTTGCATGAGCAGAAAATGGCAGGGCTGCTGGAAGCGGGAATTAATCGCTTCTCATTGGGAGTGCAGAGTTTTGATGACGAAGAACTTAGACTAATGGGACGGGCGCATAACGCTCGTCAGGCATACGAGACCATAGAACTTTTTCAACGCCAGGGCTGTAAAAACTTCAATATTGATTTAATTTATGGCCTTCCGGGGCAGTCTATAGAAAAGTGGCTGCAAAACCTTAAACAAGCGGCAGAATGTAATCCAAGCCACCTGTCGCTGTATTTATTGCAATTGGAAGAACACACCCCTATGGGCCGGGATGCAGCGGCTAAAAAAATCCGGCTGCCAGGAGAAGATATAGAATGGGAGATGTATTACCAGGCTGTATCCTACCTGCAAGAGCATGGATATGATCATTATGAACTGTCTAATTTCTGCCGTCCGGGTTATCACTGCCGCCATAATCTATTATACTGGTCGGCCTGTGAATACCTGGCTTGGGAGCCGGAGCGGTAAGCTTCATAGCAGGACGCCGGTGCCGCAACCTCGCTCAGGTTGAAACCTACACCAGAAATCTATTGACGGGCCAAACTTGCCCGCAGGAAGAACTGGAAACCATGCAGGGGCAAGATATTATAAGAGATGCAATTATCCTGGGTTTGAGATTAACCGGCGGGATTGAATTGAAATCATTTAATCAGCGCTTTAATATTGATCTCTTACAAGAATTTAATGAACAAATTAGTGTATGCCTGAGCCAGGGCTTGTTAGAAATCGTGACCGGGAGATTGAGGCTGACCAGTAAGGCATTTTTCCTGTCCAATCAGTTTTTGCAAGGTTTCTGACCTGATTTACGATCTTGACAAAGCTTTCTGCAGGTGTTATTTTTTTGGTAAATAATCATTAGCACTCAACGAAGGAGAGTGCTAACAGGTGGTTTTAATATGACACTGGATGAACGTAAAAAATTAATCCTGGGGTCTATTATTAAGGATTATGTGGAGACTGCCGAACCCGTAGGGTCACGGGCGGTGGTTAAAAAACATGATCTAAAATTCAGTGCCGCTACAGTGAGAAATGAAATGGCTGATCTGGAGGAAATGGGTTATTTAGAGCAGCCGCATACCTCTGCGGGGCGCATTCCTTCGGAAATGGGTTTTCGTTACTATGTAGACTGGATGATGGAAAAAGAACACCTGGATGAAAAAGAAGCGGAAACCCTGCAGCGTATTCTGCAAAGCGGCAGTCAGGAATGGAATGAACTGGCTCAACATATCAGCAGTTTTCTTGCTCAGGTGACAAACTATACCTCATTTGTTATCGTGCCGGCTGTGCGCCTGTCAGATTTCCGTTATTTGCAGCTGGTGCCTGTAGACCAGAACAAAGCCCTGGTCCTGGTAGTAACTGATCCGGGCATGATTATGCACCGCAAGATCGAGGTGCCTGAAGATATAAACGCCGAGGAGCTTGACCAGATAGGCAGGGTCTTTACACAGATGTTGGGAGGTAAGAAGCCCGGCGAAATCAAACGCAGTACCTTGAGCCAGCTTCGCGACAGCTTGAGACAGAGACGCAAGCTAATTGACCGCATTCTGGAGTCGATTGATAACCTGCTAGACAACTCCACCAGCGAGCGGGTCGTAGTCAGCGGCGCCCTTAACATTTTGAATGAACCAGAATTCAAAGATATAGAGAAAATTAGAAGGGTTCTGGCTATCCTTGACGAAGCTGACCGCCTGAGGCATATTCTTCCCGACAGCACCGGGGATGAGGTGGATATTCGTATCGGTAAGGAAAATTTGGCCGATGACATTAAGGAAATGAGCCTGGTATTCTCAGGGTATAAGACCTTCGGCGAAATGGGAAAAATAGGAGTTATAGGTCCGGTGCGCATGGAATATTGGAAAGCTGCGGGTTCGGTTGAATCCGTGTGTGATATAGTTGAGGACACCATAAAGAAAAAGTAGGAAAAAATCTGGACCAAAAGACAGAAATTGAGGGATCTGGGGGGTTTATAATAAACACAGAACAAATGATCATATTGTTCTCGCCTCCGACTTCCTGCTTCCCGCCTCTCAATTACGGAGGTTGCCATGGCAGACAGTTTATTTTCACATAAACAAGAAAAAGACGACCGGTTTCAAACCCTGCTGAATAATGCCCATGCCGCCACAGTAATATCACAAATCGTAGAGGGAACCATAGGCCCCAAGGGGCTGGACATAATGATGGTTGATCCCTTTGCTGATCTGGTTATAACCAATGACGGGGTGACCATTCTAAAACTTATGGATGTCAGCCACCCGGCGGCCAGGATGATTATTAACGCTGCTCGAGCCCAGCAGGATGAGGTTGGGGATGGCACCACCACTGCCACCATTATGGCGGCGGCCCTCGTAGCTGAAGGAGCAGCCAGGTGTTAAAAGGCGTCCCGGTGAGCCGGGTTATAGACGGCATTGAAATCGGTATAAAAGAAGCCCTGCATCTGATAAAAGAACAAAGCCGGAAAATAAACATCGATCAGAAAAAGCAGCTGCATGATATAGCCTCTATTGCGGGGCGAGGACAGCAGGAACTGGCGCAATTGGTGGTGGAAGGGGCCGCTATGCTGGGCATGGACAGGATGCTGCAGGATGATTATCGTTTTGCTGATGCCGTTATTGCCCGCGAAGCCGCTGAAAATCAAGTGTTTAACGGGGTGGTTTTGAACCGCCAAGCATTGAACCAGGAAATGCCACGGGAAATTAACAACCCTTTAATATTAGTTGTTGACGATGCTCTGGCCCCCGAAGACTTAAATCACGACGCCATGAAAACCGAAGCCGGTTTTCAATATTTTCTCCAGGCTCGCGATACATATGAAAAAAATCTGCGCAAGATTGCGGAACTGGGTGTAAATGTGGTTGTGGCTGACCGTTCTATTGATGACCTGGCGGAAGAAATATTCACAGAATCGGGAATTATGGCTTTACAGAGAGTATCAAGCCGTGAAATTGAACGGTTGTGTCAGCACACCGGCGCGAGGAAAATCAAACGGGTTACCTTGAACCGCAGTCCGGAGATCCTTTCTTCTTATTTAGGTAAAGCCGATCGCGCTGTCAGTGATGAGAAACTGGAGCATACTTGTGTTTACGGAGGCAAGGGCGAAACCTGGACCACTATCATCGTAGGAGCTGCCACAAGTGAAGTGGTGGATGAAAGGGAACGCATCGCCCGCGATGCCGCGTCGGCGGTGCAGGCTGCGGTGCGAGAGGGGATTGTCCCCGGCGGGGGAGCCCTGGAAATTTGGTTGGCCGCGGAAATGGAGAAACTGGCCCGGTCCCTGGGAGGGATGTCGTCTTACGGGGTGCTGTGCGTAAAAGAGGCTTTTTTAAAACCTTTTAACTGTATGGCCAGCAATGCCGGGTTTAATCCCCTGGAAAAGCTGGGTGATGTTATAGCCGCGCAGAATCGGGAAGGCCGCGTTTCCATTTCCTTTGACTGCGAAAGCGGCGCGGTGGTCGATATGATAGAAAACGGCATTGTCGATCCCGCCCTGGTGAAGATTAATGCCGTAAAAACCGCCGGTGAGGTAGCAACAGCCATATTACGGATTAACACCATTATAAAAATGAAAAATGAGGAATCGAAACCGGGCAGCCTAGATATCATGGAATAGAGGTGATATTAGTGGAAAAGCATGACGCAAAACCGGAGGAGGCAGAGAAGCTCGCAAACGATGGGAACGATGCTGCATTGAATGCTCAAGATACCGAAGTTGCTGAACTAAACGAAGAAGATGAATTATCCTTACTTAAAAAAGAATTAGAAAAGACCCAGGAAGAAAATAAAAAACTATATGATCAGTACCTGCGCGCTTTGGCTGAGGCTGATAATAATCGTAAAAGAGCCGCCAGGGATAAAGAAGAATATCTTAAATTTGCCGCCCTGCCGGTTATTAAAAAAATATTACCGGTTATAGATGATCTGGAGAGGGCTATGACCAGTGCGGATTCCGCTCGTGACTATGAGGGACTCAGCAAAGGGGTTGAGTTAATCTGCCGCAAGCTGCATGACATAGTTCGCGAACAGGGCGTCCTGCCTATTGAAGCCCATGGGCAGGCTTTTGACCCCCAGTATCACCAGGCTTTAATGACTGAGGAAAGCGCAGATCATCCTGAGAATACAATCATAGATGAGCTGCAAAAGGGTTATATCATGCATGGCCGGGTAATAAGACCCAGCCTGGTTAAAGTAAGTATGTCTAAAAACTGAGGACCATACTGGTTTTTGCGTTAATGTCCTCAAAAATATATGGAGGTGTTGTTAAATGGCAAAGGTTGTAGGCATTGATTTAGGAACCACCAATTCATGTATTGCAATTATGGAAGGTAGTGAAGCAGTTGTAATTCCCAATCCGGAAGGAGAACGTATTACTCCTTCAGTAGTGGGCTTTTCTAAAACCGGCGAACGCCTGGTCGGCCGGGTAGCCAAACGCCAGGCTATTACCAATCCAGAACGAACAGTTATTTCGATCAAGAGAAAAATGGGCACCGATTACAAGGTGGAAATTGACAATAATAAATACACGCCTCAAGAAATATCAGCCATGATTTTGCAAAAGCTTAAAACGGATGCGGAAGCCTATTTAGGAGAAAAGATTACCCAGGCGGTAATAACCGTACCGGCATATTTTACGGATGCACAGCGGCAGGCCACCAAAGATGCCGGTAAAATTGCGGGTCTGGAAGTACTGCGTATCATTAATGAACCTACGGCTGCAGCGCTCGCTTATGGTTTGGATAAAGACGAAAACCAAACCATTCTCGTTTTCGACCTGGGCGGCGGGACTTTTGACGTTTCTATTTTGGAGATTGGCGACGGGGTTTTTGAAGTAAAGGCCACCAGCGGCAACAATCGTCTGGGCGGTGACGACTTCGATGACCGCATCATTAACTGGCTTATTGCTGACTTTAAGAAAGAAAAGGGCATAGACTTGAGTTCTGACAAGATGGCTATGCATCGTCTTAAAGAAGCGGCTGAAAAGGCTAAACACGAACTTTCAGGTGTTCTGACCACTGATATAAACATACCTTATATTACAGCTACGCCGGAAGGACCGCTTCATCTGGAGAAAACCCTGACCCGGGCCAAGTTTAACGAATTGACCGCGGAACTGGTGGAAAAAACCATGGGACCTACCCGGCAGGCTATGAAGGATTCAGGGCTTAGCCAGATAAGATTGACAAAGTTATCCTGGTGGGAGGATCTACTCGTATTCCAGCTGTTCAGGACGCGATTCGCAATTTCATCGGCAAGGAACCTTTTAAAGGCATTAACCCTGACGAAGTTGTGGCCGTAGGCGCAGCTATTCAGGCCGGAGTCCTGGCCGGGGATGTAACCGATGTGGTCTTATTGGATGTTACTCCTTTATCACTGGGTATCGAAACTCTCGGTGGGGTATTTACCCGAATTATTGAACGTAACAGCACTATTCCCACCTCCAAGAGTCAGGTGTTTACCACTGCGGCTGATAACCAGACCTCGGTTGACATTCATGTTCTGCAGGGGGAAAGAAAGATGGCCGGAAATAACGTTACTCTGGGCCGGTTCCAGCTGACTGGAATTCCCCCGGCGCCGCGCGGAATTCCGCAGGTGGAGGTAAAATTTGACATTGACGTCAATGGCATTGTGCATGTAAGCGCCAAGGACCTGGCCACACAGAAGGAACAAAAGATAACCATTACCTCTTCCAGCGGTTTAAGTGATGAGGAAATTAAACGCATGATGGAGGAAGCCGAGCGTTATGCTGAAGAGGATGAAAAACGGTTGCAGGAAGTGGAGACCCGTAATTCCGCTGACAGTATGATATACCAGGCAGAGAAAACCTTAAAGGAATTTGCTGATAATATAGGCGAAGCTGAACGCAGCCAGATTGAATCTGCTAAAGAGGATTTGAAGAAGGCCCTGGAAGGCAGCGACATCGAAGACATCAAAGCTAAGACCGAAGCCTTGACCCAGGCCATATATGCAGTCAGCGCTAAAATGTATGAAAATGTCAACCCGCAGCGCTGATGACGGGGAAGTGTTTGACGCTGATTACAACATCCCCGATGATGATAAATAGAGTATAATAAACAGAGAAAATCACCACAGATGAACACTGATTAAATTAGCAAAAACATTACAATAATCTGAAAAAAATGGAAACATCTGTATGTATCTGTGGTTAAGCGATCCCATAGTAAGTTGAATTAAACACATGAGGTGGGAAAATGGCCACTAAACGCGATCTTTATGAGGTCCTGGGAGTTTCCAGGAATGCTTCGCCGGATGATATCAAGGCTGCCTACCGCAAAATGGCGCGTAAATACCATCCGGATGTCAACCGGGAAGACCCCAATGCTTCAGAGAAATTTAAAGAAATCAATGACGCCTATGAGATTTTAAGCGATGATCAGAAACGTGCCACTTATGATCGTTTCGGTCACGATGCCTTTGACCCCACCAAAAATACCGGGGGGTTTGGAGGCGGATTTGGTGGTTTCGGGGAAGGCATGGGCGGATTTGGCGATATATTCGATTTGATTTTCGGTCAGGGAGCCGGTATGGGTAAACGCAGCCGCAGTGGTCCACAGCGGGGTGCTGATCGCGAACTGCGTATGGATATCAATTTTGAGGATGCGGTTTTCGGCCTGGAAAAGGAAATAGAGATTGCCCGGATTGAAAAATGTGATCGCTGTAAAGGCAGTGGCGCTGAAGAAGGCTCACAGGTCAAAAACTGCCCCACCTGTAACGGCAGCGGACAGGCGAGAACAGTGCAAAGCACGCCTTTCGGACGCTTTGAAACCGTACGTCCCTGCAGCCGCTGTCATGGAGAAGGTAAGATTATAGAAAAGCCCTGCAGCGAATGTCGGGGTACCGGGCAGGTCAAGAAGAACCGGCGCATTGAAGTGCGCATACCAGCAGGAATTGACAGCGGGTCCCGCCTGCGCATCCAGGGTGAAGGCGAACAGGGACAAAAAGGCGGACCTCCCGGTGATCTGTATATAACGGTGGCGGTTAAACCGCATCCCCATTTCAAACGGGACGGTTATACCTTAATTACTACTGCGGAAATTAATTTTGTGCAGGCTACCCTGGGAGCGGAAATAGATATTCCATTGCTGGGAGGAGCAGTTCACAAACTGCTTATTCCTGAAGGTACCCAGCCTGGTGATGTTATAACCGTTAAGGGCAAAGGTGTGCCGCATTTGCATGGGGCCCGTCAGGGCGATTTAAAAGTCATTATAAAAGTAAATATTCCTAAAAAAATAACGAAGAAACAACGTGAACTCCTGCAGGTTTTCTACAATGATGACGATAAGTCAGGCAAGAAGGACAAGGGACTGTTTGATAAATTTAAAGATGCGATGGGATAGGAGTGCCTGAATGACTTGGAAAGAAATTAGTGTGCTTACTGAAGGCATATGTGTTGAAGCAATTTCAGGAATTTTTCAAAGATTGGGTACCGGCGGGGTGGTTATCGAAGACCCGCAGGGGGCGCGTAAATATATCAGCAGCGAACCATGGAAGGCCACTTCGCCTGATTTCATGGAACATAATTTTGTGGTGGTAAAAGCTTATTTTCCGGAAGACCGTGAGGTCATGGATGAACTGCACAGCTGCCTGGATGCGGTCAAAGAGAACTTCGGAGTGGAGTGCAAGGTATATATTGACGAGGTTCGTGACGAAGACTGGGAACAGAATTGGAAGAAATATTATCACAGTTTTAAGGTTGGGGACAGCTGGTAGTTAAACCATCCTGGGAGGATTACCAAATGGGTCCTGGTGAAATAATCATCGAACTGGACCCCGGGATGGCTTTTGGCACCGGCATACATGCGTCAACGCGGTTCTGTCTCAAATTTATCGACCAGTATGTTAAAGGCGGAGAAAGAATAATCGATGCCGGCTGCGGGTCGGGCATTTTGTCTATTGGTGCCGCTAAATTGGGAGCCCAGAGTGTTTTTGCCATGGATGTAGACCCGGTGGCGGTTAAAGTAGCCCGGGAAAATATTGTTTTAAACGGTTTGGATAATCTTATCGAAGTGCGCGAAGGAGATATAGCTGAAGAAATTCTGGGCAGGCCTGTAGATATGATACTGGCCAACATTACCGCTGAGGTAATAAACGAATTACTGCCCCTGGCGTCAGAGGCTTTACCTTCAGGTGGATATTTCTTTGGTTCAGGCATAGTAGACAGCCGCTGGCCGGGAGTACAAAAGCAGTTGGATAACTGCGGCTTCACGGTTGAACAGGTCCTGACTGATATCGACTGGGTAGGCGTGGCAGCACGCAAGAAATAGCTATAGGTGTCAGGGGGACGGTTCTCTTGACACCACCTGGAACAGAGTTTTAAAACGGTGTCAAGAGAACCGTCCCCCTGACACCTTGACACCAAAATGATTATACGAGGGGTGTATGGAGAGTGCACCGTTTTTTTGTTTCTGCGACAAACATAAGGAAGATGAAATGTATTTTGATCGCGGAGAGTTAAGACACATAGAAAAGGTGCTGCGTCTGCGTCCGGGTGAAATAGTTGCGGTTTTTGACGGCAGCGGTATGGAATACCGGGTGCGGTTACGGGAAGACCAGGAGCAGAGACTAAAGGGAGAAATTATTTCCAAAGCGTGTATCGACCGCGAACCTGAAACATCATTGCATTTGGTTCAAGGTATAGCCAAAGGCGATAAAATGGACAGCATCGTGCAAAAAGCCGTGGAAATAGGGGTAAAGGCTATACATCCCCTGGCTGCACAGCGCAGTGTGGTGGAACTTGATGAACGCAAGGCAGGAAAAAGGGTGATGAGATGGCAGGAAATAGCCCGGGAAGCCTGTAAACAATGCCGCCGTAACCAGATGCCGTTAGTGAATCCCATGCGCGGGATAAATGAAATCCTGCAGATAATAGGCCAGACCCCGGCGATAATGCTTTATGAAGAAGAACATAAACTAGGATTAAAACAGCTTTTACAAACCGAAGAAGAGAGATTCACCGGGCAGGAAATATTTATTTTGGTGGGACCGGAAGGCGGTTTTAGCCATGAGGAAGCGGAAGCCGCCAGGGATCGCGGGGTACACCTGGTTACTTTGGGACCACGTATCTTGCGTACTGAGACCGCTGGACTGGTAGCGGCCAGCCTGATCCTCTACCACTTTAACGATTTGGGGTAAGAATTAGCCACAGATGAACAATCTTAAACATTTTGTCTTATCCCACAGTTAAAAATCAGGGTTAATCTGCGGCTGGCAAAAGGGACAAATTATTATGAAGAACGTGGCTTTTTATACCTTGGGGTGTAAGGTAAACCAGGTAGAAAGCGAACAACTAAAAGAAATCTTTATCCAGCGGGGCTATCGGGTGGTTGAACCCGGCGAACCAGCAAATGTTTATGTCGTAAACACTTGTACGGTTACGCATGTTAGCGACCGGAAATCCCGGGCAGTTATCAGAAGAATCGCCCGGCGGAATCTTGATGCCATAATAGCCGTGACAGGTTGTATGGCCCAATTAGATCCGGAGGCTTTAGCGGATATCCCAGGGGTCAATCTGGTTATAGGCAGCCGCGAAAAGGAAAATCTGGTTGATATAGTCGAAGAATATATCTCAGCTAAAACTGAGCGGCCGATAGTATGTACCAGGGTTGAGGCTGATAATAGATACTTAAAACCGGTGATATTTAGTTCACTGCATGAAAGGACCAGAGCCTTTGTCAAGATTCAGGACGGCTGCCAGAGTTTTTGCTCCTATTGTATAGTGCCCTATGTGCGCGGCAAGGTCAGGAGCAAGCTGCCTGAAGATGTTTTAGGCGAAGTTAGGCAGTTGGTCAGCCTTGGCTACCGGGAAATCGTAATAACCGGAATTCATACCGGGCAGTATGGACTTGATCTTATCGACTGGGATCTGCATCGTCTGTTGGTTCATATTCTGCATAATGTTGAGGGTGATTACAGGCTGCGTTTAAGCTCAATTGAACCCCTGGAGATGAAAGATGAACTGATAGAATTAATGCGCATGGATAAACGAATCTGCCCTCATTTTCATATTCCCCTGCAAAGCGGCAGTGACCGGATACTGAAACTCATGCACCGTCGCTATGACAGAAGCTATTATATGGATTTAATCAGAACAATTGCCGCCAGCCTGCCCCGCGCATCTTTTACCAGTGACGTTATGGTAGGATTTCCGGGTGAATCAGAAGCTGATTTTCAGCAGACTATTGACCTGTTGCTGCAGCTGCCTTTGCTGGACCTGCACGTGTTCAAATATTCACCGCGACCCGGCACACCCGCCGCAGATTTTGCACACCAGGTGAAGCCGGAAATTAAACAGGCTCGAAGCGAAACCCTGCTGGAACTGGCCCGAACCAAACACGATGAGTTCATAATCCGCTTCATGGGCGAGGAGTTTGAAGTATTGGTAGAGCGAGAAGTAAATGGCTTTTTTTACGGGTTTACAGAAAACTATATTGAAACCGCCTTTTGTGCGTCTCAAAATCTATGCGGCGGGTTTGCACGGATAAAGCTTACTGGTATAAATGGCCCTGTGGCAACCGCAGAACTTGTGTAACTCAGATAATAAATGGACCAGGTGCATTACAAAGCAAAATATCCGAAAATTACTTTGTAATGGATTAAATATTTTGATAAAATAGATAGGAATATTTGCTATTTTAAATGAACGATTATCTTGCGGGATCAAAGATGAAATATTTTTAAAAAAACCCGGTGTTTATGGAGGAGGTGAAAGTATGACCGCTGCAGACTGTTTATTCTGCAAAATTGCCAGTAAAACCTTGCCAGCCAAAGTAGTGTATGAAGATGATCTGCTGATAGCTATTGAGGATATTAATCCGGCGGCGCCAGTTCACATACTGATTATTCCGAAAGAACATATCTCTTCACTTAATGAGCTGCAAGTCAATCACGTTGCTTTGCTGGGGCAGATTCAGCTTTTGGCAGCCCGGCTGGCCAGCCAGTTGAACATTGCTGAACCTGGTTACCGCCTCGTAAATAACTGTGGTGAAATGGGCGGGCAGACGGTTATGCATCTGCATTACCACCTGCTGGGCGGAAGAAATTTCGGCTGGCCTCCAGGCTAAACCTTGACTGGGGGCTTATTAGATAGTAAAATATAAAGGCGTTTTCAGCCTGATCGGATGAGGGGAGGGATACAGTGAGCGAAGTACGAGTAGGAAAAAATGAATCCCTGGATAGCGCCCTAAAGAGATTTAAACGTTCCTGTCAAAAGGCAGGGGTTATGCAGGATATAAGGAAACATGACCATTACGAAAAGCCCAGTATTAAGAAGAAGAAGAAGTCGGAGGCTGCTCGAAAGAAAAAGAAATTTTAAGGGCTAAAGCTCCCTTTTACGATCAACTTACGTAAATTGAAGGGTAGGCTGAAGACGAACAGGTAAAACTACAGAAATTTAAGCGCTATTAGGAAAATGAAAGCCTGGTAAATCAGTTTACCAGGCTTAAATTATTTATAACCCGGAATAATTAGTTGGGGGGATTAAGGGTGAGCTTTATGAACAAAGGCATGCAAAATAAGAGACAGCGCCGGGTGGTAATAGCCATCATAAGCCTGGTCATTGTGTCCTTTTTGTTCAGCATAGTAGCAGTTACATTTTATTAAGTTTAGCAGTTGATATAAACCTAAAACTAAAAAATCTTTTGCAGCCTCCTGGTGATTACCAGGAGGTTTTTTGGTTGTATAGGAAAGTATGGTTGCATGGCTGTGGATAAGTGTACTCGGGGGCGTGGGCGGGGCAATCGCAGAGGTCATCGTGAACGGCAGTACCGCTGCCCTGTCATTGCTGGGAAAGATTACTTCGCTGTGCTGGCAATGAAACAATAAAGGATTACCTTCGGGAACAACCTAATGTCGTTGCGAGAAGCGCTGCCATGCGGCAATCTAAAACCATAACGCTTCTCGCCCGGAGGCTAATTTGTTCATTTAGCATTGCATGCGGGCATATATTTTATAAACGGGTCAAGACTGCGTGATTACTTCTTCGGCAGGAGGGATAGTAATGGACAAACGCCGGGAGGCCATAAGTAAAGCCATGGCTGAACTATTAGAAATTCCTCGTGATCTGGTACTGGATCTTCCCAAACTTACCATAGTCGGAAGAAATGAATTGTATCTTGAAAACCACCGCGGCATTATCGAATACAATCTTAACCGAGTGCGCATTAACTTAAGCCGGGGATACCTGGAGATTGACGGAAACAACCTGGAAATTAAGGCCTTAATGGCTGAAGAGATGAGCATTTGCGGAGAAATTCACACCGTTAAGTATATGGACTGAGCGGGAGGATTCAGAATGGCCAATAAACTCTTCGAGCAAGTAGGGGGAACCATTCGGGTCAAGCTGGGCGGCAAGAATCAGGAAAAGGTAATAAATATGGCCAGCGCCAGAGGGATATATATATGGGACATCAAGCGAAATGGACCGGATCTGAACTTGAAGGTAAGAAGCAGTGCCTTCAAAGCCTTGCAGACCATAGCTGAAGAAAATGGTTTTGCATTGGATGTTACCGAAAAAAAAGGCCTGCCTTTCTACGGCAATATCATAAGAAAAAGGATGGGCTTTTTAGGCGGCGCTTTGTTGTTTATTATGGCTCTGTACCTGCTGTCTTCATTTGTATGGTTTATTGATGTAACCGGAAATAAAAAGGTAGACAGCAAAAAAATTATTCTCACCGCCGCCCGGCACGGGGTCTATCAGGGAGCGGCCAAGTGGAACTTTAGGCGAACTGAGGTAGAACAGCATATACTGCAGGATATCAGTGAACTTACCTATGTGAAACTGGATATCAAAGGGGTTAGGGTGCAGATTCAGGTGGTTGAGAAAATTCTGCCTCTTCAGGACGGCAGGCCTTGCCATATCGTAGCGAGCAAGGAAGGGGTTATAGATGATATTTTAGTGTTGGAAGGCGAAGCTAGAGTTAAACCTGGGGATGTGGTATCAAAAGGGGATATACTAATCTCCGGGGTGGTTGTCCCCCAAAAAAGTCCATATGTGCCCGAAGAAGAACAGGAAGTACCGGAACCATATATTGTTCAGGCCCGGGGGGAGGTCAAAGCGCGGGTCTGGCATGATGGCTATGGGGAATGCCAGCTGCGCACTGAGAAGCTGCTGGTCGGCCACAGGAAAAAATCTTACTATAACATTATTACTCCTTATGGCAGCATAGCGCTTTCTGGTGCTGAAACTAAACCGTTTGCACACTTCATAAAGAAGACCTCCCGGAAAACCTTCTGGACAATATGGGGGGAATGTGGCGTTAATAAAGTACAGTACCAGGAAACCATACCGCAAGTGCGGGAATACACTGAGGAACAGGCTTTAAAAATCGCCCGTCAAAAGGCAGTAAATAACGCGCGGGAAAAATTGGAACCTAATGCGCCCGTCATAAATATGCGTATAAAAATACTGTCATCACCCAGTGAAGATATTATACGGGTCAAAGCCTCACTGGAGTGTTATGAAAACATAGTGGAGAAACAGCCGATAAATATGGTGCCATAGTCCTAATAAACCACAGGGGCTTTTTATATCACATATATATATGATATAATGGCCTAAATAAAATCCTGAATACTTAACGGAGGGATGGGTATTTGACAGAGAAAGAAACCCGGGTGAAAATTAAGAATAATGGCGAAGCTGCCATATTTTTTGGTATTGGTGATGAGACTTTCCGCCATCTGAAAAGCATTTGCAAGGCGGAATTATATGCCCGGGGTTCAGAGATATATGTCAGGGGCAGCAGCGAAGATGTAGATGTTGCAGTTGAACTTATTTACAGCATCCTTGATTTCATTGACAGTGAAAAACAATTGACTATTAATGATATTAATTACATGCACAACCTGCTGCAAAGAGGAGACAAGCCCCAACATCGCGATATTCTGTCCGGTTCTATCCTGAATACTGTACGGGGCAAAGCCATTAAGGCCAAGACCCTGGGGCAAAAAAGGTATGTTGAAGCTATCATCCGGGATGATATTGTGTTTGCCATCGGCCGGCGGGAACAGGTAAGACCTATCTGGCAGTGGCTCTGGCGGTATATGCTTTAAAAAACCGTGATGTGGAAAGGATTGTTCTGGTAAGACCCGCGGTTGAAGCGGGTGAAAAGCTGGGCTTCCTGCCTGGGGACTTCATCGAAAAAGTAAATCCCTACCTGCGTCCTCTGTATGACAGCCTTTTTGATATTCTGGGAGTAGAAGTCACCCAGCGTTATTTGGAGAAAAATATTATTGAGGTAGCACCTTTGGCTTATATGCGCGGCAGGACATTGAACAGCGCCTTTATTATTCTTGATGAAGCTCAAAATACAACTCCTCAGCAGATGAAAATGTTTTTGACCCGGCTGGGTTTTGGTTCTAAAGCGGTAATAACAGGGGATATTACTCAGGTAGACTTGCCTAAAGAAGAATATTCTGGCTTAATTGAAGTACAAAAGATTCTGGGGCAGGTCAAAGGGGTTTCTTTCGAGTATTTAAGCAAAGAAGACGTAATCAGGCATCCTCTGGTGCAAAAAATTATTGATGCCTATGAGGCTTATGAAGCCATAGAAAATTTTAATCATTAAATCATCCGGTTAGTTAGTTTTGGCCACTTCTTATGAGGAGCGTTGGCATGAAGATACCTGGTATCCTGGTGATTGCAGGCCGCAGATTATTAACATTCCTGAAACAATCCAGCACTAAAAAGGTTCTGGGGCTACTGTTTTTCTTTGCCGTAACCATTTTGATTTTATTCAGCAAGTTCAGTCCCAAGCAGGTGATGTTGAAACCTGATGAGGTTGCTCAGCAGGATATACAATCAAATATTACCGCGGTGGTAATTGACCAGAGACAGACCATGACCTTGAAACAGCAGGCTGCCTCCCGGGTGCAGAAGGTCTACCAGGAGGACAAGTATGCTCTTACTGCTACCCAGGATGAGATAAATAATTTTTTTGCCGCTATTAATGAGATATTAGCTTCATCATCGCCGGATACAAAAACCCGTCTAAAGGAACTCCTGGATAGCAATAAGCATAACGGACAATTTAAAATCAGATACAGCAGCTCTCAATTAGCGAGTTATTTGACTAATGCCCGTCCTCAGGATTTGGAGCAGATGAGGCTTACCTCTTTGAGTATCGTGGCCGGGGTTATGGAGCAGCCGGTAACTGAAGAGGCTATTGGCGGACTGGAAGAACAGGTCAATAATAGCATCGGACAACTGGCTTTCGTACCTCAAGCCCAGGATATAATGAAGCTTATCTGTATCAATTCCTTAAGACCCAATTTGGTGTTTAATGAGGAGGCAACCAATCAAGCTAGAAAAGAAGCCATGGATGCTGTCAAACCAGTGCAGAAGACCGTAAAGGCCGGGGAAATTATTGTGCACCGGGGTGAACGGGTTACTCCGGAACAGATTTCAACATTAGAACAACTGGGCATTCAACGCAGCCGCAGCTATCCTCTGACTTTAGTCGGTTCCGCTTTGTTTGTACTGCTGACATTTTGGCTGAGCATTGACTTTTTGCGGCGCTATTACCGCAAGATTTACGAAAACGACTCATTAATGCTCTTAATAGGTTTAATATTCATATTAGTGCTTTCCATTACCCGGGTTTTAACCATTATCAGACTGGGCGACCAGCCGGAAATAAACGCGCTTACCGGATATCTGGCGCCGGTTGCGGCAGGTTCAATGCTGGTGGCCATCTTGTTGGAGAATCGCCTGGCCTATTTCCTGACCATGATTATGGCGGTTTATGTGGGCTTGATAACTGAAGGCAACCAGTTGTTTTACGCTATAACAGCCTTCGTAGGAGGCACCGTAGGCGTTTTTCAGGTTTACCGCTTAAGTCAAACCTCAGACCTGGCCAAATCGGGTGTATATATAGCTCTGGTTAATATAATAACGATTTTTACCCTTACCCTTATTGGCGGCAACGTAAACCTGCATTTGCTTTTAGTAGCTGGTATAATTGGGGCAGTAAATGGTATACTGTCGGCAGTCCTGATGATAGGAGCCCTGCCCTATCTCGAAACAAGCTTTTCCATTACCAGTATGATTAAATTGCTGGAACTGGCCAATCCCACCCATCCGCTTTTAAAGCAGCTGCTTTTAGAAGCGCCCGGTACCTACCATCACAGTCTGATGGTAGCTAATCTGGCCGAAGCTGCTGCTGAACCCATAGGCGCTAATCCCTTGCTGGTCAGGGTGGGTTCTTATTATCATGATATAGGGAAAATAAAACGAACTGATTATTTTGTAGAAAACCAGCGCGGCTATGAAAACCCGCATGAGAAAATAGCGCCGGCCTTAAGTGCCTTAATCATTACTTCACATGTGCGTGAAGGGGTGGAACTGGCGCGAGAAGCCCGGCTGCCCCAGATTATCATAGATTTTATTGAACAGCATCACGGCACCAGCCTGGCCAAATTTTTCTACAGCCGGGCACTTGAAGAAGACCGTGAAGGCACTATCAGCGAAGAAAATTTCCGTTATGAAGGACCAAAACCCCAGAGCAGGGAAGTAGCTTTGGTAATGTTGGCAGATTCAGTGGAAGCGGCGGTTAAATCTCTGCAAGATCCCAATCCGGAACGAATCAGAAATATGGTTCGTCGCATAATAAAGGACAAGCTGAACGATGGCCAATTAGAAACCAGCGACTTGACATTTAAAGACCTGGACACCGTGGCCGGTTCATTCTGCCAGATGCTGGAGGGTATATACCATAAACGCATAGAATACCCGGAAATCATCGTGCGGGAATTTGAAAAAAGGAGAGAAAAGCATGGAGGCCATGATCATAAATCAGCAGAATAAGATAGTATACACCAGGGAAATGCAGCAAGTAATAATGACTGTGATCAATGCGGTGGCCAAGTTGGTTCGTCTGCCGAAAAATACTGAGGTCAGCGTTATGGTCGTTGACAACAGCTATATACAGGAATTGAATTTTATTTACCGCCAGCAGAACCGTCCGACAGATGTCTTATCATTTGCTATGAATGAATTAGGTGAAGATGAACCCGACTATGATTTCGGCGGTGATGTAAACGTACTGGGCGATATTGTCATTTCGCTGGAACAGGCTCAGGTGCAATCCGAGGAGTATGGACACTCGCTGAACCGGGAACTGGGGTATCTGGTTGCTCATGGTATGCTGCATTTATTGGGCTATGATCATGAAACCGAAGATGAGAAAAAACTCATGCGCAATCTGGAAGATAAGATCATGCATTCCGTAAAACTGGAAAGGTAGAATTGATGGGCAGCGGTAATCTCGGGGAGAGTTTTGGACATGCTGTTTCAGGCATGGTCCAGGCGTTTGTTTCCCAGCGCAATATGAAAATTCATGGACTGGCAGCATTAATCTCCGTTTCGGGTGGTTTTCTTTTTAGACTGAATAGATTAGAATGGGGAATGCTGATTTTAACAATATTTTTTGTCCTGGTAAGTGAAACTATTAACACCAGCGTAGAAAAAACAGTTGATTTGGTAACTCTGGAATACCATCCCCTGGCCAAAGCAGCGAAAAACCTGGCGGCGGGCGCAGTCCTGCTCAGTGCCATCAACGCAGTAATAATGGGATTCATAATCTTTGGCCCCCATATATTTTAATTCAACCACAGGAGACACAACCCACATATGGATACAGATGTTCACAGATAGGGTGTTTTGGAGATCCACTAAACAGTTAATTACTTTTAAGATGAAAATAGATTATGCTAGATTGCATTTATAGACCTTTTATTACTAAAAAATAATCTGTGTGTATCGGTGTAAAATCTGTGTGATTCTGTGGCAATTAACTCCCCGGAGTGTTATGACCAATGAGGAACTGATAGCCAAAGCCCGGCAAGCACAACAAAACGCCTATGCGCCCTATTCGGGGTTTAAGGTAGGTGCGGCATTGCTGAGCGGTGATGGGAAAGTCTTCACCGGCTGCAATGTGGAAAACGCTTCATATGGATTGAGTGTATGCGCAGAACGAACAGCAATATTTAAAGCCGTAAGCGAAGGCATAAAGGAATTTGCTGCCATGGCCATAGCAGGCAGCGGGGAAGGGTTTATTTACCCGTGCGGAGCCTGCCTGCAGGTTCTGGCCGAATTTGCTCCCGAAATCAAACTAATTATTACCGATGAAAAAAACCGGAGCAAAGAATATAATTTACAGGAGATGTTACCCCGGCTTTTTGTTTTGCGTTAATTAGGAGGTTAATCGTGAAATCAGGGTTTGTAAGCATTGTGGGCCGTCCCAATGTAGGAAAGTCCACATTAATGAATGCAATAATCGGAGCCAAGATAGCTATAGTAACCCAGAAACCTCAAACGACCCGAACCCGCATCCAGGGAATCTATACCTGTGACCAGGGCCAGATAATTTTTGTGGATACCCCGGGAATACACAAACCCCAGCACCTGTTGGGCGAATATATGGTCAAGGTATCAACGCGCAGTTTGGAAGAGGTAGATATTATATACTATATGACTGATGTGACCAGGCCGTTCGGCGGAGGAGAACAGTTTGTAATAAACCACCTTAAGGATGCGTCAGTACCGGTTTTCTTGCTGGTAAATAAAATAGACCTGGTAGAATCTGATCAGGTGGAATCTTTTATCGAGAGCTTTACCAACCAGATGAAATTTGCGGAGATTATTGCTTTATCCGCCCGGCAGGGTACCAACCTCCCGGGTTTATTGGAGACCACTTTTAAGGCTCTGCCGGAAGGTCCCTTATATTACCCGCAGGACGACCTGACAGATCAGCCGATTTCCTTTATTGCCGCTGAATTGATTCGGGAAAAGGCCTTGATCTTAACCCGTGATGAAATACCACATTCCCTGGCGGTAGAGGTGGAGGAGTTCAAACAGCAATCTGCGGGCAAGGTTTACTTGCGAGCGGTGATTTACACCGAGAGGGATTCGCAAAAAGGCATTATTATCGGTAAAAACGGGCAGATGTTAAAAAGTATCGGAGAACAATCCCGGCACGAGATTGAACGCTTGCTGGATACTCAGGTATACCTGGATTTATGGGTTAAGGTTAAGAAAAACTGGCGTGACAATGAGAGCAACCTTAATCAGCTCGGTTTCAGGTTGTGAGGTGAAAAATGCTTCCTGCCTATTTGGACAGTACCAATTTACAGGCGGCTTGCAGCCAGAAGGATATAGAACATCTGTGCGAAGAAGCAAAAAAGTATGGCATGGCCGCGGTGTGTATTAATCCCTGCCGCTTGCCGCAAGCTCGGGATTTGCTTGCAAACAGCGGGGTTAAGCTATGTACGGTGATCGGTTTTCCTCTGGGTGCCGACAGGACAGAGACCAAGGTAAACGCAGCCAGGATGGCGCTTGAAGATGGAGCCCAGGAACTGGACCTGGTTATGAATATCGGCAGATTTAAGGACCGGGAATACATAAACGCTGCTCAAGAAATTGCAGCCCTGCTGCACCTTAAAAACGAATACAGGTTTATCTTGAAAGTGATTGTGGAAAGCGCATTGTTGAGCCCGCAGGAACTGGTCAGGGCTACGCAAATGGTTGGGGACAGCGGGGCGGATTTCATCAAAACCTCCACCGGCTTTTCCACCCGGGGGGTCAGCTGGAGGATATAGAAATTATAAAGGCTAATAAGCCGGATAACCTGAAAATCAAAGCCAGCGGGGGCATCAAGGAACTTGATTTTGCCCTGCGGTTGATTGAGGCCGGGGCTGACAGGATAGGCAGCAGCAGCGCGGGGCGCCTGGCAGAGGAGTATTTGTTAAGGGGAGGACGATGAGGAGTCGTCCTTTTTGTGTATTTAAAGAAACTATATTTTTTGCTTATATTGATGGCTGTATATACGGCCGTAATGATCGAATACCCTTGTGATGCCATGAAAGAGTTTGGGTATTATCAGGGTCTGGAATTATATGCGCGGTACGTCAGCAGCCACGCTAGAGCGATGGTTTTGTACAACCCGGGTTTGAGGATGCTGCCACAGTCTGAATTTCGCATAGCGGCAGTGCTTCCCGGCAACTACCAAGATTACCCTCAGCAATTAACCCGGCTTCTGGATGCCAGATACAACGCCATCGTAGAATGTTCGCAAACGGACAGCTGGCACAGCAGCCCGCAAGGGCAGGCATACCTGCGCAGGATGAGGGATAATTGC
This sequence comes from Syntrophomonas palmitatica JCM 14374, assembly GCF_001311885.1. GTDB lineage: Bacteria > Bacillota > Syntrophomonadia > Syntrophomonadales > Syntrophomonadaceae > Syntrophomonas_A > Syntrophomonas_A palmitatica. Next base: position 27,245 of record NZ_BBCE01000001.1, on the reverse strand, counting down.
TACCGGGTGGTGGTTTTTGACGGAGGTCATCACCTGCCCAGCCTGGGATTAGCGCCGGACATAATCATTGTCCCTGAACTGGGCGGATACGCCGTCCATGCTGAAATGACTGACGGGATATCAGTTCAGCGTATCCTGGAGATGGTGCGGGAGGCCGGCTGCCCGGTTATGGTAGTAAAGATTCCCCGCTGGGGACTGGTTAAAAACGAAACCTCCCTGGCAAATATAACCAAAACCGTTTTGCAAAATAATACCCGGTTCAGGAGGGATGAAACATTTAATCCCGTGGCTTGTCCGCGTATGAGCAAATACGGCGGCAGTATCTTTGCCTGGGTGAACCGGGATTATATCAGAGACCGGAAATGCCTGGCCAGAAGAATTGAATCTCTGGGATTAGACGATGTAAAACGGGTTTATCTGGCTTTTGATTATCATTATATTGGAACCGATGAAGCTGACAATATCTGTTGCAATCTGAGTCACAGGTTTAGAATTAAAGTAGAAAGGGTTAATGACCCGGTTAAAGTGGCCAATGTACTTTTTTGGAGTGGAAGATAATGTATTACCGCAGCCGGGCTATAGTATTAAAATCAATAAATTATCGTGATACCGATAAGCTGGTCAGCCTTTTTACCGAAGAAAAAGGCAAGGTGCGTTCTATTGCCCGCGGGGTTCAGAAGCCTAAAAGCAGCTTGCGGGCCTGCACTCAGCCCTTCTGTCATTCTATGCTTCACCTCAGCTCCGGACGGGAACTCGACATTATTACCCAGGGCAAACTCATCGATTTCTATGGCAACAGCCGCGAGGATGTGGTTTTAAGCCTGCACTCTCTCTACATAATGGAACTTATCGATAAAGCCCTGCTCGATAAAATGCCCATGCCGGAGTTATATTCGTGCGCTCTTTCTGTTCTGGAATATCTGGATAAAAAAGGCTTCAACCCTCTGGTCTTGCGGTACTTTGAACTGCAATTACTGGCAGGGTTAGGATATGGACCGTTGCTTGATGCTTGCTGCGGCTGCGGCAGAAAGGATGTGAAAAAGCCCGTATTTAACCTGGCCCAGGGGGGGATTTTTTGCGAATCCTGCCTGGATGTATCTCTGCACAACGTTTATCTGAATGGTGAAAGCCTGGCGGTTTTACGTTTGCTGGCTTGCGGCGGCCTGGCTGCTTTGAACCGGCTTAAAGTCTCGCCGGCGGCTTTAAAGCAAATTGAGCATATACTAGAATTAGATCTTGAGTATCACCTGGAAAGAAAGTTCAATATGAAAAAAACTATTCAGCTTATAAATAAAAGCCAGTAAAGATGATTTACAGGTCAGGTAAGGGCTAGTGTGTGGAGAAATTTACCGTAAAAGAATGACTTACTCAACTTGCGCATTAGAATTTGTATAAACAATAAAACCTCTGAAAACTGACTATTTATTAGGGAGGTAAGTTTTATGCAGAAGACTGAGAGCATTGCCGATAAATTCAAAACCTTTCTCAACAATATTAAAGTCGATAACCACGATATTATTATCCAGCGCGGCAAGGAAATCGCCTTGGCGGTAAACAATTATTACTGGCATATAAAATCAGATACCCGCAACGTGTTTTATCTCGGTTCCTTTGGCCGGGATACCGCCATAAATGAGCTGGATAACGTAAATATAATGGTGGTATTACCCTTGCAAATCTATGAACGCCTGGCAAAATGGCCGGGTAATGTGCAGCGCACCCTTTTGCGGGAAACCAGGGATTTCATGAGTAAGATTAATGCTGATGCTTTTATAAATGATGAACACTGCCTGATGATGCCATACAAAGAAAAACCCCTGGTGGAGGTGATTCCCGCTTTCGCTGTCCCGAAAAAGAATGGATACATATATCCCGATCCTTCCGAGGGAGGACGCTGGCAGGAGTTCAATCCCATCAGGGAAATTGAAGTTATAGATGAATATAATTATAAATACGGCGGTAAGGTCAAACATATTGCCCGCATGACCCGAGCCTGGAAGTTCACGCATAAGGTGGTTATGCCCAGCATGCTCATTGATACCATGGCCATGAATTTCATGGAGGACTGGGAAGGAGCCGAAGTATCCTATGGTTACTACGGCAATATGATGATGGACTTTATGGAATACCTGGCTGGAAGACGCAAGGAACAGCTTGATTGGTATGCCAAAGGCAGCAACCGTAAACTGCACCGGGAAGATGATTTTGGCGCACCCGCCAATGACGCCTACAAAAAAGCGGTGGAAGCATTATCCTACGAGGAAAAAGGTGAGAGCTATAACGCCAACCGCTGCTGGAAAGAAATCTTCGGCGAGAAATTCCCGGGGTAGGACATTACCTCGGAATTGACAAGGGCGGGGCAGGCTGATAAACTAATTGTGATTTTGTACAACTAAATAACTACAGCGATGAAAAAGAGGAGTAAAAAAACGTACACCTTTACAGAGAGCCGGGGAAGCTGGAAACCGGCAGGCTGGTTTTTTGAAGGCGCTTTGGAGCTGCGGGAGGAACGCCGTAACAACGGTCAGTAAAACCCGGCAAATGAAGGTGGGCTTACAGCCAAATCAGGGTGGAACCGCGGTTAGAAACCGTCCCTGTCCGCAAGGACAGGGCTTTATTTTTTGAAGGAGGTTGTGATGTTGACTTTTCAGGAGATTATATTGAAATTGCAGAATTTTTGGGGCCGCCAGGGTTGTATAATTCAGCAGCCCTACGATATGGAAAAAGGTGCCGGCACTATGAATCCGGCCACGTTCCTGCGCTGCCTGGGGCCTGAACCATGGAACGTAGCCTATGTAGAACCCTCGCGCCGCCCCACCGACGGCAGGTACGGCGAAAACCCCAACCGTTTGCAGCATTACTATCAATACCAGGTAATACTAAAACCATCCCCGGATGATGTTATTGATCTCTATTTGGAAAGCCTGCGTGAACTGGGTATCGAAGCTGAGAAACACGATATCAGACTGGTGGAAGACAACTGGGAATCTCCGACTCTTGGAGCCTGGGGCCTGGGCTGGGAAATCTGGCTGGATGGTATGGAAATAACCCAATTTACCTATTTCCAGCAGTGCGGCGGCTACGACTGTTATCCGGTATGCGCGGAAATCACCTACGGCCTGGAACGCATCGCCATGTATATTCAGAACCGGGAAAGCGTTTTTGATATCGAATGGGTGGAAGGCATCACCTATGCGGATGTACATCACCAGTCCGAGGTGGATTATTCCCGTTACAATTTTGAACTGGCGGACGTGAACAGCCTGATGACCATGTTCAGGCTTTGCGAACAAGAGGCCCAGCGGATAGCGGCCGAACATCTGCCCCAGCCGGCCTATGATTATGTCCTGAAATGCTCGCACCTTTTCAACCTGCTTGATGCCCGCGGGGCTATCAGCGTAACCGAACGCACCGGTTATATCGGCAGGGTGCGCAATCTGGCCCGGCTGGTGGCAGGTGAATACCTGGAACAACGCAAAGCCATGCGTTACCCGCTTATAAAAGATGAAAATCTCAGGAAACAATTCTTGAGCGAGGAGGAGGTCGGCTAATGGCTAAGGATTTATTGCTGGAAATCGGGGTGGAGGAACTCCCCTCCGCATATATGGAAAAAGCTATCGATGACTTGCAGAACCTGGCCGAAAAAAAACTGGGTGAAGCCAGGTTAAAATACAGTTCGCTGCAATGCTATGGCACTCCGCGCCGCTTAACCCTTTATGTGCAGGGCTTGGATGAGAAGCAGGCGGATGCCTGATCGAAAACCGGGGGCCTAAAAAAGAAGCGGCTTACACCGCTGATGGCCAGCCCAGCAAGGCCGGTCTTGGTTTTGCCCGCGGCCAGGGGATGGCCTTTGAGGACTTGGAAATTCGTGAAGCAGGCGGAGCAGAATATTTATACGCCGTTAAAAAGGAAAAAGGCCAGCCCGCCCTGCAGGTACTGCCTAATCTGCTGCCGGAAATCATTACTGCCTTGGTTTTTCCGAAATCTATGCGCTGGGGCTATTATAACACCCGGTTTGCCCGCCCTATTCGCTGGCTTTTAGCCTTGTTTGATGATAAAGTAATCGAATTCTCGATAGATAATATCAACAGTTCACGGCAAACCTGCGGGCATCGTTTTCTCTCCAAAGGCTTCCTGAGCGTAAAAGATACAGCGGAATATTTTGAAATACTAAAACAGAACTACGTTATTCTGAACCAGCAGGAACGCAAAGATATCATCTGGAAACAGGTAGTTGAAGTGGCCGCGGCCCAGGGGGGTACAGCCATGGAGAATCCAGAGCTGCTGGAGGAGGTAACCCATCTGGTGGAATATCCCACCGCTTTTTATGGAAGCTTTTCACCTTCATACCTGGAGGTTCCCCCTGAAGTACTGACCACCAGCATGATTGAACACCAGCGTTATTTCCCGGTCTACGATCAGACAGGTAAGTTGATGCCCGGTTTTATAGGGGTCAAAAACGGCATCGCCTACAGCATGGAACTGGTGACAGCCGGTAATGAAAGGGTGCTGAAAGCCAGGCTGGAAGACGCGTTGTTCTTCTGGAAGGAAGATACCAAAAAAGCCCTGCAGGATATGGTGGCGGGCTTAAAAGACGTCATGTTCCATGAACGCTTGGGCAGCCTGATGGATAAAGTACAGCGGTTGGAAAATCTGGCCGTTAAGATGGGCGAACTGCTTTCTATAAGTAATCCAGTTCGTTTGCAGCGGGCCGCTTATCTGTGCAAAGCCGACCTGCTCAGTGCCATGGTATACGAATTTCCCGAACTGCAGGGAATAATGGGGCGCTACTATGCGCTACAGAGCCATGAAGATCAGGAAGTAGCCGCAGCCATTCTTGAACATTATATGCCGCGTTTTGCCGGCGACAGGCTGCCGGCAAGCTCAACGGGCATAGTCTTAAGTTTAAGCGAAAAAATTGATAACCTGGTGGGCTGTTTTGCTATAGGCATCAAACCGACCGGTTCTCAGGACCCTTACGCCCTGCGGCGCCAGGCTCTGGGTCTGGTGAATATTATCCTCGAACATCACCTGGTGTTCAAGCTGGATGAAGTCCTGAATTTGGCATATGAAGCCTTCATTCCAATCAAACCCAAACTGAGCCAGGCCGATACCGCAGCTGAGTTAATGGAGTTTATCGTTCAGCGCTTGCGCGGGATTCTGTTGGAACAAGGCATCTCCTACGACGTTATTGATGCGGTTTTTGCCAAACCCTCATCTGATTTAAGCGATTTGGCGAGAAGAGCAAAGATGCTGCAGCAATTTAAAGGCAATGATTACTATCAGGACTTTATGGTGGTTTACAACCGTTCCCATAACCTGTCCCGCAAATGGGAATCTGCAGAAGTGAATGCTGCAGTTTTGGCGGATGATTGCGACAAAGAACTCTTCCAGGCTATTAAAGGACTTAAGGGGCAGGTGGAAGCCAGTCTCAACAAACAGAATTACGAACAGGCTTTGCAGGACCTGGCCAGCCTGCGCCCTGTACTGGACAGATTTTTTACAGCAGTCATGGTGATGGCAGAGGATGAGTCCCTGCGTAATGCACGTCTGGGTATGCTGAAGACCATTGCTAATTTATCCCACCAAATTGCCGATTTCAGCAAATTGGTTGATTAAAAAAATAAATAATTTAAACAGGATTTTATTATTTGATATAGTATATATAATTAGTGTATTTTGCATTAAAAAGTATAGCACATAACAGGCGGTGAACAGCATCGAACTGAATGAAAGACAGGAAAAGATACTGGAAATCGTTAAAAACCATGGCCCCATTACTGGGGAAAAGATTGCCGAGTTATTAAATGTGACCAGGGCGGCTTTGCGGCCTGACCTGGCTGTACTGACTATGTCGGGGTTTCTGGAGGCCAAGCCCCGGGTGGGCTATTATTTGAAAAGCGAAGGGGAAAACGAGATTCGCAAGGCCCTGAACAACTACCGAGTGCGGGACATTCAGTCCCTGCCGGTAATATTAAAGGAAAATGCCAGCGTTTATGATGCTATTGTTACCTTGTTTGTGGAGGATACCGGCAGTATATTTATCGTAGACGAAACCAATTACCTGAGCGGGGTGGTTTCCCGCAAAGACTGCTTAAAGACTACGTTAGGACAGGCTGATATACACAAAATGCCGGTCAGTATTATTATGACCCGTATGCCTAATATCATTTGCGCGGGTCTGGATGAAAATGTGGTGGATGTGGTAAAAAAGATTGTGGAACATGAAGTCGACGGACTGCCGGTAGTCAAGACCTACCTGGATTCCGCCGGGGAAGAAAAACTGGAAGTGGTAGGCAGAATAACCAAGACCAATATAGCTCGTCTCTTTTTAGACCTGGCAGCCGAAGGCCGCAGCCCGCATAATGCAGATGTTTGAAGTTTAATTTCACGTTGTATAACGAGGAATAATAATATGGTGGGGTGTAACTGTTCATTCAGCCGCACTGATTCAGTAGTAAGTAAACTGGGTATTAAATACAATATTACGGGGTAAATTGATATCTACCGCCAAGCAGGGCGGGAAGATGGAGGTTAAAATATGAATCATTTGCCGGGAGTATTTATAGTCTCAGATTCGATTGGAGAAACGGCGGAAATGGTAGTCAGGGCCGCTGCCAGCCAGTTCGACTCGGGTAATATGGAAATCAGAAGAATACCCAATATTTCTGATACGGAAACCCTGGATGAGGTGGTTCATCAGGCGGCTGCCAGCAAATTCCTGATAGCATATACTCTGGTAATTGACAACCTGGCAGATCACCTGTGCTGTGAAGCCAAGAAATATGGCGTGCCCTGTGTAGATATTTTAGGGCCGCTGGTAGAGGCTATAGGCGCCGCCAGCCATTTAGAACCCAAAAGGGAACCGGGGCTGTTAAGAAAAATCGATGAAATGTATTACCGCCGGGTGGAAGCGGTAGAATTTGCGGTCCGTTATGATGACGGCAAAGACCCGCGCGGAATTGACCTGGCCGATATAGTTCTGGTGGGAGTGTCGCGCACCTCAAAGACGCCGCTTTCCATGTACCTGGCACATAAGCGCATCAAAGTCGCCAATGTGCCTCTGGTGCCTGAAGTCAATCCCCCCGAAGAATTGTTCCGGGCAGAAAAAGGTAAAGTTATCGGCCTGACCATAAAATTGGAACAACTCAACCAGATTCGGGCTGAACGTTTGAAAACCCTGGGACTAAAAGGACAGGCCAGCTATGCCAATCCTGAAAGAATTTTGGAGGAGATTGAGTACGGTAATAGTATAATGAAAAAGTTGGGCTGCCCGGTAATCGATGTAACCAATCGGGCTGTGGAAGAAACCGCAAGCAAAATATTAGAAATATATTATAGGAGGTTAAGTCATGTCTAGCACGAAGTGGGTGTACTTATTTGAAGAAGGAACTTCTGATATGCGCGGCCTGCTGGGCGGTAAGGGAGCCAATCTGGCGGAAATGACCCGAATAGGGCTGCCGGTGCCTCCCGGTTTTACTATAACTACTGAGGCGTGCAATGCCTACCTGGCGTCAGGCAGCGATTTTCCGGAAGGGACTCTGGACCAGGCATTTGCAGCTTTGCAGAAACTCGAAGCGGCAACTGGAAAAAAATTTGGGGACAAGGCTAATCCCTTGCTGGTTTCAGTCCGCTCCGGGGCAGCTATATCTATGCCCGGCATGATGGATACCATTCTGAACCTGGGTTTAAATGATGAGTCTGTTTTAGGACTGGCGGAGCTGACCGGGGATGAGAGGTTTGCCTATGACTGCTATCGCCGTTTTATCCAGATGTTTTCCAATGTGGTACTGGACATTGAACATGCCCATTTCGATGAAGTAGTGGAGAAACATAAGAGAAAACTCAGCCTGATATTTGATTATGAGATACCGGCTAAAGAATTACAGGAGATCATCAGCGAATATAAAGTTATCGTAAAACAGGCAAAGGGTTTTGAATTCCCGCAAGATGTAAAAGAACAGCTCTTGATGGCTATCAAAGCGGTATTCGATTCCTGGAACAACCAGCGGGCCATCGTTTATCGCAAGATTAACAAAATTGATGACAGCCTGGGAACAGCCGTGAATGTTCAGTGTATGGCATTCGGCAATATGGGGCAGGACTGCGGCACCGGCGTTGCCTTTACCCGTAATCCTTCCACCGGGGAAAAAGAGTTATATGGCGAGTTCCTGGTTAACGCTCAGGGAGAGGATGTAGTGGCAGGCATCAGAACCCCCATGCCTATATCAAAATTAAAAGAAGAGCTGCCGGGAGTGTATCAGCAGTTTGTTGAGACCTGCCAGAACCTGGAGAACCATTACCGTGACCTGCAGGACATAGAATTTACCGTAGAAAAAGGCCGCCTTTTTATGCTGCAGACCCGCAACGGCAAAAGAACCGCGCGCGCCTCAGTGCGAGTGGCGGTGGAAATGGTCAACGAAGGACTAATAACCAAGGAAGAAGCCCTCTTACGTGTAGATGCGGAACAGATTAACCAGCTCCTGCACCGCCAGATAGATCCCGGAGTTAAACTGGAACCCATCGCGGTAGGATTGCCTGCTTCACCGGGGGCGGCTTCCGGCAAGGTGGTATTTGACGCTGACCTGGCTGAAAAGGCTGGTCAAAATGGGGAAAAGGTGGTTTTAGTCAGAGCTGAAACTACTCCTGACGATATTCACGGTATCGTTTATGCACAAGGGGTTTTGACCTCACGGGGCGGGATGACTTCTCACGCTGCGGTGGTGGCCCGCGGTATGGGTAAACCGTGCGTATGTGGCTGTGAAGCGGTCAAAATTGATGTCAACAACGGCTGTTTTTCAGTTAATGATATAGTGGTCAAAGATGGCGATATCATCACTATTGACGGCGCTACCGGCCGGGTTATGCTGGGCGAGGTGCCAATGATTGAACCTACCTTATCGGATGATTTTGAAAAACTCCTGCAATGGGCTGATGAAACCAAGACCCTTACAGTCAGAGCCAATGCCGATACCCCGGTGGATGCGGCCCGGGCCAGAGAATTTGGTGCTGAAGGCATTGGATTGTGCCGGACAGAGCATATGTTTATGGCTCAGGAAAGGCTTCCCATTGTACAGGAAATGATCATGGCAGAGAATCGCGAAGATAGAGAAAAGGCGTTGGCTGGGCTTCTGCCTTTCCAACGGGATGATTTCTACGGGATACTCAAAGCGATGGCTCCATATCCAGTAACCATACGCCTGCTGGACCCGCCCTTGCATGAGTTCTTGCCGGATCGCGAGTCCCTGCTCCTGGAAATTGCGGAGATGAAGCACCAGCATGCGGATGAAAAACTTTTGCTGGAAAAAGAGGAACTGCTGAAGAAGATACATAGCCTTTCCGAGGCTAACCCCATGCTGGGTCATCGCGGCTGCCGCCTGGGATTGACGTATCCTGAAATATACCGCATGCAGGCACGGGCTATTTTTGAAGCCATATTGCTGCTGAAAAATGAGGGCATTAAAACAGAAGCAGAGATTGAGCTGCCGTTGATAATGGATATAACCGAACTTTCCATGTTAAAAGCTGAGATACTGGATGTATATGAAGAGTTCAAAAAGGATACCGGGGCAGAATTGGAATTTGCGGTGGGAACCATGCTGGAATTGCCGCGAGCCTGCCTGGTTACTGATGAACTGGCAACTGAAGCGGAATTCTTTTCTTTCGGCACCAACGACCTGACCCAGACTACTTTCGGGTTCAGCCGCGATGACGCCGAAGGCAAGTTTATCCCGGTTTACATTGAGAAAAAAATAATCAAGGACAATCCCTTCGCGGTCCTGGACCGCAAAGGGGTGGGCAGCCTGATGCGTATGGCCGTGGAAAAAGCCCGCAAGACCAGAGAGGGTGTTTTAATGGGCATCTGCGGTGAACATGGCGGAGAACCCAGTTCTATTGAGTTCTGTCACCTGCTGGGATTGAATTATGTCAGCTGCTCTCCCTACCGTATACCGGTAGCCCGCCTGGCTGCCGCCCAGGCCAGGTTGAAGAACAAATAGATTATTTTAGACGCAGATTAACGCAGACTTCGTTATGATGTACGCAGAAAGAACACCAATCTAATCACAAAAAGATAAAAGCGCTAAGGAAAGTTAATTTTCTTAGCGCTTATTTTGTTGTACGACTGGTTTAATTCTTTTATATATCATAGGAAGAAAAAAATATCTCAGCTGCCTGCGTGAACAGGTGTCTTGCCTGTCGCCTGGATATGATTTTGCTAATCTGCGTCTTTTCTACCTTGATGTGTCGCTTAATACTATTACGCGCTGTTCATCAGGGTCATAGTACATATTGATATTGCGCAGCTTTTCTTTGAGCTTTAGCGGTTCCGATTTAATGGTGAAGTTCATACCCGGTTCCAGCCCCCCGTCGATCTGGATCATGCCTTCGCCCCGGGTGTTCTTCAGTATAGATACTAGGTAGTTTCTCTCTACTACCAGGGTATCGTATTCCTCACTTAGTTGAAGAAATTCAGGCAGTTTCTTTTGCAGTCTTTCAATATTATCACGGTTATCGAGATCGGTTCTGTACTTGCGGATTAAGTCAGAAATGTTTTGCAGGTCGGTTTCTTTTTTGGCTATAGCATCGTTTAAGTCGCGAACGCGTTGATAGAAATCACGCCGGTCTATGCCTTCCACTTTTAGGTCCAGCGCCAGGCAGTTTTGCACTCGGGATGCTTTAATACGCGTGCGGGCATAAATGCTGTTATTGCCCAGAATACGTCCTTTGCGGCCGTGTATTAATACCGAATCACCCGCTTTTAAGTCACAGCGCAGGACATATTCATTTACTATAATGTTCTGCCCGGCTTCGGCAACAATGTTCTGAGCGAAACGGGCCTCAATATTCTTGCCCGCCGTAATAACCGCGTTGCCTCTGCCTATAACCCCTTTATGAATGAAAACCGATCCACGCCGGGAGGTAACCTGGGCGTTGTCTATCATGCCTCGGATTTCTATATCATCATCTGCTTCTACGCGAAAACCTTCCTTAACATTGCCGCCAATCATGATTTTTCCCATGAAATTAAGATTACCGACAGAGAAATCAACATCACCTTTGATAACCAGCATTTTGGTTACATATATACGGTTGTTCAGCCAGGATAAAGCTCCGTCATACTCAGCCACCGCCTGGTCGTCTATTACCAGTACACCTTTTCCGGTTTTAAAATCGGCGTGTTTACCAGGTTTAGCAGGGATTTCCTCACCCATAATATTCATTCCTGGTTCTCCGGGAGTGGCAGGTATACGTTCCCCCACTGCTTCTCCGGCACGTATTGCGGAGATGAAACCCAGTTGATAGTAATCAACCCGCCCATCCTCGGTCATAACTGGTTTTGTGTCCGGTTCTTTATAGTTATATTTAATTATGGCATCGCGGCCCGGATTAGGAGGCCGGCCCTGGGCCACCAGCACCTTGCTGCCCGGATTACTTATACTTTCTTTTATAGCCTCTTCGTTAATTCCGAATTTTACCCCCATCTTATCCAGCTCTTGCATAACGTCATTGATATCCAGTTTGTGTACGTAATCCGGATTGATTCTTACAAAAGCCTTCATTTGATCACGGGTAATATCAATTTCTAGAGGAACAACCTTTTCAGCATTATTTCTTATATATACTAAAAAACCAGAATCAAGTTCATAGTCCGGGTCTATAGCGATGGGGGTTCCAGGGGCTTCATTTAAGAGTTGGGAAAATAACCTTGCAGACAGGCGAAATCCCAGCCTATCCAAGTCTGCTTCAAGCTGACCCCGGTTGACCGGTGAAGTGAGCATGCGGATGTAGAAGCCGCTGACATCTTCAATTATTTTAAAACAGAGTGGTGATTGATTAGACATAACATCCCCTAAAGAATTATTTATCTAATACGGAAAGTTATGATAATGATATTTTCAGTTTAATATTATAACAGGAATTTTATTACTTGTGGGAAAAATGGTTATATTTAACCCGGATTTTTTAAAAATAATTCTAATTTCAGAGTGTAAAGGAATTATCATTACAGTTATAGAATGAATAATTAAACGGCTGGATACGGTTGGCGGGGAGGTGCAGAGGTTGAATATCCGCGAGGAAATCGAACAGAGGGAAGCCATGTTTCTAAGCCCGCAGGCGGCTTTGTCTCTGAATTCAAAGGGGAGAGAGAGGCAGGAGGAGGCAGACGCAGTTAGAACCTGTTTTATGCTGGACAGGGACCGAGTAGTTCATTCCAAATCATTCCGGCGGCTGAAACATAAAACCCAGGTTTTCATCGCTCCCCCAGGTGACCATTATCGCAGCCGCCTTACCCATACCCTGGAAGTTGCCCAGATTGCCAGGACTATAGGCACAGGCTTGAACCTCAACTTAGATCTGATTGAAGCTATGGCTCTGGCTCATGATGTAGGCCATACGCCGTTTGCTCACGCCGGCGAACAGGTGCTGAATGAACTATTGCCGGGAGGCTTTCGTCATAATGAGAATAGTATCAGGGTTTTAACCAGAATAGAACAGCATAAGGATCGCAACGGCTTGAACCTCACCCGGGAAGTTCTAGATGGAGTTCTGCACCACAGCGGTTATGGGGAAGGGGAGGCCCGGGCTTTTACCCTGGAAGGGCAGGTAATACGTCTCAGTGATAAGATTGCTTATGTACAGCACGACATTGACGATTCAATCAGGGCAGGGGTCTTGCGGGTCGAGGAAATACCCGGTCAGTTCCTGGAAGTACTGGGGACTACCCACAGCCAAAGAATCGCTACCCTGGTGATAGATACCATAGCCAATACACGTAATATGATTGAAAAGGGAGTAATCAAAGTAGAACCCAGTCCGGAAATAGAGTCGGCTTTAAAGGGCCTGCGTGAGTTTATGTTTGAAAACATATATCGGGGGCCGGTTTGTAAAGCGGAACGTGTCAGGGCGGCCTTTATTATTGAACATCTATTTGAATATTACTGCAAACATCCTGCGAAGATGAGCCCGCTTTATGCACAGATTGCTGAGGAAGAGGGTCTGCAAACGGCAGTGGCTGATTATATTTCGGGTATGAGCGATGCGTATTGTGTTTCACAGTTTCAGGATTTGTATGTGCCTCAGTCCCTGGTTCCCGATGCTCGCAAAGATCTGCCCACCGGCAGTTAGTTAGATAATAACGAGGCGTGAGTATCAGAAGTGGAGGCAAATTGGGGACTATCCTGGGGATTGTAATGACGAAGGAAGGGAATGGCGGGACTGTTCCCGGGCTGCTCTGTCGTTGCGAGCGCAGCGAAGCAATCTTTCCTTCGCTTTAACCTTTTAGTTTGATGCGTCGCTGACGCTCCCCGCAATTTTCGCGCGCCGCGCGCACCACAATAAACGAACAGCATTAGAGTCTTTTTGATTTATGCAGCAATGACAAGACCATGAGTTTTCATAGCCATAACAGGGGGCTGCGTACGTAGTTATGTCATTTGACCATCACTTTAATATGCGGCTTAATGGAGTATACAATATTTCTGCGAAGCCGTGACAGGAATAATAACTAGCTTGTAGAACGGAACAAGTAACAGACTGTGACGAAAATTATGAAAATAAAGCAGGAAATATGCTGTAAAAGTAGAATAACAGGTGATGCGCAGTGGGTTCCTATTATGATGACCCGGTGGTGCGGGAAATAAATGAACGTTTGAATATTATCGATGTAGTCTCCGAAACGGTTGCTCTGAGCCGCAAAGGCAACCGGTATTGGGGACTATGCCCTTTTCATCAGGAGAAAACCTCTTCATTTACAGTAACTCCTGAACGCAATATGTTCTATTGTTTCGGCTGTCATGCCGGCGGAGACATGTTTAATTTTGTAATGCTAAGGGACGGCATCGAATTCAAAGACGCCTTACAGCTTCTGGCAGCCAAAGCCGGGGTAGAAATCCGCCAGGCCATGCCGAAAAAGGAGATAGACCGCCGCCGCCAGATAATTGAGATAAATAAGACCGCCGCCGAATACTATTCGGCCTGCCTGCAGGGTAATAAGGGCGGTGAAGCCAGGGAATATTTGCAGCGGCGCGGATTAGAAGCAAAAACCATTGAAAAGTTTTACCTGGGTTTGGCCACCGATTCATGGAACAGCCTGGAGGAGCACCTGCTTAAAAAAGGTTTTTCGCCGGAATTAATTAAAGATGCAGGTCTCATAAAGCGCAGCGATAAAAATAACAGCTATTATGATCTGTTCCGGCAGCGTATTATGTTTCCTATCAACGGCATAAATGGTGAAATAATCGGTTTTGGCGGCCGGGTTATGGATGCGGGCCAGCCCAAATATTTAAATACGCCCGAGACAGAAATCTACGCCAAACGTATGAACCTTTACGGGTTCTACCAGGCCCGGGAAACGATTCGCCATAGCAATGAAGTGGTCCTGGTTGAAGGTTATATGGACTGCATCAAGATGCACCAGGCGGAAATCACTAATTGCGTGGCCACCTTGGGCACTTCCCTGACCCGGGAACAAGCTCGGTTAATAAGGCGTTATGCCGAGAAGGTTATTGTAATATATGACGGCGATGAAGCGGGTCAGAGGGAAGCTTTGCGGGCGGGTTCAATCTTATTGGAAGAAGATTTGCGGGTACAGGTTTTAATACTGCCTCAGGGGCAGGATCCAGATGACTTAATAGAATTATACGGAAAAGAGGAATTTAAACGATATATACAGAATAATAAATGCAGTTTCATAGAATTTAAGATAATTCGTCTCATAAACACCGAAAAAGATCTGAATTTAGACGCCAAAATCAGAGTCATCCAGGCGGTCAAAACTGATATAACCCGGTTAGAAAGTGAGATTGAAAAAGATTTTTACACCCGGATACTGGCTCAGAAACTAAGTTTGGAAGAAAATCTGGTACAGCGAGAATTACAGGCCGGGAGTAAAACCAGGACCGCAGGAGTTAAGAATAAAACTGGGATTAATAGGGATAATATACAGTACGGCAATTATAGTAATTATAACATAGAAGAGAAAATACTGGCAGCTATGCTGCTGGATGATAATATTTTTAACCAGATTAAGAACCGCATCGGGCTCGGATTTTTTTCGAAACCGCAGTATCGTGAACTGGCTGCAAAATACGATGAAATACCAGGCGACCAGGAGCAGCGTTGGCAGGCTCTGTCGCAAGAAATTAATGAAGAAGCATTGCGCAGCAGCTGGGCCAGGATAACGGTTTTAATGGAAGAAGATACCAGACCTGGTTCGGTGGAGATTGAGGCCTATATCCAGCGTGTGGAAAGGCTGAGGTTAAAGGCTCGCTGGGGTAAAATGCACCAGCGCTTGAACCAGCTCCGCGAGGAAGGAGATTTCTATAGTTTGCTCGAGTTTATATTGCAGATTGACAGCTTTTTGCATCACACCCGGAAAGGGGGGACGGCATGAAAGACCGTAAACTAGCCGATGTGGTAAGCGTTATGGCCGAAAAGGGAAAAAAGAAGAGAAATCTTTCCTACGATGAAATTATCGAGGATCTGCAAGGTTTTAACCTGGGGCCCGATAATTTAGACGATATTTTGGAACACCTTCAATCATTGGGTATCAGCGTCAATAGTGAAAGTGAGATTGAAGAAGAAGGTGATCCCGAAAGTATCGAAACCGAAGATTTATTTATTCCCGACGGCATCGAAATAGACGACCCTGTTCGCATGTATCTGAAGGAGATCGGGCGGGTGCCGCTGCTCGTGGCAGAACAGGAGATCGATCTGGCTCATCGCATTGAAGCAGGAGACGAAGAGGCTAAGAAACAATTGGTGGAAGCCAACCTTCGCCTGGTGGTCAGCATTGCCAAACGTTATGTGGGCCGGGGTATGCTGTTCTTGGATCTCATACAGGAAGGTAATCTAGCCTTATGAAGGCCGTGGAAAAATTTGATTATCGCAAAGGGTTTAAATTCAGTACCTATGCCACCTGGTGGATACGCCAGGCCATAACCCGTGCCATAGCTGATCAGGCCCGTACTATCAGAATACCGGTGCACATGGTGGAGACTATAAATAAGCTTTCCCGGGTGCAGAGAAATCTTCTGCAGTCTCTGGGGCGCGAACCTACTGCGGAAGAAGTTGCCAATGAGATGGACATCCCGGTAGACCGCGTGATTGAAATCATGAAAGTAGCCCAGGAACCGGTTTCTCTGGAAACCCCTATTGGTGAAGAAGATGACAGCCACCTGGGTGATTTTATAACCGATGAAGATGCCGAATCGCCGGAGGAATCAGCATCATTTGTCCTCTTGCGTGAACACCTGGACGGAATTTTAAGCACCCTGACCGACCGCGAGGAAAAGGTTTTGCGTTTGCGGTTTGGTTTGGACGATGGCCGGCAGCGCACCCTGGAAGAAGTAGGCCAGGAGTTCGGCGTAACCCGTGAACGCATACGCCAGATTGAGGCCAAGGCCCTGCGTAAATTGCGTCATCCTTCGCGCAGCAAGAAACTTAAAGATTATATTGAGTAGGGTTTCGTATTGACAAGTGTACTCCAGGCGGCTTATAATATTTGTCGTTGGGGCTTTCCTCGATAGCTCAACGGTAGAGCATCCGGCTGTTAACCGGAGGGTTGTAGGTTCGAATCCTACTCGGGGAGCCAGTGTAAATAATGGCGGTAACCCACAGGAGTTGCCGCCTTTCGTTTGCGAAAACCGTAAAAATCGGCCAGGCCACTTGACCTGCCGCCAGATTTTTTATATACTATCACTTGCGAGGTTTCGCAAAATCCCGGGCCTATAGCTCAGTTGGTAGAGCTACCGGCTCATAACCGGTCGGTCCCAGGTTCGAGTCCTGGTGGGCCCACCACTATGAAAACCGAGGCCGGAAGCCCGAAATCGGCAAACGATTCCAGACTTCCGACTTCCATTTTGGCCCCTTGGTCAAGCGGTTAAGACACCGCCCTTTCACGGCGGTAACAGGGGTTCGAGTCCCCTAGGGGTCACCATTACCCGGGCGGTTAGCTCAGCTGGGAGAGCGCCTGCCTTACAAGCAGGATGTCACAGGTTCAAGTCCTGTACCGCCCACCATTAGAACATTAAGGAAGCCCGAAAAATCGGGCTTTTTTTATTATTAAATTTTTTGTGAGGCCAGGAACGATAAAATAAGAATCCCTATGTATCGGTATTTATATATAAGGACGGGTACAAGTGGGGTACAAAAATGGGTACAAAACTTTTGAAACGCAAATACCGATAAATAGGGATTTTAAAGAATAGAAACGTGGGATATCTGTCAGAAAAGAAAAGACCTCCGGAACAGAGCCGGAGGCACCAACACTAAGTTCCTACTCAATAAACGGAGGGTCATGGTCAGGTAGCATCTGACCATGACCTTAATTTGATTATAATCACCTGTTAGAATTTATCAACTAGTATGATATGATATTATTATGAGTGAAGAATTTATCAGTGATAGTCTACAAAATTTTAAAAAAGATATTTTGATTTGCTATGGTATCCAAAGTATAGCTTCGATTGTTATATTAGCATTACTTCTCAGCTCAAAATAAACCTGAGATTAACCAAGCTCCCCAAATGGGGGGCTTTTTTAATGCTTGAAAACTAAATAAAAAATCCCTGCTAACGCAGGGAAACAGCTCCCAGGCTGGGCTGTGGCGAATCTGAAAAAGAAAGGAGGATACGCCTGGCCTGCCTGGGGGGCTTGGCGTAACACAAAAAATGAAGGACGTGTATATGACCATTGCGCGGGGAGAAACCCCTGAGAAAGCTTTCTGGGTAGCCCAGCACATGGGCTGGAATGGTCCGGAAATCCGAAGAAAAGAGGGATATATCATGTTTGATGTCCCTGATCTGCGAGACACGGAAACGCCGACAGACTATGCCTTTAAAATGGCTAAAAGCCTAAGAAAAGGCAAGCTGGATCTCCCCCGGGAACTGAGCGGCTGTGTTCAGATTCGGCAAGCAGACCCCGATGCAGAACCTAAAAACTATTTCTTAGACCGCCGTAAAAATGCATATCTGTTTTTTGGATGTGTGTAGAAATCCTGCTAAGCAGGGAGTCTTAGAACCCGCCTAATGGCGGGTTCACTGCTTTATATGACTCTTTTTTTCTCATTTCTTCCTTTTTTCACCCCTGGGCAGTGCCTGGGGGTTTTTTTATTTACAAAAAAAGGAGGAAACGAGAAAATGGCATTAATTGATTTGGTAGGTGGCAGTGATTATATCGCTGTATCGCGTACTCTATGCAAAAATATTGGTCCTGCAGAAGCAATACTATACTCAGAAATTATTGACCAGTACAAGTTCTACAAAAAAGCAAACAAACTAGATAATAATCAGATGTTTTATGCCCTGGTCGAAGATATCACAGAAAAAACTGGCTTAAGTGCTGACCAACAACCAAGACTTCTAAAAAAGCTTGAGGCAAAAGGACTAATTAAGGTTGTTTATAAGGGACTTCCCCGTAAACGGTTTATATGTAGATGAGAATCCGGAATACTTAAAAACCGTATATAATGATGACGAAGCCCGAAATATTCAGAAACCGGATTTTGCGGCGACTAGTAACCGGGAAATGCAGGAACTAGTAACCGCAAAATCGGCGACAAGTCGCCGCAATCCGGCAGAAACAAACCTAATAAACAAACCTAATACAAACCTAAACAACAACGTCGTTGAGATTTTCTCAGAACATGATATTGATATCCGTCCTGTGCTGAAAAAACATCCAGGTATATTTGATGATTTTTCTGCCCAAGAAATTTCCAAAGTGGCCAGAACACTAAAAAATAAAGCCGTTAAAGGAAAGATACAAAACCCAGTGGGTATAATCTTGGCCAACCCGGATATATTACGCACGATTTTGACTGGTGAATTTTATGCCGAAAAGAAGCAAGCTGGAAAGGCATATTTTTCAGAATATACTACATATGTGCCCCCAGACATATTTTAGTAAAGCGGTTATTATCTGGGTAATAAATCTATTCTAACGTTTGCTTTGAGGGCATGGGCAATTTTATTAAGGGTTTTTATACTAATATTTTGTTCACCATTTTCAATCCGGGCGATGACGGACTGAGTTGTACCTGCACGGCTCGCTACCTCTTGTTGTGTTAAACCGCGCTGCAGTCTCAAGGCAATAATCTGCCTGGTGATTTCATGTGCAAGTTCGCTTTCGGCCCAAGCTTCAGCAAAAGCAGGTTCTTTAAGACTATCTTCTATATGCCGGTTAAGATCATCCATGTTTTAATGTTCCCCTTTCTCAAGGTATTGTCTGAGCCGTTTTCTGGCCAGATCTATATCTTGTTTACTTATACGCTGAGTTTTCTTCTGAAATCCGTGAGTAAGTAAAATTATTTGCCCAGAAATAACTGAAAACAGAATACGGTATTGATTCCCCTGGTATATTGTACGCAGTTCCCAGATATTACGATCAATATTACTTACCAATGGGAAACCAAGTTCTACACCGAATTCAGCTAGAAGTTGTAAGTTTCTCAGTATTTTAGCCTTTACTTTAGGAGAGGTAGAATCAACAAACTCTCTTACAGGCTGCCGGGTTCCTTCTTTAAAATAAAATATATTCCAGTTCATATCGATATTATAGCATATATGCTATATGGTTGATGTGTAAAGTCTAACTTAGAATGTATATTCTAGGATATAAAACCGTCAATTAATATATTTTTTTATCCTAGAATACAGGCTAAAATGGCCTTAAAAATATATCCTAGAATACGGATACGCCGGGTTTTTCTGAAAAATATACTTGTTTATTTTTTTCTTGGCGTGGTATATTTAAGATGTATAGATAATCACATCAAAAAATCCTGTTTCAAACAGGGACCTACCTAAGACTTGATGAAGTCGCCATCTAAAAATCCTTTTTGGAATTAAATCCTTTTTTTAAGGGAACAGAGCAATCTGTTCTATTTTGGCTTTCTGTTGTTCTGCTGGCCGGGCATTAATAACCCGGCTGGGCCGGGATGATGGGAGGAATGAAAATGCTAGTATTATTAATTGTTTTCACAGGTTTCTTTTTAATCTGCACTGCCTGGTCTAACCCAGGGAGGATCGCAAAAAAAATCCTCAAGTTCAGTTTGAGGGGGCTGCTGAGAATTCTAATCTCAGTTATGCGGTTAGGAATAACCGCTTTACGATAGCTTATTCGGGCTGGCAGCGTGATGCATCCCCAAGCCAGCCCACAACAGTTTCCCCGGCGCGACGCCGATACAGGGGGATCTGGACCAAGGATAAGTAGAGACAGTGCTGCTAGCACTCCCGGTCTGAATCACCAACAACGATTCAACGCGATTCGGACGTCGGCCCGCGGGCGACAACCACCGGATCATTGCACGGAACGCCGAAGGCGTTCACCGCGTAAGCGGCAAGTGCATCCTTAGTACTGAAGAATTGATCATTCTAAATTGAAATACGTAGCCCGTTCCTCTCCTTCGCCGAATATGCATAGAATTTAACCCAATATATTTTAAAAATATTTTTCCCAAGAAAATTTTTCAAATGAGGCGGCGAAGGAGAGAACGGGCAAGACCCCCACGAAATGCGAAATGTTGGGGGTACGGCACAAGTGGAACGAAGTGAATAGCGAGAGACGATGCTATTTTCCTGCGCAAGCTATGTCTGAAAAGGAGTGATGAATAATGAGATATAGTTTTCCTGAAACCGGTATAAAGGCAACTGACGATCTGGGTAGACAACTCGAAAAAATAATACGAACGTGGAACAGGGGAGCATATAAGACTAGGTATCGATATGCTCCTGCCTGTTCAAGGTTCGTGAAATGGGTTCAACCTGCATTCAAAATGCAAAAACTGGCAAACCTGCAAGACAAACACCTGATCGCATATGGCAAATACCTGAAAAGCAAAGGCTGTACAGACAAATATATAAAAAATGAGATTTCTGCCCTTCAATATCTCCATACATATATTCCCAATGCACGGTACGAACTGTCGAATTCAAAGGAAATCAACGTTAAGATCGGCCTGGCTTCGACCCCGAACAACAAAGCCAAAAATCTTGATCAGAGTTGGACACGAGATGAAGTTGTCCACTTTTGCCAACACGCAAGGGAACACGGCCACCCCAGGTACGCGCAAATGGCGCAAATCACATACCATGTTGGGACGCGTTTGGAAGAAATTGTTACCTTGAGAAGAAATGAGGTCGAGAACGGGCTCAGACGAGGCGTTTTGCGCCTGACCAGCACCAAAGGTGGCCGACCGCGCAAAGTGCCCCTCTCTGAGGCTGCTAGACGCTCCTAGCTGAATCGATCGAAAATGTGCCAAGGGGCGCGTATGTTTTCGTACCACCTGGGCAAAAGGTGCACAAATTCATGAAATCTGTGCAAGAATACGTTTTCAATCACCGTGACGATTTTCAGGATCCCACACGGGTAGGTGATCCAACCCGCACGGAACTTCACTGGCATGGCTTGAGGCATTCTTTCGCCCAAAATATGTATTCTGAATTGCGGGCGTCTGGTATTGACGATCATGAAGCCCGCCACCAAGTTTCTGAGGCGCTCGGGCACAGCCGGGAAAGCATCACATTTACGTATGTTTAGAAGGGAGGCTGGAATGGAAAATGACCGAACAAAAATACCAAAAAAGAATTTCTGAACTAGAAGAAGAAGTAAGAATTTTGCAACGACGCCTGGCGGGACACCGCGAAGCGGTGGCTCGTTGGCGCCAGCGTGCGGGGGTGGAACCACCTGTTGCTCAAATCGAACTATTCAAATCAGAGATATACATATACCGGGGAGATTTCTGGACTCGTGAATATTATACTTTGCCAATTGAAAAAAATCCGTATCTTCTGGCTGAAGCCTGGGCCTGGGTGGTCGAAAATGGTCTCAACGACATGGAGATATGCGAGCGGGTGTATTTTGACCAATATGACCAAAAACGTGGCTGGGTATTGATCATTACCAAACCCTGGAAAATTTAAAAAACATATTTTGAAAACTACCCATAAAATAAAATATAGGGATATATATTGCAAAGAAAAAAATATCTAAGTATACTAAAATCATAAGCAAAAAGATTATAAATTTCAGCATAAAAATAATAAAATATTTCCCCTGACATCCTAATAAATGGCAAAAAACTAGGGGTGGTTTACAAAAAATTAGACTTTTTTTGTGTTGCTACACCTATGCCCTTCGATAAGCGAAGGGCTTTTATTATATGGATTGTAAACACCAGCCCCTCTTTATGAGGGGTTTTTACTTTTTCTGAACCCCTGTATATGGTAAAATAAAGAAAGGAGGTCTACTGCCAATAACTATCCCCCCGGGGAAATAAAATAAACGGAGGTAATCAAGGTGAAGAAACTAAAAATATTTGCGCTGATAATCATGTTAGCTTTTCTGGTTTCAAGCAACGTTAATACGAACGCCGATGAAACCGTAAGTACGCCTAATAAGTTAATAGTATTCAAAATCGGCCATAACAAATACTACACTCAGGATATAGGCTCAACCGAAGTAAATACCGTCCAGATGGATACCGCGCCCTTTATAAAAGACAGCCGGACTTACGTACCCGTTCGTTTCCTGGGCAACGCCTGGGTGTAAGCGACAGCAACATCGCCTGGGACAATTCCGCCAGGAAGGCTGTTTTACAGGGCAGAAGCAAACTGACGCTGACCATCGGCAGTAAGACCATGCAAAAGAACAACGAGAATATTGTCATGGATGTGGCTCCGTTGATAGCCAACCCCGGCAGGACTATGCTCCCTGCCCGTTATGTAGCTGAAGGTTTAGGCTTCAAAGTCGAATGGGACGCGGCCAAACAGCTAGTCATAGCCTACCCCGAAGATCAGCCCAAACCTGACATAGAGAATATATTAAAAGAACTGAACAACAGCTCTATCACCGTGCAGGACCTGGGGAATGCAACCGGGGATCAGAATATTAGTGCGGCAGGATATAATCTATTTCTTAGCAGCAGCAATAGTAACCCAACTATGTTTTTTAATATTGGTGACAGCAGCTGGCCAAAGCAAAATATCCGCGTAGTCTGCACCAGCCACCCGGAGTTTAATACCTGCCATCAGCAGATGATTAATGGGCAATGGCGTGATTTTCGGAAAGACGTATGGACAAACAACTATATGTTGTTCAGAGATGGCTATACTTCCAATCCCAAGTCTGGCATGACCGTAACTTTTGATATTTACGGCGGCTACAACGGCGATGAAAGCTACGAAGGCGTAAAGATAGCCACCATCCGCAAAACGCTCCCCTAAGTCCGGTTGTTGACTGATTACGAAGGGGCCAGAAATGGCCTCTTTTTATTTATGAAAAGGAGTGAAATATCTTGAGAAAACTAATATGTTTTGTCCTCATGACAGTGTTTCTAATGGCTAATTGCCTACCCGTATATGCTGACGGAATTGGCGACAACCAGCGTTCAGATTATCCAGGGGTAACTGATTATCAAAAACACCCTGTATCACTTAATGATGACCACAAGAAGCCCTCTGCCGGGTTTTCGCTGCAGATTAAAACCTCGTTCGGCAGTTTACGGGCAGAAACAATTAAATCAGGTAATATTGACGGGAAACCAAACATTGTCCCTTCTCAGGATTCCCCGGTCATTAATGCTGCCGTAGGTGACAGTATAGTAATTAGTGATCGCTGTACCAAAGGAACCGGCAGTATAATCAACCAGTACGACATCCAGTATAGATTCGTACCCGAAGGATCAAACCGGGAAGACTGCGAAATACATTCCCAGATAGTCAGTAATTTCGATGCGGTGAAAAACATCATCGAAAAACTGCCCTTAAACGAAAAAGGAACCTATGAAATCTTTATGGCCGTAGCCGATAACGCATCCTGTTTGCCGGGAGCCGTAAACTGGTCAGCCAATGGCAACTTCAGGACGATCAATACGTCAAATAAAAACTTCCCTAACGGGATGTCTGGTACTTTACCGAAGCATTGGTCAAAGTAGGGGCAGGTTTCCCAGATTTCTACCCCACGCCTGAAGGCTCAACCGAATGGAAAGAAGAATACAAAGACCCCAATAAAGGTGCAAAGACTTATGAATATAAGCAGGGCCAGACCGAAATTACCTTCCCGGTAACTCTACGCAACTCCGGCGAAAAAGCCGTAACTGATTTTAGAGCCGTATGGTACGGGAAGGGCAGCGATTCGACAGCAGGCTGGCAGGGTACGAATCCCGCGTGGAAGTCAGACCCGGCAGAAATCGAATTAGACAAAAACGGAGAGCAAACATTTAATGTAACGGTTCCCCTGCCGGTTCCAGATGGCAGTAAAGGCTTGCTATGCTTCAAAGCCAACGTAAACGGCAATACCCCTGCAACCGAAACCAACCAGGAAAACAATCTTATGTTTATACAGATCAAGTCCAAAGGCGTGGATATAAAAGTAGTTCAGCCGACCCAGCCGAGGGTATTTAAATTAAAACCGGGGAAATCCGTAACAATAGACATCCCGTATGTTGTTGTAAGGGTAGACGAATCCGATATCCCTGTTGAAGTTGATGTAAAAGCAACATATCCAGGCGGCGTTGATAAAGACAAACCGGCATTCAGTAATGATTATGACTCAAAAAGTTACAACGCCCACATAACCCTTAATAAAGTAGGGACGTATGCACTCAAAGTAACAGCCTGGCCGGTAGGGGTTGAAGACATTGACCCCAGCAATAACACAGGGCAGACAACTATCATCATAAAGGCCGATGAATCTTACAACGCGGAAAAAATAAATTCTGACAACCAGACCAGGGTGAATCTCAGAAGTTAGAACAATAAAGGGCAGTACCTTATTAGATACTGCCCTTTGCCCTTTTCTCCTATTTTCAGCCCCCGATTTTTCGGGGGCTTTTTTTATACCAAAAAATAGGAGGTTGATATTGTGCAAACTTATACCGTTGAACAAACTGCCAAGATATTGCAGGTTCGTAAGAATTTTGTCTACGATTTAATTTTTACCGGTCGCCTGCGGGCTGTCCGCTTGTCAGAGCGGCGATTTCGCATTTCGGAAGCTGCCCTGGCTGAATTTCTTAGGCAGGAAGAAGCGCGTGTGGCCGAAACTTGTGCGCATTGAAGCAGGAAAAGGGCCAGGAACACAGAAATATATAGTATCGTTCCTGGCCTCCGAAGGGAGGCTGGAAATAAATGTCAATTTTAAAACGCGGTCAAAACACATGGCTTATTAAAATCTACCTAGGGCGAGGTGAGGATGGCAAACCTAAATACCACTATGAGACTTTTTACACACCAATAAAAAGTCTGGCCCAGGATCGTGAAAGGGACTTAAAAAAACAGCTGCGGGCCGCAAAACAAGGACCTAACAGTAATATCGTTACCCTTGGCCAGTGGATAGACGTTTGGCTTCGTGACGTTAGAAAATCGGTTGCGCCGGCTACATGGACTACATATGAATCCTGCGCACGAGCCGTAAAACCGTTTGTGGGGCACTTAGTTTTGTGGACGCTCGATTCCCGGCAATTAAAAGATATTATGGAAAAGCATTTTTTTAGACGTGAGTAATAGAACGCAAAAAAATATGTACGCTTTTGTGAGAATGGTGGTAAGAGCGGCCATCTGCGAAAAAAAAGCGCCGATAGATGCATTACAGTCGTTTCAGATGCCACGTGAGGAAAAAGTGCACAGGGATACATTGAGCCGGGAAGATATGCGCCGTTTGGTGGGGGCTACTGAGCGGTATCGATACGGGCTGGTAATTCGCTTGCTGGTACTGACTGGGGCCAGAGCAGGGGAAATACTAGGTCTGACCTGGGATGCGGTGGATTTTGCAACCCGCAGCGTCACAATCAACAAATCCTTGAATATCCATACCAGGGAGTTGAACGATCGCCCAAAGACTGAGAATTCCCGGCGCACCGTGATTTTGGATGAGGAAACAGTAGAACTTTTAAAACAGCAGAAGGAAAAACAGAGGGCGGAGCTACGGGCGTTAGCTGTAACCCCGCTAAATTCGGACACAGGGCTAGTGTTCCTCACACAGACAGGGAAACCGGTCAAATATTCCTCGGTTCAAAAAACTTTCGCCTATTGCTTAGAACGTGCAGAGTTACCTCATATGCGGATCCATGATTTGCGGCACAGCCTGATTACCTTATTACTTCTAGAGGGAACGAGCGTTTTGACTGTGGCATCATTAGTCGGCCAAGATCCATCTACAACTACCCAAAAATATGCTCATTTAACAAAAATAAGCAATGCAATCAGCCTATAATTAGAGATGGCGATTTTTAGGTATTTTAAAAAAGTGGGGTACAGAAATGGGTACAAGGCTTAATAGCGCCTATATATTGGGTTTCCTGGTGGGGTGTAAAAGGTTCAAGTCCTGTACCGCCCACCATTAGAACATTAAGGAAGCCCGAAAAATCGGGCTTTTTTTATTATTAAATTTTGGTGTCGCGGGTGTCGGTGTCGAGGGGACGGTTCTCTTGACACCATCCGACTAGGTCTATGAGCATAGTAGAAGAAGTATGACGTCCCTACGGTCACAGGATATGATGCCAATCGCGTCTTGCGTAGAGGATTCTTTCAACATCAACGGTTTTTGAACTTTTCAATCTATCGTAAAAGACAATATAATTCTTTACGATCATCTTTCGATATCTCATCATTGCAAGCCGTTCATGACTTACAGGAGGACATTTTTGCGGCATGACCGCTAAACCCGAGATAGCTTCATTAACAAGGTCCATCAACTTTAATGCGGTCACAGGTGCTGATAGCTGCGCAGAGATAAAGTGTCAAGAGAACCGTCCCCCTGACACCTGTTGACAGAGTACAAGTACTGCGAGCTTCATCTAAAACGCTATAACAAAGAAAGACCCAATGTCGGAGAACGTGGTTATGACAGCCGGTGGCGGAGAGCGAGTAAATTATTCCTAAAAGCCAATCCTCTCTGCAGACATTGTCAAAGGGAAGGCAAGCTGATTGCTGCTGAGGTAGTTGATCATATAGTTCCTCACCGGGGAGATCAGACTTTATTCTGC
This sequence comes from Syntrophomonas palmitatica JCM 14374, assembly GCF_001311885.1. GTDB lineage: Bacteria > Bacillota > Syntrophomonadia > Syntrophomonadales > Syntrophomonadaceae > Syntrophomonas_A > Syntrophomonas_A palmitatica. The sequence continues at coordinate 262 of NZ_BBCE01000001.1, read as the reverse complement.
GATGAAAGCAACTGGCAGCCGCTTTGTAAGAAGTGTCATGATCGAAAGACGAGGACAGAGGATCAACATCCGGAATAGGTGTCAAGGGGACGGTTCTCTTGACACCTTTTTTGGTCTATACAGTCATCTGCTATCATTCGTTTTCTGTACGATCCCTCGATTAATCCCCAGCAAATTAGCTATGGCCCTAACGGATAGCCTGGTATTAGTCTTTAGGTCCACTATGAGCTCTGTACGGATGTTCTTGTTGTTCATCAGTTCG